>JAZRWK010000001.1:0-64474 GCA_045599665.1 Candidatus Cryptobacteroides sp.
AGCGAAAGCGATAAGTCATCCACCTGGGGAGTACGACCGCAAGGTTGAAACTCAAAGGAATTGACGGGGGCCCGCACAAGCGGAGGAACATGTGGTTTAATTCGATGATACGCGAGGAACCTTACCCGGGCTCGAACGGCAGGGGAATGGCTCAGAGATGGGTCAGTCTTCGGACTCCTGTCGAGGTGCTGCATGGTTGTCGTCAGCTCGTGCCGTGAGGTGTCGGCTCAAGTGCCATAACGAGCGCAACCCTTGTCGTCAGTTACCAGCATGTAAAGATGGGGACTCTGGCGAGACTGCCACCGCAAGGTGTGAGGAAGGGGGGGATGACGTCAAATCAGCACGGCCCTTACGTCCGGGGCGACACACGTGTTACAATGGTGGGTACAGAGGGGTGCTACCTGGTGACAGGATGCTGATCTCGAAAACCCATCTCAGTTCGGACTGGAGTCTGCAACCCGACTCCACGAAGCTGGATTCGCTAGTAATCGCGCATCAGCCATGGCGCGGTGAATACGTTCCCGGGCCTTGTACACACCGCCCGTCAAGCCATGAAAGCTGGGGGCGCCTGAAGTCCGCGACCGAGAGGAGCGGCCTAGGGCGAAACTGGTAATTGGGGCTAAGTCGTAACAAGGTAGCCGTACCGGAAGGTGTGGCTGGAACACCTCCTTTTTGGAGCTGTGAATGACGCTTTAAGCTCGCGGTTCAGTGTTCGAGGCACGATTGACAAGTTCAAGTACTTGTGCTTATCTTTTGATATATATAGGGGCGTAGCTCAGTTGGTTAGAGCGCCACACTGATAATGTGGAGGTCCGCGGTTCAACTCCGCGCGTCCCTACTTCTTGGGGGTATAGCTCAGTTGGTAGAGCACCTGCTTTGCAAGCAGGGGGTCAAGAGTTCGAATCTCTTTATCTCCACAAAATATAGCCAGATCGTTTTTTACGATCTGGCTTTTTTTGTGTAGATAATTCTAACCCTCTGTCGCTGCGCGACATCTCCCTGTCAGGGAGAACGCCGACTCCGCGTTGCTCCGTCGGGTGCCTCTCGTCGGTCGCATCGCTCCCTCCTTCGGCACGGCGGCGGTTGCCGCCATAGACAGTACGGTGCGTCTATGACTGTCCAGTAATCTAAATAACCTCAACGATGATTCTTCTGTAGGAAACCAGCTGGATTTCGCCCTCGTCATGTATGATGATGAAAACTGTGGTTTATTGCTCTGGATCAGCGTGGTCGGCCGGAATGACGATAGGACGGTAGCGCTTCTGCCTCTTTTCCCAACGCTCGCGCGCGTACTGCTGCATATCTGTGAACTGGTCATTCTCGTCGATGATCTCGAGGCCGAGGATGGTCTCGATGATGTCTTCGAGAGTGATGATTCCCTGGAAACAGCCATAGTCGTCGATGATAAGTGCCATCTGCTCCTTCTTCTTGAGCAGCGATTCCCAGATGTCACCGAGCGAGGTCTCTTCGTTGAAGAAGGAGATAGGTCTCTTGAGGTCCTTCAGCCTCTTGTCGAAGTCGTCGTCTGCGAGTCCTTCGAGGGCGTCTGACAACAGGATGTATCCTGTGATGTATTCAGGGGAATCCGAGTAGACGGGGATTCGCGAATAGTGGAGATAGGTGTCGTTCTTGTAGAAGTTCTTCAGGGTCATGTTCTCCTGCGCGGTGGTCGCAACGATGCGCGGAGTCATCGCGTCGAAGGCCTTGACGTTGTCAAGCTTCATGATGTTCTGGATGACCTTGTTCTCGCTGGAGTCGATGACACCTTCCTCTGCTCCGATGTTCGCCATTGCGGATACTTCCTCGCGGCTTACTGCGCTCTCGTCATCCTCCTTGGCGATGAGCCTGCTGATGAACTGTACAACCCATACGAGAGGGTACATCAGTACGATCAGTACAGAGATCGCGCGCGAAGTGAACTTCATGAGGTTCTTGCAGTATGTCGTTCCTATGGTCTTAGGGACGATCTCTGCGAAAACGAGGATGAGAACCGTCGTGATAGCTGAGATGACACCGAACCATGTGCTTCCGAAGATGAGCGTCGCCTGGCGTCCTACTCCTGCCGCGCCGATGGTGTTGGCGATGGTGTTGAGCGAGAGGATGGCGGCGATCGGACGGTCGATGTCGGTCTTGTATTCCATGAATCTGTCCGCGCTCTTGCTGCCCTTTTCCTTCATCATCGTGATATATGAAAGAGGAGTCGACATCAGTACCGACTCGAGGATTGAGCAGAGGAACGAAATGAGAATCGTTCCTGCCAGGAATACAATCAAAAGGCCCATGAAGTGCAATTATCGTCTACAAAATTAATAATATTAGTCCAAATTTCACCACAATATCGCCCCAATCACCACAAATATCACATATATGTGCGTTCTGCCACATTGATTTCAGCTGCTCTGATTTTTAATTTTAATTTGCATTGCATTTAGCAAACAGACCAGGCAACTAAAACCAAAAAGATTTTATGATTGAAAGATTTCTGAAGCAGACAGAATTCAGTTCTCAGGAGGATTTCATACAGAACCTCGAGTTCATCATCCCTGAGAATTTCAACTTCGCATACGATGTGATGGATGCATGGGCCCAGGAGAAGCCGGAGAAGCTGGCGCTCCTGTGGACCAACGACAAGGGAGAGTGCATCCGTTTTACATTCCAGGATCTGAAGGAACAGTCAGACAGGACTGCCGCATATTTCCAGTCTCTCGGCATAGGCAAGGGAGACATCGTCATGATCATGCTCAAGAGGCGCTACGAGTACTGGCTCACTATGCTTGGCCTGAGCAAGATCGGAGCAGTAGCCATCCCTGCTACACATCTCCTTACAGGAAAGGACATCGTCTACAGGTGTAACCGCGCTGACGTCAAGGCCATCATCTGTGCAGGAGAGCCGCAGATCATCGGACACATCCAGGACGCACTTCCTGAAAGCCCTTCGGTCGAGGTGCTCGTCAGCATCGGACCTGAGGTCCCTGAGGGATTCCATGACTGGCATGCAGAGTGGAACGATGTCCCGGCTTTCGTGCGTCCGGAGAATGTCAACACCAACGAAGACACACTCCTTATGTACTTCACCAGCGGCACCAGCGGTAACCCTAAGATGGTCGCACATGACCACCTCTACGCCCTTGGACATCTTGCCACCGGCGTCTACTGGCACAACCTTTCTGAAGACAGCATCCATCTTACGATCGCCGACACGGGCTGGGGCAAGGCCGTATGGGGCAAGCTCTATGGCCAGTGGTTCGCGGGTGCGACGGTGTTCGTGTATGACCATGTCAAGTTCACTCCGGCAGATATGCTCGCGATGATCGAGAAGTACAGGATCACATCTCTCTGCGCACCAGCTACAGTCTACCGCTTCCTCATCCAGGAAGATTTCTCAAAGTACGACATCTCATCGCTCAGATACTGCTGCACAGCGGGCGAGGCCCTCAATCCATCGGTATTCGAGCTCTTCCATAAGCTTACAGGCCTCCATATCTACGAGGCTTTCGGCCAGACAGAGACTACTCTCTCGCTCGGTACATTCCCATGGATGACACCTAAGCCTGGCTCGATGGGCGTGCCTAATCCTCAGTACGATGTAGACCTCATCCGTCCTGACGGTGAGATCGCCGGAGTAGGTGAGGAAGGCGAGATCGTCATCCGCGTGGGAGAGAACAAGCCGCTCGGCCTCTTCAAGTACTACTACCGCGACGAGGAACTCACAAGGAACGCATGGCACGACGGAATGTACCACACCGGAGACGTCGCTACCCGTGACGAGGACGGCTACTACTGGTTTGTCGGCAGAAACGATGATGTCATCAAGAGCTCCGGCTACAGGATCAGCCCGTTTGAGGTCGAGAGCGTCATCATGAAGCATCCTGCAGTCGTCGAGTGCGCAGTCACAGGCGTGCCTGACGAGATCAGAGGATTCCTCGTGAAAGCTACCATAGTCCTCAAGGACGAGTGGAAGGCTAAGGCGGGAGACGCCCTCGTGAAGGATATACAGACCTTCGTGAAGGAGACGACAGCTCCTTACAAGTACCCAAGAAGGATAGAGTTCGTGGATGAACTTCCGAAGACCATCAGCGGCAAGATCCGCAGGGTCGCTATCCGCGAGAAGGACAAATAGTCTTCCGGAACGGTCAAGAAGATGATTTCGCTGAATAATTGCTATATTAGCATATTGTTCAGCGATTTTCTTTATGGCTAATTTCAAGGCACTGGCAAAGGATACTGCGATATATGGACTGAGCAGTATCGTCGGGAGGTTCCTAAACTACCTCCTGACCCCGCTCTATACATACAAGATCGCCGCAGCCAGCGGCGGTTACGGAGTTATCACCAACCTCTACGCCTACACGGCCCTCCTCCTGGTGATCCTTACCTTCGGAATGGAGACGACTTTCTTCTATTTCGCCAACAGGGAGGACAAGGACCCGAAGATGGTCCTCTCGACTATCCAAAGGATGGTCGGGACAGTCGCACTGGTGTTCGTTGCCGCTGTGCTTGCCTTCATAGGGCCGATATCTTCGGCGCTTGGTTATGCCGATCATCCTGAATATGTATGGACGATGGCGATAGTCGTGGCCATTGACGCTTTCCAGTGCGTTTTTTTCGCCTATCTCAGATATCAGAAGAAGGCCCTCAAGTTTGCGGCGCTCAAGCTGCTTAACATAGGACTCAGCATAGCCCTTAACCTTTGGGTATTCCTTGTCATGTCCCGTACGCAGGCAGTGGGAGTCGGCTATGTCTTCAGTATCAACCTCTTCTGCTCGGCATTCCTGACCGTATTCCTCCTGAAGGAACTCAAGGGCATCACCTACGGCTTCGACCGTGGCATGATGAAGGAGATGCTCTCGTATTCGTGGCCGCTTCTGGTATTCGGAATCGCGGGTATGCTCAACCAGACCGCCGACAAGATGCTCTTCCCTTATATCTATGAAGGCGAGGACGCGAGCGTTCAGCTTGGCATCTATGGAGCCGCAGTGAAGGTTGCCATGATCATGGCGATGATAACCCAGGCCTTCCGCTACGCATATGAGCCTTTCGTCTTCAGCAACGCCAAGGAAAAGGACAGCAGGGAAAGCAATGCATTGGGAATGAAGTACTTTGTAATCTTCACCCTGCTGGCGTTCCTCGCCGTGATGGCATACATCGACATCCTGAAATACATAGTCAGCCCAGACTATTGGAACGGACTCAAGGTAATCCCGATAGTGATGGCGGCAGAGATTATGATGGGAGTCTACTTCAACCTCTCGTTCTGGTACAAACTCGCCGGAAAGACCGTCTGGGGCGCCGTATTCTCCGCCGCCGGCTGCGCTGTCCTCCTGCTGGTCAACTTCCTTTTCGTCCCGAAGTACGGGTTCATGGCATGTGCGTGGGGAGGGTTCTCGGGATACCTCGTCGCGATGGTTCTCTCGTACTTTGTCGGGCAGAAGAAATATCCTATCGCATATCCTATGAAGGACATCGCCCTGTACGTCCTTCTTGCCGCCGTCCTGTATGTCGGCATAACCATCGTCAACGCGAATATGTCCATGGTACCTGCCCTCCTGGCCAATACCCTGATCCTGCTCGTGTTCGTCGCGTATGTCGTAAAGAAAGACTTTCCACTTTCGCAGCTTCCTGTTGTCGGAAAATACTTCCGAAATTAGTATATTTGCAGACTGCGGTCAATGTTCCGCAAATTTTCGCTGAGACTATATGATAGTGATGAAATTCGGAGGTACCTCCGTACAGAACAAAGAGGCAATTGAGAGAGTGATCTCCATCGTGAGCGGCAGGCTTCGTGAGAAGCCTCTCGTTGTCGTCTCTGCCCTGTCCAAGGTCACCAGGCTCCTTGTCCAGATCGCTGAAGAGGCGGAGAACAGGAGCGCCGATGCCTATAAGGCCGACCTCGTCGCGCTCCGAGAAAGGCACACAGGCCTCTGCAGGGAGATGCTCAGCGGAGAGAACCTCGAGGATACACTGTCCAAGGTAAGCCAGATCTGTTCGGAGCTCGAAGCCTTCGTGGAAGGAGTCGGCCAGATCGGAGAGCTTTCCCCACGCAGCAAGGCGAGGATAATCTCTACGGGCGAGATCCTTTCATCCACTATAGTAGCCGCTGCCTTCAACGAGAAAGGCATCAGCTGCAACTGGGCTGATGCCCGCAGGATGATGATCACTGACGACAACTATCTCAGCGCAAAACCGGACCTCGACGTCTGCCAGGCCAACATCAAGAGGATAATCCCTGCGGTTGCCAAAGGCGTGAAGGTGGTCCTTACCCAGGGCTTCGTGTCATCCACCGCCGCCGGCGCCTCATCAGTCCTTGGATTTGAGGGCTCTGACTATTCCGCAGCGATTTTCGGTATGGCACTGAACGCTGACAGGGTAGAGATATGGACAGATGTCGATGGAATCAGGACTGCGGATCCACGTGTCGTAGAGAAGACTGCGAGGATCGACAAGGCTTCGTACGAGGAGGCTGCAGTCATGGCATATCTTGGCGCGAGGGTGCTCCATCCTCTCACCATAGGCCCAGCGAGAAGGCGCAACATCCCTATCAGGGTGCTCAATACCATGAACCCGGAAGGGGAGGGCTCGACTGTCGCAAAGGACGTCGATATTCCGGAAGGCCCTAAGTCCGTGGCATTCCTGACTGAGATCGATTATCTCGAGATCAGTTCTCCTGTCCAGAAGAGCGTCTCTGTAATGCTTTGCGACATCATGCCTGTGCTCAAGGCCAACAAGCTGGAGATAAGCCTTATGTCGACATCGGTATCGAAAGTTTCCCTGACTTTCGAATGTGGTCAGCCTGGCCTTCAGAATGCCGTCTCAGAGCTTTCGGACAGGTATGACGTGACCTATTTCAGAGATAAATCCCAGATCTCGGTGGTAGGCAAGGGACTGCCGTCATGTCCCGGTATCATGGACGCTGTGCGCGAGAGCGGAAAGTGCACGATGCTCAGCTTCGGCTCGTCGATGATGGACCTTAGTGCCGTCGTGGACAGAAGCAATGTAAAAGAAATTGTAAACGAACTTCATAATAGACTTTTCTAATGGTAAAGGTAGTAATCAGTGGCTACGGCAAGATGGGCCACATGGTCGAAAAGACCCTTATAGAAAGGGGTATCGAGTACGCAGGATGGAGCGAGGACATCGCTTCTTTCGACAAGGAGGTCGCAAAGGACTGCGTCTGCATCGATTTCACCTTCCCTGACTCGTTCCGTGCGAACTACAGGACACTTGCTGAGAACTTCAAGGCAGTGGTAGTCGGAACAACAGGCTGGTATGACATCAAGGACGAGGTGTTCGACTACTTCCGCAAGTGCGGCACGACTCTTATCTGGGCGTCGAATTTCTCTGTAGGTATCAATGTTCTTTCAGCTGCGGTCGAGATGGTAGCAAAGCATCTCAACAAAGCCGGTGGTTATACCCCATATATCATCGAGAAGCATCACTGCCATAAGCTTGATGCTCCTAGCGGAACAGCCATCACCCTCGGCGAGGACGTCAAGAGGAACATGCCTGGTGACGTTCAGATCACATCTGTGAGAGCCGGTGAGATCCCAGGAATCCATACCGTAAGTTTCGAAGGCATCAATGACCGTTTCACCCTCGAGCATGAGGCCTTCTCACGCGGCGGCCTTGCAGCAGGTGCAGTCACAGCTGCCCAGATGACAGAGGGTCTTGAGGGAATCTACGAGTTCAAGGAACTTTTCTTCAGAGGAGAATAGACTTAATCAACCAACCATAGACATGAAGACAATGACATTGAAAGGATGTGGTACCGCATTGGTGACCCCATTTACAGAAAGCGGTGAGGTTGATTACCTTGCATACGCGGAAATGGTGAAGAGGCAGGTCAAGGGTGGCGTGGACTTCCTTGTTCCGCTCGGAACTACAGCAGAGACCCCTTGCCTTGAGGATGAAGAGAAGATCGAGCTCCTCAAGATAACCAAGCAGTACGCGCAGGGAAAGCCGATCATCGTAGGAGCCGGCAGCAATTCCCTCAGGCATACAATCAAGAACATCCAGCTTCTTGAGCCTTACGGACCGGACGGATATCTCGTGGTGGTCCCTTACTACAACAAGCCTGTACAGGAAGGCATGTACCAGTATTTCAAGGCTGTGGCAGAGTCGACCGAGAAGTCGATCGTCCTCTACAACGTCCCTGGACGTACAGGATCGAACATGCTTCCGCGCACGACTCTCCGCCTCGCCGAGATCCCTAACATCGTAGCGATCAAGGAGGCATCCGGCAAGACAGACCAGATCTTCGACATCGTGAAGCATGCTCCGGAAGGATTCACAGTCCTCAGCGGCAACGACGACCAGACCTTCGAACTCATGAGAGACGGCGTGGCCGGCCTCATCAGCGTCGCATCGAACATTGATCCTGAGAAGGTATCGGAGCTCGTCCACACCATGGCTGCAGGAGACTATGAGATGGGCGCAAAGCAGAGCGCGTTCCTCATGCCTCTGTTCAAGAACTGCTTCGTCGAGAGCAACCCTATCCCTGTAAAGGGAGGTCTCTCGCTGATGGGACTCTGCAGGAATGACTGCCGTCTTCCGCTTACACCGGCTACGAAGGAAACCCTCCAGATCATGGACAAGACCATCCGTGATCTGAACAAATAACAATTGATATGAAAAGAACTCTACTTATTGCACTTTCAACAGTTGCTGCTGCTTTCATGCTGAGCTCTTGTCTCGGCCATGGAAGCTATGTCAACAACCGCTCTACAAATGACAATTTTGACTACAATGGTTTCCTCACGGATTTTCCAGACAGCGTCATGGCCGCTGGGTATTTCGTCGGAACCTCCGGTGAGTTCGTATATAATGTCGGCGTCGATGAGGCGAAGAAGCACTCTGGTGGTTTTGCGATTTCTGCAAAGTACGACAGGGAACTTTCGAAGAGAAATGAGAAGTGCAATGAGTATTGTGCATATGAGACTGCTGGCAAGGGACGGACTATTTTTGCCGTATATTACCAGAATCCCCAGGCAGATCTTAATCCTGAAGAGAAGTCAGGTATAATATTCCTTGGTAATTCAATAGCAGATTGCCATCCGTCGTCATGCCAGATTACCAACACCGGTCTCGTGGCAGATATGATCATCAACGGTGCTGAGGGTTTTGAGCCTTTCAAGGAAGGTGACTACCTGAAGATTACTTTCATCGGCTACAAGAACGATGTCAAGGGTGCTTCTGTCTCGAAGGATCTTGCCAGATATGAGGAAACTCTGTCAATTCTCAAAGAGTGGACCGACATGGACCTTAATGGTCTCGGTTCTGTGACTTCGCTCGACGTGAGACTTGAGACAAACAGGTCGGACCTCCCTCTCTATGTCTGCATCGACAACTTCAACGCTCAGATCAAAGAGTCGAACTAGTACGGACCCAGGCACTGGTACTGGTATAAGTCATAGTGTATATGAAAAGTCCCGGACAGAAGCCCGGGACTTTTCTATGTGCCTTGGCCGCAGCCGATATGTCTCGGAGGCCCGCTGCCGTCAAAGAAGTCCTTCCGGGATTTCCATCGTTATGGACTGGGCATCTTCGTCGATGGAGATGATGAGGTCCTCGTGGAGAGGAATCATCGCTTGCCCGTACGCGGTCTCGACGACGATGCATGGATTGCCGGGGATGTCCTCGTAATCGGCGACCGTGCCTCTCTTTTCTCCTTTTTCGTCGTACAGTTCCCATCCGACGAGGTCTTCATAGCCCTCGTCTTCGAATTCGTAGCTCGATTCCTCGGCAAACACTGCTCTGCCGACTACTTCCTCGGCATCTTCCAAAGTGGAGATGTCGTTGAGCTTTACGAGTGCCTTGTTGTTGCCTCTCTGGGTGAAGGATTCAATAAAAAAAGGAACCGGAAGTCCATCAAAACTGATGAACACCGGTTCGTGCTGGTCGATTTCTGAAGGATCAATGTCGCGGAAGCTCATGAGAAGCTCCCCGTTGATACCGTTAGACTTCAGTACCTGGGCAATCTGGAACAGGCCTTTTGTACCTGAATCCGACATAGACTTATGCCTCAGGAGTCTCAGCTGGAGCCTCAGCCTCTGCTGCTGCAGCCGCTGCTTCCTCAGCTGCCTTGCGTGCAGCCTCCTCAGCCTCAGCCTTTCTCTTAGCGATAGCCTCTGCTCTGTCAGCGTTTACCTTAGCCTCAGCCTCGATTGCTGCCTTAGCCTTAGCTGCAGCGTCCTTTGAAAGACCCTGCTTCTTAGCCTCGATCTTAGCATCTCTCTGAGCCTTCCAATCTGCCCACTTCTTGTCAGCCTGCTCCTGTGTGAGTGCGCCCTTAGCTACACCACCATCAAGATGATGACGGAGAAGAACACCCTCGTAAGAGAGGATACGACGAGCTGTGAGAGTTGGTTCTGCACCAACCTTGATCCATGCAAGTGCGCGCTCGTTGTTGAGAACGATAGTTGCAGGGTTTGTGTTAGGGTTGTAAGAGCCGAGCTGCTCGATGTAACGACCATCACGTCTAGCGTGTGAGTCAGCCACTACAATGTGGAAGAATGCGAAATTCTTCTTACCGTGGCGCTGAAGACGAATTTTAACAGCCATTGTGAATCTGTTTTTAAAAAGTTATAAAATAAGTTGATACACCCTTCCCGAGGATGCGGATGCAAAGATAGGAATACTTTTTTGAAGCACAAAGCATATTGTATATATGTATTTGAAAAAATATTGAAAAAGTTTTGGAGATTAAATATTCGTGTGTATATTTGCAATCCCAAACGAAAGTTAGGGAGACATATTTGCGGTAGTGGTGAAATGGTAGACACGCTACTTTGAGGGGGTAGTGGGCGTTGGCCTGTGTGAGTTCGAGTCTCACCTACCGCACGAAGGCTTCGGAAGAAATTCCGGAGCTTTTTTCGTTTTCGCTCTTAATCAATTTTTTTGTAACTTGCGCAGTCGTTGTCGGGGAAGGGTGTCTCCGGCGGCAGTTATAACCAACTAATTGTTATGAAGAAAATCTGGCTTATCGCCTGCGCCATTGCATGTACATTCACGGCCGGCGCCGAGAACATTTCAGTAAAGTCATTCAAGCATGCCGGACCGTTTCCGGTGATGAAACCGTTCATGGTCGATGAGGTGAACGTCAATTCAAAGGCATATGATCCTTCGAGCATTCTCGATACTCCTGTCTCAAAGGATGCGCTCAAGGATGCCCCTACCGTTTCAGGCGACGCACTCCCTGCGACCAGCTCGGAGTATGCTCTCAACTGGGCGACTTTCTCGTTCCAGAATACAAGCTACGCCACTGCGACCATCAAGGTCGAGGGTCTCTCCAGCTATAAGCTTTTCGTTGACGGAAAGCCTGCCGCAGGCGAGCTCAAGCTCAGCCCGTCTACCCACGAGGTGGACATCAAGTATGTCTCACAGGCAGGAAAGAGCGAGTCTCTCAAGGTGACGATCGATACACCTTCAGAGGGTAAGATCACTCTGCGTGAGGACGGCAAGCACTTCTATGGAATGAAGGACGTGCTTCTCGGAAAGCGTTTCTCAGGCATCGAGGTCTCTCCTGACGGAAAATACATGATCGTGTCATACAACACAACCATGGAAGGAGGCCGTACGAGCGCTTCTTCGCAGATCAAGGAGATTGCTACCGGCAAGGTAGTGGCTGAGAAGGCAGAGAGGGCAAGCTGGATGCCTGTTTCAAACAAGTACTACTATTCACATCGCACAGAGAAGGGCACACAGCTCATCGTTGCTGACCCGGCTACAGGTGCAGAGGAGATCCTCGTGGAGGACCTCCCTCAGGGCAGGTTCCAGATTTCACCTACAGAGGACTTCCTTATCTACTCGATGACACAGGAAGGCCCTAAGGAGCGTGACCATATCTACCAGATCCTTGAACCGGACGACCGCCAGCCAGGCTGGAGAAGCCGTTCATACGCTTCGAAGTACGACCTCAAGACAGGTATGATGCAGCAGCTGACCTTCGGCTACCATGATTCATACGTGTCAGACATCTCGATGGACGGCAAGTATGCACTTGTCATGGTCAGCCAGTCACGTCTGACCGAGCGTCCTACCACTGTCGGCAGCCTCTACCTTCTCGACCTTGCCACACTTAAGGCAGAACTTCTCGTCGACAAGGACGGTTTCATGGGAAGAGCCAGCTTCTCTCCAGACGGAAAGCAGATCCTGCTCACAGGCTCTCCTGAGGCATTCGACCGTATCGGTATGAACGTCAAGCCAGGCCAGACACCTAGTCTTACACAGACAGAGCTCTATATCATGGACATCGCGACGAAGAAGATACGTCCGATGACAAAGAACTTCAACCCTAACATCAACAGCGGAGAGTGGAGCACTGCAGACGGCATGATCTACTTCACAGCGGAGAATCTTGATCTCTACAGCCTCTACCGCCTGAACCCTAAGAACGGAAAGATCGACCAGATTCCTGTCAAGGAGGATCTCGTGAACCGTTTCTCAATCGCAGCGAACGTTCCTGTCATGGCTTACTATGGACAGGGTGCCATGAACTCAGACCGTCTTTACACCCTCGACCTCAAGAGCGGAAAATCAGAGCTTAAGGAGGACCTCAGCGCTGTCATCCTGAAGGATGTCGAGCTCGGTGAGTGCCATGAGTGGAACTTCAAGAACTCAAAGGGAGAGACAGTGGTCGGCCGCTACTATCTTCCGCCTCATTTCGATCCTTCTAAGAAGTATCCAATGATCGTGAACTACTACGGTGGCTGCAGCCCTACCAGCCGCAACTTCGAGAGCCGCTATCCACACCATGCCTACGCGGCGCTCGGCTATGTGGTCTACATCGTCGCAGTACCAAGCGGTGCTACAGGAAACGGCCAGGAGTGGAGCGCAAGACACGTGAACACAGCCGGCCAGGGCCCTGCAGAGGACATCATCGAGGGCGCCCAGAAGTTCTGTAGGGAGCACTCATTCGTAAACGAGAAGAAAGTCGGCATCATCGGTGCATCATATGGCGGTTTCATGTCTCAGTACATCCCGACCCTCACAGACTTCTTCGCGACCGCGATCTCACACGCCGGCATCAGTGACCATACAAGCTACTGGGGCTTCGGCTACTGGGGCTATTCATACAGCGAGACTTCTATGGCGAACAGCTATCCATGGAACCGTAAGGACCTCTATGTCGACCAGAGCCCTCTCTATCGTGCAGACAAGATCAACACACCTATCCTCTTTGTCCATGGTGACGCTGATACCAATGTCCCTGTGAACGAGAGCATCCAGATGTTCACAGCCCTCAAGCTGCTTGGAAAAGAGACCGCATTTGTCGCTGTGAAGGACCAGAACCACCACATCCTCGAGTATCAGAAGCGTCTCGACTGGCAGGATACGATCTGGGCTTGGTTCGCCAAGTATCTCCAGGACGACCCTACATGGTGGGATTCAATCTACGCTCCTAAGAGTCTTTAACAATCAGGTGCCTGGCCTCGTGCCAGGCACAATAATCATATCATATGAAAGTAGGAATCATCGGCCTTGGTCTCATCGGAGGCTCAATGGCCATCGACCTCAAGCGAAGAGGTTTCGCGCAGGAGGTATATGGAGTAGAGGCGGAGCCAGTCAATGCAGCGGCAGCTGAGAAGATAGGCCTGGTCGACAGGATCGTCACATTCGATGAGTGTGTCGACCTGAGCGACGTCATCGTGATCGCTGTGCCGGTAGGCACTGCTGTCAAGATGCTTCCTCAGATCCTTGACAGGTTCGAGAAGATCGAGAACTGCAGGAAGGTGGTGATGGATGTCTGCTCGACCAAGGAGCAGCTTACCAAGGTAGCCTACTATCATCCTATGCGTGCCCATTATGTTGCGTCGCATCCTATGGCCGGTACCGAGTATTCAGGTCCATGGGCTGCCATGCCGGGCCTTTTTGACGGCCGAGCATGCATCATCTGCAACAGTGAGGAGTCAAGTCCACGCGCTGTGAAAGTCGTTGAGGATCTCTATGGCGCATTGAACATGCGCGCAATCTATATGAATTCATCAAACCATGATGTCCATACCGCATACGTGTCACACATCTCGCATGTGACTTCGTTTGCGCTCGCGCTGACAGTGCTTGACAAGGAGAAGGATGAGAAACATATCTTCGACCTGGCGTCCGGAGGTTTCTCTTCAACCGTGCGTCTCGCGAAGTCGAGCGCTGACATGTGGGTGCCTATCCTCAGCCAGAACAGGGACAATGTCCTCCATGCAGTCGACACCTATATCGAGAAGATGAAGGCTTTCCGTGATGCGATCGCGGATTATGACGAGGATGAGATCCGTAAACTGATCGAATCAGCCAACAGCATCAAACGTATCATCCGCTAGATCAGCAGCATAGTGATGTGGTAGCCTACCCATGCGACTATCCATGCGAGGGCGAGTGAATTGACCACAGAGAAGATAGCCCATCGGCGTCCGATCTCTCGGCGCAGGGTTGCGATCGTGGCGATGCACGGGAAGTAGAGGAGCACGAAGAGCATGAAGGCCCAGCTGGTGGCCGGGGTGAAGATGTGCTCTTCCCTGAGTGCGGTCGCCAATGCCTTTCCGCCGTCATCCTCCGGTGATGCGTGGTAGAGAATTCCCATGGTGCTGACGATGGCCTCCTTCGCAGGAAGGCCTGTGAGCAGGCAGACGTTCATCTTCCAGTCGAAGCCCAGAGGTGCCATTATCGGATCCATGCTCTTGCCGACCATTGCGAGATATGACTCTTCAGGGTTCTCTCCGTTACCGGTCTTCCCGGCTGGGAAGTATTCCAGAGCCCAGATTATCACTGACGCGGCGAGGATCACCGTAGAGATTTTCTTCAGGTAGTCGGATGCTCGCTCCCAGATATGCATGCCGGTGTTTCTCCATGTCGGCTTGCGGAAAGGCGGGAGTTCCGAGACATAGTCCTCGTCCTGCATCCTGAACCATTTCGTCTGCTTCATCACGAACGCGAAGATGATGGAGAGCACGATACCTGTTACATAGATTCCCATCATCACAAGTGCCTTGTACTTTGCGAAGAACGCAGATACGAAGAGCATGTAGACAGGAAGACGCGCTGAACAGCTCATGAAAGGTATCATGAGCATGGTAAGTGTCCTGTCTCTTTGGTTTCCGATGCTTTTTGCTGCCATGATCGCGGGGACGTTGCACCCGAAACCGATGAGCATAGGTATGAAGGAACGGCCGTGCAGGCCGACGAGGTGCATGATCTTGTCCATCAGGAATGCAGCTCTCGACATGTATCCCGAGTCTTCGAGCAGTGACAGGAAGAAGAACAGGATAATGATGTTCGGGAGGAATGAGAGTACTGCTCCCACGCCCTGGACGACTCCGTCGACGATGAGGCTGGTGAACCAGCCAGGCCTCAGGAATGACAGCAGCCATGTGCAGAGGCCGCTGACCCCGTCCTCTATCCATCCCTGCGGATAGGCTCCGATGGTGAAGGTCATCTGGAAGACGCCCAGCAGGATGAGCACCATGAGAGGGAATCCCAGCCACTTGCTGGTCAGTACTGCGTCAAGCCTCTGAGTGAGGCTGTGGTCTGAGTTGTCGCTGCTGTGGACGACGGTCTCCTGGAGCGCGCCGGCCACGAATCCGCGCCTTGCCTTGGCTACGAGGTCCTCGGACTGCTCGCCGAATTCCTTCTCGAGGGCGTCGTGGGTCCTCCTGGTGACCGCGAGCACTTCCTCTGCGTTAGGGAGGGCGTTGATGTATGGGAGAATGTAGTCTCTGTGCTCAAGCAGGCGGACGGCGAGGTATCGCTCCGAAAAGTGCTGCCAATGCTCTGTGTGGCTTGAGTGGATCGCAGCTGAGATTTCCGTGATCGACTGCTCGATGTCCTGGCCGTAAGGGACGTTTACCTTGTGGACGAAAGGCTCCTGGTAGACCTCGGCGATCTTCCCGAGTATCGTCATCTGACCAAGGTCGTTGTTGAAGTCAGCAGTGAGCACAGGCATTCCCAGCAGTTTGGAGAGCTGTCCGATGTTGACCGAATGGCCAGTCGCAAGATACCTGCGGTAGTTCTGCAGTGACATGATGACTTTCATGTCGAGGTCGATGAGCTTCGTGACCTGGTACATGGTACATTCAAGGTCCATGGCGTCCACCAGGTTGAGCACGACGTCAGGCGAGGTGTCGAGGATGGACGATATCTCGGGAAGCACGTCGAAACGTACTGAGTACCCGTTGAACGAAACGGTCTTGCTGGCGATGTTCCCGTCAGCACCTATCACTGCTACCTTGATGCATCTGGCATCGGCCTTCAATGCCGTCATCGGACAGCTGTGGCAATTCCCGTTACAGTTGAATGAATCCATGATTGTGCAAAATTACAATCTTGTTCTGATACTTCCCGTACCTATTTATTGGTATTTTAGTATTTCTCCCGCATTGTGTCGTGACAAATCTTATCCATGTCATCTAAAAAGGGTTTTTTCCTTTCAATATTCAAGTAATTCAACTATTTTTGCAAGCGTTTTATAACCATTGAAACCAACTGACAAATATTACTCACTAATTATACCGAAATGGAAATCAAGAACGCTGTTGCCGGTACTCTTGAATCTGGAGATATCATGATCCAGATCGCACCGGCTGAAAAGGAGGGCCTCCACATCGATCTTGACAGCACTGTCGCCGCTCAGTTCGGCAGACAGATCCGCGCCGTCATCGAAGAGACTCTGACAGGTATGGGCGTTACTGACGCCGAAATCAAGGCTACCGACAAAGGAGCCAGGGATTGTACCATCCGCGCAAGAGTGACTGCGGCTGCAGTCCGTGCCACCGGAGTGGATGTCTGGGAATCATAATCAGAATCAGCATGGAAAGACTAAGGAGAACAATGATGTTCATTCCGGGCAATAACCCGGCAATGATGCAGGACGCGTTCATCTATCGTCCTGATTCTATCATGCTCGACCTCGAGGATGCAGTCACTATGGCTGAGAAGGACGCAGCGCGTCTTCTCGTCCACAATGCCCTGAAGTCAATCGACTTCCGCGGAATCGAGAGAGTAGTACGTATCAATCCTCTCAGCACACCATACGGAAGAAAAGACGTCGAGGCTGTCATCAAGGGTGGCGTGGACGTGATCCGTATGCCTAAGACAGAGACGGCTGACGAAGTCCGTGAGCTTGAGGCTGAGATCGAGAAGGTCGAGACAAAGCTCGGCTGTCTTGGCAGGACCCGTATCATGGCTGCCATCGAGAGCGCTGAAGGTATCTGCAATGCATATGCAATTGCAAAGGCATCCAAGAGAATGATGGGTATCGCCCTCGGCGCAGAGGACTATACAGCGAACCTCAAGACTCAGAGAACTCCTGGAGGAGCAGAGCTTCTCTTTGCCCGCCAGACAATCGTCGTCGCTGCACGTGCAGCAGGCATCGACTGTTTCGACACAGTGTTCTCGAATCTCGATGACATGGAGTCGTTCCGCAATGAGGTGGAACTCATCCATAATCTTGGATTCGACGGCAAGTCTATCATCAACCCTCGCCAGATCTCAATAGTCAACGAGGTGTTCGCTCCAAAGGCAAAGGACATCGAGAAGGCCCGCAAGATCATCGCAGGCATCAAGGAAGCAGAAGCCAAGGGCTCAGGTGTCATCTCAGTCAACGGCAAGATGGTAGACCGCCCTGTCGTTCTCAGAGCACAGCGCACCATGGAACTTGCAATCGCATCTGGCATTATGACAAGGGAGGAAGCATATGAGTAGCTATATGGAAAGATCAGCAGCTGTGAAGTCTGTCGCAGCGGCTATGAACAAGCAGGTGTTCGCCAACAAAATCGAGAAGAGCGGCGAATTCCGTAAGGAGTACCAGATGAAGGGCTCTAAGATCGCCACCCTCGAGGATGCGATCATCAAGAGCGGCCTGAAGGACGGAATGACAATCTCGTTCCACCACCATTTCCGTGGAGGTGACAAGGTCGTGAACATGGTAGTAAACAAGCTTGCTGCCATGGGATTCAAGAACCTTACCATCGCGGCATCCAGCCTTTCAGACGTACACGCACCGCTTATCGAGCATATAAAGAATGGCGTGATCACCGGCATCTCGACATCAGGTCTGCGCGGTGAACTCGCAGAGGAGATCTCACGTGGCCTTCTCAAGGAACCTGTAGTGTTCCGAAGCCATGGTGGACGTGGCGGAGCAGTGATGTCAGGCGAACTCCACATCGACGTGGCGTTCCTCGGAGCATCTTCATGCGACCCTGCCGGCAACGCATCAGGCTACAGCCGTTCAGAGAACGCCAAGTCTATCTGCGGAGCCCTCGGATACGCTATTCCTGATTCAATGATGGCAGACAAGGTCGTGATCATCACCGATGACCTCGTAGAATATCCTAACATCCCTAACGCCATCTCAGAGGACGACGTTGACTATGTGGTCCTCGTGGATTCTGTCGGAGATTCATCAAAGATATCTTCAGGTGCCATCCGTGACACCAAGAACCCTCGTGACATTCTCCTCGCTCAGATGGCTGCCAAGGTAATCATCAACGGAGGCTACTTCCAGGATGGATTCTCAATCCAGACAGGTTCCGGCGGAGCATCGCTCGCAGCCGTGAAGTATATCCGTGAGAGCATGATCGAAAAGGGTATCCACGCATCATATGCACTTGGTGGAATTACCGCCCATATGGTGAAGATGCATGAGGAAGGTCTCATCCATCGTCTGATCGACGTCCAGTCATTCGACAGAGTAGCTGCGGAGTCGATCAAGACAAACCTTCTCCACAAGGGCGTGGGTGCCAACGAGTACGCAAGTACAGCGGAAGGCTCGGCAGTACACTATCTTGACATGGTGATCCTTTCTGCCCTTGAGGTAGACGTGAACTTCAACGTCAACGTACTTGTCGGCAGCAACGGTGTCATCCGTGGCGCAGTCGGCGGACATCCTGACACAGCAGCGGAGTCAGCTCTCTCTATCGTCGTATGTCCTCTCATGAGAGGCCGCATCCCTTGCGTAGTCAAGGAAGTGACCACTCTCGTGACCCCTGGCTCTACGGTCGATGTCATCGTAACGGAATACGGTATCGCAGTCAACCCTCGTCGCCCTGAACTTGCAGAGCGCCTCAGGAAGGCCGGTCTCGAGATCGTGGACATCCATGAACTCCAGAGACTCGCATACGACTATGTCGGTGAACCTGATCCGCTTCCGTTCGGAGACAAGGTAGTAGGTGTCGTTCTCAACCGTGACGGTTCCGTACAGGACGTCATCATGAACATCCTCGATTAAGACTTTGATTCTATATGGAGATTACGCTTGACCAGCTTCTGGCAAGTCGTGAGGACAGGACATCCCACCAGAGGGAACTTCAGACGAGGTTCCCTGGAAGGACTCTTGTCTGTCTCACGGTCATCATGCCGGGCAAGATCAAGCGTAATCCTCAGTCTCTTACCGTGGCGCAGGCGGCCCTGGAGGCTCTCACTGATTCTTTCGAAGACGTGACCGACCATCTGGAGACCCGTGACCTGCAGACCGGATATGAAGCTTATCTGCTCACTCCGCTTCCTGTAGAGGAGGCGAAGCGGGCAGTCTGCATTCTTGAGGATACCCATCCTCTCGGACGTCTCTTCGATATGGACGTGATAGGGAAGGACGGAGCTCCTGTCTCAAGGGAATCGGTGGGCAGCCCGCTGCGCAGATGCCTGATCTGCGACAACGAGGCGCGTTTCTGCATGAGGAACCGTACCCACACCCAGGAAGAACTGATGGCGAAGATTGACCAGATGATCGCAGACTATGTGCAGTAGCCACTATATAAGCTCAGTGCCGCTTTCGCTTTCTTCGGTGCGCAGGAGGGTGGAATCCTTCCTTGCACAGAACGGCCTGCGCATGGCTCCTCTGGACTACTACGCAACAGTCACGAGAAGCGAGGACAGCGACGAGATCCTTGCCGGAGGCGGACTTGAGGGCAATGTGCTCAAGTGCATAGCCGTCTGCGATTCTGCCAGATCGGAGGGCCTTGTCAACAAGCTGGTATCTCACCTGATCGGAGTTGCCATGGACAGGGGACATCAGTCCGTGAAACTCTTTACCAAGCCGGGCAATCAGGATATCTTCTCAAGTCTGGGATTCAGTCTCCTGGCAGAGAGTCCTGAGGCTATCCTGATGGAGAACGGCTTCACCGGCCTCAAGCAATACACGAAATATCTGTCAGGCCTTAGGAAGGACGGCCGCAACGGCGCGATAGTGATGAATGCCAACCCTTTCACCAAGGGACACAGGTATCTGGTCGAGAAGGCGGCATCGCAGGTCGACAATCTCTATGTGATAGCCGTGAAGGAGGACCTTTCGAGGTTTCCGTACGCCGAGAGGCTTGCGATGATCAAGGCCGGGACTGCGGACCTGGAGAACGTGACAGTGTGCGAAGGCAGCGACTATGCGATCTCGGCAGCGACTTTCCCGACTTACTTCCTCAAGAAGCTGGACGACGCGTCCGATACCCAGATGACGCTCGACATAGACCTTTTCTCGAAGCATATCGCTCCTGCCCTTGGAGTCAGCGTCAGGTTCGCTGGCTCGGAACCTAAGGATCCGCTTACCGCAAGGTACAATGAACTGATGTCCGTTCTCCTCCCTCAGAAGGGAATGGATTTCGTTGAAATAGAGCGCATTGAGGACAGTGACGGGCCGGTCAGTGCATCTGTTCTGAGGAGCAGTCTTGACTCCGCCCGGATTCAAAACGCTTTAAGACTTGCGTATCAGACAAGCATTCCGTATCTTGTTGCTGATTTGGCGCAGCAGGCCCTTGAGAGGGAGCTTGACACGACTCCGAAGCCCGGCCTGGTCGATAATGCCGACCGAGGTGCGCACCAGGACATGGATCATGGTACCATGGTCCGAAGCATCCAGGCTCTTCGTCCGTTCTTCACGTCGCTCGCCCTTTCGGCGGTGGACGGAATCGACCCGGACAAGGTCAGGGAGATCGGAATCGAGGCGGAGAAGGCTATGCTCATGGCAACCTGCGGGGTGAATACCCACAAGGGAGCGCTTTTCTGTCTCGGGCTGTCGACTGCTGTCGTTTCCCACCTTCTGGCAAGGGGCGGGAAGGTCGGCAAGGACGAGTTCAGACGCCTGCTCGCAGACACAGCCGAAGGCATTCCTTCTGCGAAGGACACGCACGGAGCTGACGCCGTCAGTACATACAGGGTCCCGGGAGCCCTGGAAAGTGCCCGTAGGGCCTATCCCGAACTTTTCTCAGACTGGCTGCCATACTTTAACAGCCTTTCTGACGACCCGCATAGGTACCATAAGACCTTGCTGAAGATCATGGCCGGACTGGACGACACCAACGTACTCCACCGCGGAGGACTGGAAGGGCTCAGGAAGGTGAAGGCAGACGCCGCATCAGTCCTTGCGGACTTCAGCGTCGAACGTCTCTATGCACTGAACGAAGAATATAAGTCAAGCAATACATCGCCAGGCGGAAGCGCCGACATGTTGTCACTTACGATATTTATAACAAACTTTATAAACTAACAACACAATTATTATGGTAGAATTGATTCCACACGGTGTCTATCTCCTTGATGGCAAGACGATTGTCGACGACGCCACAGGAATGCCATCTGCAGATGAGTCCCGCGAAAACACTATCACCTACGGAATCCTCCGTGCCCACGATGTCGATGGAAGCAAGGGAAAGAAGATGCGCATCAGGTTCGATGCGATGGTTTCCCATGACATCACATACGTTGGTATCATCCAGACTGCAAGAGCATCAGGTCTTGAGAAATTCCCGATTCCTTACGCAATGACCAACTGCCACAACTCTCTTTGTGCAGTAGGTGGTACTATCAACGAGGATGACCATGTGTTCGGTCTCTCAGCTGCTAAGAAGTACGGCGGTATCTATGTCCCTGCAAACCAGGCAGTCATCCATCAGTACGCACGTGAGGCTCTCACCCAGTGCGGCAACATGATCCTCGGCTCAGACAGCCATACACGCTACGGCTCACTCGGTAGCATGGGTGTAGGCGAAGGCGGTGGCGAGCTTGTGAAGCAGCTTCTCAGCAACACCTGGGACATCAACTCTCCAGATGTTGTGCTCGTATGGCTCGAAGGCAAGCCACGCAAGGGTATCGGTCCTCATGACGTAGCCATCTCACTCGTAAAGGCAGTGTTCGAGAACGGTTTCGTAAAGAACAAGGTCCTCGAGTTCGCAGGTCCTGGCGTAGCTGAGCTTCCAGTCGACTTCCGTAACGGTATCGATATCATGACAACTGAGACTACCTGTCTCTCTTCAATCTGGATCACCGATGAGAAGGTGGAGGAATTCTACAAGATGCACGGCCGTGCCGAGGCATACAAGACTCTCCAGCCAGGCAAGGTTGCATACTACGACAGCATGATCAGGATCGACCTCTCAAAGCAGGAGTCTATGATCGCTCTTCCATTCCACCCATCAAACGCATTCACCATCCATGAGCTCCAGGCCAACCCTGAGGCTATACTCGCAAAGATCGAGGAGGATGCAAAGAACCGTTTCGGCGACAAGATCAGCATCGATCTTCTCAGCAAGATCAAGGACGGTAAGGTATGTGCAGACCAGGCTCTCATCGCAGGCTGTTCAGGTGGTACCTACGACAACCTCGCAGAGGCCGCAGCCATCCTCAAGGGCAAGAGCATCGGCAACGACTACTTCACAATGTCGGCTTATCCTCAGTCAACCCCTGTATACCTCGCAACTACCCGCAACCATGTCGCAGAGGAACTCCTCGAGGCTGGTGTAGTCATCAAGCCTGCATTCTGCGGTCCTTGCTTCGGTGCAGGTGACGTTCCTGCCAACAACGGTTTCTCAATCCGCCATACCACACGTAACTTCCCTAACCGTGAGGGTTCTAAGCCAGGCAACGGCCAGCTTTCACTCGTATCTCTCATGGATGCACGCTCAATCGCTGCTACAGCAGCCAACGGCGGTGTGATCACAGCTGCTACCGACATCGAGTACGAAGATACACACGCACGCTACCAGTACGACGGAAAGATCTACAACAGCCGTATCTACTATGGATATGGCAAGGCAGACGACTCACAGGAGCTCCGCTACGGTCCGAACATCAAGGACTGGCCAAAGATGTATCCAATGCAGGACAACATGCTCGTAGAACTTGCTGCTGTCATCCATGACCCTGTCACCACAACAGATGAGCTCATCCCTTCAGGTGAGACCTCAAGCTACCGTTCAAACCCTCTCAAGCTTTCTGAGTTCGCTCTCTCACGCCGTGTTCCTGAGTATGTAGGAATCAGCAAGAGAATCCAGTCTCAGGATCTCGAGCGCCGCGCAGGCAACGTACCAGCAAACGTTGCAGAGGCTCTCGCAAAGGTCGGTGCAAGCGCTGAGAACACCTCGTTCGGTTCATGCGTGTTCGCGAACAAGCCAGGTGACGGTTCTGCACGTGAGCAGGCTGCTTCATGCCAGAAGGTGCTCGGTGGTGATGCCAACATCTGCTATGAGTACGCCACAAAGCGCTATCGCAGCAACTGTATCAACTGGGGTATCGTTCCTTTCACAATCTCAAAGGAGACTCCGTTCGACTACAAGCCAGGTGACTTCGTATATGTAGAAGGCATCCGCGAGGCCATCCTCGCAGGCAAGGAGGAGATCGATGCAAAGGTCATCTGCGCAGAGGGTGTGAAGGACATCCACCTCTATTTCCAGAACCTCACTGCTGACGAGAGAGACATCCTTTCAAAGGGCTGTCTCATGAACTACTATGCAGCACAGAGAAACAAGTAATTATTTGACAAATACTAAAAAGCTGATAAACAATCATGAAGAAGATTCAGATGACCACTCCACTCGTGGAGATGGACGGCGACGAGATGACAAGGATCCTCTGGAAGATGATCAAGGAAGAGCTCATCCTTCCATTCGTCGACCTCAAGACAGACTATTATGACCTCGGCCTCGTAAACCGTGACAACACAAACGACCAGGTTACAGTCGATTCTGCAAACGCTACAAAGAAGTATGGTGTCGCTGTAAAGTGTGCCACCATCACTCCTAACGTGCAGCGTATGAGCGAGTACAACCTCCATGAGATGTGGAAGAGCCCTAACGGAACTATCCGTTCGATGCTCGACGGTACTGTATTCCGCACACCTATCACAATCGACTCTATCAAGCCGGCTGTGAAGTACTGGAAGAAGCCTATCACCATCGCCCGCCACGCCTACGGCGACGTCTACAAGAGCGTCGAGATCAAGGCAGACGAGCCAGGTGTAGCAAAGCTCGTGTTCGAAGGCGCGAACGGACAGCACGAGGAGCAGATCATCCAGACTTTCAAGGGTCCAGGCGTGCTCCAGGGTATGCACAATACCGACGCTTCAATCCGTTCATTCGCACACTCTTGCTTCAAGTATGCACTTGACCTTAAGCAGACCATCTGGTTCGCAACAAAGGACACCATCTCTAAGAAGTATGACGGCCGTTTCAAGGCTATCTTCGAGGAAGTGTTCGCAGAGTACAAGGATCAGTTCGCTGCTGCCGGCATCGAGTACTTCTACACCCTTATCGACGACGCAGTAGCACGCGTAATGCGCAGCGAAGGCGGCTTCATCTGGGCATGTAAGAACTACGACGGCGACGTCATGTCTGACATGGTCTCAACCGCATTCGGTTCACTCGCCATGATGACTTCAGTCCTCGTGAGCCCTGACGGCAAGTACGAGTATGAGGCTGCTCACGGTACCGTTACCCGCCACTACTACAAGTACCTCAAGGGAGAGGAGACCTCTACCAACCCTATGGCTACCATCTTCGCATGGAGCGGCGCATTCCGCAAGAGAGGTGAGATGGACAACCTCCCTGAGCTCATCAACTACGCTGACCAGCTCGAGGCTGCTTGCTTCGACACTCTCAACGCAGGTATCGTCACAAAGGACCTCGCCAACCTCATGGAAGGCGTCACCCCAGTGGTGAAGAACTCAGAGGGCTTCCTCAAGGCAATCCGCGAGAATCTCGAGAAGAGACTCAGCTAATCTCTGCCCATCGGCGGATATCCGTCCAATAACTAAGAGAGGATGGCCATACGGCCATCCTCTCTTGCATTACTCCCTCCGGGCACGTGGCTGTCCTGCCTCTTATTCCATCCTTCGGCCTGGCGACTGCTCCCTCCTCCTTCGGCCTGGCAGTAGCTCTCCTCCTCCGACCTGGTGGCGGCTCTCCTTCCTCGGCCTGGCAGTAGCTCTCCTCCGGAGACCTTCCGCGCTTCGCGCTCCATCCCTCCCACTGCGCTTCGCTTGCGGGCCCCTCTGACATGGCCGAGGGTGGCCATGGGTCCCCCGGAGGAGACAGCCGCCCGGCCGCTGAAGAGCGCAAAGCAGCCGGTAGTCTGCTACTTGCCAACCTGTAAGCCGACCTGCGTTTTGCCGATTGGTAAGGCAGCTGACTTTTTGCACAAACGGTAAGGCGACCAACTTTTTGCAAATCGGAGTGCATGACGACCATCATTCTAGGGTCCTAGAATAGCGTTTCGCTTGCACTCATAGGCCTGACAGGGCCAGGAGTGCATGGCAATGTGCCACCCAGTGCGCAGAACGAGGGACTGCATGCACTCCGTTTTGCAAAAACGAGGGCATGGCAAAAAGAGGATGACTACCCGGCAGCGGAAGAACAGAACAGCGGCAGTTGAAGAGCAGAACAGCGGCAGAGCGGAAAAGCAGAACAGCGGCAGTTGAAGAGCAGAACAGCGGCAGAGCGGAAAAGCAGAACAGCGGCAGAGCGGAAAAGCAGAACAGCGGCAGAACGGAAGAACAGAACAGCGGCAGAACGGCAGGGCGACTGCCAGGGCGCGGAGGTGCTCTGCTTGACAGGCAAATACGCCAGGCCGCGGAGATGCTCTGCTTGACAGGCAAATACGCCAGGCCGCGGAGGTACTCTGTTTGACAGACAGAAAAGGCTGGCCCAAGAGGGTCAGCCTTGTTCTTTTTCCGGCCTCATGCTGTACTCGCAGCCGCAGTAGAGCTGGTTGTAGAAGTTCTGCTCCTTGATGATCTCCGAACGGCGCTGCTGCAGTCCGCCCTTGCGCCAGTTCTGGGACCACCAGCGGACGTCGTCGTAGGCGGCGCAGGCTTCGAAGCCGGCCTGGTCGATCTGCTCGAGGCTTTTCCATCGGGATGAGGCGAGAGTGGTCGTAAGTACATGGTACCCCTGCTCATGGGCATACGCCGCTGCACGGCGGAGCCTGAAGCGGAAGCACTGAAGGCAACGCGGCCCGCGCTCGGGGCAACCCTCGAGACCGGAGGCGACTGCAGAATTCCAGTTACCATGGTCATAATCATCCTCGACGAATCTCACACCGTTGGTCTCGGCCCATCGGCGGCACTCGTCGCGGCGGATCGTGTATTCCTCGGACGGGTAGATGTTGGAGTTGCTGTAGAAGATGACAGGCTCGAGCCCTTCCTTGAGCATGCACTCGAGGATCGCGCCGGAGCAAGGGGCACAGCAGGCATGGAGAAGGACTTTCGTCTCTCCTTCGAGGACCTCCTTATGGAGCCATTCTTCTGTTTTCTTCTTTCCCATCCTTCAGTTTTCTTCTTTGACATATCGCGGACAAATATAGGCAAATACGGGCAGATTCAGTACCTTTGCACCATGGAAAAGAACGCTTCGGATGCACTATGGAAAAGAACGCTTCGGATAATATGATGAAAGGATGGCTCGCACTGAGCCCTCTGCTGGTCTTCCTTATAGTCTATCTCGTCTCGTCGCTTGTGGCGAAGGATTTCTACAAGGTGCCTGTGGCATCGGCCTTCCTGATCGCTTCGATCTATGCACTGGCCACGACCCGTGGTACCATGGACCAGAGAATCAGCATCTTCTCTCGCGGGGCCGGCAACAGCAATGTCCTGCTGATGATATGGATCTTTGTACTGGCCGGGGCGTTCGCGAATACGGCTAAGGAAATCGGCTCTATCGATGCGACAGTCAACCTCACCCTGATGGTCGTGCCTGACAAGCTGCTCCTGGCGGGTCTTTTCCTGGCCGCGTGCTTTATTTCCATGGCAATAGGCACGAGCGTAGGTACCATAGTCGCGCTTGTCCCCATCGCTTCGGGCATCGCTTCAGAGATAGGCGTTCCGGTTGCGATGATGACCGCCATAATCGTCGGCGGAGCATTCTTCGGCGACAATCTTTCCTTCATTTCTGACACGACTATCGCCGCCACGCGTACCCAGGGTTGCTCGATGGCCGACAAGTTCAAGGCCAACATCTGGCTCGCCGGTCCTGCTGCGGTAATAGTCGCGGTAGTCTATTTGTCCATGGGAGCAGACATCAGCTCCGTACCTTCGGTCGAGGCTGTCAGCTGGGTGAAACTCCTCCCATATCTTGCAGTGATGGGTCTTGCCATCGCCGGCATAAACGTCACTCTCGCACTGTGTTCCGGTCTGGCTTTGAATGCGGCCATCGGCATGATAGGCGGCAGCCTCGGATGGATTGATTTCCTCGGCGCCATCGGCACCGGTATAGCCGGAATGGGCGACCTTATCATCGTCACGCTCCTGGCCGGCGGTATGCTTGAGGTCATACGTCACAACGGAGGCCTGGATTTCCTGACCAAGGGCCTTTCGAGCCGTATCCATGGTAAGAGAGGCGCTGAGCTGAGCATCGCTGCTCTCGTTGGTGTGTCAAATCTCTGCACCGCGAACAACACTATCGCAATCATCACCATGGGTGGCATCGCAAAGGATATCTCGGAGCGCTTCTCTCTTGACCCTCGCAAGGTCGCCAGCATCCTCGATACCTTCTCCTGCATAGTCCAGGGCGTCATCCCTTACGGCGCACAGCTGCTGATGGCGTCGGGCCTTGCCGGCATTTCAGCCGCCTCGATCATCGGCTACCTCTACTATCCTCTGGCACTTTTTGTCATCGCCGCTCTGGCGATCATATTCCGTTTCCCTAGGCACATTTCGGCGTAGGACAACCGTCTCTGCATCATAATCCCAATATCTTGGTATTGCTGAGTCTCTATTATCGCTGTACCTTTGTATTCGTTGAATTGTGTCCTGGAAAAAGTATATTTGCGTATGAAACGAAAAACAGAAGGCAGATACCAGATTTCGGCTACCATGAAGATGGCTGACCTGATCGATATGAACTTTGACCTTGTCGGTGTGCTTGCCCGCATTGGAATCAGTTTCGGCTTCGGCGAGGACACCGTCGAGGAGGTGTGTGCCAGACATGGGGTCAACACCAACACCTTCCTCCTGATCTGCATAGTCTATACCTTCGACAATTATGTTCCTACTCCGGGAGTTCTCCGAGAGGCGGATCTCAAGGACATCGTGACCTACCTGCGCCGCTCCCATGACTACTATACCCAAGTTGCTGTGACCTATCTTGCCGAGTCGATCGAAAAGATGATCGAACCATGCGACGCTAAGTATCAGAACATCATCCGCAGCTTCTTCTCTCAGTACAAGAATGAGCTTGCCAGGCACTTCGAGTTCGAGGAGACTCAGGTCTTCCCGTATGTGATGTCAGTCCTGGAGCACCGCAAGGACAGCAGCTTCACCATACTCCAGTATGAGGAGAACCATACAAACGTCGAGGAAAAGCTCGAGGACCTGAAGAACATCCTCCTCAAATATCTGCCGCCGCAGTGCGACAATCAGTCCGTGATGATGGTTCTCAGCCATCTCCACCTGCTCGAGAAAGATCTCCAGAAGCATACACTGATAGAGGACGACATACTTGTCCCGGTGGTCAATACCATGGAACGTGACTTCGTCGCGAAGCCAGGAACTACTCTAAAACCAGGAAATGATGAAGAATAAGAGAGTCTTGCTGATCGTGCCGTCGCTGGTGGTTGCCAAGGGTCTCGAAACCATTCTTGGCGAGGCGGGCGGATTTGATGTCTGCGGCATCATGTCGGACCTTTCATCGACCGCGGCAGTGCGTCTGAGGAACATGGACGTAGATGTCGTAGTCTTCGACCCTATGGTACTGGACTATGGTACCAGATCCCGCTGCCGTGCCCTGATCTCAGAGTATACTGACGCTGCTGTCGTGGGTTTCGGAAGTTCGCAGCTTGACGACGACCTGGTCAGGCAGTTCGATGAGATAATAGGTATCTATGACGAGCCGGCTGTGATCGCCAGGAAGCTGCGCAGCTCGCAGGAATCGCATTCGGAAATGCCGAAGCCGGAAGGGGAGGAACTGTCATCCAGGGAGAAGGAAATACTTGTCTGCGTGGCAAGAGGCATGATGAACAAGGAAATTGCCGATAAGTTCTTCATCTCTATCCATACAGTCATCACCCACAGGAAGAACATAACAAGAAAGACCGGCATCAAAACTGTCGCCGGCCTTACTGTGTATGCTTTGCTGAACAATCTTATCGACGTCAACACATTCGAATAAGGATCTGTCTTCCTACCAACCCATCTTTATGTTGTTTGCCATCTCGTCGGCGAGCCTCTGGCGCGCCTCGTGGGTGGTCCATGCGATGTGAGGGGAGAAGATGATCTTGTTCATGTCCTTCAGATGCATCAGAGGGTTGTCCAGAGGAAGCGGTTCCTTCACGAATACATCTATCGCAGCGCCCTTGATGAGGTCTTCGTCCAGGGCTCTTGCAAGGTCTGCCTCTACCTCGATTCCACCACGGCCGGTGTTGACCAGCACGGCGCTTCTCTTCATCATCCTGAACTGCTCATAGCCGATCAGACCGGCTGTCTTTTCATTGTAAGGAGCATGGATGGTTATGGCGTCGGATCTCCTCAGGAGTTCCTCAAGACTTACGCTGGGATAGTCCTTGCAGTGTGATGTTCCTGAGGTGGAGTAGTAGATGACCTCCATTCCGAAGGCTTTGCCTATTGATGCCACCTTCTGTCCTATCGCTCCCATGCCTACAATACCGAGTACCTTGCCTGTGCTCTCGATGAAAGGGTTGCTTGGGTCTGTATGGATCTTGCCCTGTGAGTATACGCCGGATTTTACGAAATTGTCGTAGTAGAAGGCGTTGCCCATGAGATTGAGGATGTGCATGAATGCGCACTGGGCAACTGAATCAGTCGAGTAACCTGCTACATTTCTTACAATTACGTTCCTTTTTCCGCATGCTATGGTATCAATGTTGTTGATGCCTGTACCGGCTTCGCAGACAAGCCTGAGCTTAGGTGCATGGTCAAGGAACTCGTCGTCAACCCTTACCTTGTTGACGATGACTACCTCGCAGTCGGTGCATCTTTCGAAGGACTGCTGTCTGTCACAGTCGGGATAGCAGATGAATTCGCCAAGCTTTTCGATCTCGGTCATCGGGGTATCGCCCATGGTGGCGGCGTCAAGAAATACGATTTTCATTGTAGCAATTTTTGTTAATCTGCGTCTAATATACGAAAAAAGTAAAAATGCTGATAGAACTTAAGAATATAAACAAGACCTATGACAACGGGCAGCCGTTGCATGTCCTGAAGGGCATTGACCTTGAAATAGAAAGGGGCGAGTTCGTCTCGATAATGGGAGCGTCAGGCTCAGGCAAGTCAACCCTTCTGAACATCCTCGGCATCCTTGACAACTATGACACCGGTGAATATTACCTGGACGGAAAACTTGTGAAGAACCTCAGTGAAAACCGCGCCGCTGAATACCGGAACACTATGATCGGCTTCATCTTCCAGTCTTACAACCTCATAGGTTTCAAGACTGCGGTAGAGAATGTGGAACTCCCTCTTTTCTATCAGGGAGTTCCAAGAAAGAAAAGACACGAGATGGCGATGGAATATCTTGACCGTCTCGGCCTGAAGGACTGGGCAGGCCATTTCCCGAACGAGATGTCGGGAGGACAGAAGCAGAGGGTTGCCATAGCCCGTGCCCTGATAACCCGTCCTCAGATAATACTTGCGGACGAGCCGACAGGAGCTCTCGACTCGAAGACCTCGGTGGAGATCATGAACCTGCTGAAGGAACTCAACGAGAAGGAGAACATGACCATCGTGGTCGTGACCCATGACCCAGGAGTGGCCGAGGCTACGAACAGGGTGATACGTATAAAGGACGGACTGATAGGATGAGAGAACTCTTTGCGGAAATATGGAGCTCGCTGCGCCAGAACCGTCTCAGGACTGCACTGACAGGCCTGGCCGTGGCGTGGGGCATCTTCCTGCTGATTGCTCTGCTGGGCGCCGGGAACGGCCTTCTCAACGCCCTGCTCAGGAATTCTGAGAGCCTTGACAAGTCCATGCTGGTCGTGTCTTCCCGCACATCCAAGCCATATGCCGGATATGAGAGCGGAAGACGCATAAGGATGGATCTCGAGGATCTTGACCGTCTTGGGAGGGATCCATATGCAAGGAACGTAGGCACTGTCAGCCCCCTTGTCAGGAAGAACCTGACGATGGTCTATGGCGACTATTATCTCTCGTGCCGCATGTCGGGCGTGGAGGCAGCATACAAGGACATACTCCACATAGACATACTCAAGGGACGTTTCATAAACATCCGCGACAATGAGGGACAACGCAAGAGCGTAGTCATCGGAAGCAAGGAGGCCAGGCAGCTGTACGGCAAGGAGGAAGGTTATGAGGAGATGATCGGCAGGACAGTGACCATCGGCGGTTTCCCTTATCAGATCGTCGGAATATTCAGGACGTCCGAAGATGATTCCTCTGTCAATGTATATGTCCCTTATGAGACTGCGACGACCATCTACAATCTCGGAAAGAACATAGAGCAGATTGCTTTTTCATTCGAAGGAATAGAAACAGTGGAGGAGTCTGAGGTATTCGAGAACAGCTACAGGACATCCATCAACATACACCATCAGGCTGCGCCGGACGACAAGCGCTCTGTATGGATCCAGAATACTCTGTCGTCCAACGAATCTGTAAACAAGGCTATCAGGCTCATCAGGTTCTCTCTGTGGGTGCTTGGCCTGATGTCTCTTGTCAGCGGAATAGTAGGAGTGTCCAATATCATGCTCATCAGCGTGAAGGAACGCACCCACGAGTTCGGCATCAGAAAGGCGATAGGAGCCAAGCCAGGATCCATCCTTGCCCTTATCATTACGGAAAGCGTCTGCATAACGGCGGCGTTCGGCTATCTGGGAATGGTCCTTGGCATGCTTGCCAACCAGGTGATGGACAAGACGCTGGGTGGACATGGTCTTGATACCGACCTTTTCAGTGTCACGTTGTTCGTCGATCCGACTGTCGGATTTGACGTGGCGCTTGAGGCAACCATGGTCCTTGTCATCGCCGGAACGGTTGCGGGTCTGATACCTGCTGTCAAGGCAGCTAAAGTGAAACCGATAGAAGCTCTCAGAGGATAATGAAGAGATTTTTCGACATAGACTCTTTCAAGGAGATCATTGATTCCCTGATGAAGAACAAGAGCCGCAGCCTGCTTACGGGCTTCGGAGTCTTCTGGGGCATCTTCATGCTCCTGTTCCTGATGGGCGGAGGCGACGGTATCCAGAGGATGCTTGTGAAGAACTTCGAGGGTTTCGCGACAAATTCGGGATTCGTGATTCCTGGAGAGACCGCTGAACCGTATCTGGGATTCCGCAGCGGGCGACGCATCCGTTTCACCCAGGAGGACCTTGATGTGCTGCGTAAGCAGGTGCCGGAGGCGAAGGTCATTTCCGGAATCGTTGCGATGTGGGCGAACAATGCGGTCTATGAGGACCGTACTTCGGACTGCAATGCCAAGGGTGTGTCTGCAGAGTATGCGAAGATCGAGGCTCCGTCGATGAAATACGGCCGCTATATCAACAGCGTCGATGTCGAGCAGGACAGAAGGGTCTGTGTCATAGGCAAGAAGATCTACGAGGAGCTTTTCCCTGACGGTGGAGATCCTTGCGGAAGCTTCATAAAGGTGTCGGGAATATACTTCCAGGTAGTAGGTGTGGACGTGCACAGTTCGGCAGTGTCGATCAACGGAAGGTCGGAGGAGGCAGTCACCATCCCTATCACGACCCTGCAGAAGATATTCTCGAGAGGCAATACTGTCGATTTCTTTGCCATGGTCGCCCAGCCTGGGGTCAAGATCAAGGAAGTGATCGAAAAGTGTACGGATGTGCTTGAGACAAGGCATTATATCATGCCGGGAGATACCAAGGCCATAGTCACGGTCAATGCCGAGGAACTGTTCGGGATCATGGACAATCTCTTCCGAGGACTTGACATACTGATATGGCTCGTGGGATTCGGAACCCTCCTCGCCGCAGCGATCGGCGTCTCCAACATCATGATGGTGACCGTCCGCGAGAGGACTGTGGAGATAGGTATCAGAAGGGCCATAGGTGCTACTCCAAGGATGATTCTCATGCAGATCATGTCGGAAAGCGTGATGCTTACCTTCGTGGCGGGAATGCTTGGAATCATGCTGTCGGTGATGGTGCTGAACGTGGTGGAGATGGCTGTATCGCACAGTGAGATGCCTGTTCCGTTCCAGATCAGCTTCTGGTCCGCAGTGGCGGTGGTATTCATACTGATGGTGCTTGGTGTGCTCGCCGGACTTGCACCGGCGATGAGAGCGATGGCGATCAAGCCTGTCGATGCGATGAGGGACGAATAAAGGAAAAAACAAACAACAGATATGAAGAAGTATATCTACATGGCACTCATAGCCATAGCATTCGTGGGAACTTTCGTGTTCCTGTACAGGAAGTCTAAGCCTGAGGAGATCAGGTACGAGGAACTTACTCCAGAGACGAAGGACATCGACAGGATCGCTGTCGTGACGGGCAAGATCGTGCCTCGCAACGAGGTCAATGTCAAGCCTCAGATCAGCGGAATCATCTCCGAACTCTACAAGGAGGCGGGGCAGCTTGTACAGGAAGGTGAGGTCATCGCCAAGGTGAAGGTCATTCCTGACATGAATTCCCTCAGCTCTGCGCAGAGCCGTGTACGCCTCTCACAGATCAATCTCGAGCAGGTGCAGAAGAATTATGAAAGAGAGAAGGCTCTCTATGACAAGAAACTTGTAAGCGCGGAGGAGTATGAGCAGTCACGCCAGCAGCTTTCCCAGGCAAAGGAAGAAGCCTCGGCGGCCCAGGAGGCCCTCGAGGTGATCAGGGACGGTGTGTCTAAGAGCAATGCATCCTCTAGCTCCACCCTTATCCGCTCGACTATCACAGGCCTTATCCTTGACATCCCTGTCAAGGTAGGTAACTCGGTTATTCTCAGCAATACATTCAATGACGGTACTACCATCGCCACCGTTGCCAACATGAACGACCTGATCTTCGACGGAAATGTCGACGAGACAGAGGTCGGACGTCTCCAGGAGAACATGCCTGTGACCATCACCATAGGTGCGCTCCAGAACCTCAGCTTCGATGCGGTCCTTGAGTATATCTCGCCGAAGGCTACCGAGAACAACGGTGCCAACCAGTTCGAGGTCAAGGCGGCCGTCAAGGTCCCTGGCGACCAGATGATACGCTCCGGCTACAGCGCAAATGCTTCAGTAGTGCTCGAGAGGGCGGAGAACGTGCTTTCTATTCCGGAGAGTGCGATCGACTTCGACGGTGACGAAGCCTATGCCTATGTGATGAAGGACGGCAAGTATGTGAAGACTCAGGTCCAGACCGGACTGAGCAATGGCGTCGACATCCAGGTGCTTTCAGGCATCGTGGCTGGCGACAAGGTAAGAGGAAACAGGATATTCGAATAGGCTATGAGAAAGATATCAGGTATTATATCGGAGATGGCGCTCGTGCTGGTGGTCACGGTGGGCGGATCTCAGGTGCAGGCTCAGGAACGGCAGGTACCATGGTCCCTTGCGGACTGTGTCGACTACGCGCTTGAGCATAATATCACGGTACGTCAGCAGGAGATTTCTGTGGCGCAGAGGGAAATTGAGCTGAATACGGCCCAGAACAGCCGCCTGCCGGGTGTGAGCGGCAGCATGTCGGAGAATTTCTCGTTCGGACGTGGTCTTTCGGCGGACAATACCTATGAGAATTCGAACTCGACTTCGACCGGTATCAGTCTCGGTGCTGATGTTCCTGTGTTCCAAGGCTTCAGGATCAGACATAACATTGAACTCCAGAAGCTGAATCTTGCTGCCGCATCGGCTGACCTTGACAGGATCAAGGACAATATCAGCGTGCAGGTCGCTCAGGCATATGTCCAGATTCTCTACAATATGGAGATACTTGAGGTTGCAAAAAACCAGGTGGCTATTGATTCTCTGCAGGTCGAGAGAATAGAGGCTATGGTGGAGAACGGCAAGGCTAGCGCTGTCCAGCTGGCTCAGCAGAAGTCGGCATTGAGTCAGAGCAAGTATTCTAAGACCATGGCTCAGAACAACCTGAATCTTTCGCTTCTGGATCTTTCACAGCTGCTTGAACTGAGTTCTCCTGAGGGTTTCGCTGTTGCAAAGCCGGACCCTTCGGCGCTTCAGCCTGGCATTCTGGAGACTCCTGAGCAGGTCTATGCTGCCGCAGTCGGAGTGAAGCCTTCGATCCAGGCGGAGATGACAAGGCTCGATGCGGCTTCGTCTCAGATCAGCCTTGCCAAAAGCTATCGTCTCCCATCGATATCTCTCAGCGGTGGAGTGGGGACAAACTATTATACCTCTTCAGTCCGTGCAGCGACAGCTTTCACCCAGCAGATCAAGAACAATTTCAGCCAGTACCTCGGTGTCAGTCTCTCTGTTCCTATCTTCAGCCGCTTTTCTGTCAGGAACAGTATCAGGAGCAGCCAGCTGAGCTATATGAACCAGGAACTTCAGGTAGAAAGTGCGAAGAAGAGCCTCTACAAGGAGATCCAGCAGGCGTATGCGAACGCCGTGGCCTCGCAGGCAAAATACATCAGTTCTATGGAAAGCGCTGCAAGTGCACAGGAATCGTTTGATCTCGTCCAGGCCAAGTACGAGACAGGAAAGGCTAATATAACAGAGTTCAACGAGAGTCGAAGTGCCATGGTCAAGGCTCTCTCAGACCTTGCCCAGTCCCGATATGAAAGCTATTTCAACTCAAAGGTCCTGGACTTCTACAAGGGAATTCCTTTGAGGTAGACATATACGTATACGTAAGAACATTTTTGATGAATTAATGCATTTGTTGGCAGGTTTCGTTGGGAAACGGAACCTGCTTTTCAGTTTTTTTCGCTAACTTGGCACATTACTCTTTCAAAACTTGAATCATGAAAAGGATACTAGCATCTGTTCTTATGCTCATAGGTGTGGTTGCCTATGCTCAGCCTGTCAAGGTGACTTTCTATTCGCCTTCGACAGTCAGGATCCAGAAAGCCCCGCAGGGCGGAACATTTTCCGAAAAGGAGAGCCTGTCTGTCATTGCCTCTCCTGAAAAGGTCCTTCTGAGGACCAAGCAGAGCAAGGACGGCACGGTCTATTCGACCTCGTCTCTTGTAGTGACTGTCTCTAAGGACGGCAATGTGACTTTTGCTTCAGCAAAGGGCGGCACTCTTCTCAGGGAAGGAAGCTATTCTTTCACCATGAGGACGGAGGGCCTTGACAAGGGCTCGTATATCGTCAAGCAGACCTATTCGCTTGAACCTGATGAACCTATCTATGGCCTAGGAATCCTCCAGGACGGTCAGCTCAGCCTCAGGGGCAAGAAACGCTACATGCGTCAGGACAACACTGAGGACTTCGTGCCTATCATCCAGTCTGTCAAGGGTTATGGCATCCTCTGGGACAACCCTTCGACCACCAACTTCCGTGACAACGCCGAGGAAGGCTGCGTGTTCGAGTCCGAGGTCGGCGAGCAGGTGGACTACTACTTCATCTATGGCGGAAACGCTGATGGCGTGATCGCAGGCATCCGCTCTCTTACAGGTACGGTTCCTATGCTTCCGATGTGGAGCTATGGCTTCATGCAGAGCCGCGAGAGATACAAGAGCTCGGCTGAGATCCTCGGAGCCCTCAACGGCTACCGCGAAAGGGGAGTCCCTATCGACTGCGTCATCCAGGACTGGCAGTACTGGGGCAACAACTACCAGTGGAACGCCATGGAATTCCTCAACGAAGAATTCCGTCGTCCACAGGCCATGATCGATGAGATCCATCAGAAGAACGCCCACATGCTCATCTCTATCTGGGCGTCGTTCGGTCCTATGACCAAGCCTTTCCGTGAGCTCGACTCGAAGGGCCTCCTTCTCCATTTCGGAACATGGCCACAGAGCGGCCTGAGTGACTGGCCGCCACGCCGTGACTATCCATCAGGCGTCCTCCCATATGATGCATACAGCTCAGAGGCAAGAGACATCTACTGGAACAATCTTCTCCGTCTTGAGAACATGGGCATCGACGGCTGGTGGATGGACTCTACGGAACCTGACCATCTTGACTATAAGGACAGCGACCTTGACCAGATGACAGCCATGGGCTCATACAGGTCAGTGCTCAACGCATACCCTCTCCTTTCTGTGGAAGGCGTTGTCGAGAAGCAGCTCGGCGTTTCGCAGAGAAGGCCTATGATCCTTACGCGTTCTGCGTACGCAGGACAGCAGAGGACAGGTGCCAACACCTGGAGCGGAGACGTCCAGTCTACCTGGGACGATTTCCGTCACCAGATTCCTGCCGGCCTCGGCTTCACCCTTACCGGCAACCCTAACTTCAATTCTGACATCGGCGGTTTCTTCCCAAGCGGCTACAACAAGAGGGGCGAGACCCAGACCTGCCACATGAACCCTCTTTTCCAGGAACTCTATGTCCGCTGGCTCCAGTTCGGCCTCTTCAATCCTATGATGAGAAGCCATGGCGAGAGCTCAAGGCGTGAGATCTGGGAATTCGGCAAGAAGGGCGAGCCTGTCTACGACGCAATCGAGAAGACCATCAGGATGAGATACGCTCTCATGCCTTATATCTACAGCACCTCTTGGAAGGTCTCTTCACAGAACGGCAGCTTCATGCGTGCCCTCATGATGGACTTCGCCAAGGATAAGAACACCTGGAACAACAACTACGAGTTCATGTTCGGCGACGAAATCCTCGTGGCTCCTGTCAGCAAGGCGCTCTACACCCGCGAGGAGAGGACATGGTCAGAGGAGAAGGTCGACTGGACCGCTCCTAAGACCTTCGATGTCTATCTTCCTGCAGGCGTGAAGTGGTATGACTGGTGGACCGGAAAGGTCTACACCGGCGGCCAGACAGTGGCTGCAGACGCACCTCTCGACCGTTGCCCTGTCTATGTCAAGGCCGGCAGCATCGTTCCTATCGGTCCGGACGTCCAGTATGTCAACGAGAAACCATGGGACGACCTCGAGATCCGCGTATATCCTGGTGCGGACGGCAGCTTCACCCTCTACGAGGACGAAGGTGACAACCAGAACTACAAGAGCGGCGCATACTCGACCATCAAGTTCACCCTCAAGGGCAGCACCCTCACCATCGGCGCCCGCAGCGGCTCATTCGACGGAATGCTCGCAAACCGCACATTCCGCATCGTCGTAGCCGGCAAGGATGGCCAGAAGACCGTCAGCTACAACGGCTCCGCTGTGACTGTGAAGCTTTAATTGGCTGATTATTAGTGTTTTATACATTTCCCTGTGGGGCGAATCGCACTACAGGGAAATTTTTATATGCCTGATAGCCAGGTATATAAACAAAAAAACTCCGATGCGTCCATCGAAGTTCTGCGTGGCAGGTCCTATCCTGCCGATATATAGTGTTGTAATTTGTAGCGGGAGTGGGTCACGATCCCACGACCTCCGGATTATGAATCCGACGCTCTAACCAGCTGAGCTACCCCGCCATCATGTCTTTGTCAGGCAAATGCCTTTCATTAAAAAAGCACGGACTGCTTGATGGCAAAAACCCGTGCCTTGGTTGAGATAGAAGGACTCGAACCCTCACTGACAGAGCCAGAATCTGTAGTGCTACCATTACACCATATCTCAATGCTCCGACATTCTTTTGGAATGGGACTGCAAATCTACAACAGTTTTGTCAATTTGCAAAGTTTTTATAATATTTTTTAGATTTTTTCAAGGATTTCTCCCAAAACCGAAGGGGGACGGACTATTTTCTGTAGATCAGAGCTGTCGCCCATACCTGGCAACCTTCGCAACGTCCGACGAATCCCATCTTCTCGGTTGTCGTCGCCTTGATCGAAACGCAGTCGCATGGGATGCCCATCACCTTGGCGAGAGTCTCGCGCATCAGTGGGACGTAAGAGGCGATCTTCGGCTTCTGTAGGGCTATGGTTATGTCGCAGTTGCCGACTGCCCATCCTTTTTCGGAAATCAGTCCGACGACGCGTCCAAGCAGTATCTTGCTGTCTATGCCCTTGAACTCGTCGGAGTTGTCGGGAAAATGATGTCCTATGTCTCCGAGTGCAAGGCATCCCAGCAGCGCGTCGCACAGGGCGTGGATCGCCACGTCTCCGTCTGAATGTGCCACGAAACCCACTGGAGCGTCGATCGCGACACCGCCTAACCACATCTTGATTCCCTCGCCGAGAGGGTGGACATCATACCCGTTGCCGACTCTGAAAGGGCATCCTTTGAAACCGTCGTTCATCCTGTAGAAATTACTTTTTACAAAAGTAAAGAAAATTAGTTAAATTTGTTCTTTAAGACTAAAAGACAAGACTATGGCATCATTCGGATGGTTCGGAGAACAGGAACACAAAGTGTTCAATTATAAGCCTATCTATTTCGATCAGGAAGAGGAGGAACGTCGCCGCAGATTCGGCAGGGTTGATGGTACCATGAACAAGAAGGATGCAGACGGAAACGACGCCCCAGGCTCGTCGATCCAGGGTGCGTTCCGCAACGGTAACTACGCAAAGCGCAGAGGCGGTACCAAGGCTCAGTCGATAATCGGTCTGATAGGCCTTATCCTGGCATGCATCGTGCTCTTCCAGATGGCAAAGTTCTATACACTCCTGTAGCCGCTTCATTATGGATATCCGTATACTCCCCAGCAACATTGCCAATCTCATTGCCGCCGGCGAAGTCGTCCTGCGGCCAGCTTCCGTTGTGAAGGAGCTTATGGAAAACGCCGTCGACGCCGGCTCCACACAGGTTTCTGTCATCATCAAGGATTCCGGAAGGACTCTCATCCAGGTGATTGACAACGGCTGCGGAATGGATCCGGACTCGGCTGTAGTCTGCTTCGAGAGACATGCTACATCAAAGCTCCATAGCGCCGAGGACCTCAACAATATCTGCACCTTCGGTTTCCGTGGCGAGGCTCTGGCTTCGATCGCTGCCGTATCGGAAGTCACTTTGAGGACAAGACGCGAGGAAGACGTCGTAGGCTGTGAGGTGTCTTTCGCTGATTCCCAGCATCTTTCGACCGTCGAGACATCCTGCCCGACCGGTTCCAATTTCTCGGTCAGGAACCTTTTCTACAACGTGCCGGCACGAAGGAAATTCCTCAAGTCCGACAACGTTGAGTTCAAGCATATCATAGAGGAGTTCACAAGGGTTGCCCTGACGCGCCCCGATATCGGATTCTCTCTCAACCACAACGGCAAGGACATCTATGTCCTCCGTCCTGCAAAGGGCCAGAAATTCAGAATCCAGGACCTCCTCGGCAACTCAGCCGTCGATGCAGTGGTCGACATTGCAGCTGAAACCTCTGTAGTGGACGTCTCCGGCTACGTCTGCCGCCCTGACCTTGCCCGTAAGACGACCGGCAACCAGTTCTTCTTCGTCAACGGCAGATATTTCCGCAGCCCGTATCTCCACAAGGCGGTCATGAAGGCGTACGAAGGCCTCGTGGCCGACGGCGCTGTCCCTTCGTACTTCATCTTCCTGAACGCAGACCCACATACGATCGACGTCAACATCCATCCAGCCAAGACCGAGATCAAGTTCGAGGACGAGTCAGTGATATTCCAGGTGGTCTATGCCTGCATACATGAGGCTCTCGGCCGCAATTCATTCGGTACGGCACTCGATTTCGACACTGCCGGCGCACCCGAGATTCCGGCTTTCGGCCGCTCGTTCGAGCAGTTCCATCCGACTGTCGAGGCTCCCCTTGAGTCTCTGGATCCGACCTACAATCCTTTCGACGAACCCTCAGGCCAGCAGGCCTATGACCATGGTACCACGATCGAAGGGTTCGGTGCGTCTGCCGGAGCAGGGTACCATGGGCAAGGCAGCCAAGGCGCTTTCGCACAGTACGGCTCATACATCAGCAGGCACGAGGACTATGGCAAGCTCTTCGAGGACCGCTCCCTCGCAAGCTCAGCGAACATAATCGTCGACGGCCGCTACATTGTCTCCAGGGCCAAGTCAGGACTGATGGTGATCCATATCCAGAGGGCGCGCGAGAGAGTGCTCTACGAGCGTTTCCTCAAAGCTATAACAGCGAACGGACATGTGTCCCAGGCGGCTCTGTTCCCGGTGCAGGTGATGGTAGGCGCGCAGAACCGTCTCGTGTTCGACGAGCACAAGGCTCTGCTGGAGTCTCTCGGCTTCGACATCTCCGCTTTCGGCAATGACACTATAGTCGTAAACGGTGTCCCAGAAGGTTTCTCGTGCGATCCGGTCAAAGTCGAGGCCCTGATGGCCGACGTCCTGATCGCCCTCGACGAGGACCACAGCTCCCTTCCCGGGGTCATGGAATCTTCAATGGCAGCGAAGTTCGCGAGGATGGGCGCAGCATCCGGCAGGGCACTTACTTCCCAGTCCGAGGCTCAGGGCCTGATAGACTCACTGTTCGCTTGCGAGGATCCGGAGCATACCAGCAGCGGACATAAGATTATGAACATCATCCCTGTGGATGACCTAGACAAGAAATTCTGATGGCATACTATAGCTACACACCTGACAGAGGAGGATTCCTTTCAAACATGCCTCCTGTCACAAAGAACCTTTTCATCATCAATGTGCTGATGTTCATCTTCACGATGGTGAACGAGGAATTCATGATATCAGTATTCGCGATGTTCTATCCGGCTTCGCGCTTCTTCCATTTCTGGCAGCCGCTCACCCACATGTTCATGCACGGAGGATGGATGCACATCTTCTTCAACATGTACGCCCTTGTGATGTTCGGAACAGTCGTGGAGAGGTCGCTCGGCTCCAAGAAATTCCTGGTATTCTACTTCGTGACGGGACTTGGAGCTGTTGCTCTCCATACGGGAGTCCAGTTCCTCCAGGCTCAGTATTTCCTGTCCGACATCAACCAGAACCTGGTCGCTTACCGGGATATGCTCAGGACTCCGACCCTCGGTGCCTCAGGAGCGATCTTCGGTCTTCTTGTCGGCTTCGCGATGCTTTATCCTGAATCTATCCTGACACTCATATTCCCTCCAGTCTCACTCAAGGCCAAGTGGTTCGTGCTTATCTACTGCGCGATCGAGCTCCTGCTTGGAGTCAGAGGCGTGACAGACGGCGTAGCACATTTTGCGCATCTGGGAGGAGCCCTCTTCGGATGGCTGCTGATCCTCTGGTGGAAAAAGACAGGAAGGTACTACGAAAGAGATAACTGGTTCTAGGAATGACTGATCCGAGGGCATTGCTGAAGTCGCGTCAGAAAAAGGCGTCGAAGGGAAAGAAGAGGGGAACGACCTTCTTCGGAATCACTGCGCGCACTTTGATGATGGCAGCCGCCGGCCTTCTCGTCCTCACCTACCTTTCAGTATTCTTCAATCCAGCCAAGGCCTGGGTGATGACAATCGTCGGTCTGGCATTCGCACCGGCAGCTGCATTGAACCTGTTTCTTCTGCTCTGGTCCGTGGCACGCCGCTCAAAGGCCGTCCTCATCCCGCTGATAGCACTCCTGCCGTCGCTTATCGTCATCGGAAGATACTACCAGTTCAAGGAAGGTGGCGCAGAGGACAATGGCAACGCCGTGACTGTCGTTTCCTATAATGTCGGCCGTTTCGCTTCGGCTGCCAAGAGGCTCGGTGTGAAGGACCAGCAGGAATGCGCCGATTCTGTGGTGAAATATCTCAAGAGCCTGGATGCGGACATCATCTGCCTTCAGGAATTCTATATGAAGGACGTGAACAAGGTCAAGAGCTACATGAGGGAGAACTTCAAGGGCTACGAGGCTGAATATTATGTCTACCCTGACTCCAAGGGCTGCTATGGTAACGTCACCTTGAGCCGTTACCATATCCAGAACAAGGGCACCCTCGATTTCGACGAGAGCGCGAACCTCGCGATATCATGCGACTGCACGATCAATGGCACGAAGATGAGGATATACAACTGCCATTTCCAGAGCTACAGCATATCTCTCTCACACATAGTGAAGAATATCCGTGGCAACTACAAGGAGACGGTGAAATATGCCGAGGACAAGCTCCGGTATTCGATCGCTCTCAGGCCGAAGCAGGTCGACCTGGTGATGGACAACATCGAGGAATGTCCTGTCGAGTCGATCGTCGTGGGAGACTTCAACGACAATCCTACTTCCTACACATACCATCGTCTCTGCCGTGGAAGGAAAGATACCTTCGTCGAGGCGGGAAAGGGCTCAGGCGCTACCTATGCCTTTCTGTTCCCGTTCCTCAGGCTCGACTACATACTCTATCCCAAGGGATGCTCTGCGGTCAGCCACAAGATAGACAAGGTCCGCTGGTCGGACCACTATCCGATAATCTCGAAAATCAATATCTAAGATATGAGAAAACCTGTCAACGAAATCCTTGCCGAAGCGGTCAAGGTGCTCAGGGAAGGAGGAATCATCCTCTATCCTACCGACACAATCTGGGGCATAGGCTGTGACGCCACCAATCCGGAGGCCGTAGCCAAGGTCTATGAGATAAAGAAACGCTCAGACAGCAAGTCGCTGGTGCTTCTGGCAGACAGCCTTGACATGGTCGGTAAATATGTCAAGGAGATTCCGGACATCGCCATCCAGCTTGTCGAGGTCAATGACAAGCCTATGACCCTTATCTATCCAGGTGCCTTCGCAGGAAAGAAGCCTGCCGAAGGAGAAAAGGCTGTCGCAGACAGGCACTATCTGGCATGGAACGCAGTCGCAGAGGACGGTACCGTCGGCATCAGGGTCCCTCTGATGGAATTCTGCAGGAACCTCTGCTACAAGCTCGGCAGACCTGTCGTCTCGACCTCTGCCAACATCTCAGGAGAGCCTTCCCCACAGGCGTTCAGCGACATCCCTGAGGAAATCGTGAAGGCTGTGGACTATGTAGTGGAGCCATATCTTGAGAAAGAGTCGACCGGCAGCGCATCTCAGATCATGAAGGTCGGTCTCCGCGGCGAAATCGAGATTATCAGAAGCTAGGACCATGGAGATTTTCTACGCCAGTGAAGTCAGCGGCAGTCTCTGCATCCTCGATGCCGAGGAGAGTGCCCATGCCGTGAAAGTGCTCAGGCATCGCACCGGCGATGAGATATGCACGATCGACGGAGAAGGTACCATGTACCGTTGCCGCCTTGTCGACGACTCTCCGAAAGGGGCGTCTGCGACTATCGAGGAAAGCTTTCCTCAGTGGGGCTCGCATCCGTACGACCTGACCCTCGCGGTCTGCCCGACCAAGAACAATGACCGTTTCGAGTGGTTCGCGGAGAAGGCGACCGAGGTCGGAGTGGATACCATCGTGCCAGTGATAGGCGATCGTTCGGAGCGCAAGGTCTATAAGACCGAGAGGCTCCGCAAGATAGTGCTCTCGGCTACCAAGCAGTCCCTGAAGGCAAAGCTTGCCGTGGCGGAGGAACCCCTCAGCGTCAGGCAGTTCATCAAGGTCGCCCCGGCAGAGGCTCTCAAGCTGATCGCGTACTGCTTCGAGGGAGAGCAGGAGAAGGTGACCATCAAGTCGGCCCTGGAAGGATACGAAGGCAGCAGGATAATCGTAATGATCGGTCCTGAGGGCGATTTCTCACCTGAGGAGGCCCGTCTGGCGATAGAGAACGGATTCATTCCGGTAAGTCTTGGAAACTCAAGGCTGCGTACCGAGACAGCGGGCGTCACCGCAGCAGAGGCAGTCTATTTCAGATATATGTAGATTATGTACATCGGAGTCATTTCAGATACCCACGGGGTGTTCAGCGACGAGTTCAAGGAGTTCTTCGAACCGGTCGACGAAATCTGGCACGCAGGCGATTTCGGAGGCAACATAGACTTTGTCCACCAGATATCGGCATTCAAGCCGCTGGTCGGGGTCTATGGCAACTGCGACGCGCAGGAAATACGCTTCGAATGTCCTCTGGTCCAGCTTTTCAACTGTGAGGACCTGAAGGTCCTGATGACCCATATCGGTGGCTATCCGGGAAAATATCCGCTCAATGTAAGGGCTATGATAGACGCCCACCATCCGGATATCTTCGTCTGCGGCCACTCGCACATACTCAAGGTGATGAACGACAGGGAACACAATCTCCTTGCGATCAATCCCGGTGCCGCCGGCCTCCAGGGCTGGCAGATCGAAAGGACCGCGCTGAGGTTCCATGTTGACGGGAAGGACATACACGACATGGAAGTCTTCAGGCTTCCGCGTTAGGTATCAATGTCTAAAAGATGATATGCTATGGCAGTGACAAAGGAAAAGACAGTATGGTTCTGCAGCAACTGCGGAAACGAATACTCCAAGTGGATGGGCAAGTGCCCTGCCTGCGGGGAGTGGAATACTATGGTGGAGAAGACGGTGGCGACGGGAAAACCTAAGCACAATGCCGTGGCGACAGCGGCCTCCCAGGGCCGTGTACCCCAGAAACTCAATGAGATCGGCTCTGCGCAGGAGAACCGCTTCTCTCTGGGAATGAGTGAGCTTGACCGCCTCCTCGGCGGCGGCCTTGTCGAAGGATCCCTCGTGCTTATCGGCGGCGAACCTGGAATCGGAAAGTCGACCCTTTCGCTCCAGATACCTCTCGGATGCAATCTCAGGACCCTGTATGTGTCGGGAGAGGAAAGCCCGAGACAGGTCAAGATGAGGGCAGACAGGCTCGGAGGCGACAACGGCAACTGCGAGATCTACAGCGAGACCCTGATGGAGAACATCATCGCCCAGGCCCAGGAGATGAGGCCTCAGCTTGTGATCGTCGACTCGGTCCAGACCATGTACTCCCAGAACGTCGATTCCTCTGCCGGATCAGTCTCTCAGATCAAGGAAGTCACATCAATGCTCCTCCATTTCGCGAAGTCCAGCGGCATACCTGTGATCCTTATCGGTCACATCACCAAGGACGGCTACATCGCCGGTCCTAAGATTCTTGAACACATAGTCGATGTCGTGCTCCAGTTCGAGGGCGACGACAAAGGCTCATACAGAATACTCCGAAGCATAAAGAACCGTTTCGGCTCGACTTCCGAGCTCGCGGTCTTCGAGATGACAGGTACCGGACTCCGCGAGGTGACCAATCCTTCGGAGATGCTTATGCCTATGCACGAACAGGGCCTCAGCGGCACTGCCATCGCTGTCATGCTCGACGGTCTGCGTCCGTTCCTCTTCGAAGTCCAGGCCCTTGTCAGCACCGCTGCCTATGGTACCGCACAGCGCAGCGCCACAGGTTTCGACGTCCGCAGACTCAACATGCTGCTTGCCGTCCTCGAGAAGAGGGCCGGCTTCAAGCTCACCATGAAGGATGTCTTCCTCAACATGGCCGGCGGCCTGAGGATCACCGAACCTGCCTGCGACCTGGCGGTCGTTGCTGCCGTCCTTTCTTCGACCTTCGACTTTGCCCCGCCGTCTGACATCTGCTTCGCAGGCGAGGTCGGTCTGAGCGGCGAAATCCGTCCTGTAAGCCAGATGGACCGCAGGATCATGGAGGCAGAAAGGCTTGGTTTCAGGAAGATCTTCGTCTCGAAGTATGCGTCCCTGGACAAGAGCTTAGCCGGCTCGATAGAGGTCGTGAAGGTCGCTGACATTCCTGCGCTCGTAAAGTCAATTTTCAGATAGCCATGAGATTCCTTACTGCTTTCCTTATTGCCATACTGATGGCTTTCCCTATGGGCGCTCAGCCTGCCAGACAGACTGAGGCTCAGGACTATATCAAAGCTATCATGGCGAGCGAGCCGTTGCACTCAGCGCAACTTGGCGTCAAGGCGATGAAGGTCAGCGGGGAAGTGGTGGCGGACTACGAGAGCTACAGGAAACTTGTGCCGGCTTCTAACGTGAAGCTTCTCACGAGTGGTACTGCGATGAACGAACTTGGCGACGATTTCCAGTTCGAGACAGCGCTCGCATACAATGGGACGATAGAAGAAGGTACCCTCAAGGGCGATCTCTATATAGTCGGAGGAGGCGATCCGACCCTTGCCTCGAAGGACTCCATCGCAGTGACAGTCGAGTCCCTTTTCTCGCAGTGGAGAGCTATGCTCTCAAAGGCGGGAATCAGGAAGATCGAAGGTAACATAGTCGGTGACGGAAGATATTTCGACGGCGAGAAGGAACTCTCGTCATGGCTATACGAGGACATCGGCACTTACTACGGTACCGGAGCCGACGGCCTGTGCTTCTATCGCAACATACAGGACTTCAACGTCTCACCTGGCCCCAGCGTGGGATCTCCGATAAAGGTCGCTCCGAACTATCCGAAGGTGCCATGGATGCAGTTCACCTACAACTGCTCGACAGGTATCAAGGGCAGCGGAGACAAACTCTATCTCTATACTACCGACGTCGCTCCGGTGGCTGAGCTCAGAGGCACCTTCGCGGTCGACAGAAAGACCAAGAGGCTCGAGGCAAGCAACAAGTTCGGCGCATATACCTGCGCGTGGATGTTCAGAGAGAATCTTGTCGCCAATGGTGTCCCGGTCAGTGGAAATGCTGCAGATATTGATGCGCTAGGCAGACTGCGCACGTCTCTCAATCCAATGACTGTCAGCGTCAAAGCCCTGGGACAGAGTTCTCTCAAGGTAATAGGTGCCACCCAGTCTCCGGCTCTTCGAAGAATTGCATACATAACCAACCAGCGCAGTGACAATTTCTACGCTGAGGCTATGTTCAGAATGCTCGGAAAGAACAAGAAAGCTTCGGCGGACTATGCCAAGTGCGCGGTGGCTGCGACAGATGCTCTGAGAAGACTGGGTCTCGACACGGAAAACGGCGTTTCCATTGTGGACGGAAGCGGTCTTTCAAGGAAGAACCTTGTCTCTCCGGCCTTTTTCTGTGATTTCCTGAAGGCGATGCTCAGCACACATGTGCGCGAGCCGTTCGTGAACTCGCTCCCGCAGCCAGGAAAAGGCACACAGGCAAGCAGGATGCAGGGGGAGGCAGCTGCTTCAAGGGTATATTACAAGAGCGGTTCCATGGAGGGAGTGCGCTGTTACTCAGGCTATGTCATTCCTTCTGACGGCGGAAAGGAAGACACCATAGTCTTCTCGATCATGGTGAACAATTACACCGGTCCCAGCTACAAGATAATGAGCCAGATTGATAAGTTGATCGCGCTTATCGCGAAGGAGAATTAGCTGCCGCCGCTAGCCTCAGAGCTTTGCTCCGGCAGTCATTACCTCGCACCGGCCTTCCTGATGATTTCTGCAAGCCATTCTGGCTTGTCGTAAAGACCCTTTTCCTGATAAGGTCTGCGGTCTTCCACCCAGCTTTCATTCACAAATACAGAATCGGCCCTGTCGGTGTAGAGTACTCCGTCGAGGTGGTCGCATTCGTGCTGGAAGATTATGGCTGTGTAGCCGCTGATGTGTTCGGTCTCTGTCTTCAGAGTCTCCGGGTTCTTGTATGAGATGACTACATCGCTGTATCTTGGAACATTTCCGCGCAAAGGTGCGACAGAAAGGCAGCCTTCAGGGCCGAGGCTTACTTCGCCATAGAGGGAATCGATGTGGATGTTAGGGTAGACTTCGTATGGCTCATCCGCCTTGTCCATCCTGCAGACCACTACCACCCTGTGGTTGATGCCGACCTGGGGGCCTGCGATGCCGACTCCGCCCTGCTGGTCTGACTGCACGGTTGCGAGCATCTTCCTTGCGAGAGTGATGAATTCCTTCGATCCGAGCTCCCTGTCGGTGAAGTCCGTGCATTTCTTTCTCAGCACCAGCGAATCCTCGCGGTCTGCCACGTCCAGCACGTACATGACTTCTCCCGATTGGCGGATTATTTTCTTCTCGAGCGGCGACATGAGGCTGGCGCCCTTCCCCGGGATGAGCAGGTAAAGAGTGAATCCGACGATTATGACTATGAACAGTATCCCCGAAAGGAGGTTGTTATGTGAAGGTTTCTGCTGCATTGATTGATTTTTGAACGTGGCGATAAAGATACGATAAATTTCGGGGGATATGTATATGCTATGAGTCAGCATCTGATAATGAACTGGCACATCCCCGTGTTCAAACTACCATGGACCTGAAAAACTACCATGGACCTGAAAAACTACCATGAACCCGAAAAACTACCATGAACCCGAAAAACATCTGCCACACGAATTGCCGTTCTGTGGCCTGTATTGAGGTTTTGTGTGGCAGATCTCAGGATTTTGACGACATCTGCCACGTTGATAGGCCTCTCAGGGCCTTCCAGACCAGTTCTGTGTGGCAGATGAAAGTTGGGTTGCCAGCCCGCTGCCTTTCCACCGGAGTGCGGATCGCAAAACAGCGATACAATTCCACATTGCATGGAACTGTATCGCTGTCATGGATGTATAGGATGTTTCCTGTTACTTCTTGCTGATCACGATTGAGCTGAGCTTCTCGTAGAGAGCGTCGACCTTCTCGCACATCTCCTTGCGGAGACCTGCATAGTAAGCGGCCTTCTTGCCTTCTACAGACTCGTTAGCTGCGTCCTTCATGTTGTTGTAGAGGTCGATGGCCTCCTCGATGACAGCAGCGACTTCGTCAGAAGCCTTATTAGGATTGATGGCGAGGAAGAGAGTGCAATCGTCTACGAATTCGCCTACAAGGTATTCAACGTCTTTCTTGAAATCTCTGAGATTCATATTGTGGTGTTTTAAATGTTGCTCTAAGATAGGGATTTTTCTAAAGAAACCAAAGGTTGATGAAGAAATCAGTCAAAAATTCTTCGTGCGAAAAGGAATCTGTCGAAATTCTCGTAGTAGTCCGGGTCTCCTTCGTGGATCGAGTTCACCCTGACGATCTGTGATGCGTGCACCATGCGGCCCTCGCCGATATAGATTCCGACATGGCTTACCCTTCCGGTTTCATGGTTCCCGAAGAATAGCAGGTCTCCCGCCTCAAGTTCAGCCAGGTCCACGGGCTTTCCCAGTTTCGCCTGCTGAGAGGCATTTCGTGGCAGTGTACGGCCGTTCATCAGGGCCGCGTAGCTTGTCAGTCCGCTGCAGTCGAAACCCTTGGGGGAGTTGCCACCCCATAGGTACGGGACTCCTACGTATTTCAGAGCCTCTTCGACGACGGCCGCTCCGGTGCAGGCCTTGCCCGATGTCCATGCTGCCTCGCTCACGAGGTCCTTCTTAGATACCCAGCCGTGGCGTCCTCCGGGCGTCGAGACGGGAACCATGCCGTGGCGCGCGGTACCATGGTCCTTGACAACCACGTCGCCCCTGACAAGGTCGCTGACTGGGCGGGATTTCCTGTCCGGGCTGCTGTAGATGACGGAGGTTCTGGCGGTGCATACGGCCTTGTCGGCATTGGAGTATGTGGCTTCTGAATTTTTATCGAACTGTCTGACTGCCATTGAATTGACCCACGCCTTGTATCCGTCCGGCGTGACGACCTGGAGCCAGTAGCTCTCGCTGCCTAGGATCTCGACGAGCGTTCCCATCAGCGCCTGGGTACCCATCTCGGCGGCATAGTCGGGCTCTTCACGCAGATTGGCGACGGAGATGTCGACCACGCCCCTTGTCTGGGCGAGGGCAGAGAGTGATATTGTGATGAGGCCTATGGCCAGTATCAGTTTCTTCATTGCTTTGTGTGTTATCGTGTCTGTGCCGGATGGCTTACCTGAGCAAGGCACCCTGGTATGTGTCCCGCTCTTCGAGGCGTTTGTCAAGCATCTGGAGTATCTGGACGTTGCGGATGAGGCCCCAGGTCGTCTTCTTGACGAACCTCGGAGGGACTTCGCCGGCGATTCTTTCGATGTAGAGGTCGTGGCGTAGGCGCTCGAGCATGTCTACCATGAAATCGATGTAGTCGGGCAGGCCCATGGTGAGGAATTCCTCGGGATTGGCTTCGTACTCAGCTTCCATCTTAGTTCCCTTTACGAACTGCAGCTGGTGGAACTTCACTGAGAGCAGAGGAAGCTCGTTGATGAGGGCACATTGGTCGAGGAGCATCTGCCTTGTCTCGCCGGGGAGGCCGAGGATGAAATGGGCTCCGGTGTCGAGGCCTCTTTCGGCGGTCATCCTCACTGCTTTCGCGGCGCATTCGAAGTCGTGTCCGCGGTTGATCCTCTCAAGGGTCTTGTCGTAGCAGGACTCGATTCCGTACTCGATGGTGACGAGCGGCTTGTCGGTGATCTCCCTGTGCCATCCTTCAAGGACTTTTCCGTTCTTGAGGTCGGCTATCCAGTCGAGTTTCTTCTCGTCTACGCAGTCCGGCCTGGTGCCTATCACTATACCCACGATCTCAGGGTGGGAGAGTGCCTCGCAGTAGAGCTGCCTGAGACGGTCGAGAGGTGCGTAAGTGTTTGAGTATGACTGGAAGTAGGCCAGGTAGTGATGTGCCCTGCTGTAGCGGACCTTGTGGAATCCTATGCCTTCGTCGATCTGCTGGTGAAGGCTCTTTCCCGGGGTGCTGTATCCAGGGTGGAAGGCGTCGTTGTTACAGTATGTGCAACCTCCCGCTCCAACGGTTCCGTCCCTGTTGGGACAGGTGAATCCGGCGTCTATCACGAGCTTCTGCAGACGCTCTCCATAGAGCCTTTTGTAGTAGCCTGTGAAGGTGTTGTATCTTTTTCCTTCGGAAAATGTCATATCTGCCCCTTTGATTTCATCAAAATTAAGGCTTTTTGCTTATATTTGCACATTAATTTTATCACAAATGCAGCAGACCTATATTCCAGAAATCATCGAAGGACTCACTTTTGACGATGTTCTTCTTATCCCCGCAGCATCGGATGTAATCCCAAGGGATGTCAACGTTTCGACAAAGTTCACCCGCGAAATAGCACTTCATGCTCCTATCATCTCGGCAGCTATGGATACAGTTACCGAGGCCGACCTTGCAATCGCAATGGCAAGGGCCGGCGGTATCGGCGTCATCCATAAGAACATGCCTATCGAGCAGCAGTGCGAACAGGTAAGAAGAGTCAAGAGAGCTGAGAACGGCATGATCTACGATCCTGTCACGATCAGACCTGAAGCAACAGTCGGCGAGGCTCTGGCGATGATGGCCAAGCACCATATCGGCGGTATTCCTGTGACAGACCCGAACGGTCTTCTCATCGGTATCGTCACAAACCGCGACCTCCGTTTCCAGGTAGACACCAAACTCCCTATAGCAAACGTGATGACAAGCGAGAATCTCATCACTGCAAGGAAGGGCATCTCTCTTCCTGATGCAACAGAGATCCTTATGAAGAGCAAGGTCGAGAAGCTCCCTGTTGTGGACGAGAACGGCAAGCTTGAAGGTCTCATCACCTACAAGGACCTCATGAAGATCAAGGACAACCCTATCGCATCAAAGGATTCAAAGGGTAGGCTTCTCGTAGCTGCTGCAGTCGGTGTGAAGTCTGATACAATGGAGAGAATCGAGATGCTTGCAGCTGCAGGTGCAGACGCTGTCGTAGTCGACACTGCACACGGCCACTCAAAGGGTGTGCTCGATGTGATCGCAAAGTGCTGTGACTTCTTCAAGAACAAGGACATCCAGATCGTTGCCGGCAACGTCGCTACAGCTGAGGGTGCAAAGGCACTCGCAGACGCAGGCGTAGACGCTGTGAAGGTTGGTATCGGACCAGGCTCTATCTGTACTACACGTATCATCGCAGGTGTCGGTATGCCACAGCTCACAGCTGTCATGCTCGCAGCGAATGCCCTCAAGGAGACAGGCGTTCCAGTAATCGCTGACGGTGGTATCAGATATTCAGGAGATATCGTGAAGGCTCTTGCTGCGGGTGCCAGCACCTGTATGGCAGGCTCGCTCTTCGCAGGTACAGAGGAGTCTCCAGGGGTGACAATCATCCTCAACGGACGTAAGTTCAAGTCATACCGCGGAATGGGTTCTCTCGAGGCAATGGAGCAGGGCTCAAAGGACCGCTACTTCCAGGACATGGAGGCAGACATCAAGAAGCTCGTTCCAGAAGGAATCGTTGCACAGGTGCCTTACAAGGGAACCGTATCTGAGGTGCTCTATCAGCTTCTCGGTGGTCTCCGCGCAGGTATGGGTTACTGCGGTGCACACACAATCGAAGAGCTCCGCAACGCCAAGTTCGTCCGCATCACCAACGCGGGCTTCCTTGAGAGCCATCCACACGATGTGACCATCACCAAGGAGGCACCAAACTACTCTAGATAATTGAAAAAGGGTCTCGCCATATTGGCAACGGCGCTGGCGCTGGTCTCATGCAACCTTGTTACTTCATTGGTGCATGAGGGCGAGCTCGTAGCCAAGGCGGGATCCCATGAGCTTTATTCTACAGAGCTCGAGTCATATATCCCTAAAGGTCTGTCATCGGAAGACAGCACTTCGTTCGCCCAGCAGTATATCAACACCTGGGCTATGGAGCGTCTCTATGAGGATATGGCCAACAGGGAACTCAGTAAGTCTGACCTTGATGTGACCAAGGAACTGGAAGACTACAGGCGATCTCTGCTCAAGTACAGGTATGAGCAGTCCTATGTCAACCAGAGACTTGACACCGCTATCTCTGAAAGCCAGATCAGCGGCTACTTCAAGTCACATCAGGACCAGCTGAAACTTAATCTTCCTATCCTCAAGGCTCGTTATGTGACGGTACTGAAGGATTCTCCGAATCTTTCCAAGATCAGGAAGGAACTTTCAGTGGATGATTCACAGATGATGGCTGCCGACAGCGTCCTGTTCATGTCGACCCTCAGGAATACTGATTTCGGAGGCAGCTGGATCGAGGCACCTGTCCTTGCCCGTGAATTCGGAACCGACTATGTCACAGCTCTTTCCTCTATGAGAGGAGGCTACATTGAGACCACCGATGAAGCCGGCAACCACAATATCGCGTATGTCTATGAGCTGATCAAGGCCGGCGAGGTTGGCCCGGAGGAGTTCTATAGGGAGAGAATTAAAGATATTATCCTTGGCTCAAGAAAGCAGACCCTGCTTAACAATTTGGAACGGGACTTGCTTGAAGAAGCGCGTGAACAAGGAAATTATGTGATTTACTAATGATGAAGAAATTTCTGACAATAGCGGCCATGTTCCTCATGGCTCTTACAGCAAGCGCACAGAGATATCCGGACGGACTTATCGACAAGACTGTCGCTGTCATCGGTAACGAGATGATTACGATCAGTACTCTCGAGCAGGAGATCCAGTATATGAGATCCCAGGGTATAGCGTCTGATGCAAACATGAGATGTAATATCCTCGAGAGCGTCCTTGAGTCGAAGCTTTTCCTCATGCAGGCAAGAATCGACTCCTTGACTGTCAACAACGATATGGTTTCGCAGAGCGTCACCCAGCGCGTCGATCAGGCAAAGACGACTCTCGGAGGCGATGAGGAAGTGGAGAAGTACTTCGGAAAGAGCATCTACAAGCTCCGTCAGGAGTGGACCAGACAGCTTGAGGAGAACAACCTTACCCAGCAGATGCAGCAGGAGATCGCAGGAAGGATTCCTGAGACAACTCCTTACGATGTGAAAGTCTACCTCGCGCAGACTGATCCGGAGGATCTCCCTATGGTCCCAGTCCGCTATCAGCTCAGTCAGATCGGTATCTATCCTGACCGTGAGGCTGCGAACCTTGCAGTAAAGGAGAAGCTCCTCGCTATCCGTGAGAGAATCATCAATGGCGAGAGATTCGCGACTCTGGCACGTATCTACTCTGAGGATCCAGGCAGCGCAAGGAAGGGCGGCGAACTCGGTATGGCATCAAAGTCTATCTTCTGGCCAGTGTTCTCAGACGCGGCCATGTCGCTCAAGCCAGGAGTCATCTCACAGATCGTAGAGACCCCTGACGGCTTCCATCTTATCGAAGTCCTTGAGAAGAAGGGTGACATGTTCAACGCCAGACACATCCTCATGAAGCCGGAGTATACGGTGGATGACCGTGAGAAAGCATTCCATACGCTTGACAGCCTTCGTCACCAGATCATGGTAGATTCTCTTTCCTTCACTCAGGCGGCTCGTTTCTTCTCTGAGGATCCTTCGACAAGGACCAATGGTGGTCAGATGGCTGACCCTAACACCGGATCGTCGTACTTCGAGATCGACCAGCTGAAGCCTCAGGACTACAACGCGATCAAGGATCTCCAGGAAGGTGAGATCTCAGATTCATTCGAGTCTCTTGACAATGAAGGCAGAAGTGGAAACACCATATACAAGATAGTGAAGGTCGACAAGATCATCCCGTCGCATCCGGCTTCCTTCGAGCATGATTACAGTCTGCTTGCCGATGAGGCCCGGGCAAAGGCTGCCATGGATGAGATTGACAAGTTCCTGGAGGAGAAGATTGCTTCTACCCATATCACCATCGACCCTCTCTACAAGGACTGTGACTTCGTACGTGAGTCCTGGAAGACTAAGGTTATAAAGGAGTAATGTCATTCTGGAGGAATCTGATATTATCGGCAGCTCTTTTCGTCCTGTCGATTCCGTCCTTCGCACAGAAGAAAACTGAGCAGGTTGACTCTTTGGTCAATCTGCTCAGTGCTCAGTCTATGGAGCTCATTGAGAAGCACGGAGTCAGTTACAGGAAGGTCACAGGACCTGCCCGTTTCCTCCACAACAACACATATCTGATCTGCGATACCGCTCTGTGGAATGTCAACAGAGAGGAGATCGAGGCCTGGGGCCATGTAAAGATCCTTCAGAACGAGACAGTCCTCACCAGTGACAAGCTGACTTACGTCATTGAGGAAGACCTTGCTAAGTTCAGAGGAACGGTCGTCCAGCTGGAAGACAAGGACCACAATACCCTGAGGACAAAGCACCTTGACTACAATACCAAGGACAGTATCGCTGTGTTCCGTAACGGAGCATCCATGAGGGACAAGGACGGACAGATCATAGAGAGTCTCAGCGGTACCTATGATTCCAAGATCAAGCTCTTTGTCTTCACTGACAACGTGAACATGTTCACTGACAGCATATTCGTGAAGACATCCAGGATCGAGTACGACACGAACCGGGATTATGCGACTTTCGGCAGGAGTACTGACGCGTGGAAGGACGATGACATGCTGTCTGCGGAGGCGGGATGGTACGACAGAAGGAAAGAGACTTTCTTCTTCCGGGACAAAGTCCATATCATGACGCAGGACCAGGAGGCGTGGTCGGACTCACTCTTCTTCAAGAGGAATACCATGGATGTGGAGATGCTCGGCAATGTCCAGCTTACAGATACGACACGAAACGCTTCGGCAGTAGCAGGAAGGCTTGAGTATATTGATTCTCTTGGCCAGGTGACCTTGACCAGGAATCCTGCCATAGTCGGTGTGACGGACTCGACAGGTACGGCCAGGGATACGGTGTATCTTGGAGGAAATGTCCTCAGGATGCGCTCGATAATGAAATTTGAGATTGACTCACTCGAATATACCTATGCTGCTAAGCGTCTTGAGGATATAAATTCAGATCCGGTCGGCGCATATAGGAAGTCTGCCTACGAAGAAGCTCGTAAGGCCGCAGAGGAGGCCAAGAGGAACGATGCTGACTATAAGGCGGAGCAGGAGGCGAAGGCTAAGCGCGATGCACGAGCCCAGGAGGATGCCCAGCGGGCGCAGACCATGCCTCAGTCGGAGCCGCCTTCGGAAGAAGTCGGCACCGGTTCTGATGAGGGCGGAACTTCGGACGAAGGTGAGTCTTCGGACGGAGCAGAACAGTCGGTCGAGGGCGAGTCTCCTGATAAGGGGGAGCCGACGGAAGCAGATGAATCGATTCCAGATTTGGAGCCGGAACCAGAACCCGAACCAGAGCAAGAACCCGGACCAGAGCAAGAGCCCGAGCCAGAACCCGAACCAGAGCCCGAGCCGGAACCTATGGTTCCTGAGGCACCGAAGGATTCGACGAAGGTCGCTTTCCTCGAGGCGATAGGTAAGGTACGTCTCTACAGGGACGACTTCCAGATGCGATGCGATTCGCTCAAGTTCAATGAGCTTGATTCTCTCGTACGTCTGCACAAGGAACCTATCGTCTGGAACGAGGGTAACCGCCAGTACGCATCAGACAGTATATATGTAGCATTCGGTCAGAATAATCTCGACAAGGCCTATCTTATGTCAAATGCTTTCGTGACGGTCGAGGAGGCACCGGACTGCTACGACCAGATACGAAGCACGGAGATGCTGGCTTTCTTTGACGAGGAGGGCTTGCTGAGGCGCTTCGATGCACTCGGCGGGGCCGATGCTATATTCTATCTGCAGGAGGACAGTACTTTCGCGACTGTCAACAGAAGCCAGTCGAAACTGCTGAGCGCAACTTTCCGCTCAGGAGAGCTTGAAGGCGTGGACTATTACCAGGGTCCTAAGAACAACGCCTTCCCTCTGGCACAGATGGTCAAGGACGACAGGGTCCTTAAGGGCTTCAACTGGCAGCCTGATATCCGTCCGGCAGGGCCAGAAGATATTACAGACTACGTCCCGAGGGCTACGCAGAGGAAGATGTACTCGGCGCGTCCACGTGCGAAGTTCCATCAGACAGACATCTATTTCCCTGGCTATATGTCAGGTGTCTATAAGAAGATAGAGGAGAATGAGCGTAAGGCTCGGGAAAGGCGCGAAGCAGAGGCGAGGGCGAAGCAGGATGCTGAGATCGCAGAGGTGGATGACCAGTCTGGAGAAACCCTTTCTGGTGAAGACGCAACGGCACCGGATGAGAGCGGTGATGACGCCGGAATGGATGTGGATGTCCCAGAGACAGACAGGTCCGAAGGTGGGACCCGTGATCAGGGCGGTGGCGACGGAGCAGGTACCATGGTCTCAGATTCGGTTGCAGTTTCTGCCCCTCAGCTGTCTGAGAAGGAGCTTCTGAAGAAGCAGAGGGAGGACGCCAGACTTGCGAAGCAGGCCGAAAGGGAGGCTAAATGGGCCCGTCTGGACAGCCTGGATGCGGCCAAAGCTGCTGTGAACGCTGAGAAACTTGCTGAGAAGGAGCGTCAGAAGAAACTGAAGGTGCTTAAGGCACGTAGCCGCCAGGAAGAAAAAGACGCTGCCCGTCTTGAGAAATATCGTCTCAGATACGAGCAGCGTAAGGAAAAGAAATCCAAGGAGGAAAAACCTGTACTTCCTGTCAAGCGAGATTAAGTTTCTTCCTTAGGTTCTCAAGCATGTCTACAGTCATTGCCTCGAGGTCATAGCTAGGTTTCCAGCCCCACTCCTCTCTTGCACAGCTGTCGTCCATCCTGTCTGGCCATGAGTCGGCGATCTTCTGACGTACAGGGTCATTCACATACTTCATCTTGAAACCAGGGACATGCTCGCAGATCTTCTTGTAGATGATCTCGGGGTCGAAGCTCATTGACGCAATGTTGAATGAGTTCCTGTGGATGAGCCTTGAAGGGTCGGCGTCCATGATGTCTACGGCAGCTTTGAGAGCATCAGGCATGTACATCATGTCCATGAATGTGCCCGGGTTGAGAGGACAGGTGAATTCTTCACCCCTGACTGCGGAGTAGTAGATGTCGACCGCGTAGTCTGTGGTTCCGCCGCCGGGAAGTGTAGTGTAGGAGATGAGACCGGGGAAACGGACGGAGCGCGTGTCGACTCCATATTTGCTGTAATAATAGTCGCTGAGGAGCTCGGTTGCAACCTTGGTCACGCCGTACATTGACTTAGGTCTCTGGATCGTATCCTGAGGAGTACCGACTCTAGGTGTCTCAGGTCCGAATGAGCCGATCGAGCTTGGGGTGAACACCGCGCAGCTGTTTTCTCTTGCAATCTCAAGGATGTTGATCAGTCCGTCCATCTGGATTCTCCAGGCGAGGAGAGGCTTGCTCTCTGCGACCGCTGACAGAAGGGCGGCGAGGTTGTAGATGGTGTCTATACTGTATTTTCTGACGATTTCTGCGAGCTGGGCGCCGTTGAGGACGTCTGCGACTTCTGCCGGACCTGATTCGAGAAGGTCTCCTTTTGGCTCTGCTCCAGGGATGTAGCCGGCGACGATATTGCCTTCAGGAATCATTCTCCTGAGCTTCATGGTCAGCTCTGATCCTATCTGTCCGGTAGAACCTATTATGAGCACGTTTTTCATTTTATTACTAATCAGTGATTTTCGCTTAGCAAATTTATGGTAAAATCCCGAAATGGTAAAAGATTTATATGAATATTTTGATGAATGTGTAGACTTAGTGGGAAAACCGGTGTTTTTAGCTAAATTTGTAACCCATTCATCTGAAAACTAAAAAAAGCGAAAGATATGTACGGCAAATTTCAGCAGCATCTTCAGAAAGAACTGACCGACATCAAGGAAGCCGGCCTTTACAAGAACGAGCGCAATATCGCTTCAGCTCAGTCCGCAGAGATTACTCTCCAGGACGGCTCAGTGGCTTTAAATTTCTGCGCTAACAACTATCTCGGCCTTGCAGATTCACCTCGCCTTATCGAGGCTGCAAAGAAGGCTATGGAGTCACGCGGATACGGAATGTCTTCAGTCCGTTTCATCTGCGGTACACAGGATCTTCACAAGGAACTTGAGAAAGCGATCTCTGAGTTCTTCAAGACAGAGGACACTATCCTCTATGCATCATGTTTCGATGCTAACGGCGGTGTGTTCGAGCCTCTCCTTACAGCAGAGGACGCCATTATCTCAGACTCTCTCAACCATGCTTCCATCATCGACGGCGTACGTCTCTGCAAGGCTGTCCGCTACAGATATGCAAATGCTGACATGGCTGACCTCGAGCGTTGCCTCCAGGAGGCTCAGGCACAGAGATTCCGTATCATCTGCACCGACGGTGTGTTCTCGATGGACGGCAATGTCGCTCCTATGGACAAGATCTGCGAGCTTGCAGAGAAGTACGATGCACTCGTGATGGTTGACGAGAGCCATTCTGCAGGTGTCGTAGGCAAGACTGGCCGCGGTGTCGCTGAGCAGTATGACTGCTACGGCAGGATCGATATCTTCACCGGTACCCTCGGTAAGGCATTCGGTGGTGCTGTCGGTGGATTCACGACCGGCCGCAAGGAGATCATCGACATGCTCCGTCAGCGTTCACGCCCATATCTCTTCTCAAACTCTATCCCTCCGATGATTGCAGCAGCGGCTATCGAGATGTTCAAGATGCTCGGTGAGAGCAACGAACTCCACGACCGCCAGCAGGAGAATGTGACTTACTTCCGCGAGAAGATGCTTGCTGCAGGCTTCGACATCAAGCCGACTCAGTCAGCTATATGCGCTGTGATGCTCTACGATGCTCCGCTCTCACAGAAGTTTGCGGCAAAGATGGCGGAAGAGGGAATCTTCGTGACAGGTTTCTACTATCCTGTGGTTCCTAAGGGCCAGGCCCGCATACGTGTCCAGCTCTCTGCTGCCCACAAGAAGGAGCACCTTGACAAGGCTATCGCTGCCTTCATCAAGGTAGGCAAGGAACTCGGTGTGATCAAGTAATCCAGATCGGAATAAAGAAAGAACCGGAGCACTGAAAAGTGCTCCGGTTCTTTCTTTATCTGATTTTGTAGGTCCAGACGGTTTCTTCTTTTCCGTTGAACTCATAGCTGACTGAATAGGACAGCGACTTGTAGTCTTCGCTCAGCTGGCTTGAGATGTCCGGCCACTGTTTCTTGATTGCGCTTTCGATCTCAGCTCCAATCTTTTCAGCCATTGTACGGGTGGCCTTGCCGTTATGCTGTGAGCGGAGCACAATATATTCGCCCATGTACTCAGCGTCCTGTGAATTCCAGATCTTGTTGACTATTACGTCGATTTCAGAACTTGTGACGCCTGGCTTAGGATCAATACCTTTGGATGAATACTCGTAACTTGTCGATTTTCTGATCGTGGAGTCGTAGTTGATGTCTACGATGCAGCTGGTCGTCATAAGGCCGGCAATGGCAATCATGGCAATTGCCATGATTGTTGAAATGAATTTTCTCATGGTGTTGTCTGTTTTTTTGTTTATAGGATTAGAATTATTCTGCGAAGTTGCGGATGATGTTGAGGATGACCTCGGACGCCTTCTCCATTGACTCGAGAGGAACGAACTCCATCTTTCCATGGAAGTTCAGACCGCCTGCGAAGATGTTAGGGCAAGGGAGACCCTTGAAGCTGAGGTTTGCACCGTCGGTACCGCCGCGGATAGGCTGGATCTTCGGCTTCAGGCCTGCCATCTCCATAGCCTTCACCGCCTTGTCGATGATATGGTAGTGTGGCTCGACCATCTCGCGCATGTTGTAGTACTGGTCCTTGATGACAGCGGTCGCTGTGCCTTCGCCCCACTTGCTGTTGATGAAGTCCACACACTGCTGCATTGTGACCTTCTTAGCCTCGAACTTCTCGCGGGCATGGTCACGGATGATGTAGGCGATGTCTGCCTCTTCTACGCTGCCCTCAAGGGCGATCAGGTGGAAGAATCCTTCGTAGTCCTGGGTGTACTCAGGGCGCTGGTTGACAGGGAGGAGTGCGTTGAGCTCGCAGGCTACCTGGAGCGCGTTCTTCATCTTTCCCTTCGCATAGCCAGGGTGCACGTTGCGGCCCTGGATATGGATCTTTGCTGAACCTGCGTTGAAGTTCTCGAACTCAAGCTCGCCGACTGCTCCTCCGTCCATTGTGTAAGCGAAGTCGGCACCGAACTTGGCGACATCGAACTTCACTACGCCACGGCCGATCTCCTCGTCAGGAGTGAATCCGATCTTGATCTCGCCATGCCTGAATTCAGGATGGTTTACAATATACTGCACAGCATCCATGATCTCGGCGATGCCGGCCTTGTCATCCGCGCCGAGGAGGGTTGTTCCGTCGGTAGTGATGAGGGTCTGGCCCTTGTAGTCGAGCATCTCTGGGAACTCGGATGGCTTGAGGAAGAGGCCTGGGTTGCCCTTGAGGGCGATCTCGCCTCCGTCGTAGTTCTCGATGATCTGAGGCTTCACGTCCTTTCCTGATGCATCTGGAGATGTGTCGGCATGGGCGATGAAACCGATTGCAGGAACCTTCGCCTCGATGTTTGAAGGAATCGTTCCCATTACATAGCCATATTCGTCGATGGTCGATGCTACGCCCATCGCGTTGAGTTCGTCGTTGAGGAGGTTCAGGAGGTCAAGCTCCTTCGCGGCGCTTGGCTGTGTCTCGCTGTTCTCGTCTGACATTGTGTCGATTGACACGTATCTGAGGAATCTGTCAAGAATCTTTTCCATATTCAGTGTTGAGTTGTTTCTAAGTCTGTTCCTATTTCTTGTCTGCCTTGAGCGATGAGCAGACCATGAAAGCGATGAGTCCGAGGAATGGGATGATAGCCACGGCCTCGCCCCAGCTCTCGTTCCATGAGTACATGAAGACGTCTACCTTCGCGAACTTGAGGATAGCGCTGACTACGCCCATGAGAGCGCCGCCGGCGATGAAACCGGAAGCGATGAGGGTTCCCTTCTCCTGACGTGCGTCGTTGACTTCCTTTTCCTTGCTTCTGGTGCTTACGTACCATGAGATCGCTCCACCGACGAGAAGCGGAAGGTTGAGGTCGATAGGTATGAACATGCCAAGTGCGAATGCAAGTGCAGGCACCTTGAAGATGGTGAGCACGATTGCGAGGACTGCGCCGATTCCGTAGAGGAGCCAAGGTGCGCCGCCGCCGTTCATCATAGGCTGGATGACAGCTGCCATGGCGTTTGCCTGAGGCGCTACGAGTGCGTTGTCACCTGAGAGTCCGTATGTCTTGTTGAGGACCATCATGACACCGCATACGGTAGCTGCAGAAACGAAGGTTCCGACGAACTTCCAGATTTCCTGCTTCTTAGGTGTCGTTCCGATCCAGTATCCGATCTTGAGGTCGGTGATGAATGAACCTGCCACAGAGAGCGCGGTGCAGACCACACCTCCAATCACCAGGGCTGCTGCCATTCCGGCGTCACCCTTGAGCCCTACGGCTACGAGGATGAGGGACGCGATGATGAGGGTCATGAGTGTCATTCCACTGACCGGGTTGGTACCTACGATAGCGATGGCGTTGGCTGCCACGGTGGTGAAGAGGAATGAGATGACAGTCACGATGAGAAGGCCGATGATTGCCTGCCAGATATTGTTCACTACGCCGCCGAATGCGAAGAATGTGAACACTGCGAGGAGGGCGATCACGATACCGAAGACGATGGTCTTCATCGGGATGTCCTGCTGGGTACGCTCAGGAAGGGCTTCCTTGCCTTCCTTGCGGCGGAACTCGTTCACTGCGAGCACGACTGCGGACCTGATGACTCCGAACGACTTGATGATACCGATGATGCCGGCTGTCGCGATACCGCCGATTCCGATATGCCTTGCGTATTCCTTGAAGATCTGCTCAGGGGCCATCTCGCCTATGGTCATGGTTATGCCAGTTCCCATGAGATCGATGACCTGGCCGCCCCAGATAAGGTTCATGGCTGGTATGATCACGAGCCATACGAGGAATGAACCGCAGCAGATGATGAATGCGTATTTGAGACCGACGATGTAGCCGAGACCGAGGACGGCTGCGCCTGTGTTGATCTTGAGCATGAGTTTTGCCTTCTCGGCGATCGTCTGGCCAATGCCGCAGACTGTAGTGGTGAGAGTCTCACCCCATGCGCCGAAAGTTGCGACGATGAAGTCGTAGAGACCTCCGATGAGACCGCTCAGGAGAAGGGTCTTGGCACTGTTTCCGCCGCCTTCGCCGCTTACGAGCACCTGCGTGGTCGCGGTTGCCTCAGGGAATGGGTACTTGCCATGCATCTCCTTCACAAAGTATTTCCTGAACGGGATGAGGAAGAGGATACCGAGCACGCCACCGAGCAGCGATGAGAAGAACATCTGCCAGAAGTTTACGTCTACTCCTAATATATAGATGGCAGGAAGCGTGAAGATTGCTCCTGCAACGACAGCTCCGGAACATCCTCCTATGGACTGGATGATGACGTTCTGTCCGAGACCGTCCTTCTTCTTGAGGGCACTGGTGAGTCCTACGGCGATGATCGCGATAGGGATGGCGGCTTCGAACACCTGTCCCACCTTAAGTCCGAGGTAGGCAGCTGCGGCCGAGAAAATGATGACCATTACGATACCGAGGAGGACAGAATAAGGAGTCACCTCGACATAGTTCTTTCCCGGACTGAGGAGTGGGTTGTATTCCTCTCCAGGTCTAAGTTCTCTCTGGGCGTTTTCAGGCAGAGAAAAGTTCTGTTTTTCCATATTTATAATATATGTGTGTTTGCTTATCTTGTCAAAGATAACGCTTTTTCATCCGTATCTTGTACTAAAAGGATTAAATTGAAAATATTTCAAAAAAAAGATGAAAAAGATTTGGAAGTAGAGAAATTGTCCGTATATTTGCAGCCCGTTTGAAACAAAACGGACGAGATCATTGACAATACTGAGAGAGAAACAAAGAGGTAAAGAAGTATAGAAACAGATAAATCAGTAATACAGTTATCAATTCGAGAGTTTTTTCGAGTTGCAAGGTAATACTGCAGTTTCATAGGCAACAAACGAGTTCAA
>JAZRWK010000002.1:0-216363 GCA_045599665.1 Candidatus Cryptobacteroides sp.
GATCGCCTCCCAACTGAATCCATCAAGCAACTGCGACACGGCTACATAGGCTCCTGCTGTCGCAACTAGGATATCCAGTACGAATGGTGCAATTATCTTTTTCATGTTATACTTCGTCGACGATATATATTCTTGAAGTAACTGGTCTCGAAGTCGGATTCCTCTGAGCCAGGGAAGTGCTTGTGACGCCTGAAGAGAGAGAGAGTAGAACGATCAACTGTTTTCTGATGTAGAAACATATAATTCGATTATCTAATTTGCGGACCTACTTGTTTTGAATATGTTTCAGATAGTATTCTTTTGTCATGAAGCCATCGCAGCCAGTCTTATTCGACTTGTAATTGGTACATCCCAGGAATGGCTCCACCTTACCTTCTTTGACGATTAGATATCCGTCCTGGCATTTGTCACATTTCATGATTGACAGCTCTCCACCACGGAGGTCATTGGTCATGAAGTCACAAATCTCAGGTTCATTGCTGCATAGCCAGAGCTTAAGGCCATAGTGAGGTTTGTAACGCAACTGTAGCGGATATCCACATATCGGGCAACGTTTCGTGTCTGCCGGATTTGTATCCTCCTCATCGTTGATTTTGCCATTGACCTTTACATTCTTGAAGTCGCTTATCAGTTCAGTGACAAACTTTGAAGGATGCTGTTCAGGAGCCACGATATAAACGCGGTTCTTGGTCCTGGTCAATGCAACATAGAACAGACGTCTTTCCTCGGCATACTCAATCGAATAATCATCCTTCACGACAAACTTCAATACAGGGTCTTCCTGAATCTGCGATGGAAATCCATAAAGCTCATTCCGGGCATTGATAATGATCACGTTATCAAATCCGAGTCCCTTGGCGCGATGCACGGTCATGAACTCAAGTCTCACACCAGGGAATTTCTTTGACTGAACGCCGCCACTTTTTTCGTCGTATATGAAGTCTGCAGAACGACTGAGGTTATATGCATCAAATCCATAGCGGCCAAGAAGCAGGATTGAAGACTTCGGATTCTCCTCAAGAATCTTGGCGACGATTCCTTCAACGGTCTTGCCGATCATATAATACTTGCCGCCTTTACCCTTAGTCTGTTTTCTGTCAACCTCTTCCGTGTATGATTCAATGACTATGGGATCTTGTATATGCTTTGGCGAGACAAGCGCTTTCTTAAGCTGAGAGTCGTTCTTCTGGATGAATCCACCTGCGATGTCAATCACCTCCTGGGCATTGCGATATGTACGTGTAATCTTCAGCTCCTGACCATATCCCATAGCTTCTTGGAACTTGGTAAAGAGTGTGATATCCGACCCAGCATACGCATAGATAGACTGCCAGTCATCACCAACCGCGATAATCTTGGCATCGCAGATTTGGCTCAATGCTTTCGTGAGATCAAACCTCTGGCGTGATATATCCTGGTACTCATCAACTATAATATATTTGAAGTCTAGAGTCTTCCCGGAGATCAGCTGCTGATTGAGAATCCGCGCCGATTCATTTATCATATCCTCAAAGTCCACTGCACGCTTCTCCTTCAGGCGCTTTGCATATTCATGATAGCACTGCTGGGCAACGTCAAGGAAGAGTCTTGTACGCTCATTAGTGGTTTGTGACTCCCATTCGTAGAACTTGTCAATAGTATAGCCGTTGGTCTTGAAGTTCTGGATGAATGTGCAGATTAACTTTACCAGTTTCAGGATATACTTGTTCTCCTCGGTATTGACGATCTTCTCGAATACCTCCTGTGATGATCGCTGATTCAAGACAAATCCGTGTTCGATAAGCTGCTCCTTCAAGTGCTCAAGCATCGGCTTGCCATCATTGTATGATGAGAAGGTATATATCAAATCTGTTTTGTGTTTCCTGTGTAGAAGGACCTTGTCATTGATGGCAGCCTTGTACTTCTCAAGCTGCTCAGCAGTATATCTGTTATTGCGGCCATCCTCCGTGATTCCGAAGTGCTCGAGGTACGCAATCTTATCACCCTGCTTCAGCGTAAAGTCTGGAGTATAGGGTTTGTGGGCTCTAATAATGTTGAACTGATATGGCTTCTCGTATCTGTACTCAATGTTATTAAGATACAGGAAGTTGGCTATAGCCACTTCTTGAGCAGAGCGCAAGGTTTCGTGAGCAATGGAAATCTTGTTTCCTGTCCTCTTGTTTATGATCTCCTCAGTGTACTCACTCATATTGCCTTTCAACGTGGTGAAATCTGCCTTGGAGATATAGTTGAAGAAAGTGTTCAAGTCATCGCCCTCGTATGGTGCATCAAAGTAGCTGCCAAAGAACAGAATCAGTTTGTCAACGAGTTCAGGCTGCTCAAGAATGTTGCCCTTCAGGTAGTTGTTGATGACGTTGAACATGAAGCCGCCGTCAACGATATTCTTGCCTGCAGCTTCCTTCTTGCGTAGGATTGCATAGCCGGTGCTGTGGAAAGTTGTAACGGGGCATGGGATTCCAAGTCCCTTGTTGATTTTGTCCTTAAGTTCGCCTACGGCCTTGTTGGTGAATGAGATGACCAGAATCTGCTCGGGTTTGATACCTTTCTTCTCTACCAGGTAGCGGACTTTTGCAGCAACAGTAGTCGTCTTGCCTGCACCTGCGCCAGCAATTACAAGCGTGTAGTCTTCATCTGATAGAACCACCTCACGCTGTTCATCGTCCAGATTGATTACTGGATCAACTTTCTTCAGAATAGTATCGAGGTATTCCTTTTCAGTCCTCAGATGGTTGGCAACAAATGCCTTGTTGTGCTTTTCTACTGACGCTGGAATCGTCTTGAAATCATCGATATCTACGTAGTATTCCAAGAACTTTTCAACCCACTTCTCCTGAAGATCATTCTGCCCGCAATAGAACGATAGCGTTTTGGCGCGCTCCTGTCCAAGGAAGAAGTTGTAGATATCAGCATACCTCGGCACAATCTCCTTGTAGTCACTGACAGCGAGATACTTATCGCTGTTTAGTAACTCCTTCAATTCACGATAAAACTCCACGAGCTGCTTATGCTCTGGAGTCATCGGGCCAGTCGTCCTCAGAGTATCCGATGACGACTGCACCTTTGATGGTCTGGAAAATATTTTGCTGAGAAATGACATTATCCTATAAAGAATGGGGAATGAATTCTTTTAGATATTTCCTCAGATTCTCGTTATACGCGAAGACATAACACCCTTTGATGCCTCTAGACATCATGACTTTGTATGAATTGATTATGTAGTCTTTCAACTGCTGAGGTGAAGAGCCCAATTTAACATTCTTATCAAAGAATAAATCAGGATTTATCACGATAGACTTTGTACCTGGATCATAATCAATCTCACGTCCAAGAATAACACCGACGTAATTGAGATCATAACCTTGAACAGTGTGAATACATCCAATCTCATCAATGGCCTGAGCCCGCAACGTAAACTCTTTGTTGGACATGTTCCAGATATACTTGTGTCCTTGGATCTCGATATCCTCAAGGTCTTTTGAACGCACGGATGCTAGATTATTCTCTCCCTGTGATATCCATTCCCAGGAATAACCAGCAACGTTTCGACAAAGACCGATTTCATTATTCTTGGTTTTTATTGAGTTGATAATCAGGTCGGCATCGTCGAATAATCTTAAATCATAGTTTTCAATGACTTCCGGGTTGGCGATACAGTTGAAAATATCGGACAGGTATTCAATATACTCACCGCCTCCTTTACACCTCATTTGAGTTTTCAGGTAGTCATTCCTTATGCTGATAAAACGATTTTCTCTGTTGAAAGCTTTGACGTACTCATCAGTTGTTATGTCACTTCCCTTAACGGACTGCGTAGAGTCATATACTAAAACAGTGTACTTACTTTTCTGCAGAATCCAATCCAGCGTAGTGTAGTCATTTGGATCGGCTCCATCTCCGAATATTTTTTCAGTGGCTTTCTTATATGAGCCACGCCATCCGATGTTTGAATAGTGGGGGAGCCGATGTGCTTCATCAACGAGGAGAACGTCGAAATCGTTGTCAGCTACCTCAGTCGGGCCAATTACCATCGATGCTTTTAGTCCATTCTTAGTCTGACGAAAAACCGCTTTTAGGGTTTCTCTAATGGATACCATAGGAAAGACAATACCAACTTTCAGTTCTCCATGACGAGTAACGTAATCTGCTATTTTGGAACGTATTCTGAGATATGGAGATATCTCTTCATCTACATCCGTGTTATCCATCTCTATGACTGTAGAGTTGATCAACCTATGTAGGATATTTATCAAAACAACGGTCTTTCCCGTTCCAACCGATCCATGAATTACAGATGCTGCTTTAATACCAGAATCAAGCTTATCAATGATGTCATCCAGAATTGTATAACAAGCAACCGTCTGTTCTTCGTTTAGGGTGTTATAAGGAGAAAATTTAAAAAGATCAGAGTTTAAGATGTCGTCATAATCTTTAGATGCAAGCTTCATTCTCTGAAGCTGAGACCATATTTGAGGCAACTTATCCTGATATTTCTCTCGTTGATAATAGTTGTGCTTCTGCGATTGGCCACCATTCCTGTTTTGGAGCGTGAACTTGTTATCAGCGCTTATAAGTTGTATGAGCGAATTCTCTATGTCGAGAATGGCGGACTTATTGAACTCGTCATCAAACAGTATATGCATTTCCTTCAATGTCTGCCTTTCGGGATTTGCCAGATGCTGACTCATACGATTGGCGACATTGCTCGTCTCTCCTACGTAAATGGAATTGTTATTTGCAATCAAATATACCACCGGCCAGTCTGCGCCGTGGTGGTGAGACTTAACCTCCTCCAGGCCTCTGCCATTGAACTTGAAGGTTTTTATTTGATTGGTTCTACAATTCATTGTATTTTGTGGCAACACCCTTGGCTTTATCTACAGGGTACTTTTCAGCATTGCGCTTCATCTTTTCACGAACAATTGCAGCAACATCAAGATTACACTTGTCAGCAATCAGCAATGCATAGTTTATGACATCAGCCAGTTCTTCTTTGATCTTTTCGATTTTGGCATCCTCCGGACTTTTCCATAGGAATGCTTCTAGCAGTTCAGATGCTTCTATGGACAAAGCGATTGCTAGATCCTTAGGGTTGTGGAACTGGTCCCAATCCCTGTCGATTGTGAACTGTCTAACTTCATCAATCAACTTTGTTATCTCATTCTCCATCCTTAAAGCGCTGTATTGATATCGTTGAGTATTACTTCATCTGCCGGGAGCCACTTTACTGAATATAGCGTGTCTTTTGTCAGCCATGAGGCAGCCTCGTGCTCATTCAGGTGGAGAGCTTCTGACGTGAGTTCACACCAAAAACAATGCATTGTGAGGTGGAAGTTAGGGTAATCCCATTCTACGGTCTGGATGAGGTTCCCGACAGCGATGTCAGCATCAAGCTCTTCCTTGATTTCTCGAGCAAGAGCTTCCTGTGGAGTTTCACCTGCTTCCATTTTCCCTCCCGGAAATTCCCACCAATCTTTGAATTCTCCGTATCCACGCTGTGTTGCAAATACTTCGCTGCCACGTTTAATGACGGCCGCTACAACTTCTATCTGTTTCATAATGATTGTTCTGTTATATATTCGTAGAGATTGTTCTCCACCGGTGTATTAAGCTTATAGCCAATTTCAACTGCTGTGATATCCTCGGTTCCTGGCATAATAAACTCATTTGCTATGCCATTATGTTCCATCGTTCCAAGGAAATAAAACTCCTTCGATGTCTGATCATCTTTGTTCTTACGGACAAATAATGGCATAAGTATCCCGCGGGATTTGCTGTTCCTCGCGTTGATTACGTCTTCGGAATCTAAAGTTCTTCGGCTCTTGGATATTGCTGTTAGAGTAGATTGATCATTAAACCTGTCTTCGTACCTTGTCGTTGCACCTACCTCATCTCCCTTTTCGTAATTGATAAACACAGGATATGATTTTGAGTATGTATCATACTTGTATCCACCAATGTTCAAGGAAACCTCTTCCGTTTTCCAATTCAGCAACCAGCAGACTTCTGCATAGGTGTACTTCTTGTTTAAATTGAATGAAGTCCCAGGATAATTGTTTGAGTAGTCTTTGTTATACCTGTATATGCCAAACTTTACCAGTTCAACGACCGCTTTCTTGAACTCTGTAGAAAGAAGTGCATCCTGGAATTGTGCTGTTAATGCAGGAACGTTATCTATAAGCTCAACAAGGTTCAATTTGAAGGCATTGCCGCGAAAGAATCGACCTCCAAGAACATTGAAAACGCTTTTCCTAGTTATCTCATTCAACTGAATACCGTGTTTCTCTCTGAGATAAGCTTCCCATAATTCAATTGTATCAGGAGCGTTTATGAGAATGTTAAGCAGAGACAACTCATGAATCCTCATTCCGGAGGCAAATTTCCGTGACAAAAACTCAAGTACGTTAAGCTGATATTCTGATAGAGCTACGTTGTAATCGTCGTCACTGTCAATGAGAAAAGCCTGGTATGATCCCCATGTGTCAATCAATCTCAGAGGGTCCAATTCTCCCATGTCGTCAAACTCTTTAAGGTCAGGAATGCGTCCAAGCTTGAATTTGAAATCCTGATACTCTTTTCGCAACAATCTCTTGTTGTTGAGTTTGGCTCCGTCGATAGACTTGTATATTCTGTCCCTTGAGATTTCATCGAAATAAATGGTGGAGGCGCCTTTAATGATATTGTTACCCTCCATCAGACTTCTGCGGATATTGTCCTTATTGCCTGTTCTATCTCCCGACAGGGCGATAGGAATCATGTAATTATTCTGATAATTGCCAATAAAGTCAATTACTATCACGAATTCTTTTCCGTCTGCTTTTCTTAAACCACGTCCCAGCTGCTGAACAAAGATAATAGGAGATTCTGTAGGACGAAGCATGATGACCTGGTTAATCTCCGGAATGTCAACGCCTTCGTTAAAGATGTCGACGGTGAAGATATAGTCAAGCCTGTCAGAAGCATCATCGTCAACAAGACGGTCTATGGCCGATTCCCTTTCTTCCTGAGAATTTTCACCGCAAAGCATAGTGGTGTTATATCTACCGGTAAGATTGAATTTACGACTGAGTTCCTCAGCTTCCTTCTTTGTGCTACAGAAAATCAGGCCTTTGACCCTATCGCCGCTATATCCGTAGTATTCGGCTTGTTGGATGATATACTCAACTCTTTTGTCAGCCGTAAGTTGCCTAAATCTGTTAAGTTCATCAGATTCGCCTTCAATTTCAAGATCGGTAATGCCGAAATAATGGAATGGACAAAGAAGATCATTCTCCAGGGCTTGCTGAAGCCTAATTTCACAAGCAATGTTGTGATCAAACAAGCTGTATACGTCGAAGTTGTCAGTACGTTCAGGAGACGCCGACATACCTAACAGAAGCTCGGCCTTGAAATAATCAATAATCCTCTGATAGCTGACAGCTCCACTTCTATGACATTCATCCAACACAATGACAGAGTACTCGTCAGGCTGGAATTGTTCCATGATGTCCGGTTTGGCCATCATGTTCATGGTTGAAAACAAGAACTTTCCAGACTTGGCCTTAGCGATATCATTCTGATTACCGCTAAGTAATTCCATCGGAACATTTTTGCCGAAGATTCTCTTATAACTCTTGAGAGCCTGTTTATTAATCTGTTCTCTATGAGATATGAATAGAGCCTTTTTATTAGAAAAGACTTTGTCTGTGAATAGTTTCCTAAGCGCAAACGCAGATGCGTATGTTTTTCCGGTGCCTGTTGCAGAAATAAGCAATGCCCTTTTGCCGCCTTTATGGATAATCTCTTCAATGTTCAGGATGAACTGCTCCTGCATTGAGTTCGGTTGGAGTACTTGAGAATAGCTAAGATCAAGAGTCCTAGTGAGTTTGTTAAGTTCCTCGCGTTCCCTCTGGCTGTTGTTATATATCTCGGAATACTCGTCTCTGTATTCTGAATAGCATATAGAGGAGTCCCAGAGATTATTGAATTCATCTTCAATATCCAAAGCAAATTGGCCATCGGATGTTGAAACCATCCTGGTATTCCATTCGTGATTCTTGGTTATTGCATCCTGGGTAAGATTAGAACTGCCCACGATGATACGAAGGTCTCCATTATTGTGGAACATGTAGCCTTTGGTATGGAAGCCTACGTTCTGTTCTCCAGTCTTGAATACTCTCAATTCAAGGTTGTTCAGACTATTAAGTTTATCAAGGGCTCGAGGATCACTGAACATGAGATAATCAGTGGTAAGTATTCTTCCTTTGACACCTTTCTTTTCAAGATCCTTCAATGTTCCAAGCAGAGGTGAAATTCCGCCCATTGTGATAAAAGCAACCGAGATGAATAGATCATCGCATCCTTTCAACTCTTTCTCAATGGCAGAAAGAACCTTCTGTCCACCCCTGTTCGTTAATAACTGGGGCGAATACATTGGATCTGCTACAACTTTTGAATCAACAAAAGCCCTTTTGTAGCCATCAACCAGTTTACTGGTAGAGTATGAACCTGTCATTTTGGATGAATCACTTGCTTATCCTTGTAAAGATAGCACATTTCTGTCAATAATTCGTTTACACTGAACCACAAAGGCCTTGTTATCTGTCATTTTTCGTCAATTCTTAGCGGAAATCCTTTGCATAATGTGGTTATCTCTTCATTGGAAACAACCACGAGCATTCCGAAGAAGGACTCAAGCGCTACTCTGTGCGGTAATCAAAATTTCTTTGACAACCGCATAATCGTTCCTCAATAATCCTGTCCGCCAAATCAATCTTCCTTACCCGTTCTTCCTCTGTAGCCGTTCGTTCCAGCCAGTCTGACACCGTAATACCAAGAGGGGATATATGGATGTGGTCAAGACACCGTCCGAAAGCAGAGCTGGCCTATCCAAAAGCGAACTTGCTGAAAAACTTGAAACCAACAACAATGGTCATATTTCTGATATGTTGGAAGATCTTGAGAACTGCGACTTCATCAGCAGATACAATGTGAAGCAGAAGAAGATCAGCACCAAGAACAGCATCTATAGGCTCAAGGATATGTATTCAATATTCTTCCTCGAGTTCAGTAAAGTGCCAACCACTGACCAATACTATTGGAGCAAGTTTGTCAATTCTCAGACACAGAGCACTTGGTGGGGGCTTGCCTTCGAGCGCCTATGCATGGATCATGTCGATCAGATTCTGTCTGCCAGCGGTGTGAGAGCCGTTCATACTGAGTACTACTCGTGGCGATGGGCTGGTGACGAATATGAGCCTGGTGCCCAGATTGACCTTGTCATTGAACGCAACGACCGTGTCATCAACGTCTGCGAGATAAAATACTGCTCAGATAATGAATATGAGCTGGACAGTGAGGAGCGCAGGAAGATAGCCGGACGCATCAACTCTTTCCGCAAGAATACAGGGACGAAGTATGGCATCGTGCCGACGCTCATTACTACCCATGGACTGAAAAACGGTATCAACGCCAGCTATTTCAATGGCTCGGTTGTAGCCCTCTCGGATCTTCTCAAGTTCTAGAATAAGAGTCTCCATTCCATACTGAATCTGGGCGAAATCGACTTAATCTTCTTCGATTTCGCCCATTAATATTTGTTGGCTGACCGGAATATTCAAGTTTCATCATTTTAGCCCGTTCCCGGTGATTTGTCGCGTGCCGGGGTTTAGGCCTCTGAAAATCCCAGGAACAGGGTACCATGATCCTAGCCCCTCACCCCCTGATCACCCCGATCTCGCGCAGTCCCCAATAGCACCTTGCTGTAGCAGCGACATCGGCGCTGGAGTCATGGGCATCATCGAATTCGCAGCCAAACAGGATTTCATGCAGCTCCTGCAGTTTCGGCCACTTCGGTCCGTAATAGCCAGGCAGGTCACACCACTCCGTCGACTCCAGCATGGTACAGATCGAACGCTTCCAGCGTATCTTGTCCACGCCGAACATCCTATAGAACTCACAGCCCAAGACCTTGGTATCAAATGCGGCATTGTGACACACAAGATAGCGTGCTTCGCTTGCATCGAGCATGAACTCCTCGAGTACAGTCCTGAGGTCATGGCCTTCTTCAAGTGCCAGTTCCGTCGTTATACCATGGATAGCAGAGGATGAATATGGGATCTTGAAACCGACCGGACGGATGATGTAGTTTCCGTCAGAGATAGTATTCCCATGTCTGTCCTGTGCGATCCAGCTCAGCTGTACCAGACGGGGCCAGTTGCTGGTCCAGCGTGTCGATGCATTGAAATCGTATGGAAGCCCTGTAGTCTCCGTATCGAAGAAGAGGTAATATATGTCACTGCGGTCTGTCATATCTTTCTGCTAATACATACCGAAATCCTCCCAGTAATAGCTTTCGCGTAAGTCATCCATGAGATCGTCATCGTCAATGTAAAAGATATCCAGGATCAAACTGAATATAGCCTTGATGATTGTCCAGAGGACTACGGTAATTGTACGGATGATGTTTCTAACTTGCATATCTGTATTGGATTATGCGACAAAGATAGAGCGAGCTTGTGCCAGAGTACGGCACAAGCTGAAACAAATTACACAAATTCAATAGATTGTGCAGTCTACCCTGCCATTTCCCTCAGCCTCTGCAATCTAAGTTGATTGTAATGATAAGGGGTACCGAGCTTCTTCTTCTCGCCGCTGAATGGATTAAACAACCTGACGAAGCTGCAACCCTGGTTATCACCGAAGACAGTGACTCCGAAGCTGTAAACCAGCCAGCCATGGCTCTGGAATATAGGCTCTGACCAGAGTTCCAACAGAAACTCCTCGGTAACCTCAAGTGATTCGACAAATGGAGAAAAACGGCCGTCGGCATATTCAAAGCCGAAACGGCATTCAGAGAGCTGTAAACTCATAATGGTATTGTTTTGATAAAGTTATCCGCATCGTCTTGCCACCGTGGCATACCCAGCTCGGTTGGCGGCCCTTTCCGGACTCTCTTGATGCTTTAATTGATGCAATATTAGCGATAAGAAATGGAATGAGCAAGCCATATACTCTTGATAATCGCTATCTTTGTACCCAAACAGCTACTCATCATGCGCCACATCTCTCCACGTTGGGTCTTCATCATAGTCGGATTCCTGCTTCTGGCAGTCTCTGACTTCGCCGACTCTGCCCTTCTTCTCATCATCGGCGTACTGGTGATCAGCTACGGAATCTTCGGCGAGTCCCCTGCCGCCAATGACATCAGCGACGAAGAGTTCCGGATCACCGAGGATACTTACTACTTCAACCAGGAGGACGACGAGAAATCAGGCTAAGCCCGCGAACAGGGTACCATGGTCCAGAGAAAAGACCAATTAGCAATTAGCAAGGAGTCTTTCGAGTGGGACAGGAATTGGCTGCCGTTGGCCTAATCAGGCATTTTGGTCAGATCCTTTTTCCGTCCATTGTGGAGATTTTGCGGAGATTATCACGGTCCACCTCAAAACCCTCGATCATGAAGGTGCCTATAACTTCTCCGGTATCTCCGTTCTTGATGCTGTACACCATATCGTAGTTGCCTTCGCGGAGAAGGAATGCTACGGATTCGTTGGTGTCATAATAACCATCAATAGAAGAATAGACCTCGGCAACGTCTTTCTCTCCAGTACGGAATATCCTGATGTCCGTCACATAATTGCGGGTAGTGTTCTTGAATTCCACGTTTCCCACAGGTACACGGTTCATTGCCGGAATCACAAGTGTCGCTGATTCGGAAGGACCTTTGAATTCCACATTATTGTACTCAAATTGTTTCAAACGATACACCGTCTTCTCAGGATCCTCCTCATCCTCAATGGTCAGTGTGACAATACCATTGAAATTGCCCTTCAGTTCCGGGCGCACCGTCACCTTCATCTTCATCGTTCCGAAGCCGTAATCCTGTGCTGAATACTCCCCGGGAGCCACGTGCCACACCCAGCTGAAATCGAAACGCTCGTCATTTCGTGCCACTGCAGGTGAGCAGTCCTCTCCTACGGATGTGGTGATATTGTTGATTTGTTGGGTATAGAAGACTGTCCTGTTGAAAGGATCAGTACTCATTTCAAACGTCCGATCCAACAACACCTGTGAACTGCTGTCGTCCCAATTAAGGCCTATGCCAACGCATCCCAACTTGGTTTTCTCCCATGCAGGAGTGCCATCGTCTTTCTCCACCTTGGCTTTGCCCACAGTGACTGCTCCTTGAAGCGTGAATGTAAAGCCTTTGGTGTAGGTACGTTCTCCTATGGTTGTAGACGGTTCCGGGGTCACAAAGAATGTGACCTTGTCGTTACTGACCGGACTGCCGTATGCTGTAAGCAGCTGGAAGTCAACATCCATATTGGACATGAACCACGAGGCATAGTCCATATGATCCCAGTCTCCATTTTCTTCATCACTTTCTATCCAACCGCTGTCCTTACCAGCATGGCCATGTCTGAAGATTTCCGCATTATGGGCTACCACATATCCTGATACCGCATAATAATCCCCGGAGGTATTGCTGGATCCGAATGCATATATAGGAAGCATCTCCACGTGAAGTTCGATAAACTTGTCCACGTACACATGTGGGAATGTGACCTTAGCATTATTCTTTGGGCTGTTGAAAAGCACAGTATCCGGAATCGACAAGCTGAAGTATTGGTCATATACCACCTTCTCGCTCGCAATGATCTCTGGCTTCACATCTTGATATGTGACGTTCAGCTTCTTCTCTGTTTCATCCTTCCTGCATGCGGCGACGGCGGCACACAAGAGAACGGCAGCGAGAATCACGTTTACCTTCTTAATCATATCAGCCGATTATTTCGCCGTCCATTGATGACTTCTTGGTGGTCTCAGATGTCTCAATTTTCACATCCTTGATGCGTCGATTGCTGAGCAACTCACCTGTATCTCCGTCACGGATGCTGTATTCCACAGTGTAGACGCCGACAGGTATCTGGTAACGCTGAATCTGGTTCTTCTCGTATGCACCGTCATCCTTTGCAACCACATTTCCTTTGGCATCAGTAATGGTCAGGCCCTGCATGTACTGCGAGGATGTCGCCTTAATCTCCAGTACACCCGTACGGATGCGGTCCGGCATCACCACATTGAAGTAGTTTGTCCGCTGGCTCTGGGCGAGCAGGTTGGCGGTCTTGTAATCACCCTCAACTGTCCATGTGGCATGGCGCCATCTGCAGCCATATTCCGGATTCAATGTGAACTCAAGCACAAATGAAGTATTCCTGTCATCGTCATGTGTGTTGTTCACATGCCAGATCCAGGAAGCCTCGCATTTCTGGTCAGAACGCGCAAGTGCTGGAATTGCATCTTCTGTGGAATCCTCCTCGCGGTCATTGTTGCAATGGAAGGTGTAGGAGACCTTTCGATCACTTGTGCCTGTGCTCATCTCTATGCTCTGGTCGGACACAGTACGCGACTGGCTGTTGCTCCATGTGAATGAACCGCCAACGGTGATTGTTGCGGACGGCTTACCGCCTGTGATACCGATCTGTCCATTACCATTAAATGTCTTACTGAAACCCTTGTTGTACGTTCTGCCGTCTGTGGTCGTCTCAGGGGTGGGAGTCTGGAAGAATGAAATCACATCACTGCTGAGAGGCTTTTTGTCGGCAGTCAGCAGCCTGTATCCAAGATTGAGATGCTTGCCAAAGAATACATGTGCCCATGTCCTCACCCAGCCATGCCATTCTTTGTACAAACCATACAGCGGTTTGTTGTGCGACACTACTTCTGTAGTAACGAAGTAGTAGTCACCCTTGGTGTTGTTATTCATCTCATATGAATAAAGAGGAGCTATATAGATGGTTACGTCTATGGTGGAGTGACGGCTCACAAGGTCGGGATCAGATGCCGCCACTTTACATATCTGGTAATTGTCAGCACCTACATTAAAGGTTTTGGTGATACACTGGCAATAGTTGGCATCAGTGATGTGCTTGTAAATATCACCGTCAAAAGTCGGAATCTCCGCACTGGTGAGATTCTTTCCTCCATTCTGGTTAATCCAGGAAACAAATGAAGAAATCTTGGTATTCCAGAACTCTTTCGTATCGGACATGGCTACCGGTACTGCATTGTAGTTTGTAAGGTCACGACGATCCTCCTGACTGCTATCTGAAGAAACATCTTGCTTGAGCTCTCCCGGAAGCTCCTCAAAGACACCTTTGACAAGAGGATTCTGCAGCTGGTAGCATGAGAAATGTTTGATGGCAATAAGCACGAGATCGTCAGGATCTCCGGGCTTAAGATAAGCCGGACCTCCGACATAATTCCAGAAAGTCTCGTGCGTCATTGCATCAGGGTGAAGCTCGACAATGATCTTTCCATCCTGCCAAGCATTCTTCAGCACTTCCTTATTGGCGTCAAGTTCCGAAGAGTTGACTACCAGGACATCAGCCTGATCCACACTCGACACTATCGAGTTGGAACGCGACTGAATAGCCTGTCCTATCTTTGTGGGGCCAAGAGAGCCCAAATAGAACATTTTTCTACCAATACTCTCTGAAGTCTCATACTCAATGGTATCAGTGATTTCTTCGATTTCAACGATTTCATTCTTATTACATGAAACAGCGCAGATAAACAGCGCAATGAGAGTCACGAAATAGTACTTTTTCATAGCAACACACGAATATTATCTGTCAGTGCGACAACACCTTCTAATGCAAAGATATATAATTATTTGATATACCTCACGCCAGTACTTTTCTTTGAAACAATGTTCTTCATAAGTTTGCATCCGAAGAACATTCCTCCTGCAAGTTCGATTTCTATGTCACTGAACCGTCAATCCTCTACTACAGTATATCCAGCAGCAGATATGGCGTCCTTGATCATCTGATCGGTCACATCTGCTGTTGTTTTTACTGACACCTTGCCGAGAGCAGCGCTGGCTGCTACTTCCTTGACTCCTTCAACAGTTCTGATCTTGTTCTTGACGGTCATCTCGCAGTGCGAGCACATAAGTCCTTTTACCTTGAAGGTCTTCTCGACAAGCTCCTGATTATTTTTATGGAAAAACAGTTTCATGGTTGTATGATTATTTGATTTTTACGTAATTGAGTCTGAGAGAGTTTGATACGACACAAAGGCTTGACATGCTCATGGCTGCCGATGCGAGCATCGGGCTCATGGTCCAGCCAGTGAACGGATAGAATACACCTGCGGCCAGAGGTATCATGATCACATTGTAGAAAAATGCCCAGAACAGGTTCTGCTTGATGTTTCTCAAGGTCTTGCGGCTGAGCATTATCGCCGATGCCACATCGAGGAGGCTGTTTCTTGAAAGAACGATGTCGGCTGCGTCTATGGCCACATCTGTCCCGGCGCCGATGGCGATGCCGACATCTGCCACAGTGAGTGCAAGCGCATCGTTTATACCGTCTCCAACCATGGCAACAGGAGCTTTCTGCTGATGTTTCCATACGATCTCGCCTTTATCCTCGGGGAGAAGTCCGGCATAGAACTTCGAGATGCCCGCGCTTTTCGCAATAGCCTCAGCGGTCCTGGGGTTGTCTCCGGTCAGCATGATGACATCAAGGCCCATGGCGTAGAACTTCCTGATAGCCTCGATGCTGTCTGGCTTGAGAGTATCTGCAACGGTGATGGTCCCGACGAGTTCTCCGCCGTATCTGAAGAACAACGGGGTCTGACCCGACGACATAGCCTGATTGACCTCATCCGGGACGCTGTCCATTCCCAGGAAAGACGGAGTTCCGCTAAGAAGTTCCTTGTCTCTGTAGAGGGCCTTGATGCCCTTGCCTGTGACGGTCTCGAAGGCGCTCACAGCTTCAGGGCTGATTCCCTTGTCAGCGCAATATGATATCACAGCTCCAGCAAGTGGATGGCTGCTCGGAGTCTCTATCGACACAGCGGCTGTCAGCAGATCTTCTTCAGTGAAGGAGCCGTAAGTGTAGACAGCTGTGACTGTAGGTTTGCCTTCGGTGATGGTTCCTGTCTTGTCCAGGATGACAGTCCTGACCTTGCCTGCGTTCTCAAGGGACTCTGCTTTCTTGAAAAGAAGTCCGTTTCTTGCTGCCTTTCCGCTGGCCACCATTACTGCGACCGGGGTTGCAAGTCCAAGAGCGCATGGACAGCTGATGACAAGAGTCGCAACTCCTCTGAGCAGAGCAGTAGAGCCGCCTGCACCCAGAAGCAGCCATACGCCTGCAGTGACAGCGGCAATAGCTATTACCACAGGGACGAAGACTCCCGAAACCTTGTCGGCAATCCTTGAGATAGGTGCCTTGCCGGAAGAAGCCTCGCTGACAAGACGTATGATCTGGGAGATGGTGGTGTCTGGGCCGATCTTTTCACAGCGGCATCGGATGTATCCGCTGAGGTTGATGGTTCCCGCGCTGACGGTATCCCCGACCGATTTCGACACAGGTATGCTCTCACCTGTGAGTGCCGACTCGTCGGCAGATGATATTCCTTCCACTACTGTCGCATCGGCAGGAATGGACTCGCCTGGTCTGACCACGACTATGTCCCCGACCTCGATCTCTCCGACCGGGACAGACGTCTCGACTCCGTCCCTGAGCAGATTTGCCGTCTTTGGAGTGAGGCTGACAAGCGCAGCAATAGAATTCGTGGCCTTGCCCTTCGAATAGCTTTCGAGGGCTTTTCCCAGGGTTATCAGTGTGAGAATGGTTCCCGCAGATTCGAAATATATGCTGTGGTGGTCGTTTGTGACATACAGTGACACGACGCTGAAAATCCATGCGGACAGCGCTCCAAGCGCCACCAGAGTATCCATGTTGGGGCTTCTGTGCATCGCCCCCTTGAATCCGCTGATGAAGAACTTGCGGTTTATGACCATGATCGCAAGACTCAGGAGCATCTCCAATGTCCCTATGCCTTTGCCCGGCATCATATTGGTCATTGCGATTGACATCAGAGGGATAAGGATGACGACGGACAGAGCGAACCTTATGACCATGGACCTGGTCTGGTCGTTTCCACTTCCTTCATCAACCGCATCTCCCATCGGCGAAGCCCCGTACCCGGCGTCTTTGACAGCCTTCATGATTGTCCTGGCGTCGGCAGTCCCTTCAACCGTCATTGAATTGGCAAGGAGATTCACTGAAACTGAATCCACTCCTTCAAGACTTCCTACTGTCTTCTCGATCCTGGCCGAGCAGGCCGCACAGCTCATTCCCGTTATGGTATACCGTTCCTTTGCCATATTTCCTATAGGTATCAATATGACACAAAGATAACCAAAATCGTCTAAAGATCCTTTGTGTAGACTCTTACCCTCTTGATAAGGCTGCGGTCCATCCTTGTCCACATGTTCTGTACGCGGGTGTTGTCTTCCAGCTCGCGTGTACTCTCGACGTAGCGGATGCCGTTCTTATGGATTCCATCGCCGATCTTGCCAAGGATCATCGCATTGACGCCCTTGTTCCTGTAGTCGTCACGCACTGCGATGAGCAAGGCATCGACCGTGTCATTTTCCTTCAGGGCATTGAGGACATGAAGCCATCCGAACGGGAAGAGATGGCCGCCGGCCTTCTGGAGCGCCTTTGACAATGACGGCATTGCGATTCCGAATCCGACCACATCGTCGGTCACGTCAACTATGATGGAGACATAGTCAAGTATAAGATTAGGCAGGAACTGCCTTTTCAGGTCTTCGCACTGTGCCTGAGAAAGTTCAGAATAGCCGTGAAGCCCGGAGTATGCTTCATTCATCACCTTGAAGATGCCATCGGCATACTTTCTTACGAGGTCCTTCTTGCTGCTGTATTCAGCCTCATGGATACCGTATCTCTGCTTTGCTATCTGTGCGAAATTGTGGTAGCGGTCAAAGTTGTCAGGAACCTTGATGAGATACTCGACATAGTCATTGCCTGGGTCATAGCCTGCCGCCAGCAGCCTTGGTGCGTAATATGGATAGTTGTACTTGCCATAGGCAGTAGGCAACTTGTCGAAGCCTTCGACCAGGATGCCGGTGACGTCGAACTCGAGGAATCCCACAGGACCCTCCATCACTTCCATTCCCTTTGTCCTGGCATAGTCCTCTACGACTGACATGAGAGAGTCGACGACTTCCTGCGAGTCTATATAGTCAAGCCAGCCGAAACGGCAGATCTTATATCCTATCTTGTTGTTGTATCTGTGGTTGATTATACCGGCCACCCTGCCTACGACACTTCCCTTCTCGTCAATCGCGAGCCAGTATTTGCCTTCACAGACCTGGAATGCGGCATTCTTGCTTGAAGAAAGAGTATCAAGCTCCATTGATTCAATCTGAGGGACATAATATTCATTGTCCTTGTAGAGAATGTTCGGGAAACGTACGAACTTCTTAAGGTCAGACCTTGTGGTTACTTCCTTGATCCTTATCACTGAGCAGAAAAATTAAAGAGTTACCCTAAACTGAAATTTGATTCCGCTAATATAGCTCTAATTATTCATCACTGCAAATACTTGTCCTATAATTGTATAAGAAAGCTTTGCCCGAGAGAGCACTTTTTTTGACAGGAATTGTGTACCTTTGCGCCGCATTTATTATCTCAAGATGAAAGACATATTATCATCCTGGTTCATCCAGCCTCAGACAGGGCTTTCATTGTGGTTCATGGCAATTATCACCATAGTGTTCGCATGCGGTGCGGTCTACGGTTGCGGTTACATGAAACACTACAGCGGAAGGCCTCTCAGGAATGCCCTGCATTGGATCAACTACGCCGTCGCTTATGTTTCAATGATGGCATTGTGCGCAGTGCAGAATTCGATCGCATTCCTCGTCAGCTGGGAAATCATGGCACTCAGTTCCTTCTTCCTCGTAATCTACGAGAGCGAGAAGCCGGAGACTATCAAGGCCGGCATCAATTTCTTCGTACAGTCCCACATCTCAGTGGTGCTCCTTACCGCAGGCTTCATGATGATCGGAGTCAGGACAGGATCGTACGCATTCAGTGAAATCCCACGCTACTGCGCGCAGAACAACGGCATGGCCGCATTCCTGCTTCTTTTCGCCGGTTTCGCAGTAAAGGCCGGCTTCGTACCGTTCCACACATGGCTTCCGTATGCCCATCCGGCTGCTCCTGCACATATATCAGGAGTCATGTCCGGAGTGATCATCAAGATCGGTATCTTCGGAATCCTCCGTATGATCAGCCTCTTCACCATCGACTACATGACAGCGGGAGTCATCATTCTGACCGTCGCAGCCATTTCGGGTCTCTATGGTGTGATGATGGCCATCCTTCAGCACAATCTCAAGAAACTGCTTGCATACCATAGTATCGAGAACATCGGTATCATCGGCATGGGCATAGGTCTTGGCTGCATAGGCATCGGCACAGGCAGCAGCACACTCGCAAGCCTCGGATTTGCCGGAGCACTGCTGCACACACTCAACCATGCGCTCTTCAAGTCAGTTCTTTTCTTCTGCTCAGGTAACGTCTACCACGGCACCCACACTCTCGACATCGAAAGACTTGGAGGTCTTGCCAGGAAGATGCCATGGACAGCGGCTCTCTTCCTTATCGCCTCTGTCGCGATCTGCGGTCTGCCTCCGATGAATGGTTTCATCTCTGAGTTCGTCATCTACAGCGGACTCTTCGGATGGATGCAGGGTGCTGAACTCAGCGCTACCACAGGCGCAGTGTTCTCGATCCTCGCGCTCGTGATGATCGGCGGACTCGCGATCCTCTGCTTCACCAAGGCGTTCGGCATCATCTTCCTCGGAAGTCCAAGGACAGAAGTCGAAGCCCACGAGATGGAGGCCTGCCGTATCGTCCCTCTGGCGATTGAAGCGCTCATCATGCTTTCAATCGGTATCTTCCCTGCTTTCTATGCCAAGCTTGCCGGCAACGCCCTTGAGTGCTTCCCACTTGCGGACAGCGCTGCGCTCAGCACAGTGACCAACCTCAGTGTCGTCGGCATCGCCAGCCTTGTGTTCCTCGTCATCGCGGCGGTCATCTATCTCGCCAAGAGCGGAGCCAACAGGAAGCGCCAGGTCAGCGAAGGTCCTACCTGGGGCTGCGGTTACACCCAGGGCACAGCCCGGATCCAGTACACAGCGACTTCTTTCGTAAAGACCTACGTACAGCTGTTCTCTTTCATACTTGGCACCAAGAAAGACGAGAAACTTCCTGCCGAGATATTCCCTGCCTCAGGCCATTTCGAGTCTGAGTCCTACGACAAGCTGGAGAACACGCTCATCGACAAGCCTCTCGGGCTGTACCGCAGATTCACAGACATGTTCTCTTTCCTCCAGAACGGAAAGATGCAGTTCTATGTACTCTACGGCATCATCTTCATCATCTGCACACTTATCATAACCTTCATATCCTGCTAGTGCCATGACAAGTCTGATTCTAATCCTCATCTCAGCCTTATTCTTCAACGGCATCATCGGCCGCGTCAAGAGCATCTGCGCAGGCAGGAAAGGTCCTGGCATCATGCAGCCAGTCCATGACGTCGCGCGTCTTCTCAGGAAAGGCGCGGTCTACAGCGTGACCACCGGTCCTGTCTTCAAAATCGCGCCGGCAGTCTACCTTGCATCGGTCATCGTCGCCTGCCTCTGCGTGCCGTTCGGCAACAAGGCCGGTCTCATAAGCTTCAACGGAGACTTCGTATTCTTCGCCTACGCCCTTGCGCTCGGCAAGTTCTTCTGCATCATCGGCGCGCTTGACACTGGTTCAAGCTTCGAGGGCATGGGTGCTTCACGCGAGGCGACCTACTCAATGCTGGCAGAGCCTGCATTTTTCCTGATCATGGGATCTCTCGCGCTTATGACAGGCCACACTTCATTCGAGAGCATCTTCGCGGACCTTCACCCAAGCAGTCCTATGAGCTGGGCACTCGCAGTCATCGCAGCGTTCATATTCCTCATACTTGCCATGGTCGAGAACAGCCGCATGCCTGTGGATGACCCTAAGACCCACCTTGAACTTACCATGATCCATGAAGTCATGGTGCTCGACAACAGCGGCGTCGACCTGGGCCTTATCTTCGTGACTGGTTTCCTCAAGTTCGCGATGTACGCAGCTCTCATTGCCAATCTTTTCATCGGCAGCATCCCGGTAGGCTTCGGTATTCCTGTATTCTTCGCAGTCCAGGCAGCATCGGCAGTGATCATCGGTATCAACGAGTCATTCACAGCCCGGTTCAGGATGAACCATAACCCTCAGTTCATATTCACATTGGCTTGCATCGCTCTTCTCGCCGTATTCGGCGTGATGCTTATGTCAGGACAACTTATCTAAGGAAATATGCTGGAAACATTCATTATCATATTCCTCGCCACTCTGTTCTATCTGGCTATCGCCAACAGAATGAGGAACTACATCAAGCTCCTGGTATATCAGGGTCTTCTGCTTTTCCTGGTGGCTGCGTTCCACCTCAAGGATTTCAACATCTTCAACCTGATCGTCATTCTCCTTGAGACAATAGTGTTCAAGGCCGTAGCGGTCCCTTACTGCATCGAGAGAATCATCCGTCACAACGGCATCACCCGTGAGACAGAGCCTTTCCTGCCTAACTTCGTATCGCTGCTGATCACTGTAGGCATCGTGGTGGCATCCATCATTCTTTCGGGCAGCATCGACGACATCATCCTCGACAAGTTCTTCTTCGTAGGAGCTGTCTCAGCGATCTTCACCGGCCTATACCTCATTGTTTCGCGCCGAAAGATCCTCACCCACGTGGTGGGTTACTGTGTGATCGAGAACGGAGTATTCATCCTCTCGCTCGCAGTAGGAAACGAGATGCCGGCGATGGTCAACCTCGGCGTAATGCTTGACATCTTCGCATCCGTACTTATCCTCGGAATATTCGCCAACAAGATCGGAGACGTATTCCATGACGTAGACATCGACGCTCTCAGCGGACTTAAAGACTAAATGCCATGATTACAGCAATTTACCTCGCAGCAGTCGTCTGCATCGTCATTTCTCTGGCATTCAGCCGTTCCACTGTCCTCTCGGATATCCTCGGAGTACTTTTCCTCGGTATCCAGACCATGCTTACCGTCCATGGACTGATGAACCCAGACCTCACCGAGCTGAACTATTTCAGCTTCGATCCGCTGGGACTCATCCTTCTCCTGACATTGACCATCATCAGCTATCCTGCCCTGATCCACAGCCGCATTTATCTTTCAAAGCCTAAGGCTGCACCATCAAGCGCTGCAGCATACAACGCATCATGCGTACTTCTCATCGCAGCGATGACCATGGGCTATCTGGCCAACCACGCCGCCGTGACCTGGATCTTCACAGAGATCACCACACTCAGTGCCGCGATACTGATCTATCACCACAGAAGCAAGCTTGCGCTCGAGGCGACATGGAAATATGTGTTCGTATGTGCGATCAGCATCTGTTTCGTGTTCGTGGGAATCCTGTTCATAAGCCTTGCGCTTCTCCATGACGGATGCTCAGAGCTTTTCTACTCCGGCCTCATGGAGCACACAGCTGCTCTCAACGGATTCTGGATGACACTCGGTTTCCTCTTCATCTTTGCCGGATACACCGCCAAGCTTGGACTCTTCCCTATGTTCACAGCCGGAGTGGATGCCAAGGACAAGGCTCCTGCACCAGCCGGTGCCCTCCTTGCAAGTGCACTGATGAACCTCGGTTTCTGCGGAATCTTCAGGATCTACGCAGCCATAAGCGGAACCCCTGTCGGTGGCTGGGCGCGCATGCTGATGCTCGTGACAGCACTTCTCACCCTTTTCATCGCCACTATCTACATGGCAAGGATCAGCAACGTAAAACGTATGCTCGCCTACTCAGGTATCGAGCACATGTCAGTCATTACTCTCGGTCTGTGCTTCGGCAAGGCCGGCTTCATAGCAGCAATGCTGCACATGGTGATGCACACCTTCGTAAAGTCTGGACTATTCTTCCATTTCACCCAGATCTGGCGCACTTATTCAAGCAAGATGATCGATGACATGGGAGACTATCTCAAGCTCAATCCGTTCGGAGCCCTCGTGCTTCTCTTCGGTTTCATCAGCATCGCTGCAGTACCTCCTTCAGGACTTTTCTTCAGCGAGCTGCTTGTCTTCAAGGCGATGATCGCCGATGGCAACTGGGCTGTGTTCGCGGTTTCTGCCTTCCTCCTTACAGTGCTTCTCTGGGCATTTGCCAGAAGCATGTTCCGCATCATCTTCCTGCCTGCAGCAAAGCCTGTGGAGAAGGTAAGGATATCGGCATGGGAATCAATCACCCAGCTTGTCCTCTTCGCCCTTGCCGCATACATCGGATTCAACCCACCTGCATTCCTGCTCGATCTGATCGGGCAGGCAGCAACAATGATTTCGTAAAGACATGGACAACAACGTATTACACATAAAGAACGGAGGTCGCGTAAAGGTAGCGGAGATTCCAGTGCTCAGCTACGAGGACTTCCGTGCCACCACCCTTGAGCTCATGGGCAACAAGGCAAGGCATTGTTCAAGCTACTTCGCATATCCATCTGCGGAAGGACTCTCTCTAGTGATGTGCATCGCTGACGACAGCGCACATGACATCCTTGTATTCGCATGCAACGTGGACAAAGGCGCCAGTCTTGTTTCCGCAGCGAAGGACTGTCTCGCGCTGGAACGCTTTGAAAGGGAGATCCACGAGAACTGGGGCCTCGAATTCGAAGGCCATCCATGGTACAAGCCTGTCCGTGACTTCTTCCCGGACAAGTACAGGTTCTTCGAGATGGAAGGCGAGGAACTCCATGAAGTCGGCGTAGGTCCTGTCCATGCCGGAGTCATCGAACCTGGTCATTTCCGATTCATCTGCAACGGTGAAGACGTGCTTCACCTCGAGATCCAGCTCGGCTGGCAGCACAGAGGAACTGAACATCTCATGCTTGAGAAGAAGCGTCTGATTGAGCGCGTACTTCTTGCCGAAGGCATTGCAGGTGATACAGCCATAAGCCACTCGACAGCGTTTGCAACCGTCTGGGAAAGCCTCTGCGGCTTCGTTCCGGACAAGAGCGTTCTCTGGGCAAGGACACTTGCGGCAGAGCTTGAGCGCATGGCTAACCATACGGGAGACCTCGGAGCTATCTGTGGCGACGTAGCTTACCAGCTTGGCGCAGCAGTCTACGGACGCCTCAGGACCCCTATAGTGAACTTCTCGCAGCGCTGGTGCGGAAACCGCCTTGGCAAAGGCAACGTACGCCCGGCTTATGCACCATATGCATTCACAGAGGAACTCAGGCAGCAGCTTCTGAGCGATCTCAAGGCATACGAGCGCGACTTCCTTGAGATGAGCGACAAGATCCAGCACTTCCCTGGCGTACTCTCCCGTCTCGACCGTACAGGAATCGTCAGCACTGAGCAGGCAGATTCCATAGGAGCAGTCGGCATGGCAGCAAAGTGCGCAGGAATATGCCGTGACACACGTGCTTCGCATCCATACGGCGCGTATGGAACCATGGACATCCAGCCTGTCGTCAAGAACACAGGCGACGTCCTGGCCCGTACCGAGCTTCGCATAGACGAAGTGAAGCAGTCGCTTGAGATCGTCAGGAAACTGCTCGAGGACATGCCGTCATTCGACGGACAGATGCGCTCGGCAGGCGTTCCTGAGGCTGATTCCTTCGCGATCTCTCTTACAGAGGGCTGGCGCGGAGAGATCTGCCACTGCGCTATTACCGGAACAGACGGAGAGATCGTCGCATACAAGATCAAGGATCCTTCATTCCACAACTGGATGGCCCTTGCCCTTGCAGTGCGCGGCAATGAGATCTCAGACTTCCCTATCTGTAACAAAAGCTTCAACCTGTCCTATTGCGGACACGACCTTTAATCGAAAACCGACATGTTCAAAAGTCTCAAGATATTTCTCCATCAGGGAAAGCAGTTCATTCCTGACGTCCGCAGCGCAAAGGCTCCCGGCATATTCCGCGGGCGCCCTGTCATCTCAACTGAGAAGGTAGACGAGAAGGCTCTGGCCGACGTTTGTCCAAGCGGAGCCATCGGCACCGCACCAGTTACCATAGACCTTGGCAAATGCCTTTTCTGCGGCGAATGCGAAAGGTGTTTCCCTAACAAGGTCCATTTCACAGACGACACCCATCTTGCAACCAACGTACGCGAGAGACTCATCATCCGCGAGGGCGAGGACAAGCCTATCGAGGTAGACAAGGACGCTATCCGTCCAGAGATCAGGAAGATATTCAGGAAGTCCCTCAAGCTCAGGCAGGTATCCGCTGGCGGAGACAACAGCTGCGAGGCTGAGCTCAACGCCACAGGTAACGTACAGTTCGACCTAGGTCGCTACGGTATCGAATTCGCCGCATCGCCAAGGCATGCCGATGGTGTGCTCGTCACAGGCCCGATATCAGCAAACATGGCAAAGGCCCTGGAGCTGACCTACGAAGCCTGCCCAGAGCCTAGGATAATAGTACTTGACGGAACTGACGCCATCAGCGGCGGAATGTACGCTGGTTCAAAGGACCTTGACCGTTCATTCCTTGACAGCCACCAGGTGGACCTCTACATCCCGGGCAACCCTGCCCATCCGCTCACCGTCATCAACGGAATACTGGATCTCACGAGGAAGTAGATCTTCACAAAGACACAGTCACTCTGACCAATGCAACTGCAGCCTTCATGCCTCTCTGCACTATGAGATGTATGGCAGGCTGCAATGCGATATGGCCATAAGACATCTTACAGGTCAGTTCCGTGGCCCATTCGTGGTTATCCCAGAACAGGGCATAGTCGGTGAACAAGCCGAATTCGGCGCCTCGGACCATATACCTGCCGCCGAGGCCTACGAAATCAGTGCACTGGACCATGGTACCGAAGGCATGGGAGCAGTCAGCTATGAGGGAAAGCCTGTCTGTCAGGGTCTGTTCCACATATCCCCATACAGTCCCTGCCGACTGACCATGACCATCGCCAGAATAGAAACAAGCACCTAAGTAACAACTGCTTTCGCCATAAGCATATCTGCCTTGGCCGAGCATGACCACCTGACTGAACCCACCGCCGTCATATATGCTTGTCTGAAGCTGCCAGCGTCCGGGCTCGAAGGCATAGTGGATACCCAGGAAAGCCAAGGGATAGTTTGCCATGGGATAGTTGCAGCTGAGCGTCGGGAATATCCCGCAGCTGCTGTTGGTGAAAAGCGATGTCAACGGGCTTGTGAAGTAGTCTTCATTCACATTGCGTATGCCCAGAGAAAGCGAGTGGCCATCGGCTGGTCTGAGCGTAAGTCCGAGCACTGCAAAGGCAAACGGGAGATTATCCTCTTCAATGTTTGAGAAGGTCTGCAGGTCATCGACAAGACGGTCTTCGGATGTCTTGGCGATGCTTATCGATGCAGCCTCGAACGACACTGTCCTTCCTATCGGAATCTCAGCACCCAGACGCAGCAGAGAAGGATAATTGAAGCCTCCACGGAAATCACTCTGAAGTTCGCCTGAATATTCCAAGGTGAATCCTGGCTGCGCCTTTACATAGTGGCTGCCCGTCAGAAGAGCAGCCACCACGAACATTCTCAATACTTTTACAACCATTTTCCAAACTTTCTGACATACCAGTTCTTGATAAGCTGAGTGAGTACGCAGTAGCTGATCAGAGTCACTGCAAGCCATGGGAAATAGCTAAGCGGCAGTGGCATGAGACCGATGTATGAACCGAACGAAGTGAATGGTATCGCAATACCTATAGCCATGATAGCGAAGGTCATAACCATAAGAGGCCATGCTGCACAGCTCTGGAAGAAAGGAATCTTCTGGGTACGGATCATATGTACTATGAGTGTCTGTGAGAGCAATCCCTCAATGAACCATCCGCTCTGGAAGAGGGTCTGCATCTCAGGGCTCTGACATCCGAAAACGAACCACATCAGCAGGTAGGTCGTAATGTCGAAGATGCTTGAGATAGGTCCGATGAAGATCATGAAGCGGGAGAGGTCGGAGCTGTCCCATCTGCGAGGCTTGAGCAGGAACTCACGGTCCATCCTGTCGAACGGGATAGCGATCTGCGAGATGTCGTAGAGCAGATTCTGCACAAGCAGATGGATGCTGAGCATAGGAAGGAATGGCAGGAAGGCAGAAGCGGCAAGTACGGAGAACATGTTTCCGAAGTTGCTCGATGCTGTCATCTTCACATATTTGATGATATTGCCGAAAGTCTCGCGTCCGGCAAGGACTCCCTCCTCGAGGACCATGAGATCCTTCTCCAGAAGTATGATGTCAGCACTCTCCTTTGCGATGTCTACCGCAGAATCCACGCTGATGCCGATGTCAGACTGGCGGAGCGCCGCTGCATCATTGATGCCGTCGCCGAGGAATCCTACAGTATTGTCCTGTTCCTGGAGCAGCTGGATGACCTCAGTCTTCTGATGAGGTGTCAGCTTGGCGAACACCTTGTTGTTGACCACAGCCTTTTTCTTCTGCTCCGCAGACATCATCTCGAAGACAGGGCCCGTAATACATCCGTTATGACAGATGCCGACCTGCTCTGAAATCGTACTTACAACTGCATCATTGTCACCGCTGAGCACCTTGACCTCGATGCCGGTCTCATGCAGCAGCCTGATTGCTTCTGCGGCTGATTCCTTAGGAGGATCGAGGAATGCAAGGTATCCGATGAGCACCATGTCTCTCTCGTCATCGACCTCGAACTCCCCTGCCTTGTCCAGGAATGACTTATGAGACACGGCAAGCACACGCATTCCCTGAGCATTCATCTCGTGGACTATTCCCAGAGCCTTGCTGCGGATCTCGTCCGACATAGGAATAACCTTTCCGTCCAGCTCACATGAAGAACAGATGCTGATCATCTCCTCTACTGCACCTTTTGTGATGATCTGTCGCTTGCCCAGGTTATCCTCGACTACGACCGACATCCTGCGGCGATTGAAGTCGAACGGAATCTCGTCGATCTTGCTATAGTTTTCGACCACCACATCCAGGACTTTACCACTTTCATTCACATGCTCGACTATAGCCTTGTCCATAAGGTTCTTGATACCTGTCGAGAAGAAACTGTTGAAGAAGGCATGCCTGAGAATGCGTCTTGAAAGATCCTGAGAGCCGTCCGCATTGATCGACTTGACGAGCACTACCTTGTCGCGTGTGAGAGTGCCGGTCTTATCCGTGCAGAGGATATTCATGGCACCAAAGTTCTGAATCGCATTCAGGTCCTTGACCACAACCTTCTTCTTGGACATCTTCACAGCGCCTTTCGCAAGGTTCGCGGTCACGATCATAGGAAGCATTTCCGGTGTAAGACCTACAGCGACACTTACGGCAAAGATGAACGCCTCAAGCCAGTCTCCCTTGGTGAATCCATTAACCATGAACACGAACGGAACCATCACAAGCATGAACCTGATCAGAAGCAACGATACCTTGGTGATACCCTTGTCGAAGGCAGTCTCTGCCCTGTGACCGGCAATGCTCTTGGCGATAGAACCGAGATAAGTCCTGTTTCCGGTTGCGAAGACTATGCCTCTTGCCTTGCCACTCACTACGGTAGAGCCCATGAATGCCAGGTTGTCAAGGTCCACTACACTGCCTTCATCACTGCCACATACAGGTACCTTCTCGACGCCTTCGCTCTCACCTGTGAGTGATGACTGGCTGACAAAGAAGTCCTTTGTCTCAAGTATCCTGATATCAGCTGGGATCATGTCCCCTGCACTCAGGAGGACAATATCTCCTGGGACGAGTTCCTCTACAGGAATCTCACCACTTGTCACCTGAGGCCTCTCGACATAACAGGTATTGGTCACCATCTTCAGGAGAGCATCGCTGCTTCTTCCTGCCTTGAGTTCCTGGACGAAGCGAAGGATCGCAGATGCCATGACCATGGTCGAGATGATGATTATGGTCGTCCAGTCCTGTTCTCCCGGGCCGGCAAGAAGGACATCAAGGACGAATGATATGATGATAAGCGCCGTAAGCACGCCGACGAAAGGATTGATGAACGCAGAGACGAAGAGCTTCACCGGATTGGTCTTCTCCTCATGTTCCACCACGTTCGATCCGTATTTGCGGCGCAGTTCGTCTATCTGCTGGCCGCTGAGTCCTTCCGAATGAGAATTAAGCAGACCGAACACGCTGTCCGTTGTCATCCTGGAGATGTAGCGTGCGTATTCGCTGTCATAAACTGCCCTCGTCATGGGGCTTTTCCTGAAATTGAAAATCTTCTTCATGGCTGACGATTGTTTTTATGATTACGGCGGCAAAGGTAGAACCGCCTATCATCAAAGGCCGTTAGAGAAAGATTAGACCGGGATTAGAAGTCCATTAGAGCCTTTCTAATGATATTCTAATGCTTTGAGTACTGCATTGTCGGCCATAATGATTAAATTTGATATCATGGATACTGTTCTTGTAATAGAAGACGACCGCAGGCTCGCAACACTGCTTCGCACGGGAATCGAGGAGGCCGGATATCAGGTGCTCCTTTCCTATGATGCCGAGATGGCCCTCAGGCTGATCCAGGGAGGCAATGAAATCGCCCTTGTGGTAAGCGACATCATACTTCCTGGCATGAACGGACTGGAACTGTGCAAAAGACTCAGGAGCAGCCATCCAGGCATTCCTGTCCTTATGCTTACAGCACTCGGAACAACGGATGACAAGCTCGAGGGTTTTGACGCCGGGGCCGACGACTATATGACAAAGCCGTTCGACTTCAGGGAACTCATAGCAAGGATAGGTGCACTTCTGAAAAGGTCATCCAGGAATGAGGGCACAGCCCGTCAGCCAAGGATACTCCGTTATGCAGACCTGACTATGGAGGTAGACCGTCACGAATGTTCAAGGGCAGGACAGGAGATAAAGCTGACTCCGAAGGAATTCTCTCTCCTCCAGTATCTTATGGAGAACGCAGGAAGAGTCGTCAGTCGTGTGGACATACAGGAGAACGTATGGAACACCCATTTCGATACCGGAACCAATTTCATTGATGTATACATAAACTACCTGCGCCGCAAGGTGGACAAGGACTTCGACGTCAGACTGATCCACACGAAGCCTGGTATAGGATTCATGCTGAGCGATGAGTGACAACAGGGTAATACTTACGCTGAAATACACTGCCGTCATGTCGGCAGTACTCCTTTGCTCTCTGGTGATCATCTATCTCACCAGCGACAAGGCACGCCATACCTCATTCCGCAACACACTGCGCTCAGAGGCAATCACCAAGGCGAATCTATACCTCGAGGACAAGGTTGACGCCCAGACCATGCAGCACATCTACCTGAACAACACCCAGTTCATAAATGAAGTTGAGGTCGCCGTCTACACCAAGGACTTCGAGATGCTGTACCATGATGCAGCACAACATGACATAATCAAGGAGACCTCTGAGATGATCAGAGACATCATAGCCAAGGGAGAGCTTGACATCCCTGTCGGAAGTGGCTACCAGGCGGTCGGAATACTGTACATGGACAGATATGTGGTGACGGCGGCCGCTCATGACGGCTATGGAGAAACGAACATGGCATCTCTGCGCCGCACTCTCCTTCTGATCTTCATCGTATCGATATTGCTGATGCTGGCCGTAGGATACTACCTGGCCAACATGACGATACGTCCGATCGAGCGGGCCCTGGTCTCACAGAAGATGTTCGTCAGCAATGTCTCGCACGAGCTGCGCACGCCTCTCGCTGCAATCATGGGAGAACTCGGGCTTGCCTTGCAGAAGGAGCGCTCGCCGGAAGATTATCAGGAACGTATAGAAAGAGCCCTGGACGACACCAACAGGATGTCCGAGATTGTCATAGGTCTGCTCAACATGGCGCGTGCCGAATATGACGCATCGCAGATCAAGATGGAGACTGTACGTGTAGACGAACTGCTGATGGATGTCCGTGACGCGCTCCTCAGGGCCAGGCCAGAGTATCATATCAATATCTCATTCGCCCACGAACCTGAATCGGAGGAAGAAGTCTGCGTCAATGCCAACCGGTACCTGATGGCACTGGCATTCAGGAATCTGATTGAAAACAACTGCAAATTCTCTTCTGACCATACATCTGAGGTGGTGATACGCACAGGCGGGACTCTTGAGATCTCATTTGCCGACAAAGGCATAGGCATGACACGTGAGGAACAGAAACACATTTTCCAGATGTTCTACCGCGGATCCGGTGAAAACAGCGGACACGGAATAGGTATGGCCATGGTACAGCGCATTCTGTCCCTTCACGGTGCCAGAATAGTCATCAACACAAAGGAAGGACACGGAACATGTTTCAGAATTTATTTCTAATTTTGAAGCATGGATGAAGTATTCGAAAAGATCAGCGACATATATCTGTCCCAGAGGGGATTTGTTTTATTGTCCATATGTTTTTTGACTGAAAATGGTTAAATTTACTCAATTTGCAAAAATACGTCATATCAGCTATTCTTCAAGTAGTCATTATAACCATTTATCGCCATATATATGAGATATCTGAAAACAATCGCTCTGTCTTTGCTCGCAGCAGCAATGGCAGCATGCAGCCAGCCCGCAGCCAAGGTTGACAAGTACGCGATCGACTGCACACAGATGAGAGGATTCAACTACACTCCGGCCGGAGTGGCAGAGCCTCGTCACCACATCGACACATGGGTAAAGTATGACAAGGACGTAGTCGCCTTCGACCTTGACCTTGCCAAGGGACTGAACCTCAATTTCTGCAGAGTATTCGTGCCTTACCAGGTATACACTGAGATCGGTGACACACTCGCTGACAGACTCCGCGATTTCGCCCGCCAATGCGACGAAAGAGGAATGAAGATGATGCCAGTGGTCGGAAGCGGCCGTTGGACAAGGGACAGCACCCTCAGATATCAGGCAACTGAATGGGTGGATTTCCTCGTGGGCGCGCTCAAGGACGAGCCTAACCTTGCGATGTGGGATCTCATGAACGAGCCTGACCTCAACAGAAGAATGGCAGAGTCAAACTTCGAGAACTGCAAGCTGATGTATGGTCTCTTCAAGGAGAGAGACCCTGAGACTCCCCTTACGATCGGTTTCGAAAGAGCATCAAGCATGATCAGGATGGCTGACTATGCGGACGTCCTCCAGTTCCACAACTATTCAGAGACCAGAGAAGAAGTCCGTGACACCATAGCACGCGCCCAGAATTTCGCCAAGGAAGTCGGAAAGCAGATATTCAACGGAGAGATGGGTTGCGTAGGCCGTGCAAACCCTTACGACGTCACCCTTGAGGAGCACATGAAAGCAGACATGGGATGGTGCATCTGGGAACTTATGGTAGTCAGGAAAGGCTGGGGAATGATCCATGGCGTATTCTACGAGGACGGCACAGTCCGCGATCCTTCCATCCCTGCTGCCATTCTCGGATACTACCGCAACCGCGAGGACATAGTTCCTGAAGATCCGGACAGAGAAGACAGGATCACCAACGCAATGGCCGGGATCGAGCAGTGGAAGAAAGACGGTGCGAAGGACTGGGATAAGGGAATGCGCCTCGCCGAGGTAAGTGCAAACACCCTTGAAGCCGCTCAGCTTGCCTCAATGCGTGAAGCACCGAACTGGAAAGTCAACCAGCTCAGGAAGAGCGGGGACGTAAAGCAGATGAAGGATCTGCTGGATGAGTTCTACACATTGATGAAACCATACAGGAAGAACTCCGGAAAATAATATTCACAACCGATAGACACCAAGCAATGAAGAAAATGACTACAGCCCTGGCAGCGGCGGCAGCTTGCCTCTGCGCCAATGCACAGAACCCTATCATCACCGGTATGTTCGCACCGGATCCTGCACCATACGTCCACGACGGGAAGGTCTATCTCTTCGTCGACCATGACGAGCCTGATGCCACATTCTATTTCATGAAGGACTGGCACATCTTCAGCACCGAGGACATGGTCAACTGGACTCATCTCGGAGCCCAGGTATCCACCGCAACCTTCGACTGGGCCGTCCAGGGCGACAACGCATGGGCCAGCCAGGCTGTCGAGGTCGGCGGAAAGTGGTACTGGTACCTCAGCATCATCGAGAAAGCCACACGTGCGCAGGTGATCGCAGTAGCCGTAGCCGACAACCCTATGGGACCATGGAAGGATGCAATCGGAGGTCCTCTTGCCAAGGGTCAGGGCTCGTTCATCGACCCTACCGTCTTCGTTGATGACGACGGACGTGCATACCTCTTCTGGGGAAACAAGGGCTGCTGGTACGGCGAGCTCAACCCTGACATGATATCGTTCAAGAACGGATTCAAGGAAGTGCCAGGTTTCCATGATCCTAAGTGCTTCGGTCCGGCAGTCATGAAGATGAACTGGGGAAAGGGCGAGATGGAGATGATGGTCGGCTATGAGGAAGGCCCATGGGTGATGAAGCGCAACGGCATCTATTACATGAGCTATCCTGCAGGCGGCGTTCCTGAACACATGGCATACTCTACCGCGAAGAACATCAATGGTCCTTGGACATACGGCGACAAGATCATGGAGATCGCACCGAACAGTTTCACCATCCATGGCGGCAACGTAAATTTCAAGGGCCACGACTATATGTTCTACCACAGCGGAATGCTTCCGAACGGAAACAGCTACCGCCGCAGCGCATGTGTCGAGGAGTTCAGGTTCAATCCTGACGGATCGATTCCGTTCATTCCTGCTACCACTGAAGGTGTCGCACCTGTCGGCACTCTCAACCCTTACAACAGGGTCGAAGGCGAGACCATGGCACAGTCATTCGGCGTGAAGAACGACCGTCTCGCAGGAAAGAGACACTACATCACCTCGATCCATCAGGGTGACTGGATCTGCATCCGCGAAGTCGATTTCGGCACGGAGCAGCCTAAGGAGCTTACTGCAGAGGTCCTGAATGTGAAGAATCCTGGACGCGCAGAGTTCTACCTTGACACTCTCTACATCCAGGAGAAACGAGTACGCCCTATCGCTACGATCAACGTCGAGGAAGGCAGCACAGTCATAACAGCACCGGTTCGCGGCGAAGTCAGCGGTAAGCATGACGTCTACATCCTCTTCCGTGGAGGTGACGACGAGCAGCTCTTCGACCTTGACTGGTGGCAGTTCAGCAAATAGGATTACTCCTCACGCGTCACGATAAGAATGACACCGTTCGCGCCTCTGGAACCATAGGCAACGGTCTCTGACGCATCCTTGAGGACAGTTACACTTTTGACGGCATCCTGTGGGATATCACTGAGACTTCCCATGAACGGGATGCCGTCAAGTACTATAAGGGGCTGCTCGCTGGCAGTCAGGGATTTCTGGCCACGGATGATGATGTTGAGCTGGTCACCAGGTCTAGCCTCGCCTATCCTGACTCCTGGGATGCGGCCGCGGAGGGCAGAGATGACATCTGCATCCTGCACCTGCTTGAGGTCAGCGCCAGATATGCGGGTAACCGAACCGAGGATCTGGCTCCTCTTCCTCTTGCCATAGGCAATGTCTTCCGTATCCCTTGCCATCACGATCTTATACACGGACTTCTTGCTGACCTTGGTCTCGATAGTCGAGAAGCCTGAGCCGACGAAACGGATCACATTCTTTGCGGGTACGGAGATGTCGAATCCTCCGTCGACATCTGTAGTTCCCAGAAGATATTCTCCTGTATATACGAAAACACCCGGGATGGCCTCTCCGGACTCATCCGAGACTATACCTTTGACATTGACGTGCTGTGCAGATGCTGTCAGCTGGACCATGAGTGCTGTAGACAAGACAGCAATGAATTTTTCGAATCCGTGTATCATATTGATTTTCTTACGGATTCAAAGATAGTCATTTATTTTTTATTCCGGAATTGCGACAGCCTCGGACCAGAGGCCGACAGCAGCGCAGACACCGAATCCCCCTTCCACATTGCTCCATGCGAAATTCGCAGGGGCCATTCCCATCATCGCCATGAAGTCAGTATTGCTCTTGTAGCATGCCAGCGCATATCTGTAGAACGACTCCGACACGGACGCAGCCTGAGCCTTGTAGACATAGACGACCGGTTCCTCCTCTTCGTCAGAAACGCCGTCACCAGGGAACACAAAGGCGAAATCCATGAACGGAAGGACCATGGTACCGTCGTGGAAAGCCGAAGCCGGTGCGACCGTCACAATCTCGTCACGGGCTGAATTCTCGGCTATCCAGGCATTGGTCAGGCTCACCTGTGCTATCTCCGTCTCAACGTCCGTACCGGTTCCCAGCATAGGAGAAAGGACCTCCTCCCCGACCAGTTCCCCGTCCTGCCAGCTTTCCCTGACAAGCCTTACAGCGACATATTCCCCTGCCTCAGGCTGCCTTTCAAGTGCGACGGTGAAGATATCTATCGGAAGCATCATCACAGTGTCTCTGGCATGACCGAGGCTGTCGATCGCCACATTCGATGGGACGAGGCATGAAGATGACACTTCCGGAAGGCCTTCTGCCCTGACTTCCACCTCCAGGCTGCTTCCTGGATGGAGAGCATTCTCTGAAAGAGCTGCTGAATAATATCCTGTACTGTCCTGAGAAACCTCGACTGGAGTACCGTCAAGGGTAACCATGAACCTGGAGATCTCGAGCGACGGGATGTCGTTGGTGTTGCCCTGGGCAGGTGCGGCATATTCCAGACGGAAGAGCAGACGGTCCTGAGAGACATCAGCGACGGCCTGAATATAAAGGCCCGGCTTGGCGTGGCTGCGGACGTCGAACTCGAATTCACAGGCTACGGCGCACAGCAGGCAGACTGACAGTGTCAAAAACCGCCATGCCGATGCAGATATGGAAACTGACCTTCTCATCTAGAACTTATATGCTACGCTTACCGACGGAAAAACCGGGATTATGCTGTACGCATCGCCTTTCACTTCGCCGTTCGCGTCGGTAGTGAGAAAAGCGAAGAACGCATTCTTGTGGTTGTATGTATTGTAAATGCTGACATTGGTCTCTATCGAGCCGCCGCGTTGAAGCTTGTGCGTAAAGAGGATGCCAAGGTCAAGACGGTGATAGTCAGGAAGACAGAGATTGTTCGGTTCGTCGTAGACCATCGTTCCGTCACTCAGGATGTTCGACGGGAAGGTTATGCGGTTGCCCGTATGGTAGTTCCAGTTCGCGTTGACCTCAAGCCAGTCAAGGATCCTGTAAGAAGCGACAAGATTGATCTTATGGCGGTTGTCATTGTGGTCGAAGAACCAGAAAGGATACATCTGCCCGAAATATCGCTTGCTCCAGCTGAGGGTATAGTAGGCAGATGCGCTCATCTTCGAATTGCGCCAGCTCAGCTCGGCCTCCAGGCCATAGGACTTGCCTTTCCCCTCGCGGAAATGGTTCTCCCAGTTCTGAACAGGCGGGAACATCGCGTTCGGACCGTCATACATCAGAAGGTGAAGCATGTTCCTGTACCAGCCCTCGACATTCACATTCATTCCTTTCATCGGCGTGAAATAAAGTCCGCCTGAGACCTGGTCGCTGACGACAGGGCGGATCCTGCCGGTGGAAGGCATCCAGGTGTTGCTCGGCAGGTCGATGTAGGAAGACGCAACGAGATGGTCTCCCTGGGACATGCGGCTGTAGGACATCTTGACGTCAAGGAAATGGAACGGAGCCCACTTGATGGCAGCACGTGGTTCAAGCGAATTCCAGGTCTTGCCACCATTGATATAGACAGAGTTCCTGAGTCCGGCATTCAGGGTGAAATTGTGCGTAATGAAGAACTCATCCTCAATATATGCCGCTGCCTCAAAGGTTCCTGCATCCATGGTCGGAGCCGCCGTCAGAGTATCCGGCGCCTGACCCTTATAGCGATAAAGCTTGGTGTCAAGGTCCACTCCGGCACGTACATGATGGTCTGCGTCAGGGAACCAGTCGATTCCGTATCTCAGGCCGGCATCTCCGATCATAGAGTTTATTGTGTCGTCAAGGCCGTTGCTTGACATCCTGATCGCATATGATGTGTTCGAACGGCTCTGGGTATAATAGCCAAGGAGCTTTGTCCTAAGCGACGGAGAGACCTTCAGTTCCCATGAAGCCGAGCCGACGAGGTTGCCCCATACGACACCCAGGTCCATCGACGAACCGCTGTTCCTCAATCCAAGGTCAAGGTCGTCCTTGCCCGTGTAGAAATTCACTCTCAGCGTGCTGTTCTTCGAGAAATTGTGTGTGATTCCCGCGTTGAGGTCATTCATGAAATAAGCCGCATCGGCATCCTTCACATGCTTGATCCACTTTGCCAGGGCAATCATCATATCCATCCAGCTGCGCCTGTACGCGAAATTGAAGCTGGTCTTGCCTCTCACGATCGGTCCCTCGAACTGCACCCTTCCGTCGATCATTCCCAATGATACGGTACCATGGTACCCCGCATCACCGCCTTCCAGACCGCTGCCTTCGCGCGTCTCTACGTCTACGACGGACGAAAGACGTCCGCCATAGCGGGCAGGAAAGCCGCTCTTGTAGAAATCAAGACCGCTGGTGATGTCAGTGTTGAATGCTGAGAAAAGGCCTCCGAAATGGCTGATGTTATACAGAGGTACGCCGTCAAGCAGGAAGAGATTGTCGGTGCCGTCACCGCCATGGACATACATGCCGCTCATAAGCTCATTCCCGGCAGCGACGCCAGGCAGGTTCAGCAACGCACGTATGATATCAGGAGTTCCGAAACTTACCGAACCTCTCGTCAACTCCTTGGTATCCAGACGCATAAGACCGGTCTGGGTCGTATTTCGCATCTTTTCCTTCACCACAGACACTGTCGCTGTAGCCAGGGTGTCATGGACCTCCCCGAAGGGATCAGACGGATCGTAATACCCATACTCGATATTCTGCGCGTACAGCCCGATGCACGAAAGCAACAGGACGACACATAATGATATTTTACGGGCAACAGGCATGGAATAGTCTTTACGATGCAAATTTAACAACTTAATTTTATGTTTGTCTTTCCGCTTGTGACAGATAAACACTATATTTGGTAATCGGTTAAGTCAATATTACATTATGGAACAGGCATTCGACATTGACATCCAGCAGTCGGCACAGAAGGTGTTCGACGTGATGGCTCCACGCATTTCATCAGAAGAGATGGAGCTTCTCAAGAAATCATACGAATTTGCGCGCGAGGCGCACAAGGACCAGAAACGTAAGTCCGGCCACCCTTATATCATCCATCCGATTGCGGTCGCAAGGATCGCCGCGGAGGAACTCAAGCTGGATCTCCATAGTGTAATGTGTGCTTTTCTCCACGATGTGGTCGAAGATACTCCCCATACCAAGGAAGAACTTGCAGAGCTGTTCGGCGACGATGTGGCTTTCCTTGTAGATGTAGTCACAAAGAAGAAAAAAGATACCTACAAAGCATCCAAGCAGGTCGACAACTTCAAGCAGCTTCTCGACTCGATGCATTACGACATCCGCGCCCTTCTCGTCAAGCTTGCGGACCGTCTCCACAACATGCGCACCCTCGAGAGCATGCGTCCTGACAAGCAGATGAAGATCGCCGGTGAGACAGACTACTTCTACGCTCCCCTCGCCAACCGTCTCGGTCTTTTCGACGTAAAGAGTGACCTCGAGAACCTTGCTTTCAAATACCGCTGCGAACTCGAATACGAAGACATCGTACGCGATATCCAGGAGGATATGGCCTTGAACAATGACAGGCTGGAAGTATTCGTAAAGCAGATAGATGAGATTCTGAAGAACTACGGCATCGACGGAAAGGCAGAAGTCATCTACAGACGTCCATACAGCATCTGGCGCAAGATGAAGGCTTCCAACGTCGACTACAAGCATGTAGAGAACCGCTACTACGTACGAGTGACATTCGACAGGCCGAAGAACGTGAAGCTCACTCCAGTCCAGGAAGAACACTCTGAGAAAAGCATGTGCCTGCGCATCTATTCGAAACTGACCGACAGATTCAAGGAGAAGCCTCTCAGCTTCTACAACCAGATTGACCAGGCGAAGGAAAACACCTACAAGTGCATCCAGGTCCAGCTTCTCAGCGACGAAGGTATCTGGGAGGACGTACAGATCTGTTCGGAGCGCATGCTGGCAGTATCGAAGCTCGGCTGCATGGCTGAGTTCCAGGACGGCCACAACGTAGCATCATGGATGAAGCGGTTCAAGATGGTGCTCGAGGACATGGCCGACAACTCCCTCGAGGGAGACTACATGGACAGCATCGTGTCCACCCTGTACTACGACGACATCATGGTCTTCACACCTGAAGGCGACGCCTATATTCTTCCGAAGGGCGCCTCAGCATTGGATTTCGCATTCGAGGTCGACCCTGAGACTGCCATTCATGCAAAGTACGCCAGGATCAACGGCCACCTTTCATCCATCAAGACCATACTCAGCCGTGGTGACTGTATCGAGATCGGAACTGACGACGCCATCACCGTAAAGCAGGGATGGCTTGAATGTGCGCAGACCTACAACGCCAAGCGTTCTATCCGCAAGGTTCTCAAGGACATGGAAAAAGACGAACCTGTCCGCCGCTGTCCTATCTGCCAGCCTATCCCAGGCGGTGACATCATAGGATTCCGGGACGCCAGCGGACATGTCATGGTCCATCGACGCAGCTGTCCAAGCATGATCGAGCAGGCATCGCAGGCCGGGGACGGCGTAGTCAACATTGATTTCAAGGAGGATCCGGAAGTTCACTACCCTGTCACCGTCACAATCCGCGCAATAGACCGCTACCACCTACTGATGGACATCATCGAAAAGATCAGCAACGGGCTGGGTCTCTCGATCGACTCAATGACGACCACGACAAAGGACGACATCGTAGACTGCTCTATCACCTTCCTCGTCCACTCTGTCAGGGAGCTGGTCATCGCGCTCCAGTCCCTTTACGAGATCGAAGGCATCGAGGAAGTCAAAGGCGAAGGAATACGCTGATGACGGTTGCCATGATCGGCTAGCCGACTCCAAAGATTATAATAATGAACTGAGCCAGGAAAACCCTGAGGAAAGTTGCCAGCGGATAGACGGAAGCGTAGGCTTCGGCCGAATTGTCATTGCCAAGAAGGCTGTTCGCATAGGCAAGTGCGTTCGGATTGGTGTAGCTTCCGCAGAGAAGACCGACATTCTGGCTGAATTCCAGATGAAGGACCTTCTCGTTGAAAATTGCGACAAGGAGAATAGGCACTGCTGCGAGCACGACTGCGAGTATGGCCATTTCAAGTCCACGCGCACAGAACACATTCTCCACGAAGGTACCTCCTACACTGAAGCCGAGGCTGGCGAAGAAGAAAGTGATGCCAAGCTGGCGGAGCATCAGGTTGGCCGCACGGGTTGTGTATGTCGTGATATGTAACTTAGGGCCGAAAGCTCCCATGAGAATACCCATGATTATAGGGCCACCGGCAATACCGAGCTTGACAGGGCTGCTCATGCCAGGGATGGCCACAGGTATGCTGCCGAGAAGGACTCCGAGGAAGATACCCACAAGCAGCGGAATAAGTCTCGGCTCGTTGAGCCTGGCCTCCTCATTTCCGACGGCCTTGCCGAGGATCTTGATCTTTTCCTCGTCGCCTACCACAGTAAGACGGTCACCGAACTGAAGCTGAGTATCGGCCTGAGGGACGATGGTCATACCGGCACGGTTGATACGTGTGATATTGACACCGAACTTGTTGCGGAGCTTCAGTTTCGAGAGCGGAATGCCGACTACATTGTCCTGAGTCACTCTGAGATGCACGCTGACAAGTCTCTTGTCGATGATGTTCCAGTCGATGTCCGGGCGGTTCCAGTCCGTTTCCTCCTCTTGTCCGAACAGAGGGCCGAACTTATGGATGTCGTCCTTGCTGCAGATCAGCATGAGATGGTCATTCTTGTGGATCACCGTATCCGAAACAGGGATCATCACCCCACCATTTCTCCACACACGTGAGATGACGAAATGGAAACCGCTGTTCGCAACGACGTCCTTTACCGTCATGCCATAGAAAGCCGGATTGAGGACTCTGACCTCAGTGACCGCAGTGTACTTGTCACCGCCTCGGCCCGACGAGCGTTCGGCGCTCTCAGGGAAAAGACGACGCAGCAGCGCGACGCAGAGGATGACGGTCAGCACGCTGAAAGGATAGCCAACAGCATAGGCCGAAGCCACATTATGCGACGCCTGAATGGAAGAAGGATCAATGTCAAGCACGGTCTGCTGAGACGCGATCATGGCTGGTGTATTGGTCGTCGCACCTGAAAGGATACCCATCGCATCAGGGATACTGAGTCCTACTGCGAATGCAGCGACCAGAGCAAGCAAGGAGCCCAGGACAGTGACCAGCATTGCGCTGAGGTTCAGTTTCACTCCCCCTTTTCGCAAAGAGCTGAAAAATCCCGGACCCATCTGAAGTCCAAGTGCATACACGAAGATGACAAGACCGAAGTTCTTGGCCATGTCAAGCATAGAGGCGTTCGTCTGGACACCCCACTGATTGGCAAAATGCCCCACAGCGATAGCCGCGAAGAACACGAAACTGCCTCCTAATGAAAACTTTCCTATCTTGATTCTACCCAGAGCCAGTCCAAGAATGGAGATCGCTGTAAGCAACAGCATGGTCTGCGCAGCGCTTTCCTGCGTAAAAATTTCCTTCAACCAAATCATGGTTCAAAGTTAATCCAATTATTTCTTATATTTGTTAAACAAACAATCAAATAGACATGACAGATCCAAAACACATCCGCCCACAGAGGCCAAAGATCCTGGGAATCGCCCACTTCGGCGTATATACCGACGACCTTGAGAACACAGCCGCTCTTTTCACCGACTACTTCGGATATGGAAAGCCATACTTTGTAGAACGCGAGGGAAAGCCGACAATCATGTTCATCAAGATCAACGACAGACAGTACATGGAGTTCGTGAAGGACGATGAGTGCAGGGAGTGGAAGTACCGCCACACCGCTTTCGAGACCGACGACATCGAGGCCATGCGCATCTATCTCAGGATGATGGGCGTGAAAGTGCCGGATACCATCGAGGACCCTGGATTCGGATTCAGGTGCTTCTTCATCAAGGACTTCAGCGGCCATGACGTCGAGTTCATCCAGTACACTGACAGCGGTCTTCTCGCTGAGCACAAGGGACAAGACCTTCCTGACACCCGTGTATCCGATCTCATGCGTCATGTCGGATGGCTATGCGACGACTTCTCAAGGGACCTTGCTTTCTACAGCTTCATCCTCGGATTCGAGGAGTACTGGCGCGGCGGTCCTGACGACAACACCAGCAAGTGGATCAAGCTGGCAATGCCGGACAGCCCTACCAAGGAATACATCGAGATCATGCTCTATGATTCAGAGCTCGACCAGACAGAAATGGGTTGCCAGAACCATATCGGTCTCGACGTGGACGACGTCGATGCATCCAGGGACATGCTCGCGAAGCGTGGACTCATCCCTGAAGGCTGCACCCAGGGCGAGCCAATGAAGATCGGTGCCTGCGGCTATGGTCAGAGCAACTACCTGACAAAAGACAAGACCCGTATCGAGCTCATGACAAAAACAGCAGTCGGAGGAACTCCGACTGCCACCATATACGGAATCCCAGCCAGGTACGAGAAGTAATCCTGGCTGGAAATAATCTTAAAGGGATAGAATCCTGAGAACGTCTTCTACGATCTGTTCATCAAGCAGACGGTTGTCCGAGAGAATCTGCTGCTGGTCGAATCGGTCGTAGAAGTCTTTCTTTATACCACCAACGAGGACCTTCATGTCGCTGGCTCCGTAGTATGAAGCGATGCGGTCGCCGAATCCACCGTCCTTGCAGCCATCCTCAAGAGTGACGACAAGCTTATGGTCCGCCTTCAGCGAGTCAAGCGCCGCAGCGTCCACGCAGTGGAGATAACGTGGATTCACCAAAGTAGCGTCAATTCCCTTGTCTGCAAGCATACGTACTACCGACTCTCCCTTCTGATAGAAGGAGCCTGCTGCGATGACAGCTACCTGGCTTCCCTTCTTCGCAATCTTGTACGACGGTTCATAGCTATATTCAGTATCAACCTCAGCATCGGTATGCACGACACCGTTGCTAGGTACCCTGATAGCGATCGGTTTCCTGTCCTGACGCACAGCCCAGCTCAGCATAGCGAAATATTCCTCACAGGTGGTAGGTGCCATATAGATAAGACCCGGGATGCTGCACAGCATAGGAATGTCGAAAAGACAGACATGGGTGATATCGTTCATGGTACCGATTCCGCCTAAGGTCACATTGACGACCGCCGGGTTCTGGTTCACGCAGAGGTCCTGGGCCAGCTGGTCATAGGTACGCTGGATAAAGGTAGAATGGACAGACCAGACCGGGCGCAGACCGCCCTTAGCCATACCGCTTGACATAGCACATGCCTGCTCCTCAGCGATGCCCACGTCGACGTGCTGAGGGCCTGCCAGCTCTCTTTTGGCAGCATTGAAGCCGGCACCGATCGGAACTCCAGCATTGACAGCGACAAGAGTAGGATCAGTCTTCATATGCTCAAGCATCCAGTTGCTGAAAAGCTCTTCATAAGACTCAGAGGCAGGACTCTCAGGACGGCTGCCGTCCTTCGGGTCGAAAGGATTTCCCCAATGCCAGCCTTCCTTGTCCTCAGTGGCAGGAGCGAAACCATGGCCCTTCTCTGTATGGACATGCACTACTACAGGCTTGTCAGTATCCTTGACGCTCTGGAATGCCGCGATAAGCTTCTCCACGTCATGTCCATCCTCGACATACTGATACTCGAATCCGAGTGCCTTGAACCAGTTGTGTGTGCACTGTCCGTTGCTCTCGCGCAAGGCGCGGAGGTTCTTATAGATGCCACCATGGTTCTCTGCGATGGACATCTCATTGTCATTCACGACTATTATGATACCGGTGCCAAGTTCCGATGCCTCGTCGAATCCTTCGAAAGCCTCTCCTCCTGAAAGAGAACCGTCTCCGATTACGACTACGATGTTCTCCTTGGTTCCCTTGATGTCACGTGCTTTCTGCAGGCCAGTCGCAAGGCTGATCGAAGTCGAGGTATGTCCTATCTCGAAATTGTCATAGAGCGGGCTCTCGGCAGGCGAAGTGAAGCCGCTGACAGCATTCATCTGGTCGTCATCACCATAGAAACCCGCAGCGCGCCCTGTAAGGATCTTGTGAGGGTAGCACTGGTGGCTGACGTCGAACACGAACTTGTCGGTCGGAGCGTTGAATACATAGTGCAAGGCTACTGTAGCCTCTACGAAACCGAGATTCGGGCCCACGTGGCCTCCATGTCTGCTGACTCTGTTGATGATTGCTGCACGGGTCTCATCGCACACTACGCGAAGAGCCTCGATGTCCAGCCCTTTGAGATCGGCTGGGGACTTGATGTTTTCAATATACATGTACTGTCTGAAAGGTTCTTTTATACAATCTGCTATATTCCTTTATATCAAAAATATGAATAATTATTTATATTTGGCATAAGTTTAGAATATTCTACAGACGTAATACATACAGAAAATGAACTTCAGACATCTTATCTCAACTCTTTCAGTTGCCGTTCTTTTCGGCATCAGCGCATTCGCAGGAAATCCATACAGCTATAAAGGAAGGACAGATTCAAAGGCCATGGGCAAGGAGGAAGTTCTTGAGAACATGGTGCTCAACGTAGAAGAGACTCCTGCCGGTCTGGCTGTATCAATGAAGGACTACGAATTGCTCGGAACCAAGGGTATCTCGATCACCGGAATCGTCAAGGTCAACGACAAAGGAGAGATCATCGGTTTCGACAAGATTGATATCAAAGGAGCTCCCGGCAAGGTCAAGGACATCAAGGGTACTCTTACAAAAGATGCCGCTGACGTACGCATGACCGGTAAAGCCGGAGGCCTCTTCAACTTCGATATCCGCTATACCGCGAAGATCGTCAGATAGATCTAATACGCCCAAGGGTAGTTGGCTGGCTGATAGGTAAAGTAGCGGTTGGCGAAATGGATTTCTGCCATGGCACCTATCTCATCGCCCATCGCCTGCCTGATGGTCGCCTTGTTCTCTTCGTTGTGGAGCCACTTATAGAGCGAATAGTTCAGCGAATTGACAAAAAGGTCGCCATCAGTATATTCCGTAATTGAATTCACCTCACTTGGTCTTGGGCCTACGAATGTATATTTCTGCATCTCGTTGGTGGTAAGGCCGATGGATTCCTCTCCGTCGTCATAGTTCGGTGTGAGTATGCTCCTGTCATAGAAGCACATGTCCACTTTCGAACCGAACACAGAGCGGTTGCCCTCATTTTCAATCCATTCCTGAGAACCCTGCAGCACCTGATGGCCGGTGATGCCTCCGTTGTTGCATCCAACTCCGGCAGTCTGCTCGCCAGCGGTATAGCTGGCGATGATCTCTCCGGCATTGTAGCCGGCGATGCCGCCGACATTGCAGCCAGCATTGATGGTACCAAGGTGGTAGCTTGCCATGATCACGCCACGGTTTTCCCCTACGAAGCCGCCGACATACTTGTCAGTTCCGGTCAAAGGACAATCAATGGTTCCCTGGAACTTGCCAGCACAGATTATGCCTTTGTTGATCTCGGCGAAGCCTCCGGCAGAGGTGATCTTTCCAGACGAAGAATCTATTATCAGCTGCTCGATATGGGCATATTCACCGATAGTATGGAAGAACGATCCGCCTCTGAGACATGTGATCAGACGGACTCCGGCATCGAAGTATCCTTCGAACGGCTTTCCTTCCTCACCGATCTCTATCCAGTCGATCGAGCCTCCGTCTGTAGTTGAAGGCGTAGGCTGCATGGTAATATTGGCGTCAAGCTTGACATACTGGCCCTTGAAATCCCTGCCTTCCTTCACTTCATAGGCGAATGAGAGAAGCTGAGCTGCAGTACTGATAGTATATGGCTTCTCCTTGGTTCCGACGTTTCCGTAGATATCCTTGACAGCACCTCCTGCAGCGACATAGAGCCATGTCGCATCTTCCTCTGTAGCGTCTGCGTCATTGGATGTAGTGACAGAAGAGCGGGCTGTTGTCTGGAGGAAAGTCGAATTCTTCCTGAGTTCTCCCTCGTCTGGAGTCTCTACGAACTGCCAGTCAAGATACTCTGCGCCCACAGTCATCAGCTCGTTGCTGTGGTTGAGGTTGATGTTTATCGTCGTACAGTGCCCTGCCCTGAATTCCACCGTACCTGGAAGGACAGCAGTATATGATTTCTCTGTCATCTGGCTAGGTTTCATAGGGTCAGGATATTTCACCTTGAAGCTGATCTGGAGATCATGCTCCTTCGACGGTACTGCGAGTGCATGGAAAGTGAAGGTCTTGCCTACTCCGACACCGTTGCCCTCTGGAACCGGAATCCACATCCTGACATCCTTCCTCTGGTCGAAATCAACCGCACCGCTGCCATAGATGTCGTCAAGGCTGGCCTGGTCATATCTGGACTCGAGGCTCTGGGCGCCGCTGCTCTGCTGACGCCATTTATACATGGTCAGCATGTCCTTGAGCACCATGGACTCGACCTTGGTCTTTGTATCAGCCGCATCGCTGCTTGCCGAGAAGCCGACAATGTTCACGATCACCCTGACATCGGCAAGTGCATGGCGGAATGTAACGAGTGCCACTGATCCGCCAGGTTCAGCCACTTTTTCCAGGTCATGTGTGAGAAGAAGGTCATCGTAGATGATGTTCTGTCCTGTCGTATGATCGATGTCACCGTCGTCAAGAGGGTCACCGATCGAGCCGTAATATGTATCTACTCCCCCGGCGATATCCTCGAAGACAGTCCTGTCATTCCAGTCAAAGACCTGTCCTGCTGCCTGCTGAGGAATGCTGTAACCGATGAAGGTATGCTTTCCTGCCGCATCGCTCCAGTAGATCCTTTCCGGGGCCTCGTTGCTTACACCTGTGCTGCCTCTGCCCATGTCCCTGGTCCAGCCGCCAAGCTCATGGTTATAGACAATATCCGTGTAGGAGAACGCAGCGATAGCGTTTTCAGTTCTCTTTATGACATTGAGGACCATCTGGTCGCCGTCGACGAATGTCTTGTAACGGCCGACAGGATTGTTCTTGTCCATGGCTGGTGCCTTGGTCATGGTCTCTGTATCGAGTACAGCCTCGATTCCCCGCATCTCGACCGGATCACAGTCTGCAGGGTACTCTCCGCCTATCCTGTCGGTACATGAAACGGCTGCAGTGAGCGCAGCTATATAGAGAAGATATCTTTTCATGTCAATTGTCATTAGTTGGTGAATCTGAGGTTTACATGGTAATTGTGGCCTTCCGTGAAGGACTTCTGATCAAGTGTGACGCTGTAGCGTCTTGATCCGTCCCTGAGCCAGAACTCTGCCGGAGCGTCATCTGAAAGGACGCAAGGAGGTACAAGCAGCAGATAATGCTTCGGATCCGAAGGATCCTGATAAGCAGTGTAGGTACCTGTGTCCGGCACGCTTCCGAAATACTCTGAGTTCCAGTTTCCACCTGCTGGAGAAGGGTTTCCGCTCATTCCATAGACCTTTGTCCTTCCTGCGGCGTCATCGATTACCTGAATACCTATGACCTTGCCGTTGTTCTCGTAGCTGCATGAAGCCATCTCCCTGTAGTTGAAGCGGTTCCACGTATCGGACGAGTAGCTTTCGTCAGCGTAGTAGTCGCCTACCACCACCTCTGCACCATCGATATCAGGCATATTCTCAAGGGTAAGGACAGCAGAGTCGGAGAAGGTCTCATCAAGTGCAGAGTCATCGACCGTGATGTCGAGCCTTGCCATCTTGTGCTTGAAGTTCATATGTACGCTGACCGCTCCGGTCTGCATCACCGACTGTGCCCAGATAAGATCGCTTGACTTATAGTCCTCGATCTTGCGCTGGTCTGCATGGAAGCAGATGCTCGGACGGCTGTAGCGGTAGTTGTTATATACGAAGTTCCTGGTCATAGGGCTGTAGACTGCGCTGTAGATATATGTCGTCTTCTGCGACTCATATGATCCTACTGTAAGTCCGCTGTTGTCAAGATACCACTCCCCGTTCGTATCGGTCTTGAGAGATGTGGTGTAATATGACCCCCATGTCTCACCGAGTTCATGGCTGGTCGAATGCGGACAGATGATCATAAGTCTGATCCTGTCGTTGGCTGTGAATCCGTCGAGATCGTCACTGACCTTTGTCTTCATATCATCTTCGAAGCCCTGGAGAGACGCTGATATCCTTACTTCCGAAGGATTGAAAGAAGCAGTCTCTATCTTCTCCGAACATGATGTCATTACCGCAGCCGCAAACGCAAAGGCGGCTGCAAATGATGTAAGTCCCGATATATTGATGTTACACATATTCTTCATTTTATCAGTTAGGCTGCTTGAGAGGGTTCCACTTGTTAAGTACAGAAGTTCCGTAGACGCTCAGAGGATCGTTCTTAACGAGCATCGGATATCTGTTGTCGTAGCCTGTGGAGCTGGCCTCGAAATGAGCGTTGCAAGGATGGTCTGCGCCCATGGAAGCATTGTACTTATAGATTGCATAGTTCATCGCATGCCATGGAGCAAGTCCGTAATAAGTGTCCGCATCGCTTCTGTTCAGGAGCACGTCCATCGGGACCTTTTCGGTCAGGTAGTCGTTCTTTGCCCTGAGGATCTCGCTCTTGCTTCCGCGTATGTACTCAAGAAGCGAGTAGTCGTCTGCGACCGATCCTACTGCCACAGCAGCCGGAGAGAGATCCTTGTCATAGTAGTTGCACATGAAGTTGATGAACTCAGGCTTTGCATTGAAATTATGCGAAGCACGCTGTGCACTGAGGCTGATCTGTGGTGCGAAGAACCTGTCCGAAGGGTCCGCATAGGCGCCCAGAAGCGCACCGGAAGCCTTGGAAAGGCCAGCTGAAGCCTGCATGCATCCGAACATGTTCAGATGGTCCGACGTTCCCACAAGGGCTCCGCCCGCATCGCCGACATGGATGCAGCCTACGACATATGAAGTTCCGTTGACGCCCTCGTCCATGGTAAGTGACGCTGCGATGCTGTTTCCCGTACTCTCTGCGTACAGAGAGATTCCTGCGATATAGACTGGATTGACACCCTGGTTGAGAAGCGCTGTCCTGTGAAGAGATTCAATCCTGAGGTTGGTGACAGAGGCACCTCCGTCGCCCTTTCCATCGACATGGCCGAAAAGATACTCATCCTTGAGATTGACGTTCCTTATCGCGTGGAGACCGCCGTTGAAGTTTCCCATGAACGGATTGTCAGCTGAGTTGCCGATGGTCTCAAGGCTCCAGTCCCTCATGTCGAGGTCGGCATCGAGGATTACTGTGAAGCACCTCCTGAGGTTGTCGTCAAAGAATGGATATGGTCCCTTGAGGTAGTCACGTTCAGAGTAAGCGGCCCTGTCGGCGTTAGCTGCGAAGTAATGGTCATAGAAAATGTAGCCGAGCGCTTCAGCTTCGCTTTCCTCTATCCATTCAGGCTCATACTGGCTGTTCTTGGTAGACCATCCGTAAGTATCAGGTACTGTCACGGTCTGACCGCCTACGACAGTGTTCCTGTAGGTCTTGACCAGACGGTAGAGGCCCGATGTAGCGGTCGTCGCCGTTCCGTTGACAAGATTAGTGAATTCGATGAATTCCTGCTCGTTGCTGATATGGAACACAGGACGGAAATCTTCTGTTCCGACAGGGATCGCTTCGCTGATCGCCTGCTTCCACCACTGATAGTCCGACGCTACAGGCATAGGTATTTCCTGAGCCTGGTCATCTGCATCGATGTCGCCAAGGTCTTCATCTTCCCATGAGAGATCCTTGTCAGCGATGATATATGCTCCGTCATACTTGTAGCCTACCCTGAAGGTATAACTTGAGCCAGCCTTGAGCTTGAGGCCCTCAGGGAACATCTGCAGAGGATTGCCTTCCGCATCCTTGATGATGTTGCCCGAGGAGTCTCTCTCATAGATGTCGGAGAGGCTGAAGATATGGTACCTGCCTTCGTATGATCCAACTCCAAATGCGTCACCTCCGGTGACGTCCCTCATATAGACCTTGAACCTTGTGCATGGAGGAAGGACAAGGACCTCTCCCTGGGTCATGGCATCATTGCTCATGTCATAAGGGATAGTGATCATATAGCATGATCCGTTGACATTGCTGAAGAACGGACGCTTCACATCGGATGCGATTTCTTCTGCAGACAAGGAACCATAGCTGTAGAACCACTCAGGGTTGAGTGTCTCGAGGTTCCTCACCTGAGTATCGGACAGGTTGTCCCATCTTTCTCTCATGAAACCGCGGAGCATGTTCCTGCTCAGGTCGACTCCCGCAGGCATGCACATCTTGTTGTAGACGCTGGTCACGAGTGTGCATTCAGCCTGAGCCTGCTCGTCAGTCTTGCCTGCTTCTGATGAAAAACCGTCATTCTCGGCCACGTCTGAATTGTCAAGATACTTGTAGTCCCTCCAGTCTGTGCTGATGACTGCGGTCGACACTTCATTGCCGCTGATTCTCGAAGTGAACTTGATGCGGCTGCCCATATGCTTGAGGACAAGCGGTATGCCGAGAGTAGGTCCGGATGCGGTGACATAGTCTGAGATGCAGAAATCCGGGTAGAAATAGGTCCTGGTAGAACCTCTCAGGACGTTGTGGTAGTTGCTCTGGCTCCATGCCCTGAAACGGAGGGTCTTTCCGTTGTCCCATGTGAGAGAGTCCGCTGCTGTCTGGACGAAAGTCCTGTAGCTGTCTGTAGACTCGTCATAGTCCATTCCCTGCCTGCCTGGTTCAGGAAGCCAGTCATTGCCAAGAAGAATGATTTCTGCGACACGGTCTGCCTTGCGGTAATAAGTCCTGTATGTCTCTATCGATGACCAATCCCTGGTGTCTTCATCCCAGTAGTTGCGGTAGATCCTCATTCGGTCTTCCTCATTGAATTCACCGTTGTCGTTGCTGGTATATCCTTTGGTACGGAACTCATCTGCGACGGACGCGTTGAAATTGACAGCCGTGCCGATGAGATCCCTCTGATATGGGCTCATGATATCCCTCACCGGTTCCTCGATCGTGCATGATGCGAGGAGGAGAGATGCTGAAAGAAGAGTGTATCCTAAAAACTTATTCATGTCCATGGTCTATTTATACTTTGGAAGAGCCGGGCTGTGGTCGCTTACTGCATGGGAGCCGTCCGCTCCGTCCTTGCAGTTCTGAACATTTCCTGTGATGACTGCGTCCGCGCTGAAGAGATCCGCCCCTGCCACCTTCAGGTTGAGCACTTCCGCTCTCCATCCAGTGCCAGTCACAGGATCCTTATATGGCACCCATATGTTTCTTTCCTTATGTACATTCGCTTCCCATTCCCAGCTGACGCCATAGATAGGATTGCCAAGTTCCTCTTCCGCCTCCTGACGTGTGAGGTAGACTCCGTCAAGTCCTGCAAACAGGGACGATGCTCCGGTCACGGTAATGCTATGGTACCTTCTGTCCTTGCGTCCGAAACCGTCAAGATGTCCGGTGAACACGAAATCTTCCGGCAGAAGCGACGCGTCTATGGTGATGTCCTCTTCGAGGATGAAATAATCTCCATGGTGGGATCCTCCCTCGTATGCCTCCAGGAAAGCTGCTATCCAATCTGAGCTGCTGACATACTGCGCAAGGTCTTCCTCATCAGTATCGTACCTATGTCCGTCAGTCACCTTGTCATAGGCCACGCTGGTGTTCCTGTAAGCTCTCTGCCAGCTGCTTCCTGCAAGGGAAAGAGTGTTGCCGTTCTGGTTGTTTACTCCGTAGTATCCGTCAGTGACGCTGGACTCTGTCCAGAGCTGGGTTCCCGACTCATTGTAGTCGACGCCCTCAGCAGTGATCCTGAGATAGACCTGGGTCTCATAGTTCGCATCTAGGTCGAACTCGAAATGCTTGTCGTAGGTCAGGCCGTTCTCAAGGCTGACCTCGAAGTCTATCTGGTTCTTTCTTCCAGCGACAGACTCACGGGCGAAGCCGACTTCGTCATACATCACCATCTCAGAGGAAGTATATGTCGGACGGACGATTGCGTCATATACTGGGACGGCCTGGTATTCGACGCGCTTATATCCACTCGCTTCACCGATCATGGCATACTGCTGGTCAATAGCAGCGAACGAGCTGCTTCCTTCGTACACGAAGCCTTTCTCGCTCTCATATACTACTACCGAATCCTCTTCACCTACGTAATGAGGAATAAGTTTCCTGACAGAATTCGCCCAGAACGGTGTAAGTGTATGGAGTCCGGTCTGAGGGTCTATCTCGTCCCGAACGCCGGCAAGTACATCGACGTTGCAGAACTTGATCGAACTGTTCACAGGGTTTTCGACCTCGATGTCATTGCCTGCGCCATCCTTCTTGTATCCTTTGATCTGCGTATGCAGGTCCGGGTCGATGAGTATATATGCGACGACTCTTGACAGACGGTGGCTGAAAGGGAGCTTGATCCTTGCTACAGTAGCGGAAATGACTGTATTCGCAGGCATAGCAAGATAATGCGAAAGCAGAGTGTAGCTGCCCTGACCATTCTGGTCGATCGACTCAGCGTCGTCGCTCTGATTCGTCGTGAAATCAATGACGCCTTCTACCTGTGTGCTGTTCACTGTCCTGTCCTCCCTGAGTTCAGAAGGATCTGAAGTGAACCTGATCCTGTCAGACACATGCACACCCTTGAAATAGTGGTCTCCGTTTCCTACCCACCTTGCAGGCAGGGTCGCAGAACCGTCGTCCTCCCTATAGTTGAAGCTGTACACCGCATAGTCAGTATCTCCGTCATCCACTCTCTCGGGCTGACCGTCGGCGTCTGTCATCAGAGAAAGGATCGCCACTCTCTCTGACACGGTCTCTCCTGACTTTCCATAAGTGATGTCAAGACCGTTGACAAGAGCAGGAAGAAGCCAGTCTATCTGTTCAGCATCCGTCCTCTCTCCCGACTTGGTCACGACTGTGCCCGTCAGAGAACTGCCGGAAGAAACGCCTCCGACATTGATGATGTCGTACTGATCCACCGGCTGCTCGCCATTGATCCCAGAGCATGAGACCAATGCAGCAGCTGCCATGCAGAAGAGCATATATCTGTAAGTCATTTTCATACTAGAAATTTGATTCATTACCAGGGTTGACTGAATTCTTCTTGCCTATGACCTTTTCCTCTGAAAGGCCGCTGGCCCATGTATGTGCTCCGATCGAGCTTTCCGGCCACCAGTTTCCTTCGCTTGGACGGTCTGGATCCATTCCATTAGCTATGGTGCTGGACGCTCCGGTCGTAGCGTACGCAGTATAAGCGATGATGCTTGCACGTGAGCTCCTGTCTGTATCCATCGATGTGGCACGTCTGGCAATCAGCCAGCTCGCACAGTCTGTGATCTGCAGGAGCGGTTCCTCAGAACGCTTTGCAGCAGTTCCTCCAACGATGCCTCCATAGAAGAAATTCGACGAAGACCTGGCTGTAGACGAGTAGTCCGAGCCACTTACACTGTCTTCCGAATCGCCATAGTAACAGCATCTGGTGACAGTCGCCCTCGCTGCACATGCGATGATACCGCCTGCATAATGCTTCGAGTCATTGCCCATATGTGAAGGAAGCCACATCCTGACATCAACATCCACCTTGCAGTCGGACACTGTCGCGCCTCCCCATGCCCAGGCCACAAGACCCGCAGGAGTAGAAGACTGGACGAAAAGGCCGTCATCGGATACCACCTTGATGCCTGAAAGGCTTGCATTGCTGCCATAGACAGCATAGGCCAGAGGAGCGATTGCATCTGAAGCATTGTAGTCACCCTCGTTGAGACCAGGGCTCGCTACTACTGACTGCCTGAGATGGATGGTCATGTCTGAAATCTTTCCGAACACATAATTGAACAGCATTGGAGCTGTGACATAAGCCGTCTCGGTGCCCTCAGTCGGGCCGCGTCCATCTGTCGTACTTACGGTCTTCGTTCCGTCAAGATAAATTGTCTTTCCGTTACCGTCGAGCGAGAACGAGACATTGTTCGGTCCGGCGTTGAGATTGTCGGCGTCTACGGTACCATGGTACCAGTCTTCCGAAGCGTCATCCGAAGAAGCGACCGTAAAGCTCTTCGAGAGCCTGAAGAAGCTTCCTGTAGCGTTAAGGGCACCTTCGGCCATTACTTTGTGGAGATCCTGCTGGCAGTCGATCACACCGGTGTATCTGCTTCCGGCATATCTGTTTTCGTTGGATAACGGTTCAGTTTCCGATACAGGATTGAGAGCCTCGGTAGGCCATCCGTTGTTGGTCGCGATGAGCTGGGAGCCACCGGCCTGGGCGAAGATGTTCTTGAAAGAAGCAGCCGACTGCCCTACCGTGATGCCATATTCGTAGGTATTGTTGGTAACACGCCCTGAGACAAAACCGGCGATGCCGCCACCCTTGACATTCGTGCCACCGTTGACTGATGCGTTTACGACACATTCATCGATCACCGCGGCAAGAGACTGGGCAGACTCATTGTATGCAGCGATTCCACCTACGTATGTAAGTTCATCACTGTCAGGTCCGTATACTGGAAGAACAGATGAGCACTGATAGATCGTGCCTCTGTTGACAGCCACAAGTCCTGCGACGGTAGCCTTTGCAGAAGAGCTCTCGTCTTCAACAAGCACGTCCACTCTCTCTATCGTACCGTTGTTGGTCTGCGCGATAGCAGATGGAACCACTGCACCATCCACGACAGTGACAGTGCCGTTCACGAGCGACGAAGTAGATGCAAGCTCTGTAAAGATCTGATGGGCGGTCGAGATCTGGCAGCATGCGAGATTGAGAGTCGCATTCAGAGGATATGGAGTCCACGGTGAGTCATTTCCCTCCTCGTCCTTCTCGAGATCGAGTTCTCCAGGCTGGATGATAGCGACATTTCCCTGCTTGTTCTTGTCAGATGAGAGGAACTGGATAAGTTCCGCACGGTTCCTGATGACTACAGGATCGCCGTTCTGGCCGTAGTCGTCGCAGATGGTAGAGGTCACATTGTCTGTCCAGTCCTCGATCCATGCTGTCACAAGTATCTTTCGGCTGTCGCGTGAAAGAGTCGCTGTGATGGTGAGATGCTTGCCCTCGGTGAGATTGTATGCGAGGTCAGCCTGGGCCTTCTCTTCTTCGCTGCCATTGACATATCGGCTGTCGTTGGACGCATAGAAAGAGAACTTCTGGTCTGAAAGCACTATCCTGGAGATGATCTCCTCATCCTTCCTGAGAGCGTAGTTATGCGGCTCGACGATAGCGTCGTATCTGGTAGTGCTGACATGGTTCTGTGCCTCGCCGTTCTTGTCCTTGGCATAGTCGATGAACATTTCTGACGACCATGTCCTGTCGATCTCCAGCGGAGCGGATGAGCCTGGAGCATAGCTGTTGACCGTAAGGTCGATGTTGTCCTTGGAAGTCTCGAATCTCAGAGCCTCGCGGGACACGCCCTCGCCTGCCTTGAGAATGATTGTTATCCATGCCCTCTTGTGTTTCATATAGAGAGGGACCTTCTTGTACTGGCTGGCTGAGGCAACCATGATACCGTTGCTCTGGTAATAAGCTTTATTGGCATTGTACCAGGCCTTGCTGGTTCTGTACTGGACATCGTCCGGATCGGTACCATGACCCTCCGAATCAGTGCCTTCCCATACAGGAATGTAGGAATGTCCTTCGAGATAGTCCATGCTGACCCATTTCTCTTCGGTCTCCTGGTCGCTTGAAAGCTCTCCGGCATTGGCTGTCGCCATGAAACCGTATTCGGCGACATTGTCGTTCCAGCGAAGGGCGTCAGAGTCCGAAACAGGGGCAAGGGTTCCGTCGTATTCCTCCTGTTCCATGGCAATGTCAGCGACGTAAGAATAGGTATCCAGAGGCTCGGATGCGCCGTTGCGGTACATCGAGACCGTGTAGTTGTAGTCAAGTACAGATGGCTTGTATGCAGAGTGTGCATCCATCCAGTCGCTTTTTGCAGACTTGGTTCCGATCGAAGGAAGCATTGCAGTGAACTGCACGCTCTCCCCTGCAAGGATTTCCTCGTCCGGCATTTCCGGGCCAAGCTTATCGGGCACACAGCCACTCAGGATAGCAAGTGACAATGCAGATATGTAAGCAAACTTTTTCAAATCTCTCTACAGTTAATTTATGATTGTACCGTCTGTGTCATATTCCAGTCCGGAATTCAGGACCGTCCAGTCTGCGATCTCTGTACGGATGATCGCGAGGGTTCCGCGTCGTATCTCTATGTTCCAGATATATTTGTTGGCGCTCTTGAGGTTTCTGAGGTTGTCCTCAGGAACTCTGTAGGTAGCCACATGGAGCACTCCTGTGTATTTCTCCTCCCATGATACCCTGATTGCCTGGAGCTGACCGAAGGCAAGGGCGTTGAATGACTTGAGGTAACCGGTCGCATAGTTGTCGGAGCCCATGTCGAACATCTCGAACGAAGTACCGAACTGGTTCTCCTTAAGCTGATCTACCGTGTAAGAAGAAGCAAGGACAGGTTCGTAGGTGGTCGGCTGCACCTCGCCGTTCTCGTCGATCTCGGTGAAGACATAGCCCTTCTCGCTGACACCCAGAAGCTCGACTTTCCTGATGTTCTCCGGATCCACTTCCACCGACAGGTCGGAAGATGCCCTGATGTTGACCTGGACCTGGCTGAACTGATGCTTGAAGTAAAGATTGACTCTGTTCGACGACTGAGTAGCTCCGAGCGGAGCCTGGACAGTAAGTGCCTGGCAGATATCCGGCTGGTCCTTGATGGATGTCTTGTCTCCCCTGGTAAGGTCGAATACGTTTGCCGGAAGGGTCTTGATGATTTCCTGCTTCTTCAGGCTGAGAAGTTCCTTGTAGTAGAATGTATACCTCGGATTCGTCTCGTCGTAACGTGTGTTGCCATAGTTGTCTGTCTCGAAATATGCGTAGTCGACGACCGCAACGTATGTATCTCCATCCTTGATGAGATCTCCGTCATGAACCTCGTTGAGAGCCGGCGGGAGCATGGTGCCTTCCACATATGCTGTCTCTGAAGGTGTATATATCTGTTCAGGGTCAAGCCTGTTGCCTTCTTCGTCTGTCTTCAGGTAACGGATGTCGATCTCCGCCCTGAATTCCTTTTCCGAGCTGTCATAGAGGAATGTCGGAACACCTTCAGAATCCTTAAGTACCGAAAGGCCGTCGGTAACGCCTGTATACGGAAGCTTGTCGTAGTACATGTTGTACTGGACCCATCCGTAAGTATGATGAGCGTCGTCAACAGCTGTACGTTCCGCCTTGAGGAGCGAGTACTTGCATGACCAGCCATAGGCATAGTAGTACTGGGCTGTCGAGTAGTCAGCAGGATCGATTCCGTCCGGTATGCGGTTCTTGATTCTTGCCTCATAGTTGCTGCCGCTCTCGATATAGTTCTTGAGAGACGACCACGAAGAGAATTCCACCGGCGCACCGTAGACCTGATAGCCGGAGATGTTCCACTGCTCTGCCTCCTGGCCTGTATGCAGCTTGTAGTCGACGTCATACGGATTGAACTTGAGGCTCTGGGAGCCTTTGATCGGGCTGTATGCAAGCTCTGTGGCATGGTTGAGGTCTGTCCATGCGAGGAATGCGTGCTCCTTGCGGTTCTGCCAGTAGAAGCACTTGGCCTCATAGTCGTTGCCTGCTGAATCGAAGAGGCTGCTGTTGGCAGGATCAAGAGTCGGGAAACTGCCTCTCCAGTAGAGTGCGTTTCCGACAGGACCGTCGACCTTGAGCCAGCTTGTAACGTCGGTACCTCCGGCCACGTCATACAGGTCTGATCCGCTGGCAGACTTATAGTACATGCGGCAGACGAAACGGTACTTGTCAGGCATGTAGTAAGTCACAGCCTTGGTGACCGTCTCAGTGCTGGATGTATTTCCCACAGAGAAATGCACCATCTCGCCCTTTTGTGCTGCTTCATTTCCAGTCTGGACAGGATCGATGTCCTTGACACATGAGATGAGGCAGCCCGAACTGAGCATAAGGGCAAAGCAATATGATATGAATCTCTTTGAAGCCATCTGCCTTTCGTGTTTAATCCCAGTCGAGGTTTGCGTTTCCGCTTCCTTCAGTCTCCACCCAGTCCTTGACTCTTACAAGGAACTGTACCTTTTCCTTTGAGAGTACGATGGTGTATGTGTAGTTTCTTCCTCTCTCCCACTGAGTGATCGGATCTTCAGTCCCGCTGACTACACACTCGTCAAGTGCGACGCTGTACCTGGTGCCGTCTGCAAGGATGATATTGAGAGTCTTAGCTTCAAGGGACTGAGGAACTGCAAGTACGTTCGAGAACTTAGCTCCGGTCTCGGCAGAATCGCCAGAAAGAAGACCTGAGAGAGTCAGTTCTGACGAAGAAGCCTTGTCTACGATTTCACCGTCATCAAGTCTTACGGTACCCTTGTCATAGAGACCGGCTATGCTCATGGCAGCTCCCACAAGGTTGACAGCCGAAGCATCAGTGGTAAGATTGACAGTGACCTGGCTCATCACATGCTCGAAGACCATAGGGACCTCCGAGGTTCTCGGATTGATTGCCTGTCCTGCTGAATATGGATGCTCGGTACCGTCAGCCTCCTGGCCTGTGTGGGCCTCGGTAGTACCCCAGACGAGGTCTTTTCCCTGAAGAACGTCGAGAGATCCACCAACTGAGTTGAGCACTGATGAACCGCCGTAAGACGCGAGAGCTCTGAAGTAATAGCTTGTCACAGCGTCTGCCCAGTAGATCACAGGGGTATTGACCCATGAGCTGCCGTTGAACGACGATGTGGTCTCCATGGTACCGTATGCAGAGTTTGACAAGTCCTGAGAGTCACCCTCTGCCTTGACAAGTCTCCAGAGATCGAAAGAAGCACCTGAAGCAGTCACCTCGTTCGTCTTGTCCGAGCTGACGATATCGGCGTCGAAGCGAATGCTTCCTGTTCCTTCAGCAGACACTGCGCTCCAGTCAAGGATTGTCGCCACTGCAGATATCTTCACCTTCGATACATTGACGGTGATGAAATAATGGACACCAGACTTGGTCGCATTTGCGTCAAGCTGACTTCCCCATCCATCCATGATGGCATCAGTGATGGCAAGAGAATAATTGTTGCCGTCGATGTCGCTGATCTCAAGGAATGCATCACCTACAGAAAGAACTGTCTGAGGGACTGTCATGGCCGAGAAAAGTCTCGATGGCTTTGAGAGGGTCTGTGTCTCGGCAGCACCGTACATCGTGATGTCTGCAGATGATGTATTCGACACGCTTGCATCGACTGCTGAGAACTCAGCGCTGTTGTTGAAACCAAGAAGCTTGACTGAAGTACCTGAGAACGCTCCACTTGCGAATCCGTCACCTGCCACGATATTGACAGACACCTTGCTCATGGCATGTGTATATGGGATTCTCAGCGTGCCGTGTGCTACGCCCGCATTCGCACTTGAATGGCTGTAGGCCACAGGTGCCTGGGCAGTACTCCAGAGAAGGTCTGCGTTGCGCAGCTTGACTGCAGTCGACTGGTCTGTTGAAGCAGTCCAGCCGAGGACGCCTGTCGACTCGACGAGAGCAGAAGATGGAGCGCCTCCGTTGTAGCCGTAGCCATAATAGCTCTGAAGAGCATGTCCGCTGGTCCTGAGGTCGGTCTCCGGATCGGAAGAATCGCTGAAGTCGTCCCAATAGAGCCCACCGTCGACAGAAAGGTCTGAAGTACTGTTGACAGAAGCATCTACGACAGTCATGGCTGAGCCGCCATACACGAATTCCACAAGCATAGGAGCCTTGTCTGCATCCACAGAAGCATATGAGGACCCATCTTCCTTGACGTGCCTGATGTATGAAAGGAGGCGTTCATCCTCGTCAAATGACTTGTCAGAAGCCTTGGTCGCAGTCTTGGCGTCGAGAGTAGCCTCTACAAGAAGCGGAGTCTTCCTGCCGTCGGGACTGAGCGTACCGAAACCATGATCCTTGGTGCATGAAGCAACAAGGGCAGCGGCCATGAGAACGTATGTGAATTTGTATGATTTCATAAATTCTTTTCTTTAGAACCAGATTTCTTCGTCGGCTTCTGCCTTTACCCAGTCAGTGATCGTAGCTACTGCGTCGATCTGTGTCTTCGAAAGCTTGAGGTTGTAGATGTAATGGACACCTCTTTCCCATCTGCCGTTCGGAGCAACCTTGTCTGAAGATCCGCTCTTTCTGATCGGAGCGACGTCAGCATAGTAGATATCCTTGGTGCCGTCTGTGTTGAAGATGGTGATCCTGAATCTTACGTTAGACTCGACCTGGGCGCCGGTATATGTCAATGTCTGAGGAACCACAGCGTCAAGTCTCCTCTCCGCGCTGCCTGCGACAGGGCTGAGCTGGTAATCGCTTGTGCTTCCACTTGTGAAAGCCGCTCTGTCACCTATCTTGATCTCGCCAGATGTGAAGATATTTGTCACCTCCACCTTCGCACCAGCAAGATTGACCTTGTCAGATCCTTCAGTTGTCGAAAGTACGACCTCGACCTTGCTCATCATATAGGCGAATTCAAGCTTCACTGTTCCTTCCGTCGCACATACGCCGTCCGAGAAGAGATTCTTATGATCATGGTCAGGGTTGCTGCATTCAGCATCCTCTGCAACATCCGGTCTTGCAACCATCAGGTCTGAAGGGAAAGTACCCTGCTGATACATGGTGTTAGCGACCCTGATGACCTGGTATTCCTTTGAATCATGGACTGAAGTCTCGACTCTCGGGCTTGAAGCTGCATCTGTGGCAGTCTCCGTCAGAGGCCATACTCCACGCATCTGGTAATGGATGTCATGGCTCGGCCAGTAAAGGACAGGGCTGAAGCTCCATTCATCTCCATCGACAGATGGCTTTGACACGGTCGACTCTGCTGCGAAGAAACCATTGGCGTTGGCAGGATTTCCATTGCTGTAGCCGCTGTCAAGAGCAGTGCTCCTGTAGAAACTGAATGCAGAGAACTGCGCAGGTGCGCCACCTTCACCATAGTCTGCGTTGACGTCGATGACAGGTTCAACTTCTTCAGCAACGATATCAGTCCAGTCAAGGACAGTAGCAGTCACATCGATCCTGGTCTTGTTGAGGATGACTGTGATGACATAGTTCTTGCCTGCCTCGGTCCTGTAGGAAGTCGAGCCGCCCAGAGAAAGCATCTTTGCGCGTATCTTCTCTGCACTTACGTAATAGATGTTTCCATCTGCATTGATCCTGGCGATGATATCTGTATCAGCTGTGCCGAAGCACGAGCCAGGAACTACGAGAGCATCCTTTATGACAGTGTAATCCGCATCGGTGGTCGACATCGTCCTCATGGTCACCTTCGAGCGGTCGCCCTGGGCGCTGACAGAGCCGTCAGTCACGTTGATGCTACCACTGCGGAAAGCCCATTCATCTGCTGAAGTCGAAGTACCTACGTTCGAAGTCAGGACAACCTGAGGGACCTCCGCGAATTTCCTTGTAGTCGCTCCTACTGCGGCAGCAGTCTCAAAACCGTCATTCGCAATGAGTCGGAAGGTGATCCTGCTCATCTGATGTCTGAACTCAAGAAGCTTTCCGTCGCCCTTCTGGTCGAACTTGTAGCATCCGTCAGCTCCGTAAGGTCTGACATTGTTGCTGACAAGAAGGTCACTTGCGCTCCATCCTGCGCTCTGATCAGCTGCGAGAGTCCATTCAAGAGCAGTGAAATCATCCACAACTGGAGCAGTCGACACTCCGTTGACAGCGACACCATAGATAGAAAGGCCTTCACTTCTTCCGGTCGAAGCATTTGCAGGATCCGCTGTACCGAAGTCATCCCAGTAGATGTCAGGGTCGACCGACACCGCATTATGCTTGAGGGAAGCCGTTCCCACGGTTCCGACCGTCGTACTCACGACCGTCTCGGGATCATGGCCGCTCCACCTGCCGCTCACCTGCAGAGCCATCCTGGTTCCGCCAGAGAAAGCCAGGTGATCTGAATGGGAATCCTCCGAACCTGCCTTGGTTGCGACAGACCTGTCTGCACCCTCGGCGATTCCAGCTTTCAGAAGGATTGCATTGTCAGCATCTCCCACAGACCAGACCTGAGTCTCTTTGCTGCACCCTGTCATCAGAGAGAGGGCGAGCAAAGGATATATGTATGCTGAAATCTTCATCTGCTATTTGATTTGGACATTATCGTCACCGGCAACGACATCTTCCCAGTCGAGGATAGTCGCCTCAAGGCTTTCCGCACCCTTCTTGGTGAGCTTGAATGTGTATTTGTAATTATAGTCAGGATACCAGCGGTCGATCCTGTACTTACCTGATACCTGCTCGTATGGATTCACGATGTTCTTTGTCGTAACCGACGAAGCCATGACGTTCTCCATATCGACGGTATAAAGGTTGTTGTCAGCTGTCTTGATGACGAGCACGACGCCTTCAAGAGACTGTGGCACAGCACCATAGTCAGACCAGGTAATCTTGTTTCCTACCTGTGCATGGACAGTAGCAAACTGATAGTCAGACCTTTCGTCGCTCGTCTTGACCAGGCCGTTTCCCATATAGACCTTGCCTGAGCGGTTGATGTTCTCAAGGGTGATGGCAGTGATGTTGCCAGGTGTTCCGTCTCCGAAAGAGACAGCTGCCTCATCGCTGGAAGTCACAAGTTCGAAAGTCACATTGCTCATCACATGCATCATCATAAGTCGGATGACATCCTTTGTAGGACCTATCGAACAGCTGATCTGATGTGCCGAAGATCCGTCGAATCCAAGAGTATTCGAGTACACGAACTTCGCATTGTCCGGGGCATCCGCCGAGCCGTCCATCTCCTTGAAAGGAGCTCCCCAGATATAATCATGGTAAGTCTCCCCTGCAGTGATTGCGAAGTAGTCTCCATCAACATCGCTTACTACGCTTGGAGCAGCTGGAGAAGACTCCGACTTGTCACCAGCGGCACGGAAATGATAGAATGAAGTGTTGCCTGGCCAGTACCAGTCATCAGAACCCTTCTTTTCATATCCTGAGCCCCACTGATAGCCCTGGTAGGAATCAAAGATGTTGGACGTGTTGCCCGGATCCAGCGAACGGTAGAAATCCACGTTTGACGTAACGGAGCTTCCTCTGTCTTCAAGAAAAAGGGAAATCCTTGCATTGCTTGGCTCGCTGGTGACGGAATTCACATCCTCCCAGTCTACGACCTTGGCACTGAATCCGCTGACCTTGCTCTTAGAGACGATGAAGGAGAACTGGTAATGTACTCCTGGAAGAAGCTTGTCATCCCCACCGATGACGTCATAGAGTTCAGCCATCGAGAGGTCATATCTGTTGTTGTCGATCTCGAAAGAGAAAGCGTTCTCTGTCACTCCGTTCCTGATGTCTGTACCAGGGACCAGATATGCCTCAAGAGTATAGTAAGGATTGACCTTCTGTGCATTGGTCTCTGTAAGACAGATGCTTGAGAAGTTCTTCACCACCACAGAACCCGGATCGAAATCTCCTTCAGCGACGTCGAAATTGCCCTTACCGTAGAAACCGTTCACAGAGAAACTGTTGTCAGCGCCTGTCGGTATCGAAGTAAAACTGAAGTCAGTCCCGTCGCCCTTGAAGCCGTCTCCGCAGTAGATAAGGACAGACACGCGAGAGAGGGCATGGTAATAGATCAGTTCTCCCTTGTCGAACTTGTGGTGACCGCCAGTTGTCTCGCGGTACCTGAGCCTGTAATCATGCGAATCGTCGACCTTGACGATATTGTTGCTGAAGACAAGGTCGTCCTTGCTCAGCGAAGTGCTGTTCTGGGCATCAGCATTGCCGACTTCCCACTGAACGACAGGAGTGTTGGACGAAGATGAGAAGTTGATCGACTTGTTCGAAGTGCCTACAGTCACGGCAGCAGCGTCAAGACCGATAGTCTGGTTCTCAAGTTCCGCACCTGCAGCAGCCACAGAATATACTGAGATCTTTGTATCACGGGCATACGCATCATCCCAGTAGAGGTAGTTTCCGTCAAACACGACGTCTGACTTAGGATCCTCTGAGCTTGCGGCAGCTGCCTTTGCATAGTCATATCCGATCATGGACTGAGTCGGAGAAACTGTCTCGTTCTCAGCAACCATCATAAAGAACAGACGCGTATCGCCCGTGAATGCGCGTGTTGTCTTTCCGCTTCCATCGGTAACGACAGCCTTTGTCATCAAGCCGTCAGAAGCAAGGCCTACAGAGAGTTCGACAGGAGACCTGTCGGACTTTCTGTACGGATCTTCTTCCTTGCAGCTGATGAGCGACAGCGCCATCAACGAAGCCAAAGCTATTCTAATGGAATGAAACTTCATGGTTAATCCTCAAGATTGATGTCAGTGCTACCTGTAACTGTAACCCAGTCTGCGACTGTCGCAGTGATTGCCTGGATACCGGTCTTTGTGACCTTGATGGTGTAGGTATAGCTGTGACCTGGATACCAGCGCTGGATCTTAGCGTCCTTGGTCTGGTTTCTCTGGTCGCTCACTGTATCAGCAGTGATGTCGCCAAGGGCCTTGACGATATAGTACTGGTTGCTGTCAGGAGTCTGGATGAAGATACCCACATAGTCATCGTCACCTGTACCTCTTGAGAGAACCTGAGGGACTACTGAGAAGGTATAAGGCTTTGTCTTCACATTCGTTGTTGCCCAGTAGTCAGCTGGAGCTGCCATGACATGCTCGCCGATATCTGAAGAACCTGTCAATGCTGTAACCACTCCGCGGCCCATCTCGACAGTACCGTTCTTTGAGATTCTGGTGATCTTTACGACAGTCTTGTCATCACCGTCAGTGAATGCGACCTTGCCATCGTCAGTGCTCGTCTCGAGCACTACATTGATGTTGCTCATCATATGGAGTTCCTGGATGGCAATTGTGCTCTCTGTAGCGCCGATTGCAGGATAGAGGAAGTCCTCATAGCCCTTTGACTCGTCATACCTGAGATAAGTGACGCCAGCCTTAGGCTTCATAGGAGCACCCCAGTGAGGGTCGGCTGTCGCAGATCCGGAAACAGCGAAGTAGTCATTTGCATCGCTGTCATTCGCAAGCACTGTGGTACCATGGTTGACAGTACGGAAATGATAGTAGGTCTTGTTGCTCTCGAAATACCAAGGAGTGCTCCACTTACCGTCTGCAATGTCTGCATGGAGAAGAGTAGTCATGTTCGCATCTCCTGTGAGATAGTTGCCGAACCAGTTCTTTCCCTCGTATGAGAAGTCATAGCTGTCAGCATCGTAAGAACTATTGTCATCACCAAGTCTGTAGAGGTCGATGTCCTTGTCACAAGCCTCGCCGCTTGCTGTCATCGTGAAGCTGAGGTGTGCGTTGTTGATAGATGTCGAACCGGTGACCTCAACCCATGGTGCGAGAACTGCTGAGAGGCTCTCGATTCCTGTCTTCTTGACAGTGATGGTAAGAACATAGTTCTTGCCCTGTTCCATCTGATAGTAGTTGCCAGTGGCATCGTTCTTCTTCAAACCTGCATTGGCAGCCTCGCTCTCGAGTGCTGCGAAGACCTGCTTCTGGGTCACATAGTAAGTATTGTCATCGATGACGAACTGCATGACATTTGCTGTACCGTTCTCATAGAACTTGTAGTCAGGAAGCATCTGTGAGGCATAAGTACCGTTTGCGCCGTAGTGGTCGCCTGTAGGAGCCATCTTTGTGATGTCAGAAGTGCTGACGTCACCCCATGTTCCGTCCTTGAGGTCAAGGGTACCGGAAGTATTCATGCCCTTGAGCTGGATGTTGGTTCCTGTTGCAAACTTGAAGTCCGCTGCAGTGGTCCTGGCACCATCGAAACCGTCACCCTCGACGAGAGTCACTGTAAGACGTGAGAGCGAGTGGTTGAAGATAAGGTGTCCCTTGTCGAAATGACCTGCATCTGAAGCCTGCGCTCCTGGAGCCTGAGTGAACACAAGTCTGCCGTCTGAATGTGAAGCAGCTATGCCTGTGGCTGCAGGATATGCATTTGCAGTATAATCATATGTATAGCGTCCATAAGAGCCGCCTTCCTGGATGTTGTTGCTGTAGACGAGGTCTTCAGCGTCAAGAGGGTTTGAAGACTGGTCGGCAGCAACGCTCCATGCAACAGTGTTATCCGGTGTCGCCTCGGCAGCCCAGCTTGAGGTGCCGGCGACAAGTGATTCTGAAAGTTTTGTCTGAGCTGTACTGTTTGGAATTGCGACAGCGTAGACTGAGATCTGTCCCTTTCTTCCGAAAGCATCATCCCAGTACTTCTTCTGGTCTGAGGTAGCATAGTCTACAGAAGAATAGCCCGCAGCGCCACCGGCAGCGTCCTTGGCAGCAGTAAGTACGGCCTTGGCATATCTGACATTGCCTGTACCGTTCTCATCGCTCTGGAAACGGGCGATTACACGTGTATCGGCTGTCGTGAAGCCGGCCTTGGTCTGAGGACCGTCACCATTGACAGAGAACTCGATAAGAGTCTTCTGGTCGTCTGGAACTGGGTCGATGTCTTTTGTGCAGGAGCCTGCGAGGACTGCGCCAAAAGCGAGGAAAGGAAGAATGTAGTGTTTCATATACAAGAGTTATTATTATTTTTCCAAGTCAGTGTCGAGAGCACCGTTTACGTCTTCCCATGACGTAAGTGAAGCGGTGAACTCTACGGAAAGCGGGTAGAAGCGGCTCAGAACCACATAATATGAGTTGAGAGTGTTCTTTCCCCAGCTGAAAGTATCTGTCTTATTGTCATCAGCATCCCTGACTGTGATGAGAAGGTCTGTATACACAGTCTCGTCGTTGATGCTGTCGTAGTATATCTGCCCTGAGTAGGCCTCGATGGTCTTTGTGTCGATCATCTGTCCTGAGACCTTGAATGATACCCTCATGCGGACTGCATCCTGAGGGATCTGAAGGAGACCCGACGAAGCCTTGCACATATAGGCAGTGCTTCTGCTGCGGGTGAATCTGAGGTCATTGGCTGTTCCGTTGTCATCCTGGACTGTAAGCAGTACCGGATGTGAGTCTGTCTTTGTCCTGGAAGAGAATTCTCCGCCAAGCATGTCTGAAGAAGACAGATCAGCCGAATAACCTTTTGCTGAAGCCGTGAAGCCGTCTGAGACGACCTTGACTTCAATGTCACGGATAAGGACAGGATCAGGTCCGGATTCACCGAAATCCTGGACATAGAATCCGAACCTCACCTTAGAAGTAAGATGGTGGAATGGAAGGGAAACCGAACGGTTGAGCAGTGTCGAGCCAAGGTTGATTTCCTTTGCGTCGCCGCTGGGGTCCTTTGCGATAAGATCGAAATCATGTCCATTTCCGTCGCGAAGGATCTGTGCCGGCATGTATGGTTCAGACACATCGGAAAGAACACCGTCTGCCGAAGTCTGAGACCCGAAAATTACTGATTCAGGCAGGACGAGCTTTGTGTCCGAAAGGACAAAAGAGCTCATCTCCGAATATGGAGGGCACGGAGAGATCGCATAGAAACGGTACGGGAAGTTTGAATAGTCCCAGTATCTCTCATACTGTGTCTGATAGAAAGTATCAGATCCGCCGCTGACATAGCCCCAATGTGAGCTGCCCTGCCATGAATCGTACTTGTACTGAACCTCGTACTTGTCCATGACCACATGCTGGCCGGTCTTCCCGAAAGCCTTCCAGCTCGATACGAGGAAGCCCTGTGTCAGCGGTGACGACGCCTTGGTCTCCGCCTGATGGTTTTCCTCAGGGGTGGAGAAGCGCATAGGGTCCGTGCTCTCGGTCTCATGGTCGATATCGGTACGCGTCCCGATCTTGGAACACGATACGACCATGGCAAGAGACACAGCCAGCATATATGTCATGAATCTACTGTTCATATGCTTTACTTGATTTCGTACTCATTCTCTGCAGGAACCCACTCCTCTACTGTACAGTTGTCGAAGACAATTGGATAGAGTGCGTTCTCTGTGCCTGCATCTGGATCATCAGGGTCGATAGTACCTGGAATGTCTGTAGTACCGGTGCTTTCCTTGGTGATCTTGAAGATGTATGTATAGTGGGTATTGGCAGTCCAGTTCGCATTCTCTGCAGGAACGTAAACTGTAGCGTTCTGGACCTTGATTGTCTCACCGGTGGTTGAGGTAAGGAGGTAAGACACATGGAATGTAAATCCGGTAGTATTGTTCTTAGGAATTGCGTAGTAGCTTGTCACAGAAGCAGATGCAGTATTTCTTGAAGTTCCGATCTGAGCAGTCTGAGGAGCCTTGAAATTGAGAGCGTCACTTGTGTAGGTTCCAGTCTTGCCTGAAACTACCGGAGCAGAGATGGTTGTGAAATCCACATCGTATCCGCTCTTTGAGTAATACTGGCCCTGAGCGTAGCTGACATCAGTGCCGCTGACGGTCCTGATTGAAGGGGCTGCTGAGACACCATAGTCAGCGGTAAGGTCGAGGATCTTCACGTCGTAACCTGCGATGTCCTCCCAGAACTTGATGTTCACCTTTGAGATGAGACGCTTGAAGTTGAGCTGGACGTCCTTCTTGTAGTCAGCCTTCAGTACCTGGGTTGCAGCGTACATGTACTCACAAGCCTCAGGGGTGTCGTTTCCGTCCACAGCTGCTGCGACTACTGAGCCGTCAGGAATTGTGAGGACCTTGGTAGCGTTGTCGAAAGTAGCTGTGCCCTGTCCGTTGATGTAAGGAGCATAGGCATAGAAAGAAGTCGACTGTGAAGAAAGGTCCCAGTAGCGGAGATACTGGTTGTCCAGATTTGACATGTACTTTGTCTGGTCCTTTGTATAATAGCCCTCTGTGCCAGTATAGTCATACTCAGCCTTTCCGAGCATCTCATACTGCCAGAGAGACTTTCCGTCGACTGTACCTGCAGCGTCACCGTAGGTAGTCTGGACCTGATCAGACATGTAATAGCCTTTCTTGGCGGTCTCGTCCATGAATCCTACGAGGTAGTTTGCCATGATATTGTTTGTCGCATCAGTGTTCTTATAGGCAAAGACACCGAAATTGTAATGCTGGGTCTCATTGAGTTTCTGTACCTTCGTTGCATTCTGACGACTCACCGAGAAAGAGATTACCGAGTCCACCCCTTTGATGTTTTCATTGATGACCTCAGTCTTGGAGCAACCGGCGAAGGCCAAGGTTGCTGCGACTAAATAACCGAAATGTTTCATGATATTGATGATTTTGAAAGATTAAACAATTGAAAATTAAACTTGAGTTATATTTCGAAGTCCCATACGACTTCCTCGTAGTCATCGACCGTCGGGACGAACAAACTTCCTGATCCATCATCCTCACCACCTGGAACCTTGATCTGCTGGGCATCCAGCTCGATGGTGATGATTCCGCCATGGGCCTGTCTCTGGCACTGCTCCGTGACGTCTGCAGAAAGAGTCTCAACCTTGCCGTTGACGAATGTCAGATCGAAATACAGGACATTCGAAAGAGATCCTCTTGAGCCCTTGTAGACAGGTCCTTTGGTAACGGTCCATGGTTCCATGTCACATAGACCGAATGTCGTCAGCTTTCCGCCCACAACGTCAGCCTTCTGGCCCTTGACATCAAGACCCTTCTTCATACGGCTCTGGAAATAGACCGGTCCCGATGACATTCCGGTATGTCCTGAATTGACGCTTGTAGAAGACGCGAAGCCTGTCACGGCACAGTCACCGTTGGCATCTACGATACGTCCGTCATTGTTATAGATGACGATCTGTACAAGATAGATATATACAAGTGGAGTAAGCGTGGTGCTGATCTTCTTCACCCAGACTTCCTCTTTCTCGTCATAGTAGTCGTAGTCTGAGAAATTCCTTGAGATATAAAGGTCCTCTATATAAGAAGAGTAGAATATCTCAGGCTGGTTATATATAGCAGCCACAGCCTTGGTATCGAGGTCCATGAGGTTTACTAGTCCCTTTGTTCCTGTAGTGGTAGCTCTGACTTCGTCGAGGTTCTTCTCGTCGACCACAAGTACCTGAGCACCATCCTCAGAATCAATATTACTCCAAACAAGCATATCATAGTATCCAAAATTATAGTAACGGCGGAACTGGGTGTCGAAGATCGTGAATCCATCGACCTGGTCATGGTTGTCCTTGCGCTGATTGCCAAGATAGTACCTTCTGACCTCGTAATTAGAAGGATAAGGATATCCGATAGGTCCCCAATGCTCAATGTCTGTTTCGTCCCAGCCATAGTGCCAGTCGCTCGCGAAATCCAGATCCACATCCCATACTACCTGAAGATCAGTCAGATACATAGGCATATCGACAAGCACTTCATCACCTGGGAGATGGAGCGGCGGTTCTATGCATGAGCTGACGCCAAGCGAAAGTGCCAATGCAAGAAGAATATTTCTGATCATTCCTTTCATTTTGTACCTCCTTTCATGACCGGTTTTCTATAAAGGATGTCGTATGTAAGGCTGACGCCAAGATTGGTAGGTCCGAACCATGTAAGAAGATGGTTCCTCCTCACGAAGTTCTTCGGCGAACCAGTATAGTCATAGTAGTAAAGTCCGTCATCCGTACTTCCTGTGACAGGGTTGCCATAGACATAAGGATCGTAGACCGAACCTATGTAACCGGCAGAGACGTTGAACTCGAGACGGAGATTGCCCTTTCTGTTGATCGGAAGTACATAGCCCAGATCGAGGCCGCCGCCCCATCCCTCGCCTTCCCATCCGGTTTCCGGACCAAGGCCGATTCCATAGACAACGCCTTCCCCATAGACTCCGGCGTAAAGACCGGTGAATGCTCCGTCACCCTTGAAATAACGTCTGAGTTCGAGCTGGGCATCCCTGATCTGGAAGAATTTCTGGTCGTCCCAATGTCTATGGTTACTCCATGTAAATGAAGCATTTGCAGTATAATGTCCGTTGAGCGGATAGTATTCAAGCTGAACGTCAAGCGACGGTGCGAAGCCGAAGCGTGGCATGTAGAAGAAATCCCTGAGAAGATTGGTCCTGACTGCAAGAAGATGCCTTCTGCTGTAGTCAGGGGTCGCATTCTCAAAGACTGAAGAAGAGAAATCAGGAATCAGGATGCCCGAAGGAGCGCCGTGTGAGACAGCGTAGATTCCCTCTGGGAGGGCCAGTCTCTCAAGATCGCTGCCAAGGCCTGTCTCCCTGAAGACGAACACCACTCTCGTCGCACGCAGACGTGGGAAATATGTATGGAGGAGTCTGTTCCAGAGGACTCCCCCGTCAATCCTGCCAAGGAGAGTCTTGCACTGGAGTTCATCCCAGCCGCATGACTCGAACAGCTCGCGTACTCTCTGCGCATCCTTGTCATGGGCCTCTTCCATGAGGTCGACAAGCCTTGCGTAGTCTTCGGTGACAGAAGAAGCTGCAACCTCGAAAGTTCTTTCCGCATCCTTGCCTGAAGTCGCTTTCCTTATATAATCAAGGAGAACCTGGGTTCTCTCTCTTCCAAGCCTCTGGTTGTTGAGATACGGTCCCTCAGGAGAAGCCGCACCGCGGATGAAGAGCTGCTGGATGGCAACGTTCTCGTCCTTGAGGAGAGGCAGTACCTCATTCTCGAACATCTTGAAGAAATCGGCCTTATAATTAAGATCTGTCTTGTTGACAACAAACTGGATCTCTGTCGAGATCGAATTGAAAAGAGAATCTGTCATGTTGAGACTCTCGACAGGGGTCTCTGCACGAAGGATTATGATGAATGGATAGTCCTCGAGGCTTCTATAGTCCTGGGCATGCGTCTCGGAAGAGCACAAAAAAAGCAGAACCACGAATACCATGATCCTACAGATACGAAACCTGAAAAGACGCATAAACAAGAGTTAAAGTAAACAACCTAAAAATAATGTGGTCCGAAGACCTACTGAAAGCACTACAAATATAGATATTTTTTGAATATCAAACAATATAGCGTTAAAAAGTTTTAAAAAAATCTTATTATATTTACACACAAACATTTACACACATGCGCAATTTCAATTATTATGCACCGACACAGGTCGTGTTCGGACGCGAGACGGTCGATAAGCTTCCTAAGCTCATCCAGAAATATGGTGGAACCAAGGTCCTCGTACACTATGGTGGCAAGAGCGCCATCAAGTCAGGTCTTCTTCCAAAGGTCGAGAAACTTCTCAGCGACGCAGGCATTCCTTACGTAATGCTCGGCGGCGTAGTTCCTAACCCAAGGCTCAGCAAGGTACACGAAGGTATCGAGCTCTGCCGCAAGGAAGGTGTAGACTTCCTTCTTGCTGTCGGTGGCGGTAGCGTCATTGACTCATGCAAGGCCATCGGTTACGGTTTCGACTACGAAGGTGACGTATGGGACGTCTATATGCAGAAGGTAGCTCCTAAGTCATGTCTCCCTCTCGGTACCATCCTCACAATTCCTGCAGCAGGAAGTGAGATGAGCGACTCAAGCGTAATCACCAACGAGGACGGCGACGTGAAGATCGGCTACAGCAACAATCTCAGCCGTGCCAAGTTCGCGATTATGGATCCTGTCCTCACATTCACCCTCCCTGCATGGCAGACAGCATGCGGTCTGACCGACATGATCATGCACACCATGGAGCGCTATTTCAGCAAGGAGGACGACATGGAGATCACTGACTCTATCGCCGAGGCTCTCATCCGCACATGTATGACAGAAGGTGCAAAGGTAATGGCAGAGCCTGAGAACTACGAGGCACGCGCAAACATCATGTGGGCCGGTTCACTCGCACACAATGACCTCACAGGTTGCGGTACCATCGGTGACTGGGCTACCCACAACATCGAGCATGAGCTCTCAGGTATGTTCGACATCAGCCACGGTGCTGGTCTTGCTGCCGTATGGGGAAGCTGGGCACGCTACTGCCGTGAGGAGAACATGCCACGTTTCGCTCGCTTCGCAAAGAACGTGATGGGCGTTGACACAACTGGCATGAGCGACCTCGAGGCTGCTGAAGCTGGTATCAAGGCTATGGAAGGATTCTTCCAGTCTATTGGAATGCCTATCAATATCCACGACCTCCTCGGCAAGGAAGTAAGCGACGCTGAGATCGAGAAGATGGCTGACTACGCTTCCCACAACGGAACAATCACTCTCGGAGCCCTCAAGGTTCTTGACAGAGCTGACATCGTCAACATCTACAACATGGCGAAGTAGGTCCTCGGGTCACCCTCTATATTTGTCAGTCAACTTTTTTTGCAAATCGGAGTGCATACCGACCATCATCCTATGGCCCTGTAATAGCGTTTCGCGTGCACTCATAGGCCAAACAGTGCCATGTGTGCATAACCATGTGCCACCAAGTGCACAGAACAGGGTTTCCCATGCACTCCGTTTTGCAAAAACCAGAAACTATCGCCCCACGGCAAACACAAGACAAAGCTGCCGCCAGCCGCCCTGGCGATGTGCAATACAAAAAAACCGACCCTGAGGGTCGGCTTTTTTTATACTTCCTTGTTGGTTACAACCGATTCGTAGTAAGCGACATAGTCGTCTCGGTTCTCGCCTGCCATCCACGCCATCGCTGAGCGTGGGTGATCGTTCTGTGCGCCTGTGATCATGTATGGGATGAAATAGCCCCAGCTGAGATCCTTCTGGAGAGGCTTGATATAGTCCCGGATACACTTGATGACAGGAAGCGAATTGTACTTAGGGTTCTTGAGGAAGGAAAGGAGAAGTTCCAGCGGACAGTTACCTGCACCACGGCCGAGACCGAGCATGGTAGCATCTACCATACGTACACCCTTGATGAGACACTCGATTGTATTTGCGAACGCAAGCTGTGTATTGTTGTGTCCGTGGAAACCGATGGTCTTGCCAGGAAGTGCATTCTGGTACTTCTCTACAAGGCTGTGCATGTCCTCGGAATAGAGGCTTCCGAAACTGTCTACGAGGTAGAACGTACCTACGCGCGATGCAGCTACGTCTGCGAGCACCTGGTCTAGAGCGCGGTCATTGACCTTTGAGACAGCCATGAGGTTGATTGTAGCGTCATAACCCTTGTCCATCACATGATGTGCAAGCTCGATAGCCTTGTCGATCTGGTAGTCATAGCAGGCTACACGGAAAAGGTCCACTACGCTCTCTGACTTAGGACGGATGTCGTCGTACTTGATACGACCGATGTCAGCCATCACAGAAAGCTTCATGTTTGTATTGTTGTCGCCTACGATCTCGCGGAGATCATCCTCAGCGCAGAATTTCCATGGACCGTACTCGCCGCGTGGAAACTGGTCCTCGCTGCTGATGTAGCCGATTTCCATGACATCGATTCCTGCTGCGACATTCGCATCATAGACAGCTTTGACAAGTTCCTTACTGAACTGCCACTTGTTCATAAGTCCGCCGTCGCGGATGGTGCAGTCAAGCACCTTGATATCTTTGATAAACATAGTCAATCTGTTAAATTCATTTTTTTGAGGGGGTGCAAAAATAGGCATTATTTTGAAATAGTGCAAAGATGTATATCTCTACCATGCGAAAAAGGATGTCAAAGGATGAACTCCATTCTCTTATAGTCGTCACCAAAGAACAGAAGATCACCGAATTCCTTGAAACCGCAGCTGTTATAGAATTCTCTAAGATGAGTATGGTCCGTCTCTGCTATCAGGGTCACCTTCCCGTAGCCCATCGAATGAGCCTTGGCCACACCATCCAGAAGCAAGGCTTTTCCCAGGCCCTGGCCTCTGAATTCAGGCTTTACTGCCAAGGAATCAAGGTAATACTCCCCCGGGAATGTCTCAAGGTCGAAGTCCGCCAGCTCATCATTCTCGAACGGACGGAACATACGCCACGTAGAATTCCTGTACTGCATATACTCTTCCCCCGGATACGAAATCAGGCAACCCGCAGGCTCACCGTCGAGCACTGCAATACGGGCTCGGCACCATGAATATAAAGTATCTTCGCGAATTGTGATCTCGGCCATATGCGGGACGAAATTCTCTTCCAAGCCCATTGCGGTCAGGATTGTCCACGCAATCAGCTGAGCATCAGCAGGTCGCGCGTCGCGTATATATAGATTTCTTTCCATATGGCAAATATTGTTAAAAATATCAAGATATTAGTTTTGTTAAAACGATTAAAAGTTAATATCTTTGTACAACGAAAAACAAATATTCACAATTTTATACACACACTATCTACTTACGTTTTTAACCCTGTTGTCCGCAAGGCGACAGGGTTTACTTTTTACTATATCAGGATGAAAGTGTCATATAAATATTATATTTGTAAAAGTCACACCAATCAATGTAAGGTACCATGAAACATTTCATCCTCACGCTTTCCGTCCTGTTCCTTTTCGTGCCTGCATTTGCCCAGTCCTCAAAGCAGAGCAAAGCGGACCGCATCTATAAAGACAACTGGTGCTCCATCACATGGAATGATTCTGCTTTTGTGTTCAACTCTCTAGACACTGAGACCAATCATATCCTGACTTTCACCTTGGGCAAGAACAAAGCTTCTGCCATCGCCAAGCTGGAAAAGATGCTCGAGTGGTACGAGGAGGCTGAAGTCAAGGAAAGCGTCACCTTCAGGGAAGGTGCGACCAACATCACATTCTACAAGGCAGATGTGTTCAAGATGATCATCTCAGACGGAGATGTGGAATTCTGCAAGAGCGAGTTCAGCAAGAGGCTCGAGGGTTTCACATTCGTCCTAGGAGAAGCCGAGCTTGACAAGAGAGGAAGTGCGCACCACTACTCTTTCCTCCAGAAGAAGGCCTTGACCAAGCCGATCAGCACGATTGCCGCACTCAAGGATCCGAAGTTCGGGGACTAGCCTACATCCGGAAAGGAGGATAGGTAAACTAGCTGCGAAGCAGGATCATCGCAGCACATGCAACGAGAGCCAGAGCCATGGTCACATCGACCGTCCTCTGGTTTTTTGTTACCAGCGGCTTGAGTGCCGAACCGGCGACGAGCCAGAGGAGATTCGCGCCAGGCCCCGCGATCAGCAGAAGCGCTGCGACAGGCAGAAGGTCAATGAACCTCTCCGAATACGGGAGCACGAAAGTCGAATAGACGGTAAGGTCGAAAAGGATCATCTTGGCGTTGGTGAGCTGCACCATGAATCCGTCCCAGAAAGAACAACTGACATCCTTACGGTCAGCAATGCTGGCCTTGTAGGTCTTCCAGGCCAGGTAAAGGATATATGCAGCGCCAAGATACTTTACCAGACTGACGTATGGACCGATCGCCATTCCGACAATATGGACCGCAAACGCTGCCAGCAGGGCCGCGACGCAGAAACCGCACAACAGCCCGCCCCACGCCTTCATTGCATTCTTTCGCCCATGAGTCATCGCACAGGACAGCGCGAAGATGTTCGCCGGGCCGGGTGTGTACCCGACCGCGAATAGCGAAATCAGCAGCGACGGTAGCAAGTTTATTGGCATAGCAATATCGTTAACAATCAATCAGTTACTTGCTTTCCTGCGGTTTTGGCAGTACGAGACTGAGAATGACGGCGAGGAGGAATACTACTGCCACACAGTTCTCAGCGAAAACGGTACGGATAATCTGAGGGAAGATGTTGAACATCGCGCTGGCCTGGGTGAAACCAAGGCCGATGCTGAGAGAGAGGGCTACGATGACCATGTTGCGGTCGTTGAAGCCACACTTTGCAAGCATTCCGAAGCCGGCGAACATGATCGATCCGAACATCATGATGGTACATCCGCCGAGCACAGCCTGAGGGATGGTCGTGAGGATTGTTCCGACAGCCGGGAAGATACCTCCGAGGATCATGATGCACGCACCGGTAGCGATCGCGAATCTGTTCACGACACCGGAGATGGACGCAAGACCGACGTTCTGGGAGAAAGATGTGATAGGGGTACATCCGAAGATTCCGGCGACAGAGCTGACGAAACCGTCACAAGAGATCGATGCGCCGAGCTCGCGTTCGGTAGGAAGACGCTTGAGCGCACCAGAGCAGAGAGCGGATGTATCTCCGATTGTCTCAGTAGCTGACACACAGAAGATTGCCATCACAGAAAGGATAGCTCCGAGGTCGAACTCGAGCTTGAAAGGAAGTATCTTTGGAAGAGCGACGAAACCGACTCCGTTGAGTCCTGAGAAATCAACCATGCCCATGCAGACAGAAAGGATATAGCCGACGATCAGGCCGACAAGCACTGAGAGCGAGCGGAGGAAACCCTTGCCGAACACCTGGCATCCAAGGCAGGTCAGCAATGTGACTGAACCCACGATCCAGTTGTGCGCAGCACCGAAATCAGCCGCGTCCTGGCCTCCGGCGAACGAGTTCGCGCCGATAGGAAGGAGCGAGAAACCGATGGCCGTAACGACCGTCGCAGCAACAACAGGAGTGATGATCTTGATCCAATGCTTGGCAAAAAGACCGAGCAGACCCTCGAAGATACCACCCAGGACCACAGCTCCCATGAGCACTCCCATGCCCTGAGACGTGCCTATGAATATCGCAAGCGAAAGGAAAGTGAAGCTGATACCCATGACGATCGGAAGACGCGAGCCGATCCTCCAGAGAGGATAGAGCTGGACCAGGGTACCGATTCCGGCGATCACCATACAGTTCTGCACTAGCGCAGCGCTGAGTTCAGGCGAAATGCCCACGATGTTTGCGAGAATGATGATCGGAGTGATGTTCGACACGAACATCGCCAGCACGTGCTGGAGTCCGAACGGCACAGCCTGAAGCACAGGGACACGTCCGTCAAGCTGATAGATGTTGCTGGAAGATTTGTCCATATTGATTTGGATTTTAGTGTCTGGATGTCGTCAGGATCATGGTACCCTGCCCCGGCGCAGGTACCATGGACCTGGCCTTAGCCGATCTTGAGGTTAGGGTTCTGGAGCGGCTGGGCCGGCTGGTCACGGAACTTGATGGTCTGCGTCTGCCAGTCCATCGACTCGACGATGGCAAGGGACTCGACCCTGAAGCCTTCTTCGCGGAGCATGGCACCTCCCTTCTGCTGTCCCTTCTCGACAGCGATGCCGATTCCGGCAACCGTTCCGCCTGCCTGGTGAACCAGGTCGATAAGAGCGTGCGCAGCCTGTCCGTCGGCAAGGAAGTCGTCGACTACGAGGACCTTGTCGGTCGCATGGAGGTAAGGACGCGAGATGAAGACGTTGTTCATCTTCTTGTGGGTGAACGAATAGGCCTGGGAAACGTATTTGTCGTCTGTGCTGTTCGCAGTCTGACTCTTCTTGGCAAAGACCACCGGGACGTCATAGAGATGTCCCAGAAGAGTCGCTATCGCGATGCCGCTGGCCTCGATTGTCAGAATCTTGTTGATCTCCACGCCACGGAACCTGCGTTTGAACTCGTAGGCCATCTGGCGCATGATATCGATGTCGATCTGGTGGTTAAGGAAACTGTCGACCTTGAGGATGTTGCCTTCCTTGATGCAACCATCCTGCAGAATCTTTTCTTCTAGGAAATTCATAATAAACGTGGTTATCAGTACAAATATAGTCAATATGCAAGACAATATCCAATTAAAAAAGCTATATTAGACGCAATAAAAAAGCTATATCAGCGATGCTATGACAAACCATCTTGAATATATGAGACTTGCCATCCAGGAAGCCAGAGAAGGCATCAGGGAAGGCCACGGAGGTCCGTTCGGATCAATAATCGTAAAGGACGGAGAAATTGTAGGAAAAGGTCACAACAGAGTCCTTCTCAAGAACGACCCGACCTGCCACGGCGAAATGGAGGCTATCCGCGACACCTGCCGCAACCTGGGCACCTATGACCTAAGCGGCTGCACCATCTACACGACCGGCGAGCCATGCAACATGTGCCTCTGCGCACTGATGTGGGCCAACATCGACAAGATCTACTACGGCTGTACCATCAAGGACAACGACAGCATCGGCTTCCGTGACGACAAGTTCGACAAAATCTTCAGCGGCCGCGAGAAGCTCGGCGACTTCCTCACCGAAATCGGCCGCGACGAATGCCTTGAGCTCTTCAGGGAATATTCAGCAATGAACCCGGAAATCTATTAGCCGGACGACGGATAGGCTTTTGGGCCGTCAGCCCCCCCCTACTTCACCACCTTATAGACGCCGGCGATGAGTATGACGGCGCCGAGGATTGCCATCCAGGTGACGCGTTCATGAAGGAAAATCGAACCGATGACCATAGTGGAGAAAGGCTGAAGGTAAAGGATGTTGGTGGTCTTGACCGTACCGAGGACCTTGAGGGCCCAGTTCCATGCAAGAAAGCAGGCCAGCGAAGCCACGAGGCCCAGATACAGCAGGTTGCCCCATACGACCGGGTCCGTAAGGACGCCCGAAGCCAGACCGGTGCCGGAAGTCAGCGGAGTGCCGCCGCCTGTGAGCGATGGCCAACCGAAGGCGAAGAAGTAAGGGATGATTGTCAGGAGACCGTAGCCGAAGACCTTGCGGGTGACGAAGGCGGTGTCATAGCGGCCGGCGACCTTCTTCATCAGCATCGAATAGCTGCCCCAGCAGAGCACAGCGCCAAGCGCCAGATTGTCTCCCAGAGGATTGAGCTTGAGGATCACCTCGCCGTTGAAGATGATCAGCGCCAGACCTGCCAGGGCTATGAAGGCTCCGCCGAACTGGCTGCGTCTCATCCGTTCATCGCGGTAGAAAGCCGCCATCAGAATCGAAGTCACAAGCGGCGTGGCGCAGAGGATGATCGCCACGTTCGAGGCCGTCGAGTACTCCAACGCACTATTCTCAGTAAGAAAATAGAGAGAACCGCCCGTGATACCGAGCAGAAGCATGTAGAACTCGTCCTTCCAATTGCGGCTGAGCAGCTTCTTGTTCGAAAGAAGCCACATTCCGGCGTAGGCGATGATGAAACGGAAGGCAAAGATGTCCGCGGGTCTCAGTCCATGGGCCAGAAGCACCTTGCTGGACACAAAAGTTTCGCCCCAGACGACAACCGTCAGGAGCGCAACCAGATAGGCCAAAGCCTTGTTTCCTTCAGCTATTTTTGACATATGTCCATGGTACCATGCCCGACGGTCCGTACCGTCATCCAAGGGCCGTTAGTCGATGACGACAAGGTTGTACGAGCGCGAGCCGAGGCCGATCTGCTCGGCATATTCGGTGATATGGGTACCGTGCTGACGGTTGATACGCTCGATGAGCGGCTGGTTGTTGTCGCCTGGCTTTCCTTCATAATTGAAGACCTTGTCGAGGCATGCCTGATCGACAGCAACAGGATCGAGTGAAGCCATGATGCCCATGTCAAGCAACTCTGGCTTGGCAGGATGGCCGTCACAGTCGCAGTCCACGCTCATATTGTTCATCACGTTGATATACACTACCCTGCCCTCGAAATAGTCATGCACAGCCTGTGCTGCGGCTGCCATGGACTCGAGGAAATCGTCCTGAGTCTTGCCTGAAGCCAGATTTCCAGGGAGCCATGCCTTCACTGCGCTGTCGGTCTTGCCGGCCGAATGGATGTAGGCCTTGCCGGCGGTCGAAGCGACACCGATCGACGCATTCTTGAGGACGCCGCCGAAGCCGCCCATTGCATGACCCTTGAAATGGGCGAGGTTGACCATCGAACGGTAGTTCTTAAGATGCTCACCTACAATATCATACTGGATGAACTTCTTGTCCTTGACCGGAATCTGGAACTGTCCGAACTCGTCCATCAGGTCGACTGTGAAAAGCGAATCGAATCCATGTTCATGGATGGTTTCCCAGTGTTTCTTAGGATCCTGACGGGTTCCGCCGTAAGCAGTGCAGCACTCAACGATGTTGCCATCAACCTCCTCGACGAGGTTACGGATGAGAGTAGGCTTGAGATAATGGGTGTTGCCACCCTCACCTGTCGAAATTTTCACAGCGACCTTGCCTTCCATCTCGACTCCAAGCGCCTTGAAGATTCTCACGAGAGACTCCGGAGAAATCTCAGAAGTGAAATATACGGTCGGAGAGTCCGATGTTGGAGCCGCAGCCTGACTTACCGGCTGGTACTTAGCTCTTCCGCTTCCGCAACCAACAGCTGCGCAAAGAGCCATCAATATAAATATCTTCTTCATTGTCTACAAAATTTACTTCACCCAGCGGATATAGTCCTCCTTACGAGGCTTTGGAGCCGGAATCGGCTTATTGGCATAGCCGAGAGCGACATGGCCGACACCGACATAATTGCCCTCGATACCGAGTTCCTTGAGGATCTGCTTTCCTTCCTCTGAAGCGAACTCCTCGCGGGCACGGTTGATCCAGCAGGTATTCACACCGAGCGACTCAGCAGCAAGCATAAGGGTCTGCATGACGCAAGCGCCGTCACACATCGCATTGCCCCAGTCCTCGACAAGCACGATAAGCATCGCAGGAGCTCCATAGAAAGGATCGCTAGTAACTCCCATGACCTCAGCATTCATCCTGCTGATCCTGTCGCGGAGTTCCTTGTTGGTCACTGCGAGGATGATTGGCTTCTGGAAGCCCATTCCGGTCGGAGCCCATGTTCCGGCCTCACAGATCTGCTGGATGATCTCATCCGATGGAATCCTTGCAGGGTCATACGAGCGGCAGCTTCTGCGCTCCATGATATTCTTGATAACTTCGTTCATATGCTTTATTATTGTCAATTAAACTTCTGGCGAAGCCTTCGCCTAAACCGGCAAAAACCGGAGATCTTCCGCAAAAATAATTAAAAATCAGCGATTTCCTACTACTTCGCCTCCTTGCTCGGCTCCACATGCAGCGAGATCTGCGTATCGGCGCCGAAGCGCTCGCGAAGTCGGGCCTCAGCGACCTCGGTGATGTCGTGGGCCTTGAGGACAGTCATATCAGGACAGACGACGATATGGGAATCGATGATGACATTCGGACCGAGGCTGCGGGTCTTCATCGCATGGACGTCCTTGACGCCCTCGACCGAACGGATGATCTGCTCCATCTCGGCCTCGATCTCGTCCGGAAGCGACGCCTCGGTCAGTTCGTTCAGAGCCGGAACCGCCATCTTGACGGCGATATAGAAGATGAAAATGCTGATTGCACAGCACACAAGCGGATCCATCACCGCCCACTTGCCGCCGAGCAGAATGGCCGCACCGATACCGACAGCCGAAGCGACCGACGACAGAGCATCGGTCCTATGGTGCCACGCGTTCGTAATGACAGCCGGACTCGAGCAACGTCTTCCTACACGCGCAGTCCATTGATACAGAATCTCTTTCACCACCACAGACGCCAGAGCCGCCCAGAGGGCGATAAGGGAAGGCACCGAGATCATGGTACCATGGACCACTGCCAGTATCTTCCTGACGCCGTCCGCCATCAGACGGGCGCCGACGACTAGAAGCAGGACGGCGACAATCACCGTGGCGAGAGTCTCGAACTTGCCGTGACCGTAGTCGTGGCTTTTGTCGCGCCCCTTCGAAGAGACTTTGACCATCGCCAGGACGATGACGTCGCTGACCAGATCGGAAAGCGAATGGATCGCGTCGGCCATCATCGCCGAACTTCGACCGACAATTCCGGCCACGAGCTTTCCTGCAGCGAGCGCAACGTTCGCAGCAGCACCCCAGACCGTCACCCGGGTCATTTCACGTTCCCTGTCCATCATGATTCTGAAACTGCAGATTCCTCGAATCTGTCATTGAACTCAAAATTACGGAATTTTGTTAAATTTGAGAAATTTTCAAGACCATGGTACCAGAACCAATTCCCGAAAGCCTCATCGAATACATTGAGAATGAGATAATTCCATGCTACGACTCCTTCGACAAGGGACATCAGAGAGACCACGCCCTGACCGTGATCGAACAGGGTCTTTATCTTTCGCAGTTCTACGACGTCGACAAGGCGATGGTCTACGCCGCCTGCGCCTGCCATGACCTAGGTCTGCGCGAGGACCGCAAGACGCACCATCTGATCTCCGGCAGGATCATCCGCGAGGAGCTGGCAGCGCCGAGGGACGGAGCGTCGTCAGACGGACACCACTCGCTCTCCGAATGGTTCACCCCGGAGCAGATCGAACTGATCGCACAGGCAGCGGAGGACCACCGCGCATCGTCCGACCATGAGCCAAGGACCATCTACGGAAAGATCGTCGCCGAGGCAGACCGCCTGATCGACGCCGATACGGTGATACGTCGCACAGTGCAGTACGGGCTGAGCCACTACCCAGAACTCGACCGCGAGGGGCATTGGAACCGCACCGTCGAGCACATGGGTGAGAAGTACGCAGAAGGTGGCTATCTCAAGCTCTGGGTACCGGAATCGCCTAACGCCGCAAGGCTCGAAGAGCTCCGCGACATCATCCGTGACCGAGACGAGCTACGCCGCCGCTTCGAGTTCCATTACGACCAACAGACAAGCGGAAAATATAAACCGACGGTCCCAAAAGACCGCCGGCAGTAAGTCACCAGTTCCAGATTAATTTAAAACGCCAACTTATAGATCTCCATCGTCGCAGCGGCGTCGAGCGGGAGATAACCCTGCATGACTTCACCCTTAAGGCGGTGGAGGCGGGTGTTCATGAGCTCGAGATCAGGCGATGGAACGCCAAGTTCGGCAAATGTCACAGGCATCTTGAGGACATTCCTGAACCAGTCCTTCAGAGCAGCTGCAGCTGCATAGGCATCTGCAACGGCATCACCGGAATCAGCGATTCCTAATACACGGTGGCCTAGCTGGGCAATCTTGCCAGGATTCTTAGGAGCAGCGTAAGCAAGGAATGCAGGGAAAATCACTGCGAGGCCTGCGCCATGGGTCACATCATACTCAGCCGAGATCTCATGTTCCATCGCATGGCTGTTCCAGTCCTCCTGACGGCCGAGCGAGCAGGTATCGTTATGGGCGATAGTCGCACACCACATTATATTCGCACGCGCCTGATAGTCAGAAGGATCGGCCATAAGCTTCTGTGCGGTTTCCATGATCGCGAGCAGCATTCCCTCGGCAAGGCGGTCGCCGATCTGGACGTCCGGTGTGTTGCTAAGGTAACGTTCGAGAATATGGGCCATCATGTCCGAAATACCGGCTGCAGTCTGGTAGATCGGCAGGGTCATGGTAAGTTCAGGGTTCATCACAGCAAACTTCGGACGCAGGAGCATAGGAAGACGAAGTCCAGCCTTGACCTTTGTGGTGGTGTTGGTGATGACAGAGTTGCCGGAGCCCTCACTTCCGGCAGCAGGGATGGTCAGTACGACACCCACCGGCATCGCCTTCTGGGCCTTGGCCTTGCCGATATAGAAATCCCAGAAGTCTCCGTCATAGCAGAGACCGACCGCAAGGGCTTTTGCAGTATCGATGACAGAACCGCCTCCGACTGCGAGAAGGAAGTCAGGCTGGAATTCACGCGCCATCTCAAGACCCTCGTATACCTTGGTGTCAATTGGATTCGGAACGACTCCGCCGAGAAGGCAGTAAGGGATGTCGGCTGCTTCAAGCCTTGCTTCAACCTTAGCGAGAAGTCCCGAGCGTACGACACTGCCGCCTCCATAGACAACCATCACTCGCTTTGCTCCATGCTTAAGACAAAGATCGCCGACCTGTTCCTCAGTTCCCTTCCCGAAAACAAATTCAGTCGGGCTATAGAAAGAAAAATTATTCATAAGTTTCTGGTATTATCATGTTTAGCAAATATAAGAAAATTCTTAATTTTGCTTCAAAACCACCCCTATTTATGGAAAACATAGTGATCCTCACAGTCGGAAGCGGCATTCATCCATTCTCAACAGTCGACAAGATGGCAGACTATCTCAGGAGGAATGCCGGCAGTCTCAACCTCAGCGAAGGTGATATACAGGAACTTATCGACGAGAAATTCCTCGACACGACCGTAGCTGATTTTGCATACGATACCCTGAAGGTCGACGAATAAGAAAAATCTTCTATAAAGTATCCTTTTTTACTCCGAAACTAGTGTTTACTTCAAGTTTCGGAGCAAATTCCCATATCTATTAGTTATAATTCACTACCTTTATAAAGTATTAATAATCAATAGAAAAATTTGACTTGATGTTTCAGACACATTTCCGTTCCATGAGGAAAGTCGAGAAGTACATGGATACTCTCGCCAAATTGTACGAATACGCTACAACGACATATTCCAAGAAACAGTACACGCAGTGGTTCGACACCAAAGAAGGTGGATATACATTTGCACGTTTCAAGCAGGAATGCGACAGTCTATCGAAGAAGCTGACGCAGTATGGAATCGGCGCAGGCGACAAAGTCGCGATCCTCTCGCAGAGCATGCCTAACTGGTCGCTCGTCTTCTTCAGCATAGTCTCTTTCGGAAGAATCGCCATTCCTATCCTTCCGGACAGTTCCGAAAACGAAGTGACCAACATCATCAACCACTCGGGTGCCAAGGTCATCTTCGTATCGCACAGGCTCGCATCGAAGGTCAGCCAGGAAATCAAGGACAGGATGACTCTCGTGGTCGAGCTCGACAACCTTGAGCTGATCCAGTCCGACGACGAGAAGTTCACATGCGACGGCAAGACTTCAGTCCCTACTCCTGACGACATGGCAGCAATCATCTACACCTCCGGCACGACAGGAAGCGCCAAGGGAGTAGTCCTCTCACACAGGAACCTTGCTTCCAACGTCATCACATGCTACCATTCCTGTCCTAGGAACAGCAAGGACAGATGGCTCTCGCTGCTGCCTATGGCCCATACCCTTGAGATGACCCTCTGCATGCTCTACCCTATGTTCTGCGGAGCGACCGTCTACTATCTCCAGAAACCGCCTGTACCTGCCATCCTCCTGAAGGCCATGAAGATAGTGAAACCGACCACGATCCTGTCGGTTCCTCTCATCATCGAGAAGATATATAAGGGCAGTGTGCTCCCTACTATCACAAAGAGCCGTACTCTGACCTGGATGCAGAAAAACATGAACGGCCTGATGTGCCGCATCATCGGCATGAAACTGAAGTCTACCTTCGGAGGGCATGTAACATTCTTCGGTATCGGTGGTGCCAAACTCGATCCTGAGGTCGAGAAGTTCCTCCTCAAGGCAAAGTTCCCATATGCGATCGGATATGGTCTTACTGAGACTTCCCCTCTCCTTGGCTATGCCATGAAGAACTGGAGGGCTGTAGGATCTTTCGGATACCCTGTCTACAACGTCCAGCTCCGTCTCGACGACATCAATCCTGAGACAGGCGAAGGCGAGGTAGTGGCAAAAGGTCCGAACGTAATGCTCGGCTACTACAAGGACCCATCCAGGACTCGCAGCGCCTTCACCAAGGACGGATGGTTCAGGACCAACGACCTCGCAATCAAGGACGAAAAAGGACGCTTCTTCATCAAAGGCCGCAAGAACAACATGATCCTCGGTCCATCCGGCGAGAACATCTACCCAGAGGAGATCGAGAACGTCATCAACAACGCAGAAGGCGTGACAGAATCGATCGTCGTCGAGAGGAACGGCCGTCTCGTAGCCCTTGTCCAGCCGATCGAAGGCTTCATTGACTGGGACAACGACAGCGAAGACAAGATGTACGAAAAGCTTGACGCATGGAAGGCGAAGCTCCTCGCCCGCGTCAACAAAGATGTCAACAAGACCTCACAGATCAGTTCCGTCGAGGTCATGAAGGAGCCGTTCGAGAAGACCGCGACAATGAAGATCCGTCGATTCAAATATAAAGAGACCGCACCTACAGTCGAGCAGGAGAAGAAGGATGCCCCTGCCGCTGAAGCAAAGACAGATGCTCCTGCCGCAGAGCGGACCAAGGCTGAAAACAAATAATCAAAGCGCTGTATGAAAGGAAAACTCACCGCATCGACCGCACTCAAGCTGTGCGTCATAATATGCTCCCTCTGGGGAGTCTGGCTCAACGTCTGTACCCCCGACAAAGTATTCGGCAACCCGTCCGCAATGCTCTACTTCACAATCCAGTCCAACCTTTGGATCTGCATCACCTGCCTCGTAGGTCTCGTGACCATGCTACGACGTTCGACCGTCAGTCACACAATGGCAGTCCTGAAGCTCGCCTTCACCGTAGCGATCACCCTCACTGGAATGGTCTACTGCTTCGTCCTCGCCCCGACCGGCGGTCCAGAGACATGGGCACTTAAAAGCAATCTCGTCCATGTCGTTGTCCCAATTGCAGCAGTTGCAGACTTCTTTGTAAGCAGCTCGATCTGGGGTACCATGAACCAGAGCGTAAGAAGTGCTGAGTCAGGACGTTTCAGCATCCGCAAGCCTCGCTACCTGCTTGACAGAGGCGACAGCTGGTGGGTGATCCTTCCGCCGCTCTACTACCTCGGTTTCGCGAGCATCGGCTACGTCCAGAACTGGCACTTCAGCTCATCGACCAACTACCCATACTTCTTCATGAACTGGGGCTCCCCTGCCGGCGCCTTCGGATTCTGCAAAGGTCTTCCGTTCATGGGCGTCATGTGGTACGTCTTCGCCCTTCTGATCTTCCTGATCCTGGTCGGCCGCCTCTACGTCGCCCTCGGCAAGAAGCTCAGCTAGCGTCCCTTTGTGGCGCAGGACAGGGGCTTCACTAACACAGTGATTTACAGCACCTTAACGGTTTACCCTTCGGCTTCGCTACCGAAGGGTAAACCGTTAGTAACGTATCTATCAAGCAGTTAGCATGGTCAAACGAACCAGCGACATACGCTTGATGTTCAGGCACCAGGAACTCATATCGAAGAGGCCGTGCACAATCTGAGCCAGCTGCTCAACCACATGGACTGGGACGAGAAGGGCATCCACGCCTCTATCACCTCTAACCAGGCCCAGACACTTACACTTCGTAACCGCCGCGAAGGCTGCCGCCTCCTCGTGAACGGCAAGGAGCTTGCTAAGGATGTAGTTTCGCCGAATTGCCCGTTTCATCACGGAATCCATCTACGGTTGATTTCCGTAATCATACCATTCTCTATAGTGACCAGAGTGTTCAGCGAGAAGAATTCCCGGCGGCTGCCCTTGAGTGATTCAAGATAGAGTTTCTGACCTGTACGGACAGTGTCTGACGGGTCAGCCGGAAATTCTCCGCAGTCAACGATGACAAAGTCCTCTGCAAGCGCGGTTTCAGCCTTTCCCAGTCTGGTATATGTGGCATGGTCGTCCCAGTCTCTGGCAACGTAAGTACCGCCTTCATACCCGACGAGACAGCAGCCGCCATTATCCAGATCGCCGTTGATGGCAAGTCCGCCATGATTCTCTTCAATCGACTCGATGACCATCGGCTCGCCAGCATACATGAGTGTGTCACCCACCTGCATCTGTGAGATGTCGACGGCATCGTATAGGTCTTTGCTGAATACGGTCATCCTCAGGTTACCTCCCATCCATCGGAAGTCGTCCGAAGTGAACGCTGCCGGAACGGTGCAGTCCTGCAGGTTCTCCAGATCAAGACCTGATGGCAACGGAGCGATGAACCTGTATTCGTCCGCGATATCCTCTATCATGGTCATTCTTCCTTCATGTGAGATCCTGATCCTTTTCCTGAAGGTGATGCCCATGTCCAAGGCCGTGTATCTGTACCAGCCGTTTCCTTCGTCTTCAATGTATATCACCGCATGCTCTTTGCCTGGGCCATCCTGAGCGCCACTGCGGAACATCCACACGGCATACCCATCCCCTTCGTAGTCGTAAGCCTCGGAGAGTTTGGTCAGAAGGTCCTTCGAGCAGTGCTGCTCAAGGAAGCCGTAGTCCTCATACAAGACCTTTTCATACATGTCACGGATAAACGTCATGTCATCCGGACGTCGTGTACATGCCACCGCAAGCACAAACATTACCGAAATAGCAGCTATCTTCTTCATTTGCATATTCCTGAACATTTATCGATTCCTGCAGACTTATGCTGATTGGATTCATATTGCATTATTTCAATTGTCGCAATTTGAACGACAAAGTTACAACTATTTCGCGGTTGATGGTACCTGGGAAAGAAAGAGAGTTACGCACTGACAAAGCAGACTGCGTTTGGAAATAACAACAGAGTACTGAATTTTGTTTGCTTTGCTAATTATGCTACATTTGCAGTATGAAAAGAAATCTTATCACATTCATTGCCATCGCTTTATGCCTGCTTTCTTGTGGCATCAGCGCAAAGGCCCAGGACCTGGTCGACAGACTTGCGGTCCATGGATTCATCCAGGGTGGCTACACATTCTCAGAGAAGAATGGTGCCAAGACAAACAGTTTCGACATGAAGCGTTCCATCATCTGGATGGACGCACAGATAACTCCAAGATGGTCATTCCGCTTCATGCATGACTTCAACAGCGTCGTGCAGGAGTACTTCACCGACGTAAGGCTGACAAACGACAACATGCTCAACCTCCGCTTCGGACAGTTCAAGAACGCCTTCTCGATCGAGAACGGACTTCCACCATTCCTTGCAGAGACCATAGACCTCAGTGCCGAGAGCGTAGCTTTCCTCGCAGGATGCGGCAGCGACGTCCAGTTCGGCGTACAGTACGGCCGTGACCTGGGAGTGGCGATTTTCGGCGAGACCGACGACAAGTTTTTCCGCTACGAGCTCGACATCCTCAACGGCACCGGCGTCAACCGCAAGGACCGCAACAACAGCAAGGACGTCATCGGTAGAGTGGAGGTACGTCCGCTCAACGGCCTGAACATCGTCGCTACCGGACAGATCGGCTATGGCAACGCCCTGGTCGGCCACACCGTCTTCAACCCGCTTCTCGTCGCAGGGCAGGACTACCGCCGCAACAGGTACTCGATCGGCGCCAACTACAGGGTCGACGGAGCCGGGGTCCATGGTGAGTTCCTCGGAGGCTATGACGGTGATGTCGAAAGCCTCGGAGCCTACCTCACCGGCTTCAAGACCATCTACAAGACCAAGACAGGAAACGCGATCGACGTCGTCGCCTCTTACGACTATTTCAACTACAACACTGACCGCGCCCTTGACATGCACAAGGCAGTCTTCGGTCTCCAGTACTGGTTCTACAAGAAGTGCCGCGTCCAGGTACAGTACGTCTTCAAGAGCGCCATCACCGACTACGTCGCACGCTTCGACAAGATCGGAAACCACGCCCTGATGTGCCAGGTCCAGGTCGGTTTCAATTGATGGTCCAGCCTACATAACACAAAACCGGAGGACGACATAACACAAAACCGGAGGACGAATCCTCCGGCCATGTAGAGTTGTGAATAGTGTTTTTAGGTACGTGATAGATTATCAACTCTTGTTTAATCTTTCAGTATCACAAAATTATAAAAAAAGACGCTATTTGAAATGGGCATGTCATTGAAATGGCTATTTTTTGAAATGAAATGGTTGATTTACGCAAAGATTTATATTAATGAAGAAAGCCTTTCGATTTTCAATAGCGGTTTGTTTGCTGTCATGGGGAGCATTTCTGTTGCTCTATGCGTGCATGGGTTTCAGTTTCGAGACGGGAACTGGCACTACCCTGTTTTCTGCGGGATACATGTTCTTTCCGATGATAACCGCGATGCTGTTGCAGTGGAGGGACCGTGAACAATGGAAAGGCACCGGACTGCTGGAATTCAAGGTAAGCTGGATATGGTTACTTGCTATGGTCCTGCCTGTCGTCATCAGTCTGCTGGCTACTCTCATTTCTGGACTGATGCCAGGCTGCCGCTTCCACTACGGAGCCGAGCAGTTCATCGCTATGCAGGGAAATATGGACGAAGCGACAATCGCAGCCTTAAACGCACAGCTTTCGTCCATGTCCCCTGCGGTCATGGTCATTTCGAGCATGGTAAGCGCTATTTTCGCCGGATGCACGATCAACGCGGTTGCAGCCTTCGGCGAGGAATACGGATGGCGTAATTACATGGCTGCCGCACTTGAAGGAGAGTCCTTCTGGAAGTCAGCCATCTTCATCGGAACTGTATGGGGAATATGGCACTTCCCTCTCATCCTCTGCGGCCATAACTACCCTCAGCATCCAGTGCTCGGAGTGTTCATGATGGTCATCTTTTGCATCCTGACAGGCATCATCGAGCTCTACCTGGTCAAGAAATCAGGTTCGGTATTCCCTGCCGCCATTTTCCATGGTACCACGAACGCATCTGCAGGCATCACTCTGCTGCTCGTGCAGGGCGGCAACGACCTCCTTATCGGCTCGACAGGTCTCGCCGGGTTCATCACTCTCGGCATCATAATAGCCGCCATCTGGGCGTCGGAGCGCCATAATCTGAATCGCAGGACTCAATCTTAATTCCAGGACTCGACCAATCACAGCTCCTCCACTTTTCGGACCGTCCTGGTCCTTCGGATTTCCTCAGACTTCTCGACCTCTCTAATAGAAATTCTATTAAAACAGAAATCAGGTTTATATTCTATTCATCATCGTCATCCCAGCCCGCGCCGCTGCTTTGAGAAAGGGACTGAGTACTCATGTCGAGAATCGTCGAGTGGATAGCGATCGGGATGACCGTACACATTGGGGTATGATACATCTCTGGTGTCAAGGTACGATATGTTTCAAGAGCTTCCATAGGTCTATCTGTTTTCGAGCATGAAGTCTATGAATGAGTCAAGCTTGTCCGGGGCGATACGAGCATCGGAAAAGTACTCAGTAAGGTAAGTGTATGCCTTTTCCTGAAGGCTAGGCTTGCCGATCGTGTTCAGTCCCTTGGTGACAAAGTCATGTACTTCGCCTTTACTTGCCATCCTATCACGGAACTGCGATTCTTCAATCACGACTGACTGTTCATGGGAGAACCTGGTCAGCTCATAATCCCTGGCAATATCACCTTCATCAACACCAAGCACAGCAAGGATGATGAATGCAAGAGCACCGGTCCTGTCTGCACCTGACTTACAGTGGAACGCCACAGGACGACCAAGCTTGACCTGGTCGATGATCCATTCAACATCCTGAATGAAAGCAGTGTCTGTAAGAGGATATGCAAGTGCATCTGCAGTCTTGATTCTTTTGAATGTCCAGTCAGAAAGACCTGTATGAGGCATATCGAGGGATAGCGAATGAGAATTATTGCTTGAATTATCCTCCGCTTTTGTCGACCTCAGATCAAGTTCTGACTTTATGCCTAGATCAAGAATCTGCTGCTGGGACGAAGCACTGAGAATCTCGTAGTTAGACGGGTCACCAAGTTTATCTGCAGAATAGTCATAATTCTTCCAAAAAAGAATCACGTTAGGCGCCAACTTCCACTTCCCGTTCAGACTACCTCCCCTGTAAAGCCACTCATATTTCACAGTACCCCCGAGGGTGGATTCCCAGCCACCGAGGTCACGCCAGTTCCACGAATCATCAATATTGACCTCGCGTACCTTTCCAGTCACGAAGAAACGTCTGCTCTCAAGAGTCTCAGAGCCGTCAGTCACCTTGAATATATACTTATGGCCAGGTATCACATTCATCACATCATAGGAACTGACATTTCCGACAGGACGGTCGCGATACACATCAGCACCCTTGGTCTTGTCAGTCAAGGTCACGAAATACTCAGATGCGGATCCGGAAGTCCAACTGACACTCAGACACTTAGGACGGTCCTGGTCCATCAGCGACTCATTCGTAAGAGAAGAATGAGTTTTGAAATGACTCAAGGACTTCGTGAAACTTGGAGCATCTGTGAAGGACATATATGCAGCAACCGCAGAGTTATAGATATTGAACTCTTCGTACATGATACCGGCGACATTCTTCACCGGCATTCTCTTTATATCAGAAAGTGCTATCTCGTTAGCTGAGCCCGATGATCCGAACTCAGCAAAGCTGCCGTCAGTCGTAGTCACCTTCACATCAAGTCCGGCAGAGAAAGCACCGACAGGGACGACAACATTGAAAACAACCGGTTCTTCAGAAAGTGCCACCTCGCCACAGTCAAGAACCACAAAAGGCTTACCTTCAACAAAATCTGCAGAATGGATACCACCATGGACCTGATCCGCAGCAACAATGGCGGTGCCAGAAAGAAGACTGCCAGAGCGGTCACTTACCATGATCTCAGAAACAGAGAGACCTTCACCTGCGAGAGAAAGCTGCAGCACGCCCATCATATTCCTGAACGATGCCTTCAGACGACCCTCCTCCATCCCGACTTCGGAGAACATGACATTCGCCTGGTGATCAAACGAACCGGCGACATAGGACTGATGGTCAGGAACAGTGTATTCGATCGTCCCGTCCTCGGTCAGCGACGCCGAATTCGAAGGAAAGGCAGCAAATGCGTAGCCCTCAAGCGGGGACGCGGTCAGTCCGACAAACACAGCCGAACTCTCCCCTGCGCCACTTTCCAGGCTCATGGTCACCTTACCCTCAGATCCGACGAGAGCAATCCTGTCCCCCTCATCCCATAGTATCCGGTCTCCATCGAGAGTGGTTTTCGTGACAGTTCCATCAGATGAAGCATCGAGCCTGAACATCTGCAGGGTCGTTTCGACCTCCACAGGTTCCTCGATAATCGGTCCGTGATCTTCCGGAAGCGGCAGCTCGTCTGTACATGCCGCAAGAAAAGCAAGGCATGACAGCAGAATTGTCAGTTTTTTCATTTACAGCGTCTTATGGTCAGTTAGTCAGATTATTTTGCAGCATCAAATTTAGCCCAAGAATCTGACAATGCAAAAGGATCCGGAAATTCGTTATATTTGCTTAAATAACTTTCAGCCGATGCGTATCTATGTCGCTTCATCCTGGCGCAACGCCTATTACCCCGAAGTCGTGAAGTCCCTTCGCGATGCGGGCTTCGATGTCTACGATTTCCGTAATCCAGGTCCTGACAAACCTCCGTTCAAATGGGAGTACGTCAGTCCCGACTGGCTCGACTGGACGCCAGAGGAGTACCGTGACAACCTGGACCATCCACGCAGCATCGCCCAGTTCGCGAACGACATCGAGGCCATGGAAGCATGCGACGCATGTGTGCTCGTACTCCCCTGCGGCCGTTCCGCCCATACTGAAGCCGGATGGTTCGCAGGCCGTGGACGCAAGGTCATAGCCTACATTCCCGAAAAACAGGAGCCCGAGCTTATGTATAAGCTCTTCTCTGCGGTAGCCTGCAGCATCGACGAGGTAATCGTTGCCCTTAAGACGGAATAGGCATTATTTGAGGCAAGCAGACACCCGTCCACAAAGAATGGCACGCAGATTGCTATCTATTGAATCAATAATGTGTATATTTACACCTAACATACTATCGTATTATGAAAAAGTTCACATTACTCGCACTCACAGTTGCTGGATTCCTTTTCACTGGCTGCTATGCTGCTAGAATCGTAACCACATCTCCAGGTTACTCAGTAGGATATTCAACTACTGTTACATATCCAACGACTCATGTCGCTACCAACATCTATGCGAATGACTACGATCTCTGCCTCCACCTCGACCTCCAGGCCGTCGGTGCAGCGTTCGCCCAGTCTGCCAATGTAAGAGATTTCGAGATCCTTCTCAACAACTCTTCTTACATGATCTCTAACCTCGACCTCAACCGCGACGGTTATGTAGATTATCTCCGCGTAGTGGAGGCAGTCGACAGATTCACCCACATCTTCGTGATCCAGGCAGTGCTTGGAAGGAACATCTACCAGGATGTCTGCACCCTTGTAGTCGAGAATCCTTCACGTGCCAACTGCTATGTCGAGATCATCGGTGCGCCATTCATCTATGGCCAGAAGTATATCGTACGTCCTATCTACAAGACAAGACCTTACATCTTCACACACCTGTGCTCTCGCAACTACAGGGTTTGGGCATCACCTTGGCACTGGGACTACTACCCAACCCACTACAAGCATCACGCTCCACACTACCTGACTCACTATCAGGCATATGTGACTACCTTCATGCACAACCATCATTATTGCCATGAGGTGCTCTATCCAACATATTACCACTACACAAGCTGGGATGTAATGACTAGAAGCATGCAGCGCAATGACTATGGCAAGCAGCACCCTGAGATGGCTTTCACCAACCGTACCCAGAATATCGGCGGCGACCACTCTGCAATCCGCAGAGCTACCAACGCCAGCGATATCCGCGCGGCTCAGCAGGCATCTACAAAGGTGACTACTACAGAAGAGAATTCCAACAGGACTGGTGTTCAGAGGGCAACCTCTACCAATACAGGTTCAAGCGCAAGCAGCAGCTCAGCTTCAGCTAACCGCTCAACAGCTACCACAGGTGCTAACCGCAGCACCGGCACAGCTTCAAGCAGCTCAGCAAGCCGCAGCACAGCGACTACAAACTCAAGCAGTTCTGCAAGTCGCAGCACAGCTACCAACTCAAGCTCTAGCAACACTGCTAACCGCAGCACAGCTACCAACTCAAGCTCAAGCAGTTCAGTGAACCGCTCTACCAGCGGCGCTACTGTCAACAGCCGAGTTAACAACAGCGGCGCAGCAAGGACAACTACCAGCTCAGGCTCAAGCGTTTCACGCAGCACCTCAAGCTCTTCAGCGCCTGCTCGCTCAACCACCAGCAGCTCAGTTTCACGCTCAACTACCAGCAGCTCAGCTCCTGCTCGCTCAACCAGCAACTCTGGTTCATCTGCAAGCCGCAGCACTACCAGCAGCTCTGGAAGCTCAGCAGCAAGCCGCTCAACCGGCAGCTCAAGCAGCACCACTGGTCCTGTAAGACGCACGAGGTAATCAGCTCAGTTTAACTGAAACAACAATAAAAGCTCCACCGCTTTGGTGGAGCTTTTTTTAAGTCAAGATATGAAGACAATTGAAGTAGTTGTAGCAGTCATCCGTAAAGGCGACCAGATTCTGGCGACCCAGCGCGGATATAGCGACTGGAAAGGATGGTGGGAGTACCGGGAGAAAAAATCGAAGCTGGAAAAAGCCCGGAGGAAGCACTTGCACGTGAGATCCACGAGGTCTGATCAAAGCAATTGGCGAAACTCTGAATAATCTATAGTTTCGCGATCTCGGTGGCGAAGTCTTCGTCGACGTTGTTGCTGATGCTGGCGCAGACGTTTGCGGAGAAACGTCCTGCAAGAGCTATGAGATCTGCAATGCCCTGGCCTACCACTTGCTCTGAAGCATCCAGCTTCGCTCTAAGCAAGCCATAGACAAATCCTGCGTTGAAGTTGTCGCCGGCCCCGATTGTCGATATGACCTGCTCGACTGCTGGAATCGGAAAAACCTGGTGTAAGAAGCCGTCCTGATTCGAACCTGCCGTCGAGATGCCTTCCGGCTTCATGAACACATGTACAGGCTTTGAGCCGCAGGTGCAGATGAAGTTCGGGCAGAGCGGAGCGATGTGCTCCGTATAGATCCGCTCAGGATCGGTAGTCCCGAAAAGATAGCCGAAATCCTCATCGGAGCCGCGCACAAAGTCGCTAAGGCGGCAGTTCTCGCAGATGTTCTCCATCACGTCCGGGATGTCCGGGATGTGGCTCTTTCGGAAATTGATGTCATAGTAGATTGTCGATCCGGCTGCACGCGCACGCTTCAGAAGCGACAGAGTGAACTCTCTGATCTTCGGATTGATCGCGAAGAAAGAGCCGAAAAGAACGATGTCGTCAGGTCCGAACTGGACGCCGGTAACCTTCTCGGGGTCGAGCGACGCACCCGCGTGGTTCTTGTAGAACTCGTACTGGGCGTTGTTCTGGTCGTCAAGAAAAGCCATAGAAAGGTGGGTCTGGGTACCATGGTTCCGAGTCACAGCTTCGGTGCTCACTCCGTTGTCTTCCATGTACTTAGTGACGATCGAGCCGATATGGTCGTCGCCGACTTCAGTGACCATCAGTACCTTGACTGACGTGCCAGACTGCTCCGCCGCATCACACGGGAAGGCCTTGCGGACTACCCTGCCGAGCGAAATCATCGAGTTGAAAGTCGACCCGCCCGGAGTCGCGGACTGAGGCTGATCGTTCTTGAAGATGACATCAAGGACGGTCTCGCCTATGCCGATAATCTTCGGCGTCGTCCCTGTTTTATTGACTTGCTCTTTCATGTCGCGTTCTGTTGTTTCAACAAATATACGCAAAATAGCTATCTTTGGACCAGTTTTCCCTACAGCAAGTTCCGACCATGGTCCCTCCATCACGCAGCGTCAACATGTCACATATCCGAGGCAAGAACACTACCCCGAAGCTGAAGGTGCGCAAGGCCCTGCACGCGGCCGGTTTCCGCTTCAGAGTCAACGTAAAACGCCTTCCGGGCACGCCTGACATAGTGCTGGCGAAGTACCGGACCTGCATTTTCGTAAACGGCTGCTTCTGGCACGGACATGACGGCTGCCGCTCCTATACCCATCCGAAGACGAATCCCGAGTTCTGGGAGGCCAAGGTGCGACGCAACAAGCAGCGCGACGAGCTGGACAAGGCCAAGCTCGAGGCCATGGGATGGTACAGCCTGACCGTCTGGGAGTGCCAGCTCAAACGGCCGGTGATCGAAGGTACCATGGACAAGATCATGGGATCTCTCAATGCGAACCGTCAGTCCTGGATTGAAGCAAAGTCCAGACGTTCGGCCGAGCGCAAGGAAGCAGCAGCGCGGCGCAGGCATGAAAAGGAGATGCTGAAGTCCATCGAAGGAATGTTCAAGAAAATATACGATAATTCAAAGCGAGAAGGTTAACTACAGCCTTTACAGCAACTTCATCGCGATATAGGCGCAGGCCTCAGCGTCAGCGAGGGCGTGATGGTGATTCTCGAGGCAGTAGCCGCAGGCCTCGGAGACGGTGTGGAGCTGATGGTTCGGAAGGCAACGGCCGAAATGACGACGGGAGGCTGCAAGGGTATCGCGGAATTCGTAGTCAGGATAGGTCATCTGATAGACGCGGAAGACAGCCTTGAGACAGCCCTCGTCGAAGCGGCTGTTATGAGCGACGAGAGGCAGACCAAGGTCCTCCAGTGAAACGCCCTGACCGATTTCCTCCTCCAATGCGGCCCAGACTTCAGGGAAGACAGGCGCATCATCAGTATCCTCGGGTCCCAGTCCATGGACCTGCTGGCACCTCCACCAATAATACTCCGGCTCCGGATGGATCAGGCTGTAGAACGACCTGACGATCTCCCCGTCCTCAAAAAGCACAGCCCCGACGCTGCACACGCTGCTCGGCTGTTCGTTCGCCGTTTCAAAATCAATTGCGATTCCCCTTCTCATCTTCGTTTTAATTTGTCTTCGACGTCTTATCCTTCCGAGACCTATATCTCTTTCAGGTCCATGGTACCTGCTCCACCGACCTTCTTTATTACTCGAGCGGGGTTACCGACGGCAACGCAGCCAGATGGGATGTCACGTGTAACGACGCTTCCCGCACCGATGGTAACGCCATCACCGATCGTCACGCCTGGCACGATTGTGACGCCACCTCCGATCCAGACACTGTTGCCTATCGTCACAGGCTCTGCCCATTCCTGGCGGGTGTTGCGAGCAACAGGATCGGTACTATGGCAGGCTGTATAGATGCTGACATTCGGACCGATGAAGCAGTCGTCACCGATAGTGACATAGGCCTCGTCCAGGACCGTGAAATTGAAATTCGCAAAGAAGCGCTCGCCTATTCTGATATTCTTTCCGTAGTCGCAGCGAAACGGCTGGTTGAAGTGGAACTTCTCCCCGCAACGGCCAAGGATGCGGCGCAGCAGAGTCTCCATCTCTTCAGTCTTAGATGGATGGAGATTGTTGAACTCGTAGATAAGTGCACGCGTCTCGCAAAGGCCCTTGATAAGATCTGGATCCTCTGCATTGTAGACCTGACCGGAGAGCATCTTTTCCTCTTCCGTAAGATTCATCTGTCCTTCGGGCTGAGACATATGGTTCTGCTTCATTCTGTTCATGGATTGATATAGCGAAGATACGGAAATCGTACATTTTTAGCAAAATTCATCTTTAGACAAAGTTTACTTTTAAATAAATTTCAGTATATTTGCAATGTCGGCCAAACATTATCCAACCCGACAAAGGACCATGGTTGATTCAGCGGAAAGAAGACGCAAAGTAGCTGCCAGACAGATACTTGACGCGATGACAGAGAAGGGCTTGACAAGAGCTCAGCTAGCAGACCTTATGGGGAGGAGCCGTTCCGAAGCCACGAAATGGCTCAGCGGAAAGCATAATTTCACCCTTGATCTGCTATCTGAACTGTCACAGGTCCTCGGTCGTCCTATAACCGGTGTTGAGGAAGGCACTTATTCATCAGCAGTATGCGGATATGGGAGCCAGACAAAAAAAGAAGCTGCCCCGAAGGACACGGCAGCCGAACTGAAGGACCCAGCAGCAGAGTTGATTGACTTGCAGCCAATGATTGTCGCCAGGGCTAAGGCGCAGGGGTTAAGCGTCGGTGACTATATCAGGAATCTGGTTGCGAAGGACATGGAGGAAAGCCTCCCGGTCGTTCGGATCAGCGGGCAACCAGGCCGGCTTGTAAGAAAGTATTCAGGGATTGTCAAAGCGACGGAAGTTGCAGGTGACGAAAAATTTGACAGGATATGGAACCGATAAAGCTGTTTCTGGATACGAACGTCGTAATTGATTTCTATACCGGCAGGCAAGGCGACGGATGTGCCGAGAGGGTAATGCAGTGCTGCGAGAGCGGCCTGTACAAGGCATGCATTTCAGTCCTGACTGGCGTCAACACTCTATATGTAACGAGAAAATTCACAAACAGGATCTCGATGGAAAGCATCTCCGAACTCTTCGAGACATTGCCCATGGATGCCGCACAATGGACTGATGCTCAGGAAATTGACATCGATGATCCGGAAGAAGCAATCCAACTGGCATGTGCCCGGAGGAACGGCTGCAAGGTCATGGTAACCCGCGACAGGCATCTCCTGGACCTAAGAGATCCCGGCATCAGGATACTTACGCCTGAAGCATTTTTACAATTTTTTGCTATATTTGACTGATTATGAAAAGAATACTATCAATACTTACAGTTCTCGTCATCGCTGCGATTCCAGCATTTGCCGGTTCAGATGGCGTTGAGACAAAGAGCGGATCAGTACGTCCGAAGAACGAAGTCAGCGTCAGTTATGGCACGCTGTCGGTTCCTCATTTCGCAAATATTCTCGGCGGAGTGTTCGGAACTGCATTCACGGGAGGACTTGCGAAGATCGACAAGATCGCGACAAGCGGTGCTATCGGCGCCGAATACATGAATTTCCTCAACTCACATATCGCGCTCGGCGGATCTATCGTCGAGGAGCGACTGACACTTACCTTCGATTCATACAACGGCAAGGACGAGGACGGCAATGCGACTTATAAGGACGGCGAGGACCAGCACAACAACTATGTGACGATCATGCCTACGGCCAAGTTGCCATGGTTCTATTACGACCATTTCAGTATGTACTCGAAACTGGGTGCAGGTATATGTGTCGGAACTGATTCCGGTAATGTGACTTTCGGCATGCAGCTGAGCCCGATCGGTCTCGATTTTGGCGGGAAGGCGTTCCGCGGCTTCGCCGAGGTCGGTTTCGGCATGCAGGGTTTCCTGCTCGCCGGCCTGCGCTGGGGATTCTAAGGCGGTGCCTTGGTTTCCAAGGCTCAATACTTGACAGCTGACCACCAAGGCTCAACACCTGACGGTTCTAGAACCGCTCCCCTAGCTGCCCGCCCATCCTGCGGACGGCTGCACGCATGTCGTCTTCGAAGGTAGAATGCTCCCTCAGGAATGCCGGACGGCCTTCTGAGATGTATTCCCGAAGCTCCGGAGACATCATCGCAACATACTCACTGACAGCATATTCGATATCATCCCTCTGAGTCTCCGAGTTTGAGAATTCATAGACCCTCAGCTTCTGATGGAAGAAGCTGTATGCCATTTCTATGAGATTCCTGTCGAGCATTCGGATTGATTCGTGATGTCCGTCTCTATTGATTGGTGACGTCCGTTCTGCAATTATAGCAATTTTGCTATATTTGTATGAATCAATCGGCTAAGAATGAACGAATATCCTCAGAAAATCCAGGAAGTTCTCGACTTCCTTGAGGCTCACGATATCAAATACGAGATCTACACCCACCCTGCCCTCTTCACCATCGAGGAGGCGCTCGAATATTGGGACAAGATCGACGCATCACACACCGACGGAACTGGCCCGGTCCACTGCAAGAACCTGTTCATGCGCAACCATAAGGGCAACCGCCACTATCTTATCTCATACGCCTGCCGCAAGCAGCTTGACATCCACAGCCTCGAGCACATGCTCCACCAGGGCAAGCTTTCCTTCGGTTCGCCCGAAAGACTTGAGCGCTGCCTCGGTGTAAAACCAGGTTCAGTCGGCATGTTCGGACTGATCCACGACATGACTCCGCTCGAAGATGCGGATCCGAAAGAGCTCTTCGAGAACGGACACCGCATGAAGTTCTTCTACGACTCTGCCCTGCTCGACGCACCGGCCGTCTCGTTCCACCCATGCGACAACACAGCGACCGTCGTCATCTCGAAGGACGACTTTGTCCGCTTTCTCGAAATCTGGGGCGGCGAGGCCGAAGCACTTGACATTCCTTAAGACCATGGTACCCTGCCCGAACGAAGGTACCATGGACATAAAGCAATAAATATCAACAGAATATGAAATACCGTAGATTTGGAAAGACTGGCTTCATGGCCAGCGAGATTTCTCTCGGAACATGGCAGCTCGGCTCCAAGTGGGGCGACGAGTTCAATACCGAGAACGCAATGAAGACCCTTCAGGCTGCTGTCGACAGCGGCATCAACCTCTTTGACACAGCTGACATCTATCAGGACAAGCTCAGCGAGCCTGCAATCGGCGAGTTTCTCAACGGCGAGAACGGCTGGAACAAGCTTCATCCTGAGAAAAAGGTGTTCGTCGTGACCAAGATGGGACGTGACCTCAACCCACACGTGGCTGAAGGATACAACGAGGAGAACCTCCGCTTCTTCGTGGACCGTTCAAGGAAGGCTCAGAAGGTCGACGCTCTCGACCTCACTCTTCTCCACTGCCCTCCAACTTCTGTATTCTCTGACAAGAAGGTGTTCGCTGTCCTTGACGCGATGAAGGAGGAAGGTCTCATCAAGCACTATGGAGTCAGCATCGAGAAGGTAGAGGAAGGCCTTGCTGCACTTGAGCACAACATCTCAGCTATCGAGGTGATCTTCAACATGTTCCGTCTCAAGCCAGCAGAGGAACTCTTCAAGAAGTGCGCTGAGAAGGACGTCGCTATCATCGTGCGCGTTCCTCTCGCCAGCGGTCTTCTCAGCGGCAAGTTCAACGCTGCAACAACCTTCGGTCCTCAGGACCACCGCAGCTACAACCGTAACGGTGAGGCTTTCGACAAGGGTGAGACGTTCTCAGGCGTCGACTACATGACAGGCGTAGCTACAGCCGAGCAGCTCAAGGCTGAGCTCGGAACCGACAACCTCGCCGGCACCGCTCTCCGCTGGATCCTCATGCATCCGGAAGTCAGCGTAGTCATTCCTGGTGCAAGCCGTCCGGAGCAGGTTACCTCTAACATCGCCGCTTCCGAGCTCCCTGCCCTCACCGACGAGCAGATGGCTACCGTCCAGCGCATCTACGACGAGAAGATCCGTCCGCTCGTGCACCATCTCTGGTAGGACGGCGGTTAGGCCGTGCGGTTCAGCGGAACAGGCGTGCAGGCAGCGAACCAGCCGTGCAGGCGGTGGTTAGGCCGCGTTGGTGGCAGTTTGGCGGAACGGCCGTGCAAGCGGTGGTTAGGCCATGCATGTCGGCAGTTTGGCGGAACGGGCGTGCAAGCTAACTTCCTATCAAACAAGCAGTTATAAAAAGTCCTATACCCTTCGCGAGGGTATAGGACTTTTTGTATCTACCTATGTATCAACTAATTAGCCTGCACGGCCTAAAGCCACGCCAGCCGCCTACTTCCAAAGAAGCTGAGCGAATTCGCGGAGGCAGCGGCGCCAGGTAAGCCACTCGTGGGCGGTGCCTGGTGAGACGTAGAAGTGTGCGTTTACGCCTGAAGCCTTGACATCAGCAGTCTCTTCCTTAGGATCGGTACCGTCACCGAAGCCAGGAACACGGTTTTCAAGCTCCTTGCTGCCGAAGCCGACGAAGACGAGCTTGTTGGTTGCGCGGAAGCCAGGGGTGTTGTCAGCGTCTGCGACTGTGATGGTGCCGCCGCTGAAGATACCGATGTTAGAGAATACGTCAGGATGTGCGAGTGTCACCTGCTTGGTGATCATTCCACCCATTGAAAGACCTGCCATTGCACGGTGTGCTGCATCAGGAATTGTACGGAAGGTCTTGTCGATTGTAGGGATGAGTTCGTTGACCATCACTGCGTCGAATGCACCGCCGAAGTTGAACATTCCGGCCATGCCGCCAGGTCTGCCACCCTGCTGTCCTGCACCAGGTCTACCCTGAGGTGCACCCTGAGGACGACCGCCTGCTGGAGCACCCTGAGGTCTAGGACCAGCGCCTGGGCCGAAGCCACCCTGAGGTGCGCCACCCTGAGGTCTTGGGCTGGCTACGTCGCTGCAGTCCATTACGACGATACATGGGAGGGCCTTGCCGTCTGCGATAAGGTTGTCCATGATCTGGCAGGTCTTGCCCTGGACTGCCCAGCCATACTCGTTCTCACCGCCACCGTGCTGGATGTAGAGCACTGGATAGCGCTTCGAAGTGTTCTGCTCGTACTCTGCAGGAGTGTATACGAAGCAGTGACGCATTACCTTTGTAGACTCAGACCAGTAGTTGAGCTCGCGGATCATACCCTGAGGGACGTTCTTGAGCGCATAGAAGTCCTGGTCGAATGCAGGAACCTCAACGCATGAGCCCCAGCGGCTGCTGCCGTAGAAGGTCATTGCCATCGGGTCAGGCATGTTTGCTCCGTCGATGACGATCTGGTAGTAGTGGAAGCCCTCGTCCTGAGGATCTGATTCGCCCATCCATGAGCCGTCCTCAGCCTTCTTGAGATCGTATTTCTTGCCACCGAGGTCGAGCTGTACACCGCTTGCGTTCGGAGCCTGTACCTTTACTCTTACTCGCTTCTCAGAGTTGACTGCAGGATACTGCTTTCCCTTCTGGGCGGTAGCTGACGGCTCGAAGTCTTCCTTGACCTGAGCGTTTGAGGCGAAGCAACCAAGTGCGAGTGCTGTCGCCATGATCATCATAATTTTTTTCATATCTTTTGGTTATTGTTGAATTTCGGACGTATTTATCGATGTCGGGCAAATCCAAATATAGGAAATTAGACACAGTTTCGATACATTTGTATAATGGCGGATCAGGGTACCATGGTCCAAAAACAGCAAAATATGAAAGAATTCGAAGGAAAAGTCGTCATCGTGACTGGCGGAGCACAGGGAATCGGCCGTTGCATCGTGGAGCAATTCGCATCTGCAGGGGCTCAGGTCTGCATAATTGACAAGCAAGCGGAGCCGGACTGGCTGCCCGACGGCGTGGGCTGCTATTTCCAGGGCGACATCTCTGAAAAAGAGGTCCTTGAGGCCTTTGCGGGTCTGGTCGTAAGTTCATACGGCCACATCGACGTCATCGTAAACAACGCGATCCCTCAGATGCGCGGCATCGATGAGTGCAGCTACGAGGATTTCCAGTACGCGCTGAGCGTCGGCGTTACGGCGCCTTTCTATCTTGTCAAGCTCATGGTACCGTATCTCGGGGCCGGTGCCTCGATCATCAACCTGTCGTCTTCGAGGGACAGGATGAGCATGCCTCAGACCGAAAGCTATACCGCCGCGAAAGGCGGAATCGCCGCTCTAACCCATGCGCTGGCCGTCAGCCTCCGCGAAAAGGCAAGGGTGAATTCGATCTCTCCGGGCTGGATCGACACCGATTATACCATCTACGAAGGTCCGGACGCAACCCAGCAGCCTGTGGGCAGGGTCGGCAACCCGTTGGACATCGCAAACATGGTACTTTTCCTCTGCAGTGACAAGGCTGGTTTCATCACCGGCGAGAATATCTGCATCGACGGAGGAATGACCCACCAGATGGTCTACCATGCCGAGCATGGCTGGTCGCTGGAGCAGTAGCAGGCGAAGCAGACAGGCAGGCCGTGAGGACAGCTCAGTCTGCCGGAACGAAGAGACATGAACATAAAAAGAAAATAATGAAAAGATTCCTTTACATCCCTGCGGCGGCGCTCGTGATTGCCGGCTGTGGGAACAATTCAGAGCTCACCATCAAGGGCAAGACTGATGGCGCGACAGAAAACATCTATATTGTAGCCAATGGCGGCAAGGACACTCTTGCTGTCGTTCCGGTCGTAAACGGCGCATTCTCAGCGACTGTCCCTGTGGAAGACCCTGGATTCCTCTACCTCCGCGAGGACAACGGCGCGCTTGGCGCAGTCATCGCCGAGCCTGGAAAACTGAAATATGAGATGGCTGACAATCAGTTCAAGGCTAACGGAACTGCTCTCAACGACATCTACGACAAGTACCGCGAGGATTCACGCGCGCTGTACGACGAGTACAGGAATGCTGCTGATGACGCTGCAAAGGAGAAAGCAATCGAGAAGATCAACGCCTGTGACATGGATTTCCTTGAGGATAATTTCTCGAACTGGCTTGGAGTCTATGCTCTGACACAGTTCCAGTATGACATGACTGCGGAGGAAATTCTTGAGGCAATCGACAACCTCGACCCTAAGTTCGCGGACAACAATGATGTCGTGAAGATCAGGGGCAGAGCTCAGACCATGATGAAAGCCTCTGTCGGCAATCAGTATATGGATATCAAGCTTCCGTCACCTAAGGGCAACGAAATCAGTCTTTCCGAGACCGTCGCCGCCAACAAGTACGTGCTTCTCGACTTCTGGGCATCATGGTGCGGTCCATGCATGGGAGAGGTTCCATATCTCGTAAAGGACTATGCCCAGTACCACTCGAAGGGATTCGAGATCTTCGGCGTATCCCTCGACAGGACTGCTGAGCCATGGGTGAAGGCAATCGCAGACAACAAGATGGACTGGATCCATGTCAGCGACCTCAAGTACTGGGACTGCGCTCCTGCCGGCGAGTACGGAGTCTATTCCATTCCTGCAAATTTCCTTATCGACAGCAACGGCACGATCATCGCCCGCAACCTCCGCGGTGAGGCTCTCGGAAAGAAGCTTGCTGAGCTTCTAGGTGAGTAAAACTGCCCTGACCTAGGTCAAAGGACCCCTGAATCGAAGGTACCATGAACAAGACAATAACAACTCTCAAGTCATCGCTGCTCGCGGGGATCTGCATCGGCATCGCCGGTTTCGGATATCTCGCCGCAGGCGGCTATTTCGGAGCTGCTCTCTTCTGCTGCGGACTGCTTGCCGTAGTTTCCTACAAGCTCAAGCTCTACACCGGAACCGCTGGTTTCATCGCGAAAGACGAAGTCGGCCACCTTGCCCTGGTGCTTCTTGGCAACATCCTCGGATGCCTGTGCGTGGCGCTTCTGGCAAGGATCTCCCCTATGCCTCTCCAGGAAAGTGCAGAGAAAATACTCAGCGGACGTCTCGCAATCGGCCCGCTCAGAGCAGGTGCGCTTGCCATAGGCTGCGGTTTCCTGATGACCACCGCCGTCACTTTCGGTCGCAAGGGTCAGATGCTTCCTCTGCTTTTCTGCGTACCGATGTTCATCGTATGCGGATTCCCGCACTGCGTGGCAGACGCCTTCTACTACCTCACCTGCCCGCTCGCATTCTGGGCTGAAAATTTTCTGGCTATCATCGGCGTCTACATCGCCATTGTAATCGGAAATTTCATTGGCTGCAATCTCTACCGCTTCGTCATGATGGGCGAAGCATAGGACAGTACAACAGCCTCAGCCTCAACACATTAACATTTTACCCTTCGGTTTCGCAGCCGAAGGGTTTTTCTTTTGTAAACTGGTAATCAACGAGTTACAGCAATCGATAAATCGTCTGTCGCTAATGGCAACAGCAATCTGTGACAGCTATGATTGCCGTGGCTTATGACCATGGTACCCTGCTTTTGGCCTGTGCTCTTGCGACTATCGCAACAAACACGGACCGGGGCTCTTGCATGGATGATCATGTGCATACCTTTGCTCTGTCAAAAGGAAACAATGACAGTTGCCAAGACCATTAACCTTTAAATACAAAATATCATGAAAGCACTTATCATCATTCTCGCATGCATCGCACTCGCACTCGTCCTCAAGGTCGTCGATCTCTACACCAGCCACAGGATCAACAGCGTCGGAGCAAAGTCAAACAAGCTCTCTGGCAACATGCCTAAGATTGATATCACAAACGAGGCTGAACTCAAGGAAGCTCTCAAATATTACAAGGGTCTGGCTGATTAATACACGTTTGCCGGCTGAACCTCAGACATATAGCCGTACTTCGACATAATGTGCGGTTTGTACTTAATTCTGTTAGTGGTGAGTGGCAATCGTTGTTAACGATTGCCACCATCGTAAATAATCGTTGCAGACTATGGTTTTTCCCTTTACGAAAGCATATCTTTGCAATACCTGAATTATTATTGACGGACGGTTCAGCAAGGAACTGACATTGACTAAAAGACGACATGGAACTCAGACAGCTGAAATATTTCATCAGGACAGCAGAGACGCTGAATTTTTCTGAAGCGGCAAGGAGCCTGTACATTACGCAGAGCACCCTTTCGCAGCAGATCAGGACTCTTGAGGACGAGCTTGGAAGTCCCCTCTTCATCCGTGACTCCCATTCGGTGGTGCTCACCGAAAGCGGCGAGAGAATGCTGCCATTGGCAAGACAGACCGTAATCGACGCAGAGACCTGCAGGTCACAGATAAGGGATCTCCAGGAGGGTCTCACCGGTACCCTGAACATCGGCGCGACCTATTCGTTCAGTCCTATCCTGACCGAAACAATCAACGATTTCATCAACAGGTATCCAGGTGTCAAGCTCAATATCATGAACAGGTCGATGGAAGAACTGATGGAGATGCTCCGTCGCCGTGAAGTCGACTTCGTCCTGGCTTTCAAGCCTAATCTCCAGAGCGACGAGATCGAGTCACGCAGCCTGTTCGATGACCATCTTTCTGTCATCATGCGTACAGACCACCCTCTTGCAGACATGAAGGCCCTCACGCTGGAGGACATCCAGAGAAACCGTCTGGTCCTTCCTGCAAAAGGTCTGCAGGCCAGGAACGTGATTGATAAATATATGGATTTCTCAAGCTCAGACAGCCATGTCTCTCTCGAGATAAACGGCGTCTACAGTCTTCTCGATGTAGTTGAGAAAAGCAATCTTCTGACCATTCTCTCAGGTGCCACGATCAGGAATCGGGAAAAACTCAAGGCTATTCCGCTGGACGTGCCCGACAACCAGATGCAGGGCTGCGTCCATGTCCTGAAAAAAACTTATCAGAAGCGCAGCTCCGAGGCATTCATCAAGATGCTGCGCGAATCCCTGGCAATAATGGAGCTCAGCGGAAAATGGGATTAAGGACTTCTTAAACAGTTACCCAAAGAGACAAATCAGTTTTAAATAACCTTCAAAATGCAGTTTTGGAACACTCTTTTTGACGGCACTCAAGCTTGGAGCGGAGGTGTCGCCCACTCAATTCTCGTCCTTGCGCTGGTCATCGCGCTAGGAAAAACACTTGGAAAAGGCAAGATTGCCGGTGTTTCGCTTGGCGTCACATGGGTCCTTTTCGTCGGAATCGTATTCAGCCATTTCGGGATGACACTGAACGGAGATCTTCTCCATTTCATGAAAGAGTTCGGACTCATCCTCTTCGTATACAGTATCGGTCTCCAGGTCGGTCCTGGTTTCTTCTCAAGCTTCAAGGCGGGCGGCCTCAAGCTTAACTTCCTGGCCTTCCTCGTATGCTTCTTCGGCGCGGCAACTACCATGATCCTGCATTTCGTGACCGGGACTGAAGTCACGACCATGACCGGTATCATGTCAGGTGCCGTCACGAACACTCCTGGCCTTGGTGCCGCGCAGACGGCCTATTCGGACATGTTCGGGCAGAACGCGCCTGACATCGCCCTGGGCTATGCGGTAGCCTATCCTCTCGGTGTCGTCGGTGCAATTCTCTCATTCATAATGATAAAGCAGCTGTTCTACAGGAACGGGACGGTGATCGCTGTGCCACGAAAGGCCGAGGTCATTGACATCAAGGCTGAAGAGAGCGCTGCTGAGAAGACCATCATCAGCATGCATGCAGAGGCTGCGGACACGAAGTTCATTTCAAGAAGAATCCTCATCAGCAAGAAGTCTCTCAACGGCAAGAAGCTCGGTGAACTCAACTTCGAGCAGGTTCTAGGAGCTTCTATCACACGTATCCGCAGATCCGGTCTGGACCTGCGTGCAAGCGAGGATTTCAGGCTTCAGTATGGTGACCTGGTGACTGTTGTCGGCAGCAAGGAGTCTGTTGCAGGAATGGAAAAAGTGCTCGGAAATTCGCTCAAGCGCCTCGACGAGCCTAATCTCATACCGATTTTCTTCGGAATCGCCCTCGGAGTCATCCTTGGCAGCTTTCCAGTCGCCTTCCCGGGCATGCCCCAGCCAGTAAAACTCGGTCTTGCCGGCGGTCCGCTGATTGTCAGCATACTGCTGAGCCACTTTGGGCCGAAGATCAATGTCATTACTTACGCCACCGCCAGCGCTAACCTCATGCTCAGGGAAATCGGTATCAGCATCTTCCTCGCATGCGTCGGACTCGAAGCCGGAAGCGGTTTCGTCGACACTATCGTCAACAAGGGCGGTTATATCTGGATTGCCTATGGCGCCGTCATCACCTTGGTACCTCTGATGCTCTGCGGCCTGATCGGACGCTACGGCATGAAGCTCAATTACAGCACCCTGATCGGTGTGCTATCGGGCTCATCCACCAACCCTCCTGCCCTTGCATATGCAAACGAACAGGATAAGACCAGCGACGAATCTGCCGTAGGTTATGCAACAGTCTATCCGTTATCGATGTTCCTACGCGTTCTGATCGCCCAGATGCTTATCCTGTTCCTGTGCTAGTTATCTGCGGGGCTTAGCGGACCGGCCAGGCCAATGTAACACCCTAATAATCAAACAGATGAGACTTTACCCTTCGGTTGCGCAGCCGAAGGGTATTTTGTTAATTAGCTGATAGTCAATTCATTACAGACACATAGCAAGGAATTGTTTAACAGATATGACAAGATTCTTTACTGAAAACTGAAATTTTTACCTTAAGCGGGAGAATCTATTCAAGATTCTTTATCCTTTCTTTCTGACGAATCATTATCATGCAGAAAAAAAAGGATATGAAGCGCAGGGATTATAGTGAGTTCGCCTTTGAGCACATCTATCAGAGGACAGCAGACAGGGGTATCCTGTTTTATTCAGACATGGATTACATTGTGTTCTTTACCATTGTCTGTGTCTATGCTGTAAAGCACAATATAAGAATTGTCAGTATCAGTCTCATGCCTGATCATTTTCATCTGCTGATCGATTCGCCCTCGTCTGAAAGCACTTCGGCGTTCATGCGTGATTGCACGTCTTTTTACGCATTGGGTTTCAATGAATACTGTCAAAGAAGTGGGAGGCTCTGGCAGAAATCATATGGAAAAGCACTGAAGGTCAGCGACAAAGTAAAAAAAACTGCAATTGCGTATGTAAACAACAATGGTGTGGAGAAACAATTAAGCAGGAGGACGGAAGGGCACAGATGGAATTTTCTGGCCTATTATGAAAACAGAAATCCCTTTTCTGAACCTGTCAGGCGCAAGGAGGCATCGTCTTTCCTGAAAAAAGCACTGACCATTGTCCGAAGGTACCATGATCAGAAAAACCCGATCGGCATCTATATCCTGGAAAGGATGAGAAATGGGTTGGACGACAGAGAATGGGGACAGCTATGTGATTATGTGGTTTCGCTCTACAATGTCATTGATTATCAGAGTGCAATCAGATATTACGATGATTATGAGAATATGTTGATGGCATTGAATTCCAACACCGGAAGCGAATACGAGATCCGAGAGGATATGAACAGTCTGTCAGATATGAACTACGAGGACATACGGAAGTATCTGCTGAAGAAAGGCGTTTTCGAGAATGCCGTTCAGAATCCACGACAGCTACTGAGACTGACTGATAATGTAAGGATCGAGCTAGCCGAGAGGATGCGGCAAGACAGAGTAGCACCTAATTACCAGATACGCAAGTATTTACACTTACCACTGATCAAATCGAAGAAGTAGGCACCGCCCAGGAATCATAACCTATTGATAGTCAGGATAAAAGCACTTTACCCTTCGGCTTCGCGGCCGAAGGGTAAAGTAATAAGTAACTAATTTTCAGATTGTTACTATCGCCTATTGCTGGGATAGGTAGGCGACAGGGGTTATCGAAGGAGCGCCTCGATGGCGCCTTCTACGCCGAAGCCCTTGTAGATGATTGTGCCGTCAGGTGAGAGGACCATGAGGGTCGGGATGCCTGTGACACCATAGCCGGTGGTTGGGGATGCTTCGCCTCGGCCACCGGTATAGATTACCGGCCAGGTGACGCCAAGCTCTGACATTGCCTTCTTTGTGTCGTCGATGCCGTCTTCCCATACTGCGATGCCGACGATGTTGATCTTGTCTGAGTTCTCGGCCCAGAGGTCGAGCATATGGTTCCTGATTGCACGGCGGCATGGACCGCACCAGCTTGCCCAGAAGTCAACGAGGGTTGGCTTGCCGTTGCCGACGAAATCGCTGAGGCTGAGCTGCCCGCCTTCTGCCACTGCAGAAGCGTCTCCTGCAGATGGGGCAGCACTTGCAGCTGAAGCACCAGAATTCTTAAGTTCGACACCTGTAATGTCGATGAACCTGGTGCCGACTGAAGTGACGGCATCGTTCTCGCGGAGGCCGACATACTGCTTTACGCGTGCGTTCTCCTTGATGAGTTCGCAGGCTGAGGCGTAGTTTGCACGCACGGTCTCGAGGTCCCATGATACACGGACCAGTTCAGTGAAGGCATAGAGACCGAGGCTGTCCTTCTTATGAGCCTCGAATGCTTCCTGGAGCACTGCGTAATATGCTGCATCCTTTTCGTCTTCTGTCTTGAGGGATTCATCGTAGTAGGCCTGCTCTGCTTTTTCTTCAAGCTCCGAGATTGCCTCTTTCCAGTTTACTGATGGCTTGCTGCCGCATGAGACAGCAAGGATTGCGGCGATTGCTACACCGGCATAAAATGTAATCTTTTTCATATTACAAATTTACGAATATGATTCGGAAAAATGTGCTATCTTTGAGAGTTTTAAGAACAACACTGTCTACACATTGATAATCAAAGAATTCACAAAATGAAAAAGAATTTCAGAAATACTGTTCTCGTGGCAGCTGCGACCCTGATGTGCGGCTGCGGAAGCCAGAACGGAGGTACCATGGTCCAGAGCCATACCGAGAAGGACTATGACGAGATGGTCGCGAAGGTCGATGCGCTTTACGAAAGCCTGACGCTCGAGGAAAGAGTGGCGCAGGTCTATGGTATCAGGCCGGACGTGATCATGGAGAACGGAAAGCTGTCTCTCGAGAAGTGCCGCGAGGTGATTCCTTATGGCGTAGGACACATATGCCAGTATGCATGTTCGCTCGATATGGATGCGGACGAGCTCAGGGAGTTCGTCAGAGGCGTCCAGGAGTATCTCCAGAAGGAGACCAGGATGGGCATTCCGGCTGTCTTCCATGACGAGTCGATCACCGGCATCGCAGCAAAGGGCGCTACAGTCTATCCTCAGCAGCTGGGCGTCGCATGTTCATGGGACAGGCCACTTGCCATGGTCAAGACCCAGGAGACGGCTAAGACCATGCGTCTTCTCGGATGCGAGCTCGCGCTCTCCCCTATGGTCGATGTCATCCTGACTGCGCACTGGCCAAGAATAGAGGAGTCATACGGCGAGGACGGATATCTCAGCGCTGAGATGGGCGCCGCTTTCGTGAAGGGCCTCCAGAGCGGTGACGTCCTCGGACAGACCGACCTCCGCAAGGGTGTGGCTGCGACGACCAAGCATTTCCTTGGCTACGGCGGTGCGAACACTCTCAGTTGGAAGGAGATCTACGAGGAAGTGATCTTCCCACATGAAGTGATCATCCGCGAGGTCGGCAGCAAGTCGCTGATGACCTGCTACGACAAGTTCCGCGAGGACTGGGCAGTTTCAAGCCCGACCCTCATCCAGGGAATCCTCCGCGACTATCTCGGTTTCGACGGAACAGTCGTAAGTGACTATAATTCAATCACTCACTCAAGCAGCAAGACAGATCCTGAGTTCCTCAAGCAGTGCGCTGCCGAGGCCATCATGGCAGGCAATGACATCGAACTACCGGACAATGCGACATACAGGTATCTTCCAGAGCTTCTTGCAGACGGGACAGTCAGCGAGGAAGCTTTCGAGAAGGCAGTGAAGAATGCGCTGATGATGAAGGCGCGCCTTGGTCTGCTCGACGAGAACCCTGTCCTCTGCTCTGAAGGTCCTGTAGACCTCGACCCTAAGGAGCACAGAGCTACCGCATACAGGATGGCGACTGAGTCAGTCGTCCTTCTCAAGAACAACGGAGTACTTCCGCTTGCAGGTATACCTGCCAAGGCTGCTGACGGAAAGAAGAACGACAGCACATCCGGCGCAACAGCATCGACCGGTGCATCGACTGCCGGCGGTCCAAGAAAGAAAATCGCAGTCGTAGGTCCAAACGCCAATACCTACTGGTGCATGCTCGGCGACTATACCTTCCAGTCAATGCAGGCTTTCTGGCAGAGGAACGTAGTAGATCCTTCATGTCTTTCCATCCCGACCCTCTTCGAGGCTCTCAGCAAACGCACAGGCTATGATGTGAACTATGCCCGTGGATGCGACTGGAGCACTGAAGACGAGGTCAAGATCGCTCAGAACGGCGACCCACGTGCAGCATACCTGACCGGCAAGCTCCTCGAGTCCGCAGACAGGACGGTCTGGAGCGAGGCGATCGAGCTCGCAGCCGGCAGCGATGTAATCATCGCGGCGCTCGGCGAGAACCCTGCGCTCTGCGGCGAGAACCGCGTCCGCAAGGGCATCCGTCTTCCTGGCGACCAGGAGAAGTTCCTAAAGGACCTCATCGCCACCGGCAAGCCAGTTGTGCTGGTGATGTTCGGCGGCCGTCCACAGGTTATCGACGAGGTTGCTGAAGGCTGCGCGGCGATCCTCCAGGCATGGTACCCTGGCGAAGAAGGCGGAAACGCTGTCGCTGACATCATCTCCGGCGCAGTGATCCCTTCTGCAAAGCTGAGCGTCACCTATCCTAAGACCGAGAGCACAGACCTCTTCAGCTACACCAACGACACAAAGAAAGAGCTCGTTGCCTATCCTTTCGGCTTCGGTCTCTCATACACCACATACGAATACAGCGACATCAAGGTCCAGAGCAAGGCAAAGACTGGCAGCGACTACGTAAAAGTCAGCTGTACGGTTACCAACACCGGCACCGTCGCCGGCGACGAGATCGTCCAGCTCTATATGAGCCCTGCATCTGGTCAGCCTCTCAAGCCATTGCAGCTCAAGGGATTCGACAGGATCACTCTCAAGAGCGGCGAATCGAAGAAGGTCGAGTTCATGGTACCTGTCGATCTGATGGCCTGGTGGTCAGAGGATGGTTGGACCACATCTGAGGGCCAGTACCGTTTCAGGATAGGACCATCGAGTGCTGAACTTCCTCTCGAAGGCGTCTGCACCCTTACAGGAAAGCCTGTCGTCAAGCAGATCAGGAACAAATATCTTACAAAAACATTATAAGAATGAAAAAGTATCTTTCAATCGCACTTGCGATGATCCTTGGATCAGGTATCGCACTTGCAGACGAGTACCATGTGGCCAAGACTGGCTCGGACAGCAATCCAGGTACCATGGACTCACCATTCCTCACCATCCAGAAGGCGGCCAACGTCGCTCGTTCAGGCGATGTCGTAACCGTCCATGCGGGCATCTACCGCGAGTGGGTGAACCCTCGCAACGGAGGTGCTGACGTACGCACAAGAATCGTCTATCAGGCAGCTGAAGGCGAGGAAGTATGGATCAAGGGTTCTGAGCAGATCACAAACTGGGTACGCGAGAGCAAGAAGAGCGACATCTGGAAGGTGACTCTTCCTAACAGCTACTTCGGCGACTTCAACCCATACGCTGAGATCCTTGACGGTGACTGGCTATATGTGACCCAGCCTTACATCTGCCTCGGTGAGGTGTATCTCAACAACAAGTCTCTCTTCCAGATCGGAACACATGACGAGCTGAACGACACATCGGAGCATCTCCAGTGGTACTGCGAAGTGAATGACAAGGAGACTACTATCTGGGCTAATTTCGGCGGCGCTGATCCTAACAAGGAGCTCGCTGAGATCAATGTACGCAAGAGCGTGTTCTTCCCTAAGCTCGCAGGTGTCAACTACATAGTAGTCAGAGGCTTCAACCTCTCACAGGCGGCTACACAGTGGGCTCCTCCAACTGCATTCCAGGAAGGTCTTATCGGTCCTCACTGGAGCAAGGGCTGGATCATCGAGGACAACCGCATCAGCAACTCGAAGTGCGTAGGCGTCAGCCTCGGAAAGGAGCGTGCATCAGGCCACAACCGTTGGGTCACAGAGCGTGAGCTCATCGGTTTCAACCGTCAGCTCGAGTCTGTGTTCAAGGCATACAACATGGGCTGGAACAAGGAGAACATCGGTTCACACATCGTCCGCAACAACGAGATCTTCGACTGCGAGCAGGGCGGCGTAGTAGGTCACCTCGGATGTATCTTCTCTACTATCGAGAACAACTACATCCATGATATCAACCACAAGAACCAGTACACAGGTGCAGAGGTCGGCTGTATCAAGCTCCACGCTGCAATCGACGTGCTCGTAAAGGACAACTACCTCGACAACGGCGTCCGTGGAATGTGGCTTGACTGGCAGGCTATCGGAACACGCGTGACCGGCAACGTCTTCGTCAACAACTCATACTGCGACCTCATGATCGAGGTAAGCCATGGACCATGCCTCGTCGACAACAATGTGATGCTCTCGCCTATCACAGTCCTCGACATGGCTCAGGGTTCTGCATTCGTCCACAACATCCTCGGCGGAGAGTTCACCTTCCGCAGCGTGCCTAACCGCTACACACCTTACCACGCACCTCACTCTACCGATATCGTAGGTGTGCAGTGCTTCCTCGGCGGTGACGACCGTTTCTACAACAACATCCTCATCGGCGGCACAACTGGTCTCTCAGTATACGACGAGCGTCCACCGTTCTATCCTGGAATCTTCCGCGACATGAACACAGTGAACGTGACGGACAAGATGCCAGAGCCATTCGCATCAAGGATCAAGAACGGCAGCGTACCTGCAGGCAGCAACCAGGGCGACAATTTCTGGCTCCCTATGCACGTGAAGGGCAATGTCTACTACAACGGAACAAAGGCCTACAAGTATGAGGAAGGTGCTGTGACCGGCGGCAACATGCCTAAGCCAGTGATCGAGCACAGACCTGACGCTATCGTCATGAAGTTCACCGTAGACTCAGCTATCGACAGAGCCAACACTGTCCTTGTGGACACCAAGCTCCTCGACAAGGCTTATTATACTGACAGCTATTTCGAGAACCGTGACGGCAGCGACCTCACCATCGACGGCGACTATCGCGGCGCAAAGCGCAACGCTTCGAAGCCAAAGGCCGGTCCGTTCGAAAACCTGAAGGCCGGCGAGAACGAGATCGTCCTCTGGAAGTTCTAAACCTGACAGGGAAATAATTGAGAAGGTGACCTAGGTCAGTTGCACATGCCTCGACCTAGGTCATCTTCTTTTTGTATCGCCCTACGTATCAGCACATTACCAGCCCACCCCGACCTAGGTCAAAAACGAGACCATGAGAACGGGCTCCCAGGAACTTGGGAAAAGGTCGCCCTAATCTCATGGTCTCGTTTTTTCTGTTACGGTGGGATAGGCAAAGACGAATCAGCCAGCGGCTATCGGATGACCTTGCCGTCGCAGATGACGGTGGTGATGCAGTCAGAGGATGCCGAATAGACCCAGTTGGAGATGAGATGGTGGTTGGGCTGCATGCGGATGTCGCTGAGGTCGACAAGGATGCAGTCCGCCACCTTTCCTTCTGAGAGGCCGGCGTCGATGCCGAAGGCCTGAGCACCATTGACGGTCGCCCAGTCAAGAATCATAGGTGCAGGAAGGATGGTAGGATCACCTGTGTTTGTCAGAAGACCGTCCTCAGACGCCGAGATACACTTCGAGAGGAACGAAGCGAACTTCATCTCCTCCCTCATGTCGAGATTGTTGTTGGATGAGCAGCCGTCTGTTCCGACCGACATCCTTACTCCGGAGCGGATGGCAAGTTCGTATGGGAAACGTCCGCTGCCGAGCTTCATGTTCGAGCATGGACAGTGGCTGACGGTGACTCCCCTTTCAGCCATGATGTCCCACTCCTGCTCGTCGATATGGACACAGTGAGCGGCAATGACGTCCGGACCGAGGAAGCCGATCGAATCGAGATAGCGTACGGGCGTGGTACCATGAGCATCAAGACAGTCCTGCACTTCCTTGGCCGTCTCGGAAAGGTGGATCGTCAGCTTGAGGCCGTTGTTGCGGGCCCATTCCGCACTTTCGATGAGCTTCTGCGTACCGACGGTATAGATGGCGTGCGGGGCTATCGTCAGCTGTATACGGCCACCGGTCGGGTCCTTCCACTGTTCGACGAACTGCCTTTTCTGCTCGGCGACCGCGAGGGAATGGTTCTCCATCACGGTTATGCCTATGGAAGCACGCATTCCGCTTTCCTCGACTACCTTGATTGTCCTTTCAATGTCGAAGTACATGTCATTGAAGAATGTGGATCCGGTCGAGATCATCTCCTTTGCGGCGATGCGGCTGCCCTTCTCAATGTCGTCAGGGGTAAGCTTGTCCTCAAAAGGCCAGATATATTCAGTGAGCCATGGCCAGAGAGGCATGTCGTCGGCATAACCGCGCAGAAGGGTCATAGCGGCGTGGGTATGGGTATTGAAGAAAGAAGGAAGGATAGCCTTGCCCTCTGCCTCTATCACAGTTTCAGCCGGAGTACTCTCAGATACGCCGAATGCCTTGAAACTGTTGCCCTCAATAAGAATATTGGTCTTTGCGTCCTTAAAAAGGACGTTCTTGATAAGAATGCTCATCCTGAAATGTATTACGCGTGCAAATATCGTAACTTTTGTCTCAAAAAAAGTAGATTCTCGCATATTGTACCTATCTTTAGACAAATTATGTCCATATCATGAAAAAAGTATTTACACTTATTGTTCTTGCAATTGTATCTATCGCATCCGCATCTCAGGCATCTGCCCAGAAATACACAGACATCTTCCAGATGATCAGAGGACATGTTCCGGGCGTCACCGTAGGTCAGGCCGGCCCTGGAGGCATGCCTATGATCACCATCCGTGGCATAAGTACAAACTCTGACCAGACACAGCCTATGTTTATCGTCGACGGACTTCAGGTCGACAACATATCAGCAATCGACCCTGACAACGTAGACTCTATCGAGGTAATCAAGGACGGTTCTTCTGCAATCTACGGAATGCAGGCTCAGAATGGTGTGATCATCATCAACACAAAGGGTGCAGTGATGGCAGCGAAGGCTGAAGCTGAGGCAAGGAAGGCTGAGAGAAAGGCCAAGAGGAACAAGGCTATGATCGACGCCATCCAGATGACAAGAGACAGGAACGTCGCTCAGTTCAAAGCAGACTCGATAGCAAAAGCAAATCAACAAAATCAATAGCTTATGGACAAGACCACCACTGACGGCATGCAGGCTGTCTACGATGCCAGCACCCTTGGCAGGAAGAAAATGGGAATCCTCGGACTTCAGCACATGTTCGCAATGTTCGGCTCGACAGTCCTGGTTCCAGCGATCACCGGTCTTTCGGTATCTGCAACCCTTCTTTTCGCAGGTATCGGAACCCTACTCTTCCATCTTCTCACAAAACGTAAGGTACCAGCATTCCTAGGCTCTTCATTTGCTTTCATCGGTGGATATGTCGGCGTCACCCAGATGGGTGCTGAAGCTGGCCTGACCGCCGCGCAGGCTCTTCCATATGCATGTTTCGGAGTATTCTGCGCCGGTCTTCTCTATTTCGTGATGGCAGGTCTGTTCGCCGCATTCGGAACTAAGAAGGTAATGAGGTTCTTCCCTCCTATCGTGACAGGTCCGATCATCATCGCCATCGGTCTAACCCTTTCAGGATCAGCAATATCGTCCTGTACGACCAACTGGTGGATCGCCCTGGTGGCAATCGCAATCATCGTATGCTGCAACATCTGGGGCAAGGGCATGATCAAGATCATCCCTATCCTTCTCGGTGTCTTCGGTTCATACCTCGTAGCAGCAGTCACCGGAAACGCTGACTTCTCGGCAGTCAAGGACGCAGCATGGATCGGCCTTCCATTCAAGTGGAACGACACTGCCCTCAGCGTGATTTCAAACCCGAACTCGAGACTTCTCGCATCTGCCATCGCCACCATCATGCCTATCGCTCTCGCGACCATGGTTGAACACATCGGTGACATGTGCGCTATCTCATCTACAGTCGGAAAGGACCTTATCCAGGAGCCTGGTCTCCACAGGACACTCATGGGTGACGGTATCGCTACTGCAATCGCATCTCTCTTCGGAGCTCCTGCGAACACAACCTACGGAGAGAACACCGGAGTACTCAACCTCACCAAGGTATATGACCCTGCAGTCATCCGCCTTGCGGCTGTCTTCGCTATTCTCTTCTCATTCTCACCTAAGTTCTCCGCTGTAGTCAGCGCAATGCCTTCCGCAACAATCGGTGGCGTATCGCTCATCCTCTACGGTATGATCTCAGCTGTCGGCGTAAGGAATATGGTAGAGGCCCAGGTTGACTTCTCGAAGTCACGCAACGTCATCGTAGCGTCGCTCATCCTCGTGCTTGCAATCGGTATCAAGTACGGTGCAAATGATTCTGTAAGTTTCTTCGGAACAATCTCGCTCTCAGGTCTTGCAATCGCAGCCATCGTAGGTATCGTACTCAACGCAGTACTTCCAGGAAAGGACTTCGAATTCAAGGAAAAAGAACAATAAATCAAACACTATATATGAGCATCGAATCGCTTCAGAGCCATCTCAGGGTCGTCCCTGACTTCCCTAAGAAAGGCATCCAGTTCTATGACATCACGACTCTCTTCAAGGACGCACAGTGCATCAGAGAGCTTGAAGACATCATGTACGAGCAGTACAAGGACAAGGGTATCACAAAGGTAGTCGGCATCGAGTCAAGAGGATTCCTCCTCGGAGCTGCACTTGCAATCCGTCTTGGTGCCGGATTCGTCCTTGCACGCAAGCCAGGCAAGCTTCCTGCAGAGACCGTACAGGTATCCTACCAGAAGGAATATGGCAGCGACACCATCGAGATACATAAGGATGCCATCACTGAAGACGATGTGGTACTTCTCCATGACGACCTGCTCGCGACCGGAGGTACCATGGTCGCAGCCCTCGAGCTTGTAAACCAGTTCAAGCCGAAGGCAAGCTACGTCAGCTTCATCATCGAGCTCGTGTGCGAAGGCCTCCATGGCCGTGACGCCTTCCCTGAAGGAACTGACCTCTATACAGTAATGACGCTCGGTTAGTCCGGGCCAGAATCAACAAGGCTATAAAACAAACTATCAATATCATGAAAAAAACTTTTGTCTTGGCAGCAGCTGCCATCCTCGGCTTTGCACTCAGCGCAAAGGCTCAGACAAACCTCCAGACCTACTATGACGCAGGTCGTGGATATGCTACAACAACCTTTGAGATGTTCAAGAGTGACAACTGGGGTAACACATTCTTCTTCATCGACCATTACTACGCATCAAAGGACAACAGAGAAGCCAGCCATGCGAGAAGCGCCATCAACGGCAGCTACTTCGAGATCGAGCGTGCCCTCAACTTCTGGCAGGACACCAAGCTCGGAGGTCTCAGCGCGCACCTCGAGTATGACGGTTCAACATGGGGCAACGGAGTATTCTGCCTCGGTGCAAACTACTTCCTCCACTCACAGGACTTCAACAACACACTCACTCTCTATCTCATGTATGAGAAGATGAACGGTTTCGGCACAGCTGACATCCCTGTCAAGTTCTCAGCAGTATGGGGTCTCCAGGACCTCTTCGGCGTGACAGGACTCCGCTTCAACGGTTTCATGGATATCTGGGGCAACAATTCTGTATTCGGAGACCTCAAGGATGGCATTACCGAGACAAAGTGGAGCCTCCTCACCGAGCCTCAGATCTGGTACAATGTAGGACAGCACTTCGGCTGTGAGAACCTCCACATCGGTACAGAGATCGAACTTTCAGTGAACTTCGCAGGACACAAGGGATTCATGTGCAACCCTTGTATCGGTACAAAGTGGGTATTCTAGTCATCTGACTTAGACTTATCATGGCTGATTTTCTCCTGAAAGCGTTCGGATTCGACAAGTCGAAGAACAACGTCCGCACGGAAATCGTTGCGGGTATCACAACCTTTCTCACGATGGCGTACATCCTCGCCGTCAACCCTAGCATCTTCAGTGCTCTCGAGGGCATGCCTAACGGAGCTGTATTCACAGCTACCGCACTGGCAGCAATCATCGGTACCATGGTCATGTCAATCTATGCCAAGAAGCCTTTCGGACTTGCTCCTGGCATGGGTCTCAACGCATTTTTCGTATTCACAGTCTGCCTCGGAATGGGCTACAGCTGGCAGTTCGCTCTGACAGCCATCTTCATCGAGGGTATCATCTTCATCATCCTTTCTATCACAAAGGTGCGCGAGATGATCGTGAATGCGATTCCTAAGACTCTCAAGAACGCTATCGGAGCCGGCATCGGTCTCTATATCGCTTTCATCGGTCTCCAGAACGCAGGCATCATAGCCAACGATGATTCTACACTCGTGACTCTCGGAAGCCTCAAGAGTCTCGGAAGCCTTCTTTTCATCATCGGTCTTCTGCTTACCGCTGTACTCGTGATCCTCAAGGTAAAGGGCGGTATCCTCATCGGTATGCTTGCTACAACCATCATCGGCATTCCTATGGGAATCACCCAGTTCAACGGTCTCGTGTCACTTCCTGATTCAGTAGCTCCTATCTTCATGAAGTTCGAGTGGGGTTCAATCCTCTCTCTCGACATGCTGGTAGTAGTGCTCACATTCCTCTTCATCGACATGTTCGACACAATCGGAACTGTTGTCGGTGTATCCGTGAAGTCAGGTATGGTCGACGAGGAAGGTCACGTAGATAAGGTCAACGAGATTCTCCTTGCAGACGCAATCGCCACAACCGCAGGTTCATGCCTCGGTGCATCGACCACCACAACCTACATTGAGAGCGCAGCTGGTGTTGCTGAAGGCGGACGTACCGGCCTTACTTCATTCGTGATCGCAGCATGCTTCGCAGTCGCACTCCTCTTCTCCCCTCTCTTCCTCGCGATCCCTAGCGCTGCAACAGGTGCAGTCCTCGTGATCGTCGGTGTGATGATGATGGCTCCTATCAGGAACATTGAATGGGACGACTACAGAGAGGCTATCCCTGCATTCCTTACAGCAGTGATGATGCCGCTCTCATACAGCATCGCTCACGGTATCATGCTCGGTATGATCACATACGTATTCATCCACGCATGTACAGGCAAGATCAAGAGCCTCAACCCTACGATGTGGGTGCTCGCAGTGCTGTTCGTGCTCCGATATATCTTCATGTAAGTCGGATAGTCGACCAGACGTAGTTTTACAGTTTTTTACCCTACCACCTCTGATTTTTGAGGTGGTAGGGTAAAAAAATAAAAGCCGGCCATCAAAGGTCGGCTTTTTACGTTACGTATCGTCGGATCAACGCCCAGGATTATCGACCCGAGACTTACTTCCTGACGAGAGTCATGATCTTCTCGCCTGTGCTGTTCTTTACAACGGCCTTGTCACCGTCGATCTCGATCTTGGCTGTGGAATTGAGAGCTTTGGTGATGGCATCCTCGATCTCCATGCTTGCACCAAGCATCATGGTCATACCGATGTTGTCGAGCTTGAGTGTCTCGCCGTCGAACTTATATGAGCCCATGAATGTGTTGACACTAGCATCACCGTTGATCTTGCCATTTCCGTCAAAACTGATGAAAGCTTCCTTTTCCGCACCGACGGTGCTTACGCCCATGGCCTCTTCAATGTGCCAGTCTCCCTTGATCTGGTCTGCGGCTACCTTTGTATTTCCACATGAGTTGAGAAAAATCATACCCGCGCCAAGCAATGCAACTACTATTTTATTCATTTTCAAATATTTTTAATCGATTTCATTAATAATTTAAACAAAAATACTTAATTTAGTACACTATTACAAACACCACGCCAAAATATGAAGACAGACATCGAGATTGCAAGGGAATCCGTACTTCTTCCCATCAAGGAAGTCGCAGCCAGAATCGGCATCACAGAAGACTCACTTGAACCATACGGAAAGTATATAGCGAAGATACCTTATACAAACATTGACGAGGAGAAGTTGAGTAAGCACAAACTTATTCTCGTGACTGCCATCACCCCTACCAAGGCAGGAATCGGCAAGACTACCGTCAGCATCGGTCTCGCACTCGGTCTCAACAAGATCGGCAAGAACGCCGTGCTAGCACTCCGTGAGCCTTCTCTTGGACCATGTTTCGGCATGAAGGGAGGCGCCGCAGGCGGCGGATATGCGCAGGTACTTCCTATGGAGAAGATCAATCTCCACTTCACAGGTGACTTCCACGCCATCACATCGGCCCACAACATGATCGCAGCCCTGATGGACAACTATATCTATCAGCACCGCGAGGAAGGCTTCGGACTCAAGGAAGTCCTCTGGAAGAGAGTGCTTGACGTAAACGACCGCAACCTCCGTCAGATCATCACAGGCCTTGGAGCAAAGACAAATGGAGTGACCGGTGAAAGCGGATTCGACATCACCCCTGCTTCAGAGATCATGGCAATCCTCTGCCTCTCAAAGGACGAGGAAGACCTCCGCAGAAGAATCGAGAACATCCTTCTCGGAATCCAGTTTGACGGAACTCCTTTCTATGTGAAGGACATGGGCGTGGCAGGCGCGATCTGCGTACTTCTCCGTGATGCGATCAACCCTAACCTCGTACAGACGACAGAAAACACACCGGCTTTTGTCCATGGTGGCCCGTTCGCGAACATCGCCCACGGCTGCAACACCATCATCGCGACAAAGACCGCGCTCACATATGGTGACTACTGTATCACAGAGGCCGGCTTCGGAGCAGATCTCGGTGCAGAGAAGTTCCTTGACATCAAGTGCCGCAAGAGCGGTCTCCAGCCTTCACTCACCATACTCGTAGCAACGACACAGGGACTGAAGATGCATGGCGGCGTACCTCAGGACAAGATCAAGGAGCCGAACAAGGAAGGTCTCATCGAGGGCTTCAAGAACCTTGACAGACATATCGCGAACCTCCAGAAGTTCGGTCAGACCGTAATAGTCTGCTTCAACAGGTTCTACTTCGACACCGACGAGGAAATGGCCCTCGTAGCTCAGCACTGCGCTGAACTCGGAGTAGGCTTTGCTGAGAACAACGCATTCTGCGAAGGCGGAAGCGGTGCAGTCGATCTCGCGAACCTCGTGGTGAAGACTATCGAAGAGAATCCATCCAAGCCTCTCCAGTACCTCTACGATGACGAGGACTCAATCAGGACAAAAATCGAAAAAGTCGCACTGAATTACTACGGTGCCGGCAAGGTAACTTTCCAGAAAGCTGCGCTAAAGATGATCGAGAGAGCAGAAGCTCTCGGATGCGGCAACTTCCCTGTATGCATCGCGAAGACACAGTTCTCATTCTCAGACAACGCAAGCCTCTACGGAGTCCCTGAAGGCTTCAACTTCACAATCCGTGACCTCGTGATCAACACCGGAGCAGAGATGGTCGTAGCAATCGCCGGCGAGATCATGCGTATGCCAGGTCTCCCTCTCCACCCTCAGGCAGAAAAGATCGACATCGTCAACGGACAGATTGAAGGTCTGAGCTAGAAGATAGACATATTATGAAGAGAGCCGGTTTTGAATACCGGCTCTCTTCATATTAAAGTGCTACCTGCTACGATATTGCTGCAAGGTCTGCAGCGCTACTGCACTGAAAATCAACAGCAAACCAAGGTAGAAGGAAAAATTCAGCTGAGTCGCCTCACCGAGAAAGAGCATCGCAATCGCGATAGAATAGATCGGTTCGAGGTTATACGTCAGATTGACGGTGAAGGCCGATATCTTCTGCAATGCCTTGATCTGGAAATCGTACTGCACGACCGTACAGAGGAAGGCCAGCACGAAAAGATAGAATATATCCATTCCAGACGGCTTCATTCCCATCGATGGGTCCATCTTCAGCATCAATGGAAGGAAAATGGTCAGACCGATTGCACCTCCTATAATCTGATGAAGGTTCATGGTTTCCGAATCACAACCTGTCTTCATAATGACTTTCTTGCTGCTTACAGTAAAGAGCGCGGCAAACAAAGACGAGACGAAACCAAGTCCGATTCCGAGCCTGTATCTCGAATCAAAACCGAAGATAAGAAGGATTCCCGAAAGCGTCAGAAGGCTGAGCAGGATCTCGGTCACTCTAATCCTTCGCCTGTTCACCAGTGGATCGAGGAAGGCCGTATAGAAGCCTACGAGCGCATAGCAGAGCACGCCGATCGACACGTTCGAAGCGTGGATGCTGGCGTAGAAGAAAACCCAATGGATGCCAAGTATGAAGCCGACCCCGCACATCATAAGCGATTCCCGGAACGGACGTCGGATCATGGTACCATGATCCCGGGATCCTGCCTTTGCGGCCGCCCGTCGCCTCCGGATCGAGGTCACCAGGACAATAAGCACGGCGGCGAAAATCAGACGGTACCACGTCAAGGCAAAGGCCTGAAGCGAAATCAGCTTGCCCAGCACACCTGTAAGGCCTGCGAGCAAGACTGAGATATGGAGTTTTATAAGTGCCTGTTTCACCGATAGTTGTCGAATATCTGTCAGGTTCCGACGGCTCTAATAGACGTTTGTATAGATCTTGCGGTCGTACTCAGGGAGTTCCTTTCCACTGATCTCGAAAAGTTCAGGGATGGTCACGAAGGTGAATCCCCTGCTCTTCATCTCCGGGATGAGCTTCTTGAGAGCCTCGACAGTGTTCTCATTGCCCTCAAAGTCATGGAGGAGGAAGATGTCACCGTCCTTTATGGTAGTGAGCATGGTCTCGAGCCTCTGCTCCGCTGTCACTTCCTTGACCCAGTCGTTACAGCCTACACCGCTGATGAAGATCTTCGCGATCGAGTCGTGCATGAGAGGGTTGTGGTCGATGTATGGTGGACGGAAGAACTTAGGCGTACGACCGACATATTTCTCGACAAGTGCATCTGTCTTGGCAATCTCGTCCTTGATGGTCTTTTCGTCAAAACGCGACATATGCTGATGTGTCATCGAGTGGTTCTCGATGGTGCAGCCCATCTTCGCAGCTCTCTGCATCACTACAGCGCTTTCCTCTGTGATGTTCTGGCCGATCACGAAGAAAGAAGCCTTGACACCGTTCTCCTCGAGCACGTCAAGGACCATAGGGGTGATTGTTGTGTTAGGGCCATCGTCAAAACTTAGGGCGATATACTTGCCATCAGCACCTGGCTGGGCATTGGCGGTCATGCCAAACAACATGGCAACAGCAGTCATAATAAATATTCTTTTCATGTCTATCTGATTGTTATTATCTAATCCACTGACTGATTGTTATTATCTAATCCACTGATTGAAATAGGATTATAAATCTAATCATTTTTTTGCTATTTTTGCCCAAATCCCTGAATCTAATGACAAATCCCCAACATCAAATGAAAAAAACCATCATCATCCTTGGGCTTGCAATGCTTGCCCTCTCTTCTTGCTGCAACGGAAGCAGCAATGATACTTCATGTACAGACGCAAAAGAGGCAGTCCTCGCCAACATCGCGGCAAGAAAAAGCGTCCGCTCTTACACTGAGGAAGCTGTTTCAGACGCTGACATCCAAGCTATGCTCAAGGCAGCCATGGCAGCACCTTCTGCAATGAACGTCCAGCCATGGAGCTTTGTCGTAATCAACGGTAGAGAGAACATGGACAAGCTTGCTGAAAGCCTTCCATACGCCAGAATGCTCACAAGCGCTCCGCTTGCTATCGTAGTCTGCGGCAACACCACCATCGAGGGTCGTGACGGCAACAAGTCAGAAAACGGCAGCTGGGCTCTTGACTGCTCTGCCGCTACCGAGAATCTTCTTCTCGCCGCTGAGGCCATGGGGCTCGGCGCAGTATGGACCGGTACATACCCTGTTCCTGACAGAATTGCTGCTGTGAAGGCCGCTCTCGGTCTCCCTGAGGACGTAATGCCACTTAACGTGGTTGTCATCGGTCACCCTGCCGGACAGGACGAACCTAAGGACAAATGGAATCCAGAAAAGATCCACTACGGCCGCTGGTAGTGGTTGCCTAAAATAGATCGGGGCAATAGGAGAACGGGCTCCCAAGGAACTTGGGAAAATGGTCGCCCTTATCTCCTATTGCCCCGACTTTATGCACCTATTGCCCCGCTTTCATGCAACGGCATTGCCTTGCGACAGAGATCGGTCCTAATAGCGGACGCGATACTTGTCGCAGAAGGCTTTGGCGTCGGCATTGCCGCACTTGGCGGCGAGGGAGCAACACCTTTCTGCCTGCTTCAGATTCTTCTGAGCGGCGTACTGGACACCCAATGAGTATAGTGTATTGCCGAGGGATTCGTCGGTGAACGGACTTCTGCGGATTCCGGCCTCTGTCGTATTGAACAGTCTGTAATAGATATTGACTGCCCTCTCATAGCAGGCGATAGCATTTGCACTGTCCTTGGCTACGGCATATACGTCGCCCATGGCAGCATGGACCCAATACTCAAGATTGTCGGACTTACCTTCGTTCTCGGCAAGCCATTCCTGTGAGTAAAGAAGGGTCTCTTCGTCGCGGTCAAGGATATGCGATACCATGATCTGCTGATATTTCTCGAACATGGTAAGTGGCTCATTCTGAGAAATTTCCGCAAAGCAGTCTGCAGCTTCTACGTATTCCTTTGCCTCAATGTGTTTCTGGAGCGCGCGCTTGAGGCTGTCGCGATAGGTCATCAAAGTGAATGCTTCATCCTCAACAGTCTCGATGCCATCCTCAATGTAAAGCTTGTCGTCCTCGACATGGACATCACCGAAAATATCGAAAGCTGAGTTACCGATGATGAGCGGTACATTCTGCTTCGCAATCACGAATGCAGGAAGGTCCTGGACGATAAGGTTGCCGAGACGGAGGTTCCTGATGACGAAAGATCCTGCCTTTGTGCTGGAGCCGTTCGGCATCTTCACAACGGTCATTCCCCTGACATCGGCATCTGCAATGTAACCATTCTCATAGAGGAAGAGATATGTCGTTGAAGACATGCTGGCGAACCAGTTCTCTTCGGCATAGTAGGTCCTGACGCCTACGCCATTGACCGTGGCGTCAACCATATACTTGCCATCCGGCTGGGAATTGAGAGGAATTACTGTCTGGGCATCCAGACTCAAAGAAGAGACGGATGCCCAGGCAATTATTGCTATTAAGGTCTTTTTCATTATTCAGCAGTTGGAGCCTCTGGTTCAGACTCTGGTTCAGCAGCTGGAGCCTCATCAATAATCTGGAGCGCTGCTGCAGCATCTGATTCAGCCTTTGCCAGAGAATCAGCGACAAACGCTGCTCTCGCCTCTGCCTGGGCGATCTTCTTCTCACGGAGCTTGTAGGCATAGAAGCATCCACCAGCAAGGATTGCGAGAAGGATGATGTAGTTCCTGAATCTTCTCCAACGTCTCTTGGATGCGAGCTTAGGGTCGACAGACTCGAGAGTAGGGAACTTAGCGAGCTGAGTGAAATACGAACCGAATGCGACGTTCACGAGGATGTGCGCGTTGACAGCCCAGCCATTCGCATTGAGGACTGGCGCAAGATTACGCTTGCGAAGCTTCATCCATGCCATGAGTACAGATGGGCCGGAAACTGCTACGACAACGACCGCGAGAAGGATGAACACATTCTTGACAGGGTTGATGATTGACATCAAAGCTGTGCCGATCATGCCTAATGCCATACCTATGGCAGCAAAGATACCGGCGAACTTGGCGATGTCGAAAGGAGCCTTTACAGGTGCTGCAGCAGGTGCTGCCTCGCCCTCAGCTGGAGTTGTAGGAATCTGGACCGCATTTGCTTTCTCAGTGATGCTGCTCATCGACTTGGCTTCCTTTTCAGCGACAGACTTGTTGACTCTCTCAGAGATCGTCCTTCCGAACTTCTTATATGGTGCGAGGAAGGCCTGACGTACGCTGACAGGATTGTCGACGATCTTTGTGACTGTTGCATCGTAATCGACACCGTCACGGTCATAGAAAATTGCGTTTGTTCCTACACGGAGGTTGTCGACGCGTCCCTCTGTGAGGACAGCAGCGATGGTCATCGACTTGCCAGTACACTTTGAGACGCAGTTACAGTAGATGATGAACATTCCGCTGAGACCTGCCATGTCACCATGCTTGCCCATGTCAGCGACCTTGATACAGAGATCAAGGCATCTCTGGTCGAGATAGAGCTTACCGGCCTGGAAGATCGCAGTGCAGTCCTTGTCATAGAAATCATCCATGGTGACGTAGTTCCTGAGAAGGCCATAGAAGTTCTTGTAGAGACGGATGAACTTGTCGACCTCGTCGATACTGTTTGCCTCTGACTCAAGAGCCTTGTCCTGATCCACGATAGCGAGGAGAGCAGCCTTGGCGTCTGCCTTGAGGATCTCTTCGATCTTCTCTAGACCGAGAGCCTCGACACATGAGCCGGCCTTAGCGCTCTTCCATGCTGAATATGCAGCGAACTTGGCGAGCACAACATTCCACTGATCCTCGGTAATTGCCTTTGCCTCTGGATAGTCGACAGAGAGCACAAGAGACCTGACGGAAGCCATTGCAGCCTGCCATGCAGGATTGATTCCATCAAGAGGAAGCTCTGATGAGCCATTGATACGGGCAAGTGGATATGAAGCGATCTCTGCTGTGCAGGCAGAAAGGTTGTTCGCACTGATTTCACTTACCTTTGCCACCTGGACATCGAGAGCAGAGATGGTCTCCTCATCGAATACAGAAAGCTTGCAGCGCATGAAGTAGTCCGCGATCTTGTCCTTGACAGCCTCGACTGCAGCAAGAGCAGCCTCGGTATCGTCACCATAAGGGAGGACTCCGTCGGCAGACTTGGCTGCACACCATGCAGAATAGTCGGCACATGCAGCATAGAAAGCCTCGATCTGGTCAGCATTGACACCCTGGGCTCCGCTTCTGTCTGCAACGCCACCGGTAGCAGCGACAGCAGCCTCAATGACAGCCTTGAGAGCCTCATCATCTGTAGATGCAGGTGTGATCACTCCGTCGCCATTGAATCTGGAATTTGCAAAAATGGCAACAGAATCACCGCTTTCAGCAAGCGAGATGCAATCCTTGTCAAGACCGAGGTTCGCAAGAATCTGCTTCGCAGAATCATGGAGTTTCTTGCCTATCTCATTCTCCTCGTTGAACTGAGAAAGAGCGATGGTATCCTCTCCCTTGAGGAGAAGGTCCGCATCCTTCACGGCAGATGTAAGATATTCAGCTGCAGCAACGATCTCGCCTACGCGGATCTTGCCGTCCTTGTCCTTGTCGATGATCTCGAGAGTCTTCTGGTCAAACTCAAGACCGGTAGTAGGGCAGCTCAGCACAGTCCAGAGTTTCTGGTCAAGTTCGCCGAGATGCTTGATGTCCTCTCCGCATGAGATGTCAACTCGGCTTGTTCCGCCGATTGACTTGAATTTCCAATTGTAAGTATTCTTTTCCATGGTATATTGTTTTTCCGTTTCAAACTGATCTGCTACGAGATCTTCTTTACGCGCATGAAGCCGAGAGCTTTTGTGATAAGCCTAGGGAGCGGCTTGTGCGAATCCTTGCTGGCAAGATCGAGGAAGATACCCCACTTCTTGAGGATAGGAATCTTGAATGTCTCCACAAGTTCGATGAGAGTACCGTCCGGATCCTCGACGTATGTGAAGCGGCCGTCCGCAGCCTCCATCTTGAAGTCAGTACCGCTGTCGCAGATGAAATCGCCGCCAAGAGCCTTGATTCTCTCACGCATACCCTCCATGTTACGTACGTCATAGCATATCTGGATAAAGCCGGGATCACCCCAGAGACGGCCCTCGAATATCTTCTTAGGAGTACGGTCAAAAGCCTGGAGAAGCTCGATGGCCGAAGTGCCGAAAAGCTCGGAGAGAGGTCCCTCAGGCTTCGACGAACGTTCAAGCACTACCCTGCGGAAACGTCCTTCGCCTCCAGGAAGAGCCTTGAGATCCTCGAATTCACCTGTCTGGTCATATACGACCTTGTCATAGCCAAGAAGCTTCGAATAATAATCCATGGACCTGTCCATGTCTGTAACGCCGATGACCGCGCCGTGTGTTCCGCCTGTGGCGTAGTCCCTGAGGTCGACGAACACGTATCTGTCCTCAACGATCTCGAAGATATTGCCGTATGGGTCGGTAATGTAGAAATGACGTGGTCCATATGGACTTGGGAGGATGTCTGTGAGCATGGTAGCACCATCGACCGTCTTCAAGTGCGCAAAGGCCTTCTCCACATCGGAAGACTTCACCTTGCAGACCGATATGCCTTTGTCTCCAAGCATCGCCGGCTCGGCTGGAGGAGTGATGTTGTTGTCCTTTGGTTCCCAGACCTCGAATCCGCCGCCACCTTTGAGGTTGACTGCGAGAACCGCACGTCTCGGCCTTGGCTTTCCGCCTGTATAAGGGAGCATTCTTTCTGCGACGCCGTAGTCATCCACAACCTTGATATCGCAGCCGAAGGCCTTGATATACCAGTTGTAGGCCTCCACGACATCAAAGACGCCAACGCCCACCTGCTGAACGCCACAAACTACTGTATCTTCTTTCATATGCATAAATTATTTGTTTTCAATCAATTAAGTTGCAGACACCTTAGGTGCGAGCTTGAAGAAAAGGAATGGAAGCCATTTTCTGATATAGACCATCAGAAGCTCCTTGCCTCCGATCAGTTTCCGGTGCCTGCCCCTGGCAATAGCCTTGACGGCAATCCTGGCACAGACATCCGCAGGCATTCCATTCGCCTGGCCCTGGTCCATGGAAGCATGCGTGCTGCCATCCCCCTGCACAGCACTTTTGCTGATAGGAGTATTGATTCTGCCAGGGATAAGGAAAGTCACCTTGACGCCTGGATTCTCAACGTCGATTGTCTCGAAAAATCCGAAGAGTGCATGCTTTGACGCACAGTAGGCACTGCGGAGCGGGAAGCCGAAAAGACCGGAGATGGAAGTAGTCACTGCAAGGTTGAACTGAGGCTTGCCGAGGATGTACTTCGAAAGTTTCTTTGTCAGGTAGACGGGACCGAAGTAGTTGATTTCCATCAGTTTCCTGTCGACAGCGATGTCGGTCTCGAAAGTCAGGGCCCTCTGGGAGATACCCGCATTCAGCACCATGACATCGATGTCGAGACCCGAATTCCCGAAGTCCTGGACAAAAGAATCTATCGACTCTGACGACGCCATGTCGACTGTGAATACGCTTGTCCTTGCCGGGCTGCAGTCCTTTGCCACAGCAGCCAGCCTTTCTTCATTACGAGCGAGAAGAATCAGTTCAGCGCCCTGTCTCGCAAACTCCAATGCCAACGCAGCCCCGATGCCGGAACTTGCGCCAGTAATCAAAACTTTTTTCCCCTTGAAATCCATATCATAGTAAATCACACTAAGATACTCGTTATTGCCCAAAAATGCAACTTTAAGCGAAATTATTGCTATATTAGCAATATGCAGGAAACATTGCTCAACACTTCATGTGGTCCGATCAAGGGTCTGACGCGTAACGGAATCAGGATATTCCGCGGCATTGACTATGCACGTTGCGAGAGGTTCTCCCCTGCCGTCAAGGTAAGCTCATGGGATGGAGTCTATGACGCTACGGACTATGGTACCGTGTGTCCGCAGCTTTCCTGCCGCCTTGCGTCCGTCATCGGTGCCGAGAAAGGATCCGTCATCGACGAGCACAGGCTCTGCCTTTCGATCTACTCGCCCGAAGGGGCGAAGGACCTTCCCGTGATGGTCTGGGTCCATGGTGGAGCGTTCCTTACAGGTGGCAGCGAGGAGAAACGCTACAGTGGCGAGAGGCTCGTACAGGCGGGCAATGTCGTCGTTGTGAAGATATCCTACAGGCTTGGTGCGCTTGGCTATCTATGGATGCCTGAGAAAGGAATCGGGAACCTCGGTCTCCACGACCAGGAGACAGCCCTTGAATGGATACAGGAAAACATCTCCGACTACGGAGGAAACCCTTCTGAAGTGACCGTCTTCGGACAGTCTGCCGGAGCCCAGTCATTGGCCGCCATCATAGCCTCCTCCAAGGACAGGATTCTGTTCAGGAGAGCCATTCTTCAAAGCCCTCCCCTGGCAATGGGATCCTCTGCGAAAAGAGCAGAAAGAATAACACGCAAGTTCTTGAGAATACTAGGGAAAGACCCGTTCACTGCAAGTATCGATGAAATACTTGAAGCTCAGGCTAAGACATCCTCTGGAAGCCCTGTCCCGTCTTTCCTTCCGATCATGGAAAGCGTCACCGGAATACCTGATGCAACAGTGTCCGGAAAGGTGGAGGTAGTGTGCGGATACACCAGGGACGACGCATCTCCATTCGTCAGGAAAATGATAGGTCCTCTGTTCGGTACCAGACTCGGCGACGCCATAGTAAGGGCCGCCACAAAATCTGTGTTTTCAAAGCCTGTGGACGAGTATGTCGAAAAGCTCCGCAGCAAAGGCGTAAAGGCCGAGAAATACTTCATCACATGGGCCCCGGCAGGCAACCCCTACGGTTCCTGCCACTGCATCGAGATGCCGTTCATACTCGGATTCCTTGAGGACTGGAAAGACGCCGCCATGCTCCGGGGAATGACATGCGAGGAGTTCGAGCAGATGAGCAGGACTTTCCTCAAGGCATGGACTGATTTTGCCAATGGAGGCAAGTTCGACCTTGACGGTTCAGGCGAGCCAAGGCCTGACGTTGCCGATTGGCATTCCAACGAGACTGCCACGGAGCAGAAGAAAGCGATCAGAAGACGTATGAAAGAGCTTCGCGAAAGCACTTCCGAAAGTCAGGCAACGGAGTCAGAGGCGACAGCAAGACAGATAATGCAACTTCCTCAGTGGCAGGATTCTGACACTGTCCTCCTATACCATTCCATCAAGGGCGAAGTCGACACTTCATTGCTGCTTGCACAGAGCGGTAAGCGCCTTGTGCTGCCGGTCATCGAAGGCGAGAACCTGGTCCTCAAGGAGTATTCCGAAGAGAAGCTGGTCGCCGGATACAAAGGTATAATGGAGCCGTCTTCAGACTGCCCGACTGTCGACCCTTCGGATGTGCAGCTTGCCCTGATCCCAGGTGTAGCGTTCGACGCGGGTCACCATAGACTCGGAAGAGGAAAAGGCTTCTATGACCGTCTGCTTCCGTCGCTCGGATGCCCGATAATAGGAATGGGATTCAGCTGGCAGGTAATTGATTCCGTACCGGTCGAATCCCATGATATCACGCTTTCCGGAGTCGTCACCCCGGATGGTCTGCTCTAGACAGGCCGCAGGCCGTATTCATGACTCGCGGCTGTTTTCCAACGATCCTGTGGCTATTTCCCTACGATGATGTAGCCTTTCTCAAGGAGGGCGTTGCGTATCTCTGCGACATGCTCGTGGTTCCTTGTCTCAAGAGCGACGCGGAGCTGGCACGAGGTCACATCAGCTGTCGCTGCGGTCCTTTCGTGGTTCACGGCTGTGATGTTTGCGCCAAGAGATGCGACTATGCTTGAGATTGCCACGAGCTGGCCAGGTTTGTCGGGAACCTCGATGGTGAAGGTGCACTTGCGGCCGCTCTTCTCAAGGCCTCGGTCGATGATTCGGTTGAGGAAGTTGACGTCGATGTTACCACCGCTCACGATGCAGACAGTCTTCTTGTCTCCAACCGGCACCTTGTCGAACATGACTGCCGCAACCGACACTGCACCAGCACCTTCCGCAATGAGTTTCCTCTTCTCGAGAAGCTTGATTATCGCTGCGCAGATCTCGTCTTCAGTAACGGTCACGATGCCGTCGAGCAGGCTCTTGCAGAGTTCGAAGGTATTCTCTCCCGGCTGCTTCACTGCGATACCGTCCGCAATCGTGTGGACTGAGTCGAGGCGCTCCACACGGCCGTCATGGACGCTGTTGAACATGCTTGGAGCGCCCTCAGCCTGGACTCCGTAGACCTTGACATTCGGGTTGAGCTGCTTGATCGCGTAGGCCACGCCGCTTGCAAGTCCACCGCCGCCGATAGGTACTACAACCTGCTCGACGTCAGGAATCTCGTCAAGTATCTCAAGGCCTATGGTACCCTGGCCTGCGATGACCAGCGGATTGTCGAAAGGATGCACGAAGGCGAGTCCCTTCTCGTCTTTCAGCTTGAGAGCATAGTTGTAGGCATCGTCATAGACACCAGGCACGAGGCAGATCTCGGCACCATAGCTCCTGGTCGCCTCAACCTTCGAGATAGGAGCACCCTCAGGAAGACAGATGGTAGCAGGGATACCATAGCTCTGGGCAGCAAGTGCGACACCCTGGGCATGGTTGCCTGCGGAGCATGCGATGACTCCCCTCTTTCTTTCCTCGGCTGTAAGCTGCGAGATCATATAGCCTGCACCCCTGACTTTGAACGAGCCGGTCACCTGGAGATTTTCAGGCTTGATGTAGACGTTCGAGCCAAGGCAAGGCGTCTTGATTATACTGGTCTGGCGTATCACAGACTTGAGCACATGTGATGCGCGGTAGATATGGTCTAGAGATAATTTCTGTTCTGACATGGTCATTGTTTCAAAGTGTCCGCAAATGTACATCAATTTCTAAAAATAATTCAGTATATTGCGGGATTATGAAACATATAGACATCTCGACCCTGGACGAGCTCAAGGAAGCTCTCTATCATACCGAAGTCAAGAACTTCATTTTCAGGAGACTGGATTTCATGCCTGTCATCGAAAGGGCTGAAAAGTCTGTCTTCAAGGACTGCATCTTCATGGGATGCTACATGACTCCGGCACTGACGGAGAAGGTCCAGAAGGACAATCTCGTCATCTCCAGTCTGAGTGCGACTTTCAGGCTTCCAAGGCATCTATACACAGCGAAAGGCCTGTACGACACATATAAGATCGGCAAGCCTGAGACCTTTGCGACGACCTACGACCAGCGCATCTACAGGCATTACATCTCAGCCGGAAAGGAAATCAACTCCGACTCGGACATCAAGGAGTCACTGGCAAGAGTGCTCCATGACCATTCGATCAGCGATTTCCTCCACGATTTCCTCGAGCAGTTCGACGAGAGGAAGGTGGTCGGCGTGATGGGCGGACACGGCATCAGCCGTGACGGTCATTCCTACACCGAGATCGTCAAGTTCAGCAAGGCTCTGACGGAGAAGGGATACCTGATGGTGTCAGGAGGCGGTCCGGGCGCGATGGAAGCTACTCACCTCGGAGCCTGGATGGCAGGAAGGACGATGGAAGAGACCATGGATGCAATCGCCATGGTATCGAAAGCCCCTTCGTTCAAGGACGAATACTGGCTCGACGTCGCCTTCCAGGTGATCGAGAAGTACCCTCAGGACAAAGGCCATGTCAGCCTCGGCATCCCGACTTTCCTCTATGGACATGAGCCTGCAGCAGCGTTCGCGACCCATATCGCGAAGTATTTCGACAACAGCGTGCGCGAGGACAAGATCCTCACGATCTCCAAGGGCGGAATCATCTACACTCCGGGAAGTGCCGGCACTATGCAGGAGATATTCCAGGACGCCAACCAGAACCATTACATGAGCTTCGGATACGCAAGCCCCATGGTGTTCATGGGAAGGAAATACTGGACCGAGGAGATGCCTGTCATCCCGCTTTTCGAGGCAATGCTCGCAAACGGAAGATACAAGAATCTGATAATTTCACTTGTCGAGGACGGAGAAGAAGCAGTTGAATCGATTTTGAATTTTACGAAGTAAAGTTTTTTGCTAATTTTGCAGACGCAATGTTTCTGATGTGAAACAAGCGACAGTTATCTCGGAAATAAACGAACAGACAAGATATGAAAGTAATGAAATTTGGCGGCACTTCGGTAGGAAGCGCCCAGAGAATGAAGAACGTGGCAAAGCTCGTATGTGACGGACAGACCAACCTCGTCGTCCTCTCTGCGATGTCAGGTACCACAAACAGCCTTGTAGAGATCTCCAACTATCTCTCGCTCGACAACAAGGACAGCGCGCTTGAGGTCATCAACAAGCTCTACAACAAGTATGTAGGCCATATCGAGGAGCTCTACAGCACCCCTGAATACAAAGAAAAAGGAATGGCGCTCATCAAGGAGCGTTTCGACTATATCAGGTCAATCACCAGAGACGTGTTCACAAGTTTCGAGGAGAAGATCATCCTCTCGCAGGGTGAGCTGATCTCAACCGGCATGTTCCACCTCTACCTTCTCGAGCAGGGCATCAACGCTGCCCTTCTCCCTGCCCTCGAATTCATGAAGACAGACGAGAACGGAGAGCCTGACCAGCAGTACATCAAGGAGCACATCAACTCTACTCTTGTACAGAACCCAGGATACGAAATCTATGTGACCCAGGGATTCATCTGCCGCAACGCTTTCGGTGACGTAGACAACCTCCAGAGAGGCGGAAGCGACTACACCGCATCCCTCCTCGGCGCAGCGATCATGGCTGACGAGATCCAGATCTGGACCGACATCGACGGCATGCACAACAACGACCCTCGTTTCGTAGAGAACACCAAGCCAGTGTCTGACCTCTCTTTCGACGAGGCCGCAGAGCTTGCATATTTCGGAGCAAAGATCCTCCACCCGACCTGCGTCCTTCCTGCAAAGAGCAACAACATCCCCGTACGTCTGCTCAACACCATGGACCCTCAGGCAAGAGGAACCAACATCTCATCTGTACAGTACAGAGACAGGATCGCCGCTATCGCAGCAAAGGACAACATCACTGCGATCAGGATCCACTCAGGACGCATGCTCCTCGCTTACGGATTCCTCCGCAAGGTATTCGAGATCTTCGAGAGCTACAAGACTCCTATCGACATGATCTCTACCTCTGAGGTCGGCGTATCAGTAACCATTGACAGTACTTCACATCTCGACGCAATCGTCGACGACCTCAAGAAGTACGGAATGGTCGAGGTCGACAAGAACATGGTCATCATCTCGATCGTCGGCGACCTTGAGCCATACAGCCATGGCTATGCAGGCAAGATCTTCAGCGCCCTCACAAACGTGCCTATCCGTATGATATCATACGGCGGCAGCAGCCACAACGTGTCTATCCTCGTGAAGGCAGAGGACAAGGTTCCTGCTCTCAAGGCACTCAGCGCTGGTCTTTTCGAATAGATACTGAAAATTTAACGAACTTGATATGACACAATTCCCCATCGAAAAATTCAAGGCCATCCCTACGCCTTTCTACTATTACGACCTCGAGGTCCTTCGTGCCACCCTCCAGAAGATCACGGAGAACCAGGAAAAATACGGCTACAAGGTCCACTACGCTGTCAAGGCAAATGCCAACACCGGTCTTCTTGAAGAAATCCGCAAGGCTGGTCTCGGAGTTGACTGTGTCAGCGGCAATGAAGTGAAATGCGCGGTTGAGAACGGTTTCGACCCTGCAAAGGTAGTATTCGCAGGTGTAGGCAAGTCAGACTGGGAGATCGAGTATGCGCTTGAGGCAGGAATCAGCTGCTTCAACGTCGAGTCCGTACCTGAGATGGAGGTGATCAACGAGATCGCCGCATCGAAAGGCAAGACAGCCCAGATCGCCCTCCGCGTCAACCCTAACATCGACGCGCACACACATCACTACATCACCACAGGTCTTGAGGAGAACAAGTTCGGAATCGGCATGTGGGAGCTCGACTCAGTGATCGACAGGCTTCCTTCTCTGAGCAACCTCAAGCTCATCGGACTTCACTTCCACATCGGCTCGCAGATCCTTGACACCGATCCTTTCCAGGAACTCAGCAACAGGATCAACTCACTCATCGAGCAGTTTGACAAGAAGAACATCCAGCTCAAGACCATCAACGTAGGAGGTGGCTGGGGAATCGACTATGAGGATCCGGACGGAAATCCAGTTCCTGACTTCGATTCATATTTCGCCACATTCGACAAGTACCTCGCCCTCCGTCCAGGACAGGAGCTCCACTTCGAGCTCGGACGTTCGGTCGTTGCTCAGTGCGGTTCGCTTATCACCAAGGTATTATATGTAAAGGAAGGTCAGAAGAAGAAGTTCGCCATCGTAGATGCTGGCATGAACGACCTCATCCGCCCTGCGCTCTACGAGGCATACCACAAGATCGAGAACATCACTTCAGACAAGCCTGCCGAAAAATATGACGTCGTCGGTCCTGTCTGCGAGTCATCTGACTGCTTCGGCAAGGACAGAGAACTCGCCGGTACAAGCAGAGGCGACCTCATCGCTATGCGCTCTGCCGGAGCCTATGGTGAAATCATGGCAATGAGGTACAATCTCCGCGATCTCGCAAAGTCTTACTATTCAGAGTAATATATGAAAAACCTGTTTCTTTCTGTTGTCGCCGTCCTGATGCTGTCGGCCTGTGCTACAAAGCCTGTTGAGCCGGTGGTAAGGATCGAAACCTCGATGGGTAACGTGAAGGTCGTCCTCTACAACGACACTCCTATCCATCGTGACAACTTCCTCAAGCTTGTTGACGAGCACTTCTATGACGGAATCCTCTTCCATAGAGTAATCAACAACTTCATGGACCAGTTCGGAGACCCGGACTCGAAGACAGCAGAACCAGGAGCTCCGCTCGGAGAATCCGACGCAGGATACACGCTTCCTGCCGAGATACTCCCACACCATATCCATAAGAGAGGTGCGATGAACGCGGCGCGCCAGGGAAACGACGTGAATCCGGAGAGAGAATCAAGCGGTTCGCAGTTCTGTCTCTTCATGGGCCGTCAGTTCGACGACGACGCACAGCTCGACTCTGTGGTCAGCAAGGTGAACAGCACATGGAGGAAAGACAGTCCTCTCGTCCTCACGGATGAACAGAGAGAAATCTACAAGACTATCGGAGGATCGCCTCACCTTGACGGAGAATACACCGTCTTCGGCGAGATCATCGAAGGCCAGGACGTGGTTGACGCCATAGCAGGCGTTCCTACCGACAGCCTCGACCGTCCGATCAGCGATGTCAGGATAATCACGATGGTAAGAGAAAAATAGCACGGACCCTCAGGCAGGGTACCATGGACAGGAAAGAGCGGCTCCGGCTGCTCTTTTTTCGTTTTCCATGCATGATTTTTTATCAGCTGACGCATAATTTTTCTCAGTCAATATTTAATATCTATTAGTTCTTTATATATTTGCACTTATATTTCATAAGCAAAAATGGAAAATAATCTTACTTTCCTCAAGAACAAGAATTTCTGGAAGGAACTCCTGATGATGACAGTCGGACTGCTGATCGGAGCAGCGGCAGTATACTATTTCCTTGTGCCAAGCAGCCTCGTCATCGGTACGATCTCAGGTCTTGCGATAGTCCTGGCCCAACTGCTTTCCGGAATCGGCATCACAATCAAAGTATCAATGCTTGTCCTGATCTTGAACGCGGTCCTCATCCTTCTGGCGTTCGCCTGTCTGGGTCGTGAAGTGGGCATCAAGACAGTGTTTGCATCACTTCTTCTCGGCCCTTTCATGGAGATCTGGGAAGCGATCTGCCCTTACGAGAAGCTGGTCGAGCCAGGCATGACATCCGTCATGGGGGAACCGATTTTCGATCTCCTGGCGTTCGTCCTGATGCTAGGTGCATCGCAGGCTTTCCTGTTCAGGATCAACGCTTCGACCGGTGGCCTTGACATCGTGGCCCTCATAATGAAGAAATACCTCCACTGGGAAATCGGAACCTCGGTCACCGTAGCGGGCTTCACCGTCGTACTGACAGCCTTCGCCATCCATCCGTTCAGGATCGTCGTCATCGGCATGATAGGAACATGGATGAACGGAATCGTCGTTGACTATTTCACCGCCACTCTGAACAAGCGCAAGAGAGTGTGCATCATCAGTTCTGAACATGAACGAATCAGACAGTTCATCATAGACGAGCTATACAGAGGATGCTCGCTCTACAAAGTCAAAGGTGGCTACAAAGGAGACGAGGGCATAGAGGTCCAGTCCCTGCTTACACAGTCTGAGTTCGCTAATCTGCTGGAGTTCATCAGGAAAAACGACATCCATGCTTTCATCACTGCCGGAAACTGCAGCGAGATATACGGTCTCTGGCATTCTCGCGAGCAGATCAACAGACATAAGCTCGAGCGAGGAAGATAGTCACTGTCGCAGAATACGATAGTTTTTTCAAACAAACCGATTTTTTACGAAGAATTATGCATAGTTCTTTTTGAAATTGGTTTGTTTATCATTATATTTGGGGATATAAAGACACTTATAATCACTAGAATCATTAACAATTCTTATTTGATATGATCAATCAACCTACTGTAAAGCTTGGTATCGTTGGCGTAAGCCGCGACTGCTTCCCTATCACACTTACCCAGGCCCGCCTCGCAGCTATCATGGCTGAGGTAAAGGCAGCTGGTCTTCCAGAGGTATACGATTGCCCTGTAACAATCGAGAACGACGTTGACACCTACAAGGCTCTTGACTGGGCTAAGGAGAACGGCATCAACGCTGTCTGCATGTTCCTCGGTAACTTCGGCCCAGAAGGCCCTACAACACTCTTCATCCAGAAGTTCGGCGGCCCAGCAATGGTTCTCGCTGCAAAGGAGGAAGGCAAGGCTAACCTCGCTTCTGACCGTGGTGACGCTCTTTGCGGTGTCCTCAACTTCTCTTACAGCGTAGGTCTCCGTCGCCTTAAGGTGTACATCCCTGAGTATCCTAACGTAACTCCAGCTGAGGCTGTCAAGGAGCTCGCTGACTTCCGTAACATCGCTCGCGTTGTCATCGGTGTCAAGAACCTCAAGGTTATCGGCTTCGGTCCACGTCCTTGGGACTTCCTCGCTTGTAACGCACCTATCCAGCCAATGTACGATCTCGGTATCGAGGTTCAGGAGAACTCTGAGCTCGACCTCAAGAAGGCATTCGATGAGACTGCTTGCAAGACCGCAGAGATTGACGCAGTAGCTAAGGACATGGAGGCTGAGCTTGGTCCACAGCGCAACACATATCCTGAGATCATCCGCAAGATGGCTCAGCTCGAGGTTACCCTCATGGACTGGTACAACAACCAGAAGGGTGGATCAAAGTACGCTGTATTCGCAAACAAGTGCTGGCCAGCATGGCAGCCAATCTTCGAGTTCGAGCCTTGCTACGTGAACTCACGCCTCACCGGTCGTGGTATTCCTGTAGCATGTGAGGTTGACCTCTATGGTGCTCTCTCTGAGTACATGGCAGAGCTCGCAACAGAGAAGCCAGCTACTCTCCTCGACATCAACAACTCAGTTCCTGCTGACGTAATTCCTGAGGGCGCATGCCTCGCAGGCGCTGACCTCAAGGACCTCTACATGGGCTTCCACTGCGGTAACACATGCTCACAGTGCATGAAGGACTGCAAGATCAAGTATCAGCTCATCCAGGCACGTCTTATGAGCCCAGATATCACAAAGGGTACTCTTGAGGGCCAGATCAAGCCAGGCAAGTCTACAATGTTCCGTCTCCAGTCTAACTCAGACTCTAAGCTCGTTTCTTACATCGCTCAGGGTGAGTTCCTCGATGTTGATCCATGCTCATTCGGTGGTATCGGTATCCACGCTATCCCAGGATTCGCACGCTTCTATCGTCACGTCCTCGTTGGCAAGCACTTCCCTCACCACGGTGCATACGCATTCGATCATTGCGGCAAGGTCCTCTTCGAGGCCCTCAAGATGCTCGGCGTAGAGGATATCAACACTCCTCTTCCAGCAGGTCAGCTCTATCCAGGCGAGAACCCATTCGCAATCTAATTCTGCGAAAGCATACAACAAAGAGGCCGGCCCAAAAGGGTCGGCCTCTTCATTTGAATCCATCGGAGGCAGCAGCCTCGACACGGGACCACGTCCCTATATGGATGTAATATTACTTAGCGAGAGCTACTTCTGGCTTGAGAACGTTGTTCACCTTCCAGTTCTTTGCAGCCTTGAGCTTGTACTCAGCGCTTGCGCGGACATCCTTCACAGAAGCTGCGAAGTTCACCTTATATGTTCCGGCAGCAGCCTCCCATGCAGAGGTAGCCTCGTTGAACGATGCGAGGGAGTAGTTGTCGACTGGGATAGTAACCACCTGGCTCTGACCTGGCTGGACAAGACCTGTCTTAGCAAAGCCCTTGAGCTCTGTAGCTGGTTTGTCAAGACCACCTGCAGGAGCTGAAACATAGAGCTGAACGACCTCCTTTCCGGCAACCTTACCAGTATTGGTCACTGTCACGGTTGCAACGAATCCGTCTGCAGTAGCCTTAACGACAGGCTTGCTGTATGAGAAGCTTGTGTATGAAAGACCGTATCCGAATGGATAAGAAACCTCAACGCCTTCTGTCTCATAGTATCTGTAACCTACGTAGATGCCTTCCTGGTACTCAGTATAGTCGACATTCTTCCTAGGAACTGCAGGACCTCTTCTCATAGCATTGTTGTTGTTCTCGACTCTGTATGGGAAGTTCACAGCCGAAGGAGTGTCGAAGAATGATACAGGGAATGACATAGGGAGCTTTCCTGAAGGGTTCACCTTGCCGCAGAGGACGTCAGCCACTGAAGCACCTGCCTCCATACCTGGCTGCCATGCGAGAACGATTGCGTCTGGAAGATCCTTCCATGAAGAAGTCTCGACAACGCCACCCACGTTAAGGACAACAACGACCTTCTTGCCGGCTGCATGGTAAGTATCACATGCGTTCTCAAGAAGAGATCTCTCGACTGCTGTAAGCATGAAGTCTCCCTGTGCAGAAGTACGGTCAGCACCCTCGCCTGAATTTCTTCTGAAAGTGATGACTGCTACGTCAGAGTTTGCAAGTTCCCTTGTCACGATGCTTGGAGCAACCTCCATCTCTGATACAAGAGCTCTGCTGAACCATGAACCGCCGTTACCGGTAGCTACCTGGAGAGCCTTTGCATAGCTGTCATACTTTGAATAAAGGTCTGAGAGAGTAGCGTTCACCTTGAAGCCGTCACCCTTGAGTCCGTCTGCAAGGTTGCGGACATACTCCTTGTTCACATCACCTGAGCCTGTACCGCCGGCGATGAAGTCGTATGAACCGAGACCGTAGAGACCGATAGTCTCATCTCCCTTGAGAGGAAGGACGCCGTTGTTCTTGAGAAGCACGATGCACTCAGCACCTGCCTGGCGTACGAGAGCAGCATGAGCCTTGAGGTCTGGCTTGTTTGAATACTTGTAGTCTGCGTATGCAGGAGTCTTGAGGACATATTCGAGCATTCTGCGCACGTTGGTATCGACGTATTCCATTGAAAGGGTGCCGTTCTTGACAGCATCCATGATTCTCTGGATCTCGCTTGGGCTGCCTGGCTCCATGAGGTCGTTACCAGCCTCAACAGCGGTCACGGTACCCGCCTTGTTGCCCCAGTCTGTCATCACGATGCCCTGGAAGCCCCATTCGTCGCGGAGGACGGTGGTAAGGAGCTCACGGTTCTGCTGGGTATACTTTCCGTTCATCTTGTTGTACGAAGACATGACGGTCCATGGCTGAGCCTCCTTTACAGCGATCTCGAAGTTCTTGAGATAGATCTCGCGGAGCGCACGCTGACTGATCTGAGCGTCGTCCTCGTTACGGTTGGTCTCCTGGTTGTTGGCCATGTAGTGCTTGATGCTGACACCTACGCCGTTGCTCTGGATACCCTTTGTGAAGGCTGCAGCCATCTTGCCGCTGAGGATAGGGTCCTCAGAGAAATACTCGAAGTTTCGGCCGCAGAGAGGGCTTCTGTGGATGTTCATACCTGGTGCAAGAAGGACGTCTACTCCATATTCGAGACACTCCTCACCCATTGCGGTAGTAAGTTTCTGCATGAGATCGAGGTCCCATGAAGATGCGATCGAAGTACCGACAGGGAATGCAGTACAATAATAGGTATTGCTGTCACCCTGTCTTGTAGGCTGGATTCTGACACCGGCAGGGCCGTCCGAGAGGACTGTCACAGGAATGCCGAAGCGAGGAATCGCACGGGTGTTTCCTGCTGCACCAGGCACCTTTGCAGATGTTGCGGTAGGGATTGAACTGTCAGGAAGAGGCTGGCTTCCGCCGACAAGCAGAGTAGCCTTCTCCTCGAGGGTCATTGAAGCGATAACCTGGTCGATGTTATCCTTCGTGAGCCTTGTCTGAGCGACTGACACGAGCGAAGCGGTCATCGCAGCAGCAAAAAGAAGTGTCTTTTTCATTTAAGAATTATTTAGATATTTTAGTGTTTGTCTGTCCATGGCAGCAGTGCGAATGCCTGTGCCCTACTGCTCGTCCGGTTCTTCCTCGGCCGCCTGTTCAACCTGCATGTCGAGGCTTACATAATCGACGTCGCCGAACCACTCCGACATTTTCTTCGCCGCATTCGACTTTACGTTCTCAGTGATGTTTCCCCTCACCATCCTGTAAGCGGCGACTAGTGCGGAAAAGTCATCAGCATAACCGGCGATGGGAATGAAGTCCGGAATCAGGTCAAGCGGAAGGATAAGGTACCCAAGTGCTCCGACCAAAATGGCTTTGTCCCTCATCGGGACATCAGGATCCGCTAATTCGTAGTAAAGGATCAATGCTAAATATACGACTTTTTCTCCAGCTTTCTTCGCAAGTTTCATCACTTTCTGAAGAAAGGTCTCTTCGGAGAAATGCCTCTGATATCTGGTGAGATCCTGTGGTATCTTTGCCATATTTTACAGTCAGTTTTTGTTATTCTATGGTTATTTTTGATATTAACAAAAATGTTATAGGTATAAACATATTTGTTTTATCGTTTATCAATCAATACTTTAAACTTATAATCACTTCTTATTACCTAAACGGGGTCAACATCTACTGAGATATGTCCCGACCACGATTTTTCCTTCTCGAAAGCGGCGATTTCAGCCAGGATCCGGGCCTTGAGGGCTGCGAGATTCCTGTCTCTCCGAAGCGTCAGCCTTATGTGTCTGATCGATTCTCCGGAGACTTTGTCGACGGCCGGAGCATATGGGAACGAAACACAGAGAGCACTGTCCTTCGGGTTGGCGACAATGGTCGGACGACCACCGGACAGACGCGCAAGTACCATGGACAAGTCGCCTGATAGTTTCTCGAGACGTGGCAGGTTCGTATCCTTCAGGACAAGGCTGACAAGCCTGGTATACGGAGGGAATCCGAATTCGCTGCGCATTACAAGTTCGCTTCCGCTGAAGTCATAGCCGGAGCTCAACCGACTGTAGACAGGATGGTCAGGCTGGGAGGTCTGGATCACGAAGAGGCTCTGCCTGCCTCGCCTGCCACCACGTCCTCTGAGCTGTTCAAGAAGCTGCACCGCCCTCTCGTCCGCGCGGAAGTCCTGCTGGCCGAGGAGCGAATCAGACTGGATGACCGCTACAAGGGTCAGGTTCTCGAAATCGAAACCCTTCGACACCATCTGCGTGCCGACCAGTATGTCCATCCTGCCCTGCGAGAACTCAGAGATCGTCTTAGCGCTCTGGGCCATGTTGTCTCCGTCCAGACGACCTACCCTTGCTTCAGGGAACAATGCCGATATCTCTTCCTCTACTTTCTGGGTTCCCGTACCCACAGAAACCCGGTTTCCGCCGCACTTAGGGCATGTCATGACATACGGCTCGGAATGGCCGCAATAATGGCATACAAGGCGGTTTCTGTCCTTATGGTAGCTTAATGTGACATTGCAGTGGGGACATCTAGGCATATCTCCGCAGCTGTCGCACTGGACATATGGTGAATAAGCCTTCCTGGCGCGAAGTACGAGAACCTGCTCTCCGCGTTCAAGCGTATCGTGCATATGGGATATGAGCTTCCTTGAAAGACAGCCAACCATTCCCCTCTTCCTGCGTTCCGCAATCGTATCAATCACTTCAACTTGCGCATCCTTACCTTCATAATACCTTTCAGTCAGCGACACAAGTTCATACCTGCCTGATGAAGTATTGTAAAGAGACTCAAGTGACGGGGTCGCCGAACCAAGGACGACCGGACATGAGAAAATGCGGCCCATCATCAATGCACAGTCCCTGGCATTATATCGCGGAGAAGGATTGTCCTGCTTGTATGACGTGTCGTGTTCCTCGTCAATTATGATAAGTCCAAGGTCACGGTGCGGCAGGAAGATAGAAGACCTTGTACCCAGAAGCATGTACTGTCTCTCCCTGACAGCAGCCGCAACCTCTCTTCTATGGACATACGACTCGCCGCTATGGGAGGTCAGAAGGCAATCTCCGAACACCTTTTCAAGCCTGTCTTCAAGCTGCCGGCTCAAGGCAATCTCAGGGACAAGGTACAAGACGTTCTTTCCCTGGCTGAGGACCTCCTCTGCGAGGGTGCAATATATCTCAGTCTTACCTGAACCAGTTATTCCGTTAAGTAGAGCTATCTTATTGTTCCCAAATGCTTTGACAATTGACTTATAGGCAACGGTCTGGGCTTCGGAGAGAGTGATTGGAGCAAGATCCAGCACCGTCTCTACAGATTCTTCCTTGCCAAGTGAAGCCAGAGCGGAAACAACTTCATTCAAATGTTCAGATAAATCCCGCAACTGACTATGCAGCAACTGTTTCCTTTCTTCCTTTCTGGCTTTTGAGAGTTCTTCCTGCCTTTTTGTGATACGAAGCTCGAAAGTATCTTTCTTCTTCATCAAGGCTGCAAGCATCCTGTCCTTACGAGCCTTGGATCTCTGCCTTATATGTTCGCCGATCTGCTCCTCGCTGATCCTGCCTACCGGATATGCAGCCTTGTAGACCTCACCGATGGAACACATATAGTATTCTGCGATGAACTCCCACAGATTTATCTCTTCCTCGGAAATCCTTTCAAGTGGTTCGACAGACGTTATCTTCCTGATCTTGGATTCCGCGATCACCGGGGTGACACCCACCTGATACACGACAGCCTGATAGAACCTGCCAGAGACCATGACTCTCACTCTGTCGCCCCGACTCAGAGGGCATTCATCATCGCCTTCGGGGGTATCGACATAATAGTACGGAGTCCACTCCAGACGAAGCGGAACAATAACCGTTATGAAGGTCTTTGCCATTACGCAAATTTAGAAAAATTGCACATTATATTTCCCAGTATGAGGAAAAAACACTAACTTCAACAAAATCAACCACTACACCATGAACAATACATACCATGTCAACGCCGCCACAGGCAAAGACCATTACGACGGAAGCGAGAATTCGCCTTTCAAGACCATAAACAGAGCTGCCGCGCTCGCAATGCCCGGCGACACAGTAATCGTCCATGACGGCATATACCGCGAGTGGGTAGACCCTCTCAACTCCGGTATTTCAGAGCAGTCCAGGATCACTTACATGGCAGCTCCTGGCGAGCATCCTGTAATCAAGGGATCCGAGCAGATCACCGGCTGGGTGAATGTAGAGGGCAACGTCTGGAAGGTAGTACTTCCAAACAGTTTCTTCGGAGGATTCAATCCATACAAGGAAGTACTCGAGGGTGACTGGTTCATCTTCCCGGACCACACCGCTGCCCCTCACGAGGAAGACGGAGTCCTGATGAACTTCCCTCTCCATCTCGGAGACGTATACCTCAACGGAAAATCATTCTACGAGGCAGGTCGCTACTCAGACCTCATCAATCCAAGGAAGAGAATGACCGGAGTCGCTCCACCATGGACAAACGTACCTGAACCGCTTCTTCATCCAGAAGATTCCATCTATCAGTGGTACAGCGAGATAGACAACGAGAAAGACGAGACTGTAATCTACGCCAACTTCCAGGGAGCAGACCCTAATGCGGAACTTGTCGAGATCAACGTGCGCCGCTCATGCTTCTTCCCAAGAAGGACCGGCCGCAACTACATCACCGTCCGCGGTTTCGAGATGTGCCAGGCCGCATGTCCATGGACCCCTCCTACTGCAGACCAGCCAGGCCTTCTCGGTACCAACTGGAGCAAGAAATGGATCATCGAGGACTGTGACATCCATGACGCAAAGTGCAGCGCCATCAGTATAGGAAAGGAAGAGTCCACAGGACACAATATGTGCACCCGCACCCAGCGCAAACCAGGATATCAGTACCAGATGGAGGCTGTCTTCCGCGCCGCCAGGATCGGATGGAGCCGTGAGACCATCGGTTCACACATCATCCGCAACAATGTTCTTCATGACTGCGGACAGAACGGTATCGTAGGTCACATGGGCTGTATCTTCAGCACTATCGAGAACAACCATATCTACAACATCGCAGTGAAGCATGAGTATTTCGGATACGAGATCGCCGGCATCAAGCTCCACGCAGCGATCGACGTGACCATACGCAACAACAACATCCACAACAGCGCTCTCGGAACATGGCTTGACTGGCAGGCCCAGGGCGCCCACGTGACCGGGAACCTCTACTATGCAAACGACCGTGACCTCATGATCGAGGTTACCCACGGCCCATACCTCGTAGACAACAACATCTTCGGATCCGAGTACAACTTCGACAACGTAGCCCAGGGTGGTGCATACGTCAACAACCTCTGCGCAGGCATCATGCGCCGCATCGACTGCCGCGACCGTTCGACACCTTACCACTTCCCTCACTCAGCTGAGCTCGCAGGATGTACCATCGTATACGGTGGAGACGACCGCCTCTACAACAACATCTTCATCGGAGGCAGCAAGGCAGTGGCAGACGACGCGTCGACAGGAACAGCAGGCTACAACGGCCATCCACACGGATGGGAGGAGTATCAGTCAATCATCCGCAGCAAGGGAAACTCTGACCACGAGAAGTTCCAGGAGACCAACCAGGCAGTCTATATCAGTGGAAACGCCTACCTGAACGGTGCTCCGGCATACGAGAAGGAGACAGAGAACTTCGTGACCGCCGCTCCATGCGGATTCAAGGTATGCGAGGAAGCCGACGGTACCTATATCGAGATCGACATCCCTGAGGAAGTGCTCAGCATCAAGACAGCGATCGCATCAACCGACACCCTCGGTTCCACCAGAATCACCGAAGGCCTCTTCGAGGACAAGGACGGCAACCCATACATCCTTGACAAGGACTACTTCGGCAATGCCCGTTCAGAGTCCCCTGTCCCAGGACCTATCGAGTGCCTCAAAGCTGGCCTCAACAGGATCAAGGTCCGTTAGTGAAACTTTTTTTGAAAAAAGATTTGCAGTCTAAGGGAAAATGTCTATATTTGCAATCCCAAAGACAACGGTGCTGTAGCTCAGATGGTAGAGCAATGGACTGAAAATCCATGTGTCGGCAGTTCGATTCTTCCCAGCACCACTTAAAAAAGCTTCCCGCATTCGCAGGAAGCTTTTTTTGTTTTTCTATTATGTCTTCTCCTATTTGCTGAACTGCCACCAGTCGAGATCGAACATCTGCTCGTCACCGCCACGGAAGAGGAGGTAGACATCATGCTTGCCGGTTGCACCGCGCACAGGAACCGTGACCTTGAGGTTTCCAGCATTTTCGATGCGTGCGGTAGCGACTGCACGACCGCCGAGATCATCAAGATGGAACTCGACACGACCTGCTGACTTGAAGTTCATCGCCTCGAGAGTAAGAGAGGCTGCTCCGTCCTCGCCGAAATCGACCTCGCGTACCTTCACCCAGTCTCCATTGTGGATAGATGTTACGAAATGGTTCTTACCGGCAAGACGGTCCACCTTGATACCCCAGCTTGAAGCCATCGTCTCAGCCTCAACCCTCTTGTAAGGATCAAGAGTTCCCACCGGATCCACACCCTTCTTGGTGAATGGAATGAAAGGAATGCTGCCGTCCTTGTTGAACTTGAATTCCTCGATGGCTGTGCTTCTGTGGAAACCACCGCCGTTTGGAAGCATACCGTTGTGGTAGAACATATAGTCGTGTCCCTTGAAGCTGATGTTTCCTCCGTGGATGGTGAAGCTGTTCTCAGCCTCGTCCATGATCCTTCCTCTGAAGGTCCATGGTCCATGGATAGTAGGAGCTGTAGAGTAACCCATGTACTCAGGAACGCCACCAGCAGGATAAACCACGTAGTATGTACCGTTGCGCTTTGTAACCCATGGACCTTCCTCATACTGGGTCATGAGCTCCTTCTTGCCGCCGTTTGCCCAGTTCTCCTTCATCTGAAGTTCTCCGAACGACTTAGGATCATGGTAGCCTGGCACTTCCTTGTATCCGTCCTTGAACGAAATCATGTCCTCGTTCAGCTGTCCGTACCAGAAACCCTTGTTGCCCCAGAAGAGCCAAGGTGTGCCGTCATCGTCGATGAATACTGTAGGATCGATGAAGCCGAAACCCTGGCAGAGAGGACCTCCGATCGCGTCAGTCCATGGTCCCTGTGGGTCGTCAGCGACTGCGACGCCGAGCGAATCGCCTCCCTTCTTGGCGCTGCAGCAGATATACCAGTACCATTTGCCGTTTCTCTCGACAGCCTGGCTTGCCCAGGCGCGGTCGCCCTGCCTTGCCCACTCGAAAGTCTCGGTTGAGACCTGAGCTCCGAGATAAGTCCAGTTGACCATGTCCTCTGTCTCGTAGAGGATCCAGTCCTTCATCAGGAAGTATGTAGCATCGTCCTCATCGTGGTCGGCAAAGAGATAGACCTTGTCGCCATGCACATATGGTGCTGGATCAGGAGTATACATGTTCGAGATAATCGGATTCTGCGCGAAAGCGGCAGCTGATACAAGGCCCATGGCCAAAGTAGGTAATAATTTCATATATTATCGGAATTGTTTTATTCTGCTTGCATCCTCGACGCCAAGGGAGTACATTTCCATCATCTTCCCCTTATTGCGCTCAAGCCTGGAAATCTTCACGTCTCTGCTCGGACGGATCACCAACGCCTTCCCTTCTGACTCAAGCCTCTCGATCTTGCGCAGGCACTCGTTATATCGCTCGCTGCGCCGTTCCATCGTCCTTATCAGGTTCTTGTACTTATGATAGACCAAGCGTCCCAAAGGGGCCATACTTCCGGTTCTGACGTAGCCAGCTGGCTTGGTCAGGACGATAACCAGCCTGTCGCAGCCCTCTTCAAGGCATCTGTCAACCGGTATGTTGTCCGAAATGCCACCATCAAGGTATGGGACTCCGTCGATCACCACCTCCTGTGACAGGAAAGGGAGCGACGCCGAAGCCCTGATATAGTCCATCTGACGGTCACAGTCCTCCAGTTTGAGATACTCAGCCTCTCCTGTGAGAAGATTCGTCACGGTAGCATAAAAGTCTACACCGGATGACATGAAGGCTTCGTTGTCAAACGGATCCAGTTCATGAGGCAATCTGTCGTAGGAAAAAGGGACATTGACGACATTTCCGGTAGTCAGGAAGGAATGGATGCTTACAAAGTCCTTACGGCCAGCGTATCTTGTGTTATACCGTATGACTCTGCCTTTCTGGCCCGAAGGAAGATTGACGCCGAAAGTGACGCCAGCCGACGTGCCGCAGATGACATCAGGAAGGAATCCCCTCTCCATCATCACATCGAGCACGCCGGCGGTATAGAGGCCTCTCATGCCTCCACCTTCAAGTACAAGTCCTATCTTCGGATCCACGCCCCTGAAAAACTTCTATTCCCAGTTGTACTGCTTCATGAGGAAGGCTCTGAGATCTTCCCATCTGTAGTATGGAGCGATGTCAGACTTGAGTCCTGGAAGAGAGATTTCCGCCTCGTTGTAGAGTATCTTTGCGAGAACCTCGCCCTTCTTGTCCTTGTAGAAGATGAACTGGCAGTTGGTTCCCATAGGGATCTGCTGGAATGCGTACCATCCGTTCTTGTGTGCATCCTCGACCTTGAAGCGTCTTCCCTGAAGATCGTCTACGCCCATGAGGGCGAAGAGCGGAAGAATAGCTGTGTCATGGCCGAAACGAAGGTCTGCTGAACGGTGGCTGCCTGGCTTTATGGCCTCGTCTGCCTTGTCGATGAAATCCTTGAGGAGAGGTCTGGCGGCCCAGCGGATGTTGTCGCCAACTTCGAGTGAAGCAGCCCACATACGATAGATAGAGTCATTGCCTGAAGCCCAGAGATACTCTAGCTCGTCAGGTGTGAAGTACTTGCCGAGAAGGTCGATTCCGAGGAAGTCGATGAGCTGGCAGTAGCTGGCAGCTGAGAATGCAGACTTCACGAAAGGCTCCGGGTTGCCGATCACGGCCATCGCCCTGTTGAGGTCTGTCACGAGAGGAATGATGAACCTTGAGAAGTCATAGCCGGGAACACCTGGAGCCGGAGCGTAAGGAGGCTCCACCCTTGGACCGCCCATTGGAGGGAATCCACCTGCAGGCATCTGAGGTCTTGCACCAGCAGGTGGTGCAGGCGGCTCATTTCCTGGGGCATATACTCTGAGGCTTGGATTGATGTAGCTCATGTACCTCTCACCGGTAGAGAAGGTGAAGTTCTGAGCCGGGAAGCATTCCTTGAGGCTGTATGTGAAGTTGGTCATGCTGATGATGCATCTCTGGCTTGTGCTGGAAACGCAGTTGACCTCGTCACGTACCTTGCTCTTGAATACCTCAGGATATCTCTTTGCCATTCTGGCTGCGATCTGCCTGTGCTCGTTGGCTCCGCGAGGAGTAAGCATGCCTTCCATTCCCACATGCTCGTCCTGGACTGCCTGGATGCCGGCAAGGAGAGCCTTTCCGTCTGCGGTGAGAAGTCCCATACCGTCGAGATGGCTGAGGGTCCTTATAGCAGTATTTCCGAATGTGGAATTCTGCTCATAACGAGAACCATGGCGGCCATAATGTTCGATATAGAATGGCTTGAATCCCTTAGGGGCCGGAGTGTCCTTGATCTCTACGAATTCATAGGAATGCATGTTGTTGGCAGCACGGTCAGGATTCTCAGCAAAGAGAGTCTTGACATCCTGGGCATTGAGGCTGACACACAACGCCAACGCAAAGAAAGTGATGAAAGTTTTTCTCATAAAACAAGTGATTATGTGGTAAATAGTGTCCTATACCACAAATATAATCAAATATTTCCGAAGGAAAGAATGTATCCGAGGCTATCTGATGAGTTTCTTGCCCGCCCATTTCCTGCTGTTCCATCTGCGGATGAAGATCACGCCACGGAAATTCTCGTCGAGAGCGAAAGCAGCCCACATGGCCGCAAGGCCGCCAGCCAATGTGATACCCATGAAATAGCTTCCCGCAACGGCGATGGTCCAGCATGCACATGTACTGAGAATGACAGGGAAATAGATGTCGCCGGCCGCCCTGAGAGCGTCGACCGCGAACATGTTGATCGCACGGCCGTTCTCGACAAGGACATCGACCCAGAGCACTATGTAGCCCACTTTCAGAATCACAGGATCAGACGTCAGCATCGGGAGTATCAGATGTCCGCAGGCAGCGACAGTAAGAGACAGGCATACGGTCGACACGGTCGCAAGCTTCAGGTTGCGCTTGCCGACGAGGTAGGCCGCCTGGACCTTGTCCATTCCCACAAGATGGCCGATGAGGATGGCGCCTCCCTGGGCCATCGACAATGCGAACAGATAGGTGAACATCACGATGTTGGCACAGTACGACCTGGTCGCCAGAGCCTGGTTTCCAAGCATGTTGATGAAATATGTGATCACAACCTGGGACAGAGCGTAGGAGAACTGTTCGCCGGCCGAAGGGATTCCGATATTGAGCAGCTTGCCGACCTCGTTCCATGGGAAAGGGCGGAAATACTCCTTAGGAAACTTCTGAATAAGTTTCTTCTTGAGTATCAGTAGGTTGATGCACATAGCGACTCCCCTGCTGAACGCCGTAGAGATCGCCGCACCGGTGACACCGAGTTCAGGGAATCCGAACTTACCGAAGATAAGTGTATAGTTTCCGATGATGTTCAGCACATTGATGACCATCGAGACATACATAGGATAGTATGCCTTGTCCGCACTTCGCAAAGCAGCGGACACGCTGAAGGACACAGCCTGGAAGACCGCCGCGCCTCCGACAATCATCATATAGCTGCGTGCGACGGGGAATATGTCCGGACGGACTCCCATGAGCTTGAGGATCGCTGACGAGCCGAAGATGAAGCAGAGGCTGATGAAAAGGCCTGACAGGAGGTTAAGGATGATCGATACTCCGACAGTCTGGACGAACTTGTCCCTTCTGCGTGCCCCGATATACTGGGAGCAGAGAATGGATGTAGCGATGGAGATGACCTGGAATATCAGGAATACAAGATTCAGGATCTGGTTGTCGAGTCCGGCTGCTGCGACGCTGTTGTCCGAGTGGCGGCTGAGCATGAAAGTATCCGTCGCACCCAGCAACATCATAAGGAGGGCCTCTATGAAAATCGGGCCTACGAGTTTGACCAACTGCCTTGACAGACTAGACTTTACCACTGCACTACTATATTAACCGGGCGCAAATGTAACATAAATATCAATTATTTTGCTCATCATCAGGTACGACGTATTGAAATATTTACTATTTTTGCATTTCCTTATAAAGACATACGGGTTAGATATATGCAGCAGATAAAGATTACCAAATCGATTACAAACAGGACCGACGCACTCAATTCATACCTTGCAGACATCGCAAGATATCCAATGATCTCACCAGACGAGGAAGTAGAGCTCGCTATGAGAATCAAGCAGGGAGATGACGAGGCACTCAAGACTCTCGTACAGTCAAACCTCCGATTCGTCGTATCTGTAGCCAAGCAGTATCAGAGCAGCGGTCTCGAGCTCACAGACATCATCACAGAAGGCAACGTGGGTCTCATGAAGGCAGCGCTCAAGTTCGACCCTACCCTCGGATTCAAGTTCATCTCATACGCAGTATGGTGGATCCGCCAGTCAATCCTCCAGGGCATCTCAGAGAACTCACGTGTCGTGAAGCTCCCTCTCAACCAGATCGGAAACATCAGCAAGATCAGCAAGGCAAGGGAGAGATTCCTCCAGGAAGAGATGCGCGAACCAAGCCCTGCAGAGCTTTCAGAGATCACCGGCATCCTCGAGGACAAGGTAATGGAGAGCTCAAGGATCTCAGGAAGCCACATGTCAATGGACGCAGCATTCATGGGTGACGACGAGGACGGTAATCTCTACGACGTCATTCCAGACACATCTATCGAGAGCACAGACTCAAGAGTGATGGACCAGTCGCTTTCAAAGGACCTCGACTCAGCGCTCAGGATCCTTCCTGAGAGAGACGCGGAGATCATCCGCATGTGCTTCGGCATCGGACAGCCAGAGCTCTCGCTCGAAGAGATCGGCGACAGGCTCGGTCTTACCAGGGAGCGTGTGCGCCAGATCAAGGAGAAGGCTCTCAAGAAGCTTTCGAAGTACGCAGTGAAGGCTGGGCTGAACAACTACCTTTAACATATAGTCCGAAAAGGCTTGCCCATTCAACGGCACGGCCGAATCTTATCCTGGCGATCCTGACCCGGGCGGACATCCTGTATTCAGTCCATCCCTCCTTGGCAGCCTGGATGATGACAGCAAGAAAAATTGCAAAAACCGGAACTGTAAAAAGAATATATGCGATCATAGCCTCGTAGTTTTATTGTTTCTGATGCAAAGGTAGCGGCAGCTTGTGCCACAACGCTTCACAAGCTGAAAAAAATCAAAAAAAATGAAAGAAAGATTTCTCCACGGCAGCATTTCGTTCGACCTCTACCGAGGAGGGACCGGAAGGACCGTCTATATACTCGTCCCCCGAGGCCTCACAGACGAGATGGAGAGATGGGCAGACGAGGCATGCCAGGTCTATGGAGCGTCGATCGTGCTTGTCCGCGGGATGGACTGGAACAACGACCTGACCCCATGGCCGGCGCCGGGCGTTTTCAGGAAGGCAAAGCCGTTCGAAGGACGGGCAGAAGATTTCCTGAGGACATTCAGCGGGACCATGGTACCATGGTTCGAGAGCCAGTCAGGTCTCGGCAGTATGGACGGCGAGCACGGTCCGGACGTCAGGAAAGCCTGCAGGACCATCGTCGGGATTTCCCTTTCGGGGCTTTTCGCCCTGTGGGCAGGATTCGGCTGCGGGACTTTCAATGAGATTGCAGCGATTTCGGGTTCTTTCTGGTACGACGGCTTCGCGCAATGGGTCGAAGACAGGACGCTGGACAGCAATGTAAGACGTGTCTACATTTCGCTGGGCGACCGCGAGAAGAGATCAAAGGACAGCAGGATGTCGACAGTCGAGGACTGCACGGTAAGAATAGCCGAAAGGCTGAAAGGACAGACCGAGGTGGAATATGTTCTTGAGGAAAATGTCACACACTTCTCCCCTATAGTCCCCAGACTCGAGAGATTATTCCTATCTTTGCAGCGCCCGAACGGAAGCTAAGGCAGAATCACATCTGAAAATAACACTAAAAAGCAAAATATGCAGATCTACAAGACCCAAGGAATCAAGAACACCCGTATCGACGTCGCCGATGCCCTGAGAGGCATTGCCGTGGCAGGTATCATCCTGTTCCACTCAGTCGAACACTTCAACATGTATGATGCTTCGCTCATCGCAAATCCACTGAGCTGCGACCGCAGCGTCTTCAAGGTGATGCAGTGGCTCTTCTCAGGAAAGATGTACGGCATCTTCGCCATGCTCTTCGGACTGAGCTTCTTCATCATGAACGACAACCAGCAGCAGAGAGGCAACAATTTCTCAGGTCGCTTCGCATGGAGAATGGTGCTTCTTTTCATTCTTGGTATCGTAAACACAGCGCTCTACGACGGCGACATCCTGATGAGCTACGCGGTCTACGGACTCCTGCTTATTCCTATCAGCTACCTTCCGACTAAGTATGTATGGGCAATCTTCGGAATCCTGATCATCCAGCCTATCGAGCTGTACTCGATGTTCAGCGGATGGCATGTCAACATGAAAGCCATGGGACAGGCATATGCGACAATGGGAGTCGCCCACCACACAGGAAGTTTCATCGACAACTGCCTCACCAACCTCAGATGGGGCCAGGTCAGCAACACTCTCTGGTATCTGGCCAAGGGCCGTGTGACACAGACAATCGCCCTCTTCATACTCGGCATGCTCCTTGGACGTCTGCGCATGTTCTACAATGAGGGCAACAACCTCAAGATCTGGGCAAGGATATTCTTCGCGAGCCTCGCTCTCGTGGTGATCGGCAGCGTATCAGGCGTGACAGCCATCAGGAAGATCAGCACATGGATCACTCCTATCCACAACTTCTTCATCCTTATGATGATAGTATCAGGAGTAGTGCTTCTCTGGTACAGGACATCGTGGTGTCCTAAGCTGCTTTCTTCAATGCGTACTTTCGGAAAGATGAGCCTTACCAACTACTTCCTCCAGTCTATCATAGGTTGCGGTCTTTTCTGCCACTACGGATTCAACCTCAGCGCAAAGCTCTGCATCACCTATGCTCTCCTCGTCGGAATCGCAATGGTGGTATGCCAGTACTTCTTCTGCGTACTCTGGTTCAGGAAGCACGACCACGGTCCTCTCGAGGCACTCTGGAAGAAGCTTACCTGGATCAAGTTCTAGGCTCCGATAATCCATTTACTCCCTGGAATCAGGGAGATCAGCTTCGCCGTCAGCGCACTGCATACAAAGGTGCTGGCGGCGATCAATGGTATTGCCAGGTATACAGGCACCATAGGCTCGGCAGCGCTGCCTCCGATGTAGAGATTGGCAAACGCTGCGAGATAGAACATGTGCATGAGATACATTCCGAAGGAAAGACGCGATATCTCTGTAATAATCTTAGGAGCTGGTTTCGAGTTACCGATGCAGGTGAACATGAGGAAGATTCCGACAGTCTGGAGAAGCACGTTAGGGGTACAGAATTCCCATGACCATTCAAGTATCGGAGTCCCGATCAGTTTCCCTGGAACGCCCTCGATCCAGAACGACCAGGTGGTGAAGGCAGCCCCTGCAAGGAAGCAGACCAGGCCCGTGACAAGACGTCTTCTGTTGTCCCAGCCAAGATGGAAACGGATATAATGCGCTACTACAAGATATCCAAGGTAACCTGAACAGTACCAGAGCATTGAGAATCTGTTCCAGAAGCACTCGCCCCAGAGTTCAGGAGAGACGAAACGGTGTATCCAAGGGATGAAGCATGAGAGGATGAATAGGCCTATGAATATCCTTTCCTCCTTGGCCGTAGCCTTCTCCAGCCAAGGCGATACGACAGGGATTATCAGGTAGAGGCTGATGAGCGGGTACATGAACCACAGATGGCCTGCCATGGACGGGAAGTTGAAAGGAATGTTCTTCAGGTCGGCAAGCGACTGCTCAGGAGTGATCGCACCCCAGAAGAGTGGAAGGACGCTGTAGAGCACGAGGAACAGGACGAACGGAGGAAGGATGCGAATACGAGTCTGTCCTGCTGTTCCATCTTCCTTAACCTGTATTTTGCCAAATGTATCACTATTTTCTGAAGATAATTCCCTACGGGAATGAAATATTATTGCTATTTTTGCTAAATAAGACTTTTCTGCCGATATGGGTAAAATTATAGCAATAGCGAATCAGAAGGGTGGCGTAGGCAAGACAACCACAGCCATCAATCTTGCTGCATCTCTGGCCGTCCTCGAGAAGAAGGTTCTCGTCATCGACGCCGATCCGCAGGCCAACACGACCTCCGGTCTCAACTTCGATCCTGAAGACGATCAGAAGAGGACCCTCTACGAGGTAATGATCGGCGAGCTCGACGTACGTGACTCGCTCATCCAGACCGAGATGTCAAACCTCCACATGATTCCTTCCCACATCAACCTCGTAGGCGCAGAGATCGAGCTTCTCAATGCGGAAGACAGGGAATCAGTACTGAAGAAGGCGCTCGACCCTATCAAGGACGATTACGACTTCATCATCATCGACTGCTCCCCTTCCCTCGGCCTCATCACAGTCAATTCGCTTACAGCCGCTGACTCGGTGATGATTCCTGTGCAGCCTGAATTCTTCGCGCTCGAAGGTCTCGGCAAGCTGCTCCAGACAATACGTCTGGTGCAGAACGAGATCAACCCTATGCTCACCATCGAAGGCTTCATCGTAACCATGTTCGACGGAAGGACCAAGGTCCATGCACAGGTCCTCGGAGAGCTCAGGGAGCACTTCGGCGAAATGGTCTTCAACACAATCATCCAGAGAAACATCCGTCTCAGCGAGGCTCCGTCACACGGTAAGCCTATCATCCTCTACGACGTGATGTGCAACGGAACAAACAATTACCTGAGCCTCGCAAAGGAGGTTCTTGAAAGAAATTCCTAATACCAGAATATGTCAGGAAAACCTCAGAGAGGACTTGGCAAGGGTCTCGGTGCTCTCCTCGGAGACAATTCAGACCTTTCCATGCTCCGCAAGCCGGTAGGCTATGTGAACAAGGACGTCGTAGGCGCAAAGGAGCCTGTCGACACATCGGACATCCTCAGGATCCCTGTGGAGATGATTGAACCGAACCCGTTCCAGCCTCGTCTTTCTTTCGACCAGCAGGCTCTCAATGAGCTCGCTGAGTCAATCAGGACCTTCGGTCTCATCCAGCCGATCACCGTACGCAAGAAAGGTGAAGGCAAATACCAGATCATCAGCGGAGAACGCAGGTTCAAGGCTTGCAGGATCGCCGGGATGGAGATGGTTCCTGCATACATCCGCGACGCCAACGACCAGGGAATGCTCGAGATGGCGATCGTGGAGAACATCCAGAGAGAGAACCTCGACCCTATCGAGGTTGCCATGAGCTATCAGCGCCTCATCGAGGAATGCAGCCTCACCCAGGAGCAGATGGCGGACAGAGTCGGAAAGAAGAGAGCTTCCGTGACAAACTATCTGAGACTTCTCAGGCTTCCTGCCAAGGTGCAGCACGACCTTAAGGTCGGCCTCCTCAGTGTCGGACATGCCAAGGTCCTTCTCGGAATCGAGGACCAGGTGCTTCAGGAAGAGCTCTGCGACCTCGTCATCAAGAATGACCTTTCAGTGCGTCAGCTTGAGGACAGGATACGCAAGTCTTCAGCCACAGAAGAGAAGCCCCAGCCTAAGAAGCAGGAGCTGCCTAACGAGTACTACAGAGTGCTCGAGCATATCGGCAAGTACTTCAGCAACGACATCAGCATGAAGAGAAATGCCAACGGCAAGGGTACCATGACCATCAAGTTCGACTCCGACGAGGAGATGGCAAGGTTCCTGAAGGCACTTGACGATACAAACCTCTAGACTGCAGCTGACCGCCGATGCACAAGCTTTTCAGATACATGTTTGTCGCCGCCATCGCCATGGCGGCCGCTGCTGTATCCGCAAGAGCTCAGTTCAGGGAAGAGGCTTTCTCGCAGAACTACACCGACGTCGCAGACACCCTCGGGCGTGACTCGACGGACGTGCTGTTCTCATTCAAGGAATACTTCGGTGGAATCAAGCACAAGAGAGACCCGAGGATCGGAGTGATCGTGGGAGGTTCGTCGGTATTCGTCGGCGGAACCCAGATGTACAACAAGCAGTACTGGAAGCTTCCTGTAATCTATGGAGGCATTGCTGCCGGAGTCAGTGGAGGAATCGTCTACCGCCAGAAATACAACAAGGAGGCAAATGAAGAGTTCAGGAAGATGAGCAACTGGTTCTTCGCCGGGGCAGGCCTGGTCTACTGGGCCTCACTCCTTGACGGAACAGTCAACTACAAGAGAGACCTCAAGCATCAGGCAGGAAAGGCTACGCTTTACTCGCTGCTGCTCCCAGGTCTTGGGCAGGCGTACAACGGAGAATACTGGAAGATTCCAATCTACTACGGAATCATGGCCGGTTCCATCCATTTCTACATTGACAACCAGAAAAGCTACAAGAGATACCAGTGGATATACAAGCAGGCGACCGACGACTCGATCGTCTATGACGGACCTGTATCCGAGTCTACAGCACTATACTACAGAAACACCTTCAGGCGATACAGAGACTATTCAGTCCTTGCCATCGCAGCATCATACCTGCTTCAGGTCATCGATGCGAACGTGTTCTCGTACATGACAGATTTCGATTTGGGAGATGACATCGCCATGCAGGTAAGCCCGGCAGTCATCACCAACGAGTCCGCATATGCATTCAACCCTGCCCCTAGCGGTTTCGGGCTGCGTCTGGGATTCACTTTCTAACACCGACATTTCTGATGAAGAAGATTACGAACTTACTCCTCACCATTGCGATGCTCCTAAGCCTCAATCCCCTTGCAGCACAGGCTCAGGTCAACTTGCCATGGACAAGCAGAAGAAGAGCCGCCGAGGCAGAGAACATAAGGAAAGCCGCATTGATCGATTCACTTCTGCGCGTCATCGACGACTACGAATACAAACTGGCCGAAGCCGAGAAGGCAGCCGTAGTCCCAGAGAAGAAGTATGTCCATGACGGACGCATCGGCGCAGGTCTCAAGCCGGAAGACTACAATGCAGACGTGACAGACAGCCTTCTGACATTCTGGTACCTGCTCCAGAGAGCGAGGGACAACCACGAAGGCGAGGAATATGACATGGACCATGTAAGGTTCTCATCAGATGTATCCGACGAGGTGTTCATCGAAAGGCTCAAGGCGATGAATTCATACATCACGCTTCCATACAACGAGACTGTCAGGAACTATATCATCCGATATGCCGACAAGATGCCTACGAAGATGGGACAGATGCTCGGACTTGCGAAGTACTACATGCCGATCTTCGAGGAGGCATTCGACAGATACGGACTTCCTGAGGAGCTCAAATACATGGCAGTCATCGAGTCAGCGCTCAACCCTACGGCGATCTCAAGGGCCGGTGCAGGCGGAATGTGGCAGTTCATGCGCACTACAGGAAAGAGCTACGGGCTTCAGATAGACTCTTATATCGACGAACGTTTCGACGTCGAGAAAGCGGTGGACGCAGCGGCGAGATATCTCAAGGACGCCTATGGAATCTTCGGAGACTGGGCACTCGCCATCTCTTCATACAACTGCGGAGCCGGCAATGTCAACAAAGCTATCAGAAGAAGCGGAAGCTCAGACTACTGGAGAATCTATGAATATCTCCCAAGGGAGACCCGCGGATATGTCCCTGCATTCGTAGGGGCGATGTACGCATTCAACTACTACAAGGAGCACGGCATCACAGCCGAGACCTGTCCTCTGCCCGCCCATGTCGATTCATTCTATGTATCTCACAAGCTTGCGTTCAGGCAGGTCAACGAGCTCATAGGAGTACCGATGGAGATACTCAAGGACCTCAATCCTCAGTACACAAAGGAGATAATCCCTGCAGGAGAATCCACAAGCTACGTGCTTCGCATCCCATACAACTACACCAAGAGGTTCATCCAGTTCGAGGATTCAGTCTACAAATACAAGGCTGACGAATATCTTACAGAAGGCGTGCTCAGAAGCGGTACAGGCAGCACTACCGTCGAATACGGGCAGGAGAGAATCACCTACAAGGTCAAGAAGGGAGACGTTCTCGGAAGGATTGCATCCAAGTACCACGTGACTGTGAATGACCTCCGTAAGTGGAACAATCTCAAGAGCAACAACATCGCCATCGGACAGAACCTCGTCATCTACAGAAGGGTGGCTGTGCCAAAGACGACCACCCCTGCGATACAGACTCCTGACCCAGTGAAGAAAGCTGCCGCAGACACACTCAAGCAGGTGAAGGACAGCACCGTTCTCTCAGTGGTCGACAGCACATTGGCAGCAGCAGACTCGACCCTCACTCAGGCCCAGCAGGTCATTGAGAAAGTGGAAGAAGCCAAGGAACCTGAGCCTGTCATCTACACTGTGAAGTCCGGAGACACTCTTTACGGAATCATCAAGAAATATCCTGGAGTCACCCTCAACGAGCTGAAGGAGCTCAACTCACTTGAAGGAGAGACCATCAAGATCGGAATGAAGCTGAAGATTCCTGTAAAGTAAAAGTCCTAGAAATCGAACACGCTCTGAAATCTCAGCCCGGTAGTTATCGAAGAGACATCTCCGGGCTTTTTCGCATCCTTATAGTAAATACTGGAATAGAATTTCAGCCTCCCCTTCCTCAGCTGTGGCTTCCATGCCCCGGTCAGGCTTAGACCATAGCCTCTGCCGTAGTACGCCGGTACATTGAAGTTGCCCGGGCCGTCTCTCTCATAGACATATATCCTGTCGTCCCAGCTGTCAATCCAGAAGCCCGTAAGCCTGAAATATGCCGTCAGCACAGTCTTCTGCATTCCCAGCTCATAGTACCCAAGGAAACCGTCGCCCTTATAATGCGACCAATCGACACGGACGGTCTGGGACCATGGTTCCCTGTTCCAGCTGATGTCAGACCTGGCATCTGTCTTAACCTCGGCCAGGTCGCCGGTTCCTGACACTTCAGATATTCCTGAGTCTTCCATACGGAGCCTGGCGGATATCCTCGGTCTGAGCGACCATGCCTCGCCTAGAGCGATCTCATGCGAGGCCAGCAGCTTGAGCTGGTCACGTCCACTCGAGAGTTTCCTATAGAAATCGGCACTTGCCACAAGTCCCTTTCTTTCAAAGGAGACCGTAGCGCCAAGCTCATCCTTTGCATAGGTACCGCTCTTGATGGCCCCGGTAAGGGTCTTCGAATAATTCTGCGGATAGTAGCGGATGACGGCCCCTACCCTGGAATTCTCTCCTGTCGGGAAAGCCAGTCCTCCGGCTCCGGCAATGCACATTCCCTGGAGATCTGTCCCGGCCTCCCCGAAAAGGTCAACTCCACGTATGCAGAACCTCATGTCAGCCCCTATCCTCAGTTCATCCCTTGCCCAGATGTCCGTATCCTTGCTACCTGCCGAAAAGGACGACAGGACACTGAGCGAAAGCTGTCCATGTTTCATATAATATCCCAGGTTCGCCCCTGGAGTCAGCGACAGATTCCTGTTCCCCATCCACGGGAATGTCATCCCGGCAAAGGTACTGAGAAGGAAGCGTCCCCACGATGAAGCCACGGCGATCCCGCGAAGGCCCGTACCCGAATAGGAAGCAGATGGAGTGATCCCTGTAGGCCTGCGGTACAGGGATGACGGAGCACCCATGCCGCTCAGAGAGAAGCCGCTCCAGATGGCCAGCCCCTGTCCGAAGCGGGCGTTGAAATCTCCGACGACCAGACGGTCAAGGTGCTTGCGGCCGTACAAGGTACCATGGAAAGAATACCCTTTGCTTCCAAGCCCGCTCCAGCTGCCTGTCAGTGCGGCGGATGCCCTGGTACCATAGTCCAATGCAAGTTTTCCCTTGACGACAGTGGAAGGACTCTCGCCTGATTGCGTTTTCAATGTGCTGCGGAGAGTCGCTGTTCCAGACAGTTCCTGCCTTGTGACCTGCCCCGGAAGCGATCGGGAGAAAAGCGTGATGTATGGTCTGAGGGCCTCAGCATATGCTTTGCCGAAACCGTCGATCGCGGACAGTTCCTCGATTGACAGGACGTCGCCATATGTCGACCGGTAGTCCAGCAATGATGCGGCCTGGTACTGGGTGAAAAGGCCGCTGGAGACAAGCCTATGCATTGAAGCCAGATTGATGTCCAGTGGCGAACGCCCAAGGCTCTCGAAACGCTCCACAAGCTGCTCAGACAATTCCTCCTCTTCCCTGACTCCGACGATAGTCATCAATCCCTGCAGATCCTGCGCTCCAAGGAGGTCCGGGACCATGGCAAGAAACACCAGGCTGATGACTGTCTGTAATCTGCGTCCTTTCATGCGAAATACATATAATTCATACAATTATACCCTACAGGACTTGTCAGAAAACAGGTAAAGAAAAAGTATTCGTAAATCTTAACCAAATACAATGGATTTTTACTATATTTGGTAAACAATTTACCTATATTTGAACGATAGACACTGTTATGGACAAGATCAGACTGTTTGACAAGACATTCAAGCCATTTCTCTCATATGAAGAGATAACCGAGGCTATCGACAATGTTGCCGAGAAGATCAATGCAGACTTCGAGGGAACGGGGGAAGTACCTGTACTTCTTTGTGTCCTGAACGGTTCGGTGATGTTCTGTGGAGAACTGATGAAGAGGATGAGATTCGATGCTGAGCTCAAGTCGATCAAGCTGTCTTCTTATTCCGGGACCCAGTCGACAGGAAAGGTCCGCGAGATGATGGGGCTGACCGGAAGCATCGAGGGCAGGACCGTGATAGTCATCGAGGATATCGTCGACACCGGAAACACCATTGTCCAGCTGAAGAAGAGTCTGGAGGACAAGGGCGCCAAGTGCGTAAAGATCTGCACCATGCTCCTCAAGCCTGAGGTGTATGACAAGGACGTCAAGCTTGACTATGTGGCGAAGGAGATCCCTAATGCGTTCATTGTAGGTTTCGGCCTTGACTATGACGAGCTCGGAAGGAACTACAAGGACATTTATGTAATTGACAACGAATAACTTTATATATTATTGAAACAAATGAAGACTTACATTCTTTTCGGCCCTCCAGGAGCTGGTAAGGGTACACACGCAGGCGCAATTGCCGAGAAGTACAACCTCAAGCACATCTCTACAGGTGCTCTTCTCCGTGAGGAGATCGCAGCAGGCACCGAGCTTGGAAAGCAGGCTAAGACACTCATCGACGCTGGTGAACTCGTTCCTGACGCAGTGGTTGAAGGCATGATAGAGAATGCATACGACACAGTGAAGGGTGTTGACGGATTCCTTCTTGACGGTTTCCCTCGTAACCTTGCACAGGCTGCTGACCTCGACGCCATCCTTGCAAAGAAGGGTGAGGCTGTGACCGCTGTCGTTGCTCTCATGATTCCAGACGAGCTCATCTACACCCGTATCCAGGGCCGTGCTCTCATCGAGGGCCGTGCTGACGATGCAAACGACGAGATCATCACCAACAGAATCAAGACTTATCACTCACAGACAGAGCCTCTCATCGAGTACTACAAGAAGGCTGACAAGTACTATGAGGTTGCCTGCACATGCGAGACCATCGAGGAGAACCGCGCAAACGTTCTCGCTCTCGTTGATTCCATCAAGTAAGGGGGACATCCCCTATACCCCCCACGGCCTTTGCGCCTTTCCGTATTTGCTTTTGCAGATACCCGGCCCGGCCGGCCGACTGATGTCGGCCCATTAAGATGACTTTTTCGCCCTACTACCCATACGATTCAAGGGTGGTAGGGCGAAAATCGTATTATTGCCACATAATCGGGGCTAGAGCCTGAGCCTGAGGGTGATCACGGCCTTGTAGTCTTCATTATAGGTATAAACGGTATTAGCGGAAAAGTTAGTATATTTGCATCCAAATAAAAGTATTTTATGGCAGAGTCCAATTTCATCGATTACGTAAAGATATTCTGTGCATCAGGACACGGCGGTTCCGGTTCTGTCCACCTCCATCGTGCGAAATATATTCCGAAGGGTGGTCCGGACGGAGGTGACGGAGGCCGTGGTGGCCACATCATCCTGCGTGCGAACGAGCAGTTCTGGACTCTGATCCATCTGAAGTACCGCAAAGTCGTAAGAGCCGAGAACGGCGGACCCGGCGGAGCAGCGCTCTGCAAGGGCAAGCAGGGAGAGGACATCTATCTTGATGTCCCTGTAGGTACTGTTGTAAAGGATGCCGAGACCGAGGAGGTACTCTTCGAGATGGTCGAGCCAGGCGAGGAGAGAATTCTCTGCCAGGGTGGCCGTGGCGGCTGGGGCAACGACCACTTCAAGTCAGCCACCAACCAGACACCTAGATATGCCCAGCCAGGAGAAGAAGGTGTTGAGAACTGGTTCATCCTCGAGCTGAAGGTACTCGCCGACGTAGGTCTCGTAGGTTTCCCTAACGCCGGAAAGTCCACTTTCCTCGCATCTGTGACATCAGCGAAACCTAAGATCGCGAACTACCCTTTCACCACTCTCGAGCCTAACCTCGGAATCGTACGCTACTATGACGACAAGTCATTCGTGATTGCGGACATTCCTGGAATCATCGAAGGCGCTGCCGAAGGCAAGGGCATCGGTCTGCGCTTCCTCCGCCACATCGAAAGAAACTCAGTGCTTCTTTTCATGGTTTCCGCAGAGGACGAGAACATCTCAGAGCAGTACAGGATCCTGCTCAAGGAACTTGAGAAATACAACCCTGAACTGCTTGCCAAGGAAAGGATACTTGCAGTCACCAAGTGCGACGTGATCGACGAGGAGCAGAGAAAGAGGATCATGAGAAGGCTTCCTAAGAAGATTCCTCACTTCCTCATCTCATCAGTCACAGGAGAAGGCCTGGACGAGCTCAAGGACGGTCTCTGGGACGCACTCTGCGCTGAGTACTAGACCCTTTCCGCATAACCAAATCTTAAAGGCACTCCCCTTTCATGTTCGAAGCTCTCCACAGCATAGACCAGGAAATCACACTGGCCATCAACAGCATACATGGTACCCTGAGCGACCAGCTGTGGGTCTTCATGTCCGACAAGAAGGTCTGGGTCCCGTTCTATATGCTGGCACTGGCGCTGCTCGTCTGGAGGCTCGGATGGAAGAAGACCATCATAAGCACAGTCTCGATAATTATCGCCATTGTCGCCTGCGACCAGCTGGGAAACATCGTCAAGGACAGCGTATGCAGGCTCAGGCCATGCTACGACACATACATGCTCGAAAACGGCCTGCATATACTTGAAGGCCGAGGACACCATTTCGGGTTCTACTCGGCACACGCTGCCGATTCATTCGGATTCGTCGCCTGCGCCCTGCTCTGCCTCTATGGGCTGGACAAGAAGAACAATCATCGTCCCTACGCAGCGGCCGGCCTGATCTGGGCGTTCATGGTATCGATAAGCCGAGTATTCGTCGGAAAACATTTCTTCGGGGACATACTGGTCGGAGCCATGGTCGGCTGTCTGATTGGATATGCCCTGAGCCGTGCTGCCATAGCAATTTGCAACCGGGTTGCGTAAAGGTCCCGCTATCTTTGCATCCATAAACCTAGAATCATGGACAAGCACCACGAGCATCACCACGAACATAACCACGAACATAACCACGAACATAACCATGAGCACGGCGAATTGCATGAGGCTGTCATCAAGATAGCCGCAGCATCCGTCCTCCTCATAGCAGCAATAGCAGTCGAGAAACTCTGTCCGGGACTGAAGACCTGGCAGCTTCTCCTTATTTTCATGGTACCCTACCTCATCGCCGGCGGCGAGACTCTGCACGAGGCCGCCGAAGGCCTTATCCACGGAGAGGCCCTTGGAGAGGACTTCCTGATGAGCATAGCCACGCTGGGTGCCATGGGCATAGGCTTCCTTCCCGGAGCCGAGGCACAGTTCCCCGAGGCGGTGTTCGTAATGCTGTTCTTCCAGATCGGAGAACTGCTTGAGGGTATCGCGGAAGGCAAGAGCAGAGAGTCCGTGGCACATCTGATGGACATACGTCCTGACATCGCGAACGTCGAGAGAGGCGGAGAAGTCCTGACAGTAAGTCCCGAGAGCGTAGAGGTCGGTGAGGTAATTGTCATCCGCCCTGGCGACAGGATTCCGATGGACGGAACCGTAACCGAAGGCAGTTCAAGTCTCGACACAGTCGCCCTGACTGGCGAAAGCATGCCTAGAAGCGTCCACACTGGCGACGAGGTCATATCAGGTTGTGTGAACCTCTCCGGCCTGCTCAAGGCCAGAGTCACCAAGGCATTCGGCGAGTCTACAGCCTCGAAGATTCTCGACCTCGTGGAGAACGTGTCAAGCAACAAGTCGAGCAGTGAACACTTCATCACCAGATTCGCACGCATATACACCCCAGTCGTTGTCGTCGCAGCGCTGGCCGTGGCGCTTATCCCGCCTATGATTGCCGGATGGAGCGTATTTCCTTCATGGCTATACAGAGCACTCACCTTCCTCATCGTCTCTTGTCCATGCGCACTTGTGCTTTCTGTTCCCCTGGCATTCTTCGGAGGCATAGGCGGAGCGTCCAGGAAAGGAATACTGGTCAAGGGATCCAACTATCTCGAGGCGCTTGCCGCCACTGATACCGTGGTATTCGACAAGACAGGTACACTTACCCACGGTGTATTTGAAGTTACCATCATCCATCCACAGGATTCCGAGGGGAAACCCCAGTGCATCGACAAGCAGGAACTGCTGCATCTTGCAGCGCATGTAGAAAGATATTCGACGCATCCTATAGCAACATCGCTCAGAAACGCATATCCGCAGGAGAATGACGACTGCGAGGTCAGCGGCATCGAGGAGATTGCCGGACATGGCGTCAAGGCGGTCGTAAACGGAAAGGCTGTCTGCGTAGGCAATGCGAAGATGATGAAGAGCATTGGGATAGAATGGAAAGACTGCGGACACGCAGGGACCACGATCCATGTTGCCATGGACGGAGAATATCTGGGCCATATCGTCATCTCCGACCGCATCAAGGACGACGCCAGGGAGACTATCCTTGCGCTCAAGGGAAGCGGAATCAGAAGGAACGTCATGCTGACCGGTGACCATGAGGCTGTCGCCAAGGCCGTTGCCGAGGATCTTGGACTTGACGGATACCATGCAGAGCTCCTCCCTGCCGACAAGGTTGAAAAGGTCGAGCAGATCATCAAGGAAGTTCCACAGGGAAAGAAGCTTGCATTCGTGGGAGACGGAATCAATGACGCACCTGTACTCGCAAGGGCCGACATCGGCATCGCGATGGGTGCGATGGGCTCAGACGCCGCAATCGAGGCGGCAGACTTTGTCCTGATGGATGACAAGCCTTCGAAAATCGTTCAGGCAGTGGAAATTGCAAGGAAGACGATACGAATCGCAAGAGAAAACACTATATTCGCAATTGGCGTCAAGGTCATGGTGCTGATTCTTGCAGCTTTCGGTCTTGCAGCAATGTGGATGGCCGTATTCGCTGACGTAGGAGTCACCTTCCTCGCCGTCCTCAATTCGATGAGGACCTTGAAGAACTAGATAACATTATTGCAATGAAAGTCACACTCCTCCAAAGAGACATCGTCTGGGCAGATCCTCAGAAGAACGTCGAACTGATTGAAAAAGAGCTGGAACAGCTGAAAGGTTCCGACCTTTATATCCTTCCTGAGATGTTTTCAACCGGTTTCATCACCGGTTCGGTAGAGAATGCCGAGAAGGAGCCATGCGCAACTCTTGAGCATATGAAGAAATGGGCGAAGGAATACGACTGCGCCATAGCCGGAAGCGTCGCCCTCAATTCCGAAGGACAGAACCGGAACCGTTTCTATTTTGTCAAGCCGGACGGAGATGTGACATACTATGACAAGCGCCATCTTTTCACCTATGGAGGAGAGCATCACAGGTTTTCTGGCGGAGATGAAAGAGTGGTCGTCGAATGGAAAGGATTCCGTTTCCTTCTTCTCGTATGCTACGACTTGCGTTTCCCTGCATGGATAAGGAACAGGAAGGACTACGATGCGATCATCTGTGTAGCCAACTGGCCGGCAGTACGTTCATACGCATGGGACACCCTTGTAAGGGCCAGGGCAATTGAAAACCAGTGCTTTATGTTGGCTGTCAACAGAGCAGGCACAGACTGCGTAGGTCCTTACAAAGGAGGAAGCGTCATCCTCGAGCCTCACGGAGAAGTGGTAGCAGAGTGCGAAGACTTCAAGGAGAGCAATGTGACCGCTGAGATAAGGATTGAGGATCTGGAAGCGTTCAGAAAAGCCTTCCCTGTCCTGGACGACGCCGACCGGTTTGAGATTCTATAGCACACATACTTGACATTATTTTTGTCAAGTAAAATTTTTACAAAATATTTTTGTCAAGTTCCTGCAAGTTTCGTAACTTTGCAGCATGATTGATATTAAGCTAGTTGAACAGATCAAGTCCGCCATGCAGCGCAAAGGGCTCACACAAAGAGAGCTCGCAGAGGCTATCGGAAAAGACGAGACCGCAGTATCCCGCTGGTTCGCCGGCAAGGTAGGCATCTCACGTTCCAGTCTCAGTGCAATCGAGGATGCACTTGACACAAAATTCACCAAACAGGGAAAATCAGATATGAAGACCGCACTTATCACCGGAATCACAGGCCAGGACGGAAGCTATCTCGCCGAGTTCCTTCTGGAGAAGGGTTATGATGTACACGGAACTATCCGCCGTTCATCCGTAGACTATCGCGAACGCATCGCACATCTTGAGGGCCAGCCTAACTTCCACCTCCATTACGCAGACCTCGGAGACTCGATGAGCATCATCCAGGTACTTAACAAGGTACGTCCTGACGAGGTATACAACCTCGCTGCACAGAGCCACGTCCAGGTAAGTTTCGACTCCCCTGAGTTTACAGCAGACGTAGATGCCACAGGCGTCCTCCGCATCCTCGAGGCAGTACGCCAGACCGGTCTTGCGCAGACCTGCCGCATCTATCAGGCCTCTACATCAGAGCTCTACGGAAAGGTAGAGGAGGTCCCTCAGAACGAGAACACCCCTTTCCATCCATATTCCCCATACGCAGTTGCAAAGCTCTACGGATTCTGGATCGTCAAGGAGTATCGCGAGGCATACAACATGTTCTGCTGCAACGGTATTCTCTTCAACCACGAGTCTGAGCGCCGCGGCGAGACATTCGTGACACGCAAGATAACCCTCGCAGCAGCACGTATCGCACAGGGCAAGCAGGATAAGCTCTATCTCGGCAACCTTTCCTCACTCCGCGACTGGGGCTACGCAAAGGACTATGTAGAGTGCATGTGGCTCATTCTCCAGAACTCAAAGCCAGAGGACTTCGTGATTGCCACAGGCGTGCAGCACAGCGTACGTGAATTCTGCTACCTCGCATTCAAGGAGGCAGGAATCGAGCTTGAGTTCAAGGGCGAAGGCGCTGACGAGAAGGGCATCTGTATAGCAGGTCCTGCGGAGCTCGTAGGCAAGGAGCTTGTAGCCGTATCAAAGGATTTCTACCGTCCTACCGATGTAGTCAATCTCTGGGGCGACCCTACCAAGGCACGCGCACAGCTGAAATGGAACCCTACCAAGACCTCGTTCGAAGAGCTCGTACACATCATGGTGCAGCACGACATGAAAGAAGTCGCTGCTGAATCAGCCGCCGAAAAGGTCAGGAAGACCAATCTTGTCGAATATCTTGAGAAAGGTATTGTAAAATAGGGCACAGAAGCAACAAATCGGTCCCCATCTGCATCTATTTACCGTAATAGATGAAAATGATGAAACTTTATAAAATTGCAGGAGTGGCGCTGTTCTGTCTGAGCAGCGTCGCTTCTTGTACTGTGGAGTCAATGCTCGATGCCATAGGCGACAAGAACGCGACCGAAGCCCCTGGCGGAGAAGGCGGAAACACAAGCGCCGGCGTACTTACAGCAGGAGAATGGAATGACCTGGATCACTGGGATTTCTGGGGAAAGCTATTTAACGACGAAGACATCTCCAAAGCCAGCAAGATATGGGGATTCAACGCCGACAAGCGTATTGCAGTCGAAGTGACGGACGCTTCCGGCAAAGCCGTTCCCGGAGCCAGGATCGAAGCTGCCATGGACTCGAAGATTGTATGGAGCACCGTGACCGACAACCATGGTACCGCGAATCTCTGGCTTAACCTGTTCGACGGCAAGGAGCTCGAGGGAGATTCCGCCCTGAAAATCAGGATCAACGGAAAGGAGCAGAACGGGACACCTGTAATCAGTTACCCGCAGGACGGCGACGCGAAGATCAACAGCTATAAGGCTTCGCAGAAGGCAGACATCGAAAACAGCGTGGACATCGCATTCATAGTCGATGCCACAGGCTCTATGAGCGACGAAATCAACTTCCTTCAGGACGACCTCGAGGACATCATCGGGAAGGCATCGGCCAGCAATTCAGCGTCAATCCGCACAGGAACCATATTCTACAGAGACGAAGGAGATGACTACCTCACACGCAGCTCGCAGCTGACCGCAAAGACAGCTGATACACGTGAGTTCATCAGGCATCAGAGCGCATCTGGCGGTGGAGACTATCCAGAAGCCGTACATTCTGCACTTGAAGCGGCGTTGCAGGAGCTGGACTGGAATGTATTTGCCAAGTCAAGGATAGCATTCCTGATCCTCGACGCTCCAGCGCATCTCAAGACCAATGTTGTGGAAAGCCTCCACAAGTCAATCGAGAAATTCGCCGACAATGGAATCATCATAATTCCTGTCGCAGCAAGCGGAGCGGACCTTCAGACAGAGTTCATGCTGAGACATTTCGCGATCGTCACCAACGGAACCTACACCTTCCTCACGGACGACAGCGGAGTAGGGAACGGCCATCTGGAACCGAGAGTCGGAGAATTCGATGTCGAGAAGCTGAACGACCTGATAGCGAGATTGATCAGCCATTATATGGAATAAAATTCAAGCCGGCCATTTCTGACCGGCTTTTTCATATCACTTCCTTACGCTTATTTCTTCTTGAGGAAACCTCCAAGAACCTTGGCTGCCGTTCCGAGGAGCGCAGCTTTTCCTGCTCCGCTGCCCTGAAGGGTGATAAGGATGTCGTTGAGATCTACATCGCCGTCTCCGTCCTGGTCCTTGATGACATTAGAGAGAAGGCCCATAGCCTGAGGGACAAGATTGGATACGGAAGCATTCTGGGATGCGCTGAGACCGAGGCCTCCGAGCTTGCCGCCGAGAAGCTTGACTGCGAGCTGGGTCACAGGGCTTGACGCCGCAGAGGTCTTTCCCTGAAGGAGAGCCTTGATGGCGTCTACGCCTCCAGCCTTTGCAGCTGTCTGGGTGAGACTACCGAGGATTGATTCAGAAACGCCGTTCAGTACCTGATTCTTAAGATTTGCCGGGATGTCGATGTTTCCGGCAGCAGAAGTAACCTGCTTGAGGATAAGTTCTGAGATTGATGCCATAGTGGAATAGTTCTATTGTTTACAAGTATCTCAAATATAGCATTTTTCTTTTTAAAGTATTGATAAGATGAGTTAATTTTGCAGCCGTTATGAATGGAGATATCATTGCTATCGCTGTAGCTATCTGTTGGACACTCAGCGCTTTGTTCTTTGAATTCGGAAGCCGGAGGATCGGTTCTCTGAATCTTAATCTGGTGAGGCTCATCTTCGGATTCCTCATGCTCGGAACGACACTCGCGGTAATGGCGGGTCATTTCTTTCCGGTCGGAGCTGACAGCAAGGCATGGATACTCATCTCGCTGTCGGGACTTATCGGTTTCGTGCTCGGAGACTACTTCCTTTTCGCTTCATACACGATGATCACCGCGAGGTTCTCGCAGCTGTTCATGACCCTCGCTCCCCTCTTCACTGCCATTTTCAGTTTCCTGATCCTCAGGGAAACCCTGACATGGATGGCAATACTCGGTATGATAGTCACCTTGATCGGTATCGGAATATCAGTGTTCAGCAAAACCGGCGATGGAGGTCCGGTCAAGCTGTCCCTGCCTCTCAAGGGCTGCATATACGCTACTATAGGCGCGTTTGGACAAGGATTCGGAATAGTGCTCAGCAAGATCGGAATGAACGCCTATGAAGCCAGCTACAGCAGCGACCTCGCCCTCTACATTCCATTGGCTTCGACACAGATACGATGCATCACAGGCATCTTCTGCTTTGCTGCCATAATCATCATGAGAAAAGGCGTGCAGGACTTCAGGCAGAGCCTTCACAACGGCAAGGGGCTCCTGCTCACCTTCTGTGGCAGCATCTTCGGTCCTTTCGTAGGAGTCACCCTCTCACTTCTGGCAGTCCAGCACTCAAATACGGCCGTAGCCAGCACCATCATGGCGATGGTGCCTGTAGTGATACTTCTTCCTGAGAAGCTTATTCTCAAAAGGAAAGTCTCTCTTCTTCAGGCTTTCGGTGCTGTAATCGCAGTGATAGGAGTATCACTTTTCTTCATCTAAGGCTTCGTCTGAAGCCTCATCCAGACGGTTTTCCCAAAGATACTTTCTCGTTTCTCTGACTATCACGCCAGAGAGAGCGAGGATGCAGACTATGTTAGGAATTGCCATGAGCGCGTTGGTAAGGTCGCCCAGGTTCCATACGAGGTTGATCGCTGTGACCGAGCCGAGGAATGTGGCAATGACCCAGAGAATGCGGTAGATCAGACGTGCCTTCTTTCCCATGAGATATTCCAATGCCTTCTCGCCTATGTAGCTCCATCCGAGAATGGTAGAGAACGCGAATGTCACTATACCTATCGAGAGAAGCGGCGTCCCGACGTACGGGATCTGTCTGAAGGCGAATTCAGTAAGTACTGCTCCGGCAGAAGAATCGATGCCCGGGTTTGCCATGATACTGCTGACAAGCACGATTCCGGTGATAGCACAGATGATGACCGTATCCCAGAATGTGGATGTGGACGAAACCAGGGCCTGGCGGACAGGATTCCTGGTCTGAGCAGCCGCTGCTACGATAGGGGCCGAACCCATACCTGACTCATTCGAGAACAGGCCTCGGGCCATACCGTAGCGCATCGCTATCATCAGAGTGCTGCCGACAAAGCCTCCGGCCGCAGCCTTGGTGGTGAACGCGCTCTTCACGATAAGGCCTATTGCTGGAAAAATATATTCATGGTTGATTCCAAGTATGATGAAGCATCCCATTACATAGATGACTGCCATCATAGGAACAAGGCTCTCACAGACCTTGGCGATTCCTTTAACTCCGAATACGATGACCGCAAGAGTCAGGGATGCTATGGCAAGACCGGTCCAGACAGTGCTGACTCCGTAAGTCTTTTCCAGGACAGTTGAGATAGCGTTGCACTGTACGGTATTGCCGATGAAGAAGGCAGTGATTGAAGCCATGGCTGCGAAGAATACTGCCAGCCACTTGCAGTTCATTCCCCTCTCGATCGCATACATAGGGCCGCCGAGCATCTTTCCGTCCTTGGTCCTCACCCTGTATTTAGTCGCCAGAAGACCTTCAGAGTACTTCGTAGCGATTCCGAACACACCGGTGATCCAGCACCAGAACACTGCGCCCGGACCTCCCATGGTGATGGCTGTCGCGACGCCGATGATGTTGCCTGTTCCTATGGTTCCTGCAAGGCTGGTAGCAAGTGCACTGAACTGGCTGACGTCGCCGACGGAGCCTTCATCCTTGCGGAACGAGAGCTTGATCGCGGTCAGTATATGGCGCTGCGGAAAACGAAGCCTGATTGTCAGGTAGAGGTGGGTACCAAGCAGAAGAAGGAGCATGGGGATGCCCCAGAGGATGGAGTTGATGTCTGAGATGACTCCGTTGAGAGTTTCCATCATAATGCAATCTGTTAGTTCGTCGATACCAAATATAGCGATTTTACGGGAAAAGAAAAAAGGATGGTCCTGCCGACCATCCTTTCATATAGAGTGTCTGATTTATTCAGATTAGAAGCTCCACTTGGCGCTGAAGAGCATTGACCAAGTTGAAGAGAGGCTGTTGTAGTTCTTCCAAGTTGGTTCGGTGAACTTATAGACGCCGTTGTTGTAATCAAGGATTGTGTTGGTGCTGAGGATCTGGTTTACGCCCCAGTTGCTGTTAAGCATGTTGCCGATGTTGTTGATATCAGCAGATACCTCGAGGGTGTGCTGCTTGCCAGCGATGTTGAAGTAGAAATCCTGAGCGACCTTCACATTGATTCTGTTGAGGAACGGTGCAACGATGCCACCTCTCTCAGAATACTCGCCCCTATGTGATGAGCAATACTTGTCATCAGCAAGGAAAGCCTTGTATGCTGCCTTGTTCTCATCAGATGCGAACGGCATTGAAGCAAGCTCTGAATCTGTTGGGATATAGAGTACCTGAGCGACCTTGTTAAGACCTGAAGCTCCGTTTGCAGTCATAAGGTAAGACATTCTTGAGTATGAGTATGAGCTCATGTAACCGATGTTGTAACCCTCGTAGAATACACCGAGCTTGGTTGCAGCATGTGCACCCTCCTTGATTGTGTAGTTTGCGCTTGCAATCACACGGTGAGGAGCAACATAGCTTGAATAGCCGAGCATAGGAGTGTTGGTTCCATGGATGGTGTAGTTGTTTGCCATCTCATAAACCTGGTCACCGTTACCGTCAGTAAGAGTCTTGGAATTGCTGTATGTATAAGCAGCCATGAGATCAAGACCCCATGCAAAAGACTTGCTGAGCTGTGCGGTAGCAGAATAGTACTGACCATGGAAATCCTTAGCATTCTTGAGATAGTAGCCACCTACTGTAGCAGCCTTTGGAGTAGCTGAGTTCTTGATGTTCTCGCTAGCCCATACCTCACGTGCTGCAGGCTCACCTGGAAGAACGACTGTACCGGCATTCTTATAACCGAGTGTATTGACATAGACCTCATTTGAATTGTAGCTGTAGATACCCTCGAATGTAGCCTTGATGCCGCCTGGGAGGTTTGCATCAACTGCGAGAGAAGTCTTCCATGAAGAAGGCATCTTGAGATCCTTGGCAAGGATAGTCGCACCTGTCGGAGCCGGATTGTCCTGCATCACATACTTACCTGAAGAGTAGATAGAGTTGATGATCTGAGACCTGTCGTTGCTGAAGTGAACAGGAGCGTATCCTGTACCAGAGTGAGCGATGTACTGATACTGAAGAACGTTTGCATTACCGATTGCAGAAACGAGCCATACATTAGGAATACGTCCAGTGTAGATACCTGTACCACCGCGCACGATGAGGTTACGGTTCTTGAGAACGTCCCAGTTGAAACCGATACGAGGTGAAACGTTTACGCGGTTCACAGGGATGTCAGATGTCTTGAGACCAGCGAATGAGCTCTCAGGATTGTTTACGCCAAGTGAGGTGAAGTCCTTGTTCTCGTTCTCAGTAGGGATGTTGATCATAGGAAGCTCGAAGCGGATACCTGCTGTAAGCTTGAAGTTGCTGCTGAAGCTGATCTCATCCTGTGCATACCAAGAGACCTGAGTGTTTGTGAATGCAGGGAATGCCTGCTGAGTAGGATCCTCAAGATTTGCGTGGGTGATCATGAATGCTGCAGGGAGAGTTGATGCGCTTGGATTGAGCACGTCATTCTTGAATGTCTCCCATGAATCATAGATGTACCAGCCTGCGCCACCCTGCATGAAGCCATTGGTAGCCTTGTTCCACTCGAACTGTACACCACCGATCACATTGTGGATGCCTGTCTGATATGTAAGCTCCTCAGTTACATTGTATGTCTGCACGTCACGGAGGTTACCATATGTGAATGGATCGATACCGAATGTCGTGAAGATAGCTGAAGTATCAGAGCCTGTTGCACCTGCTGGATCAAGGATATCTACAGTTGGGAAGAAACCACCGTCGTATGAACGAGGCTCATCCTGATGTGACCAGGTGAAACGGAGGACGTTGTTGCCCTTGCCCTCGAAAAGACGTGATGTAAGCTCGGCAGCTACAGATGTGAAGTTCTGCTCCTGGTAGTAACGTGAGTTAGAGAAGTAGAGCGCATATGGAGACTGACGACCTGCAGAATATCTGTTGAAAGTGATTGTCTCACCATTGTACTTATACGAAGAGTTTGTACCTCCGATAGGTGACATTGATGATGAAGGTGCAGATGAATAGAATGAGTGAGTATGGCTGAAGCGGACATTGAAACGGTTGTTGTCGTTGATGTTCCAGTCAATACGTGCAAGAGCCTTGTAAGAAGGAGTATTGAGAGCATATCCCTGGTATGCACCTGGGTCATATCCGAACTTGTCCATGAGGAAAGACTTGATCTCATCAAGCTCAGACTCAAGAGGACGGTTGTATGAAGTCTCATTGCCCCATGCATCATTTGCAGACTTACGGGCGAGTCTTGTTGAACCAGGGTGGTTGTCGATTGTGTACTCAGCGTTCACGAAGTAGAAGAGCTTGTTCTTCACGATAGGACCACCGATTGTGAAGCCGGTTGTGTTGTTGAGAGACTTGTCGTTAGCGACATCCTCGCCTGCCACCTTGGTACCCTTGAAAGTATCAGCAGTGTAATAGTCATAGACTGAAGCGTGGAAGGTGTTTGAACCAGACTTTGTGACTGCATTGATAGCACCACCTGTGAAACCTGACTGACGTACGTCGAAAGGAGTTACGTTGATGGTGAGCTGATCGAGAGCGTCAAGAGAGATAGGTGAGCCACCTGCAGGGAGGTTTGAACCGATACCGAACTGGTTGTTGAAAGCAGCACCGTCGACGGTCACTGAAGAACCACGATAGTTACCGCCACCTACAGCGAAGCCGGAAGTTGTTGTCGATGCCTGTGGAGTAAGCTTCATGATGTCGTTCATGCTACGGCTTACTGTAGGGACAGATGACATTCTCTTAGCATTGATTGATGTTCCGACACCTGAGTGCTGGATGTTCATCTTTGAATCGACTGCCTCAGCTGTGAAAACAGCTGCATCAAGACCGAGGGACTCTTCCTCGAGAGTGAAGTCAACGATGTTGTTCTCTGCAAGAGCAGCGTATACATCGGTGATGCTCATCTTGCGGTAGCCGAGCATCTCGACTGAGATAGTGTAAGGGCCACCTGGGTTCACACCGTTGATACGGTATGATCCGTTGGCATCCGAAACACCATAATAAGTAGCACCAGTAGGTACATAGGTTGCGATGACTGGGGCACCGATGACGGCACCGTCAACATCAGAAACCTTACCACTGAGTGTTGATGTGGTCACCTGCGCAGACGCAGTGAAGACGCACATGAGTACTGCCATTGCAGACAGTACGATTCTAAGGTAGTTTTTCATTTTTAAATACATTTGATTTAAACTGGCACAAATTTAGTGTCTTTTTTTGAGCCTTGAACATATAGTATCGTTAAAATTATATGAAAAAAGCCGACTTAAACGATATAATCCGACCTATTAAGGCCGGATTATACTATTAATATGTAAGCAATCGCTACTTGAAGAGGAGCTGAGCCACCGCTGTGATGTAGTCACGGCAGTTCATCCAGGTATGGCCGCCGCCAGGGTACATGGTCCTGTGCTCGATGCCTCGGTCTGTAAGAGACTTGTCGAGGCCGAGGGATGCCTGGTAGAGGAAGTCTGAAGTACCTGTGCTGAGCCACATCATCTTGAGCTGTGAGCTGATGACCTCAGGCTTTGCATATGTTCCGTCCTCGAAGTTGGTCACGGCCTCGTTTCCGAAGATTGCAGGAGCGAATGCGCATACATAGTGGAACTTGTCAGGATTTCCGAGACCGCATGCAAGGGTCTGGCGTCCGCCGAGAGAGAAGCCCGCGATAGCCCTGTTGTCAGCATCTGTGAGGACCTTGTAGTTAGACTCGATGAAAGGAACCACTGACTCTGTAAACTCCTTGGTGGTGAGCTTGGTATCCATTGAGTCATACCTGTCTGCAAGACCGCGGAGCATGAGCTCTGGATATGGGTTTGCGTATGGCATGACGACAATCATCTTCTTTGCAAGTCCCTTGGCGATGAGGTTGTCGAGGATGTTGTTGACCTTACCCACCTTGAACCAGGTCTCGTAGGTATCTGTCATGCCATGGATGAGATAGAGGACAGGATACTTCTCTGAGCCCGCAGGGTCATAGCCGGCAGGAGTATAGATCACTACAGGTCTGTCGAAACCGCATGCATCAGAATGATAATAGGTATAAGTCACCTTTCCGTGAGGAACGTTCTGGAGGTCCTGCATGTCTGGAGCAGCGCCGCGTACGTCTGCAAGGCTGTTCTTGAATCCCTCGTTAGGGAAGATGAACATGTTGTTAGGGTCTGCGATCTTTGTTCCGTCGACCACGAAGCAGTATGGATAGATGTCAGGCTGATCTGGCTTGACTGTGATCGACCATACTCCCCTTTCGTCCTTTGTCATCTCCTTGCGGCCGTCGAACATCTGGCACTCGAGCTCTACCTTGGTTGCATTCGGAGCCTGGGCGCGGAATGTCACGCTGCCGTCCTTGTTGTAGTCAGGAGAAACGACGCCTGCAGGGAAGAGAGCAGCCATTACCTGAGGAGTAAGTCTCTGACCGTCACCTGCAGGAGCTGCAGACTTAGCCTTGGCAGCTGCCTTTGCAGCCTTTTCCTTAGCGGCCTGCTCCTTGAGGACGGCCTTCTTCGCCTTCTTTGCATTGTACTGGCTCATGTAAGCCTCAGACGCAGCCTCGTCGAAAAGAAGCGGAAGGGTCTTATAGAGGAAGTAGCGAGCATTCATCCATGTATGGCCGTGCTTGTCTGTAGTGAATTCCTTCACGTTACGGATACCGTTGAGGTCGAGATGGTCCATGTAGTCCTTCGCATTGCCATAGAGGAAGTCATCGGTACCAACGCCGAGCCAGAAGAGATGGATCTTGCAGTTTGTATCCTCCGCATTGTCGTATACGCCAGGGATTGTGGTGCTGGTGAAAGAGCTGTATGAACAGAGGTATGAGAACTTGTCAAGGTTTGCAAGGCCGAGGCCGAGACCCTGGTTGCCACCGCGTGAGAATCCACCGATTCCTCTGTGGTCACGGTCAGCGATGGTGCGGTAGTTCTTCTCAACATAAGGCATGAGGTCATTGATGAAGTCCTTGCTCATGACATCACCCATAAGGCGTGTGCCTGCAGGATAGTACTTTGAAGGGTTTCCGTAAGGAAGGACGATGATCATCTCCTTAGCCTTACCTTCAGCGAGAAGGTTGTCGAGGATGAGATTCATCTTGCCGACCTTGAAGTACACTTCCTCTGTATCGGTAGTACCGCTGATAAGATAGAACACAGGGTATCTCTTGTCAGGGTTCTGGTCGTAGGTAGGAGGTGTGTAGATGATGGCGTTGCCATGGAGACCCATGGTCTCTGAATAATAGTTCACATAGTCGACCTTTCCGTGAGGGACATCGTTGAGCGCGTAGTCAGGTGTCTTGTTGCCCCTTACATCAAGAAGCGAGTTCTTGAAGGTCTCGTTAGGGAACCACTCTGGGTTCTGAGGGTCCATCACCTGTATTCCGTCAACCTCGAAGCAGTAAGGATAGATGTCCGGAACGACAGGGCCGAGGGTCACCGACCAGTTACCGTCTTCTCCCTTGACCATGTCTGTCTTAGGAGCGAACTGTGCGTTGACCTTGACACTCTTTGCATTCGGTGCGCTGAGGTTGAAGGTCACAGTGTTGTCAGGATTCACGATAGGAGAAGCATGCTGGACAGGTGCTCCATTCCTCTGGGCAGACGCAGTGAACGCCACTGCAAGAGCTGCCATTGAAATCATTAGTCTTTTAAACATAAATATAATGTTAATTAATTTATTTACAAGACATTATATCAAGAATAAGATGGTCAGTGCTCTGCATTCCCACCGATCCGATCTTTCCAAGGTTCTGTATAGTTTTCTCTATATCTTTCTCAATGATGCCGTCATTGTCAGAGATGCAGGTTCCAGACAAAGCCAGGACGGCCGACTGGACGGAGCTGGAAACGCCTGATGCAACCTTCAGGGCACAGCCGACCTTGGCACCGTCGCATACCATTCCGGTTATGTTTCCGATCATGTTCTTTATCGCAGAGCATACCTCATCGTATCCGCCGCCTTCAAGATAGACAAGTCCACATGACGACCCGGTCGAAGCGATCACACATCCGCACAAGGCCGACAGTTTGCCGAGATAGCCCTTGATATGGATCGCTACAAGATGGCTGAGGACCAGAGCCCTTGCAAGCCTTTCATCAGACACATCGTATTTTTCAGAATACGAGATTACCGGCATGGTGACCGTGATGCCCTGATTTCCGCTGCCTGAATTGCTCATCGCAGGGAGCGTACATCCCGCCATTCGGGCATCCGATGCCGCCGCAGTCTGAGCCATCGCGTAGCCGAGGAAATCCTCGCCGAAGACAGGCTTGAATTTCTTGTCGTATATAGTCTTTCCCACTTTCAGGCCGTAGCTACCTTCAAGTCCCTCCTTTGCCAAAGCCTTGTTTAGAGTCCTGGAATCGAGGATGAAAGAAATGTCGTCATATGACACAGTATTGGCAAATTCCCAGATCTCCTTGACCGTCAGTCCATAATCAAGTGTAGACTTCTCGTTCATGGTACCTTGCTCCCCTGCCTGTGACGAGAACAGGACATTGTCGTCCAGGGCGGTCTCCACGAAACGGTCATGGTCACCCTGGATCACCGCATTTGCTATATGGCAGTTGTCATCCTTCGATCCCTTCAGCTGAAGGTCAGGACAGAAGTTGTCATGTGAAGAGGCCTCGACTACCGCTTTCACATAAAGCTTGGCGTCAGTTTCTGCGAGGACTACGTTGACAAATCCTGCAGATACGAGCTGCTTAGCTCTTTCAATGGACTTAGGGTCAAGGTCATGCAGCACTTCCAGGCCGTACTCCGATTTTCCGCAGACTGCACCGAGTGCAGCGGCGATATGGAGTCCGACCATTCCCGTCCCCGGTATTCCCACTCCCATTCCATTCTTGAGTATGTTTCCCGAGACATATACCATGATCCTGAAATTCGTGTCCAGTCTCCACAGTTCCCCGTTGAAACGCGGGCAGCCCTTGCAGCAATTGTTTCGGATGAGTTCAACCGCTTTGGTTACTGCCAGGGCTACTGCTATAGGTTCGGTACAGCCCAATGCGGGCTTTACCTCCTTATGTATCAGTTCGATGATCTCAGATTCCCTTGTCGTCATAGTCACAGTGGTAATTTGCGGCTATGAAGTTACGAAGAAAATCGGAGAATCGGATTATTCAGAGAAGAGTTCCGTAGAAAGATAGCGTTCTCCGGTGTCAGGAAGAAGGACTACGATGGTCTTTCCTGCGTTTTCCTCTCGTTCAGCAAGATCGAGAGCAGCTTTGAGGGCTGCGCCTGACGAGATACCGACAAGTATTCCCTGGGTTCGGGCGATGTTGCGGCTGGCTGTGAATGCATCCTCATTGGCGACTGTGATTATCTCATCAACAACCTCGCGTGAGAATGTTGCAGGGACGAATCCCGCGCCGATTCCCTGGATTTTATGTCCTCCTGGCTGACCGCCTGAAAGAACAGGGCTGGAAGCAGGTTCAACAGCGACAATCTTTACAGATGGTTTGTATTCCTTGAGTCTTCTGCCTACTCCAGACACGGTTCCGCCTGTGCCGGCTCCAGCAACGAAGATGTCGACAGCGCCGTCTGTGTCTTCCCATATCTCGATACCAGTCGACTCGTAATGTGCCTTAGGGTTGGCAAGGTTCTCGAACTGCTGGAGGATGACCGAGCCTTCGATCTCGTCCCTGAGGGCGTTCGCCTTTGCGATAGCACCCTTCATTCCATCCTTTCCCGAAGTCAGTACGACCTGGGCACCATAGGCCTTGACAAGATTGCGACGCTCTATGCTCATGGTCTCAGGCATGGTGAGGATAAGGTGGTAGCCCTTTACTGCCGAGACGAGCGCGAGACCTACGCCTGTATTGCCTGAAGTAGGCTCAATGATGGTAGCGCCTGGTCTGAGGATACCCTTTGCCTCTGCATCTGCGACCATCGCTGCTGCGATTCTGTCTTTCGCGCTGCCTGCAGGATTGAATGATTCAAGCTTCACGATGACTCTTGCCTTTGCGTTGACGTCAAGTTCTACGAGCGGGGTCCTGCCTACTAGGTCGAGGATTGATCTGGAAATCTTTGCCATGATATTGATTTGTTAAGTATTCAATAAAACTACGGATTATTTGCAGAATATTCAAGGATTTTCAGTATTTTCGGCCCTGATTTAAAAAACGGACTTCACACAATGGCAATCAATATGTGGGACAAGCTGTCTATGCAGCTTTACGGAGAGATAACAAAGGACAACGACTACATTCCCCTCCAGGAAGACGAGAGTCTTGACACTTCAGAGATAGCAGAGGCTGTAGAACTTTTCCGCTCTGCTGTATTCACGGGGTATTTCCGTCAGGACCCTCTCCCCTATATCCTTTCACGTTTCGGATCTATCATGTCGAAGCAGATTGCCATAGCATTCCGCGAGGAAACTTCGGCAGAATCCAGCGACATGGAGCCGGAGACCCTTGCCAACAGCATCACCGAAAGCCTGCTTTCAAGCATCCCTGAACTTAAAAGAATCCTCAGCACGGATGTGAAGGCAGTGTTTGACGGCGACCCTGCCGCAAAGAGCTACAGGGAGGTCATCCTCTGCTACCCGTCGATGGTCGCCATCTCGAATTACAGACTTGCACACGCACTGCTGGGCTACCATGTTCCTATCATTCCTAGAATCATCACCGAGATGAGCCATTCGAAGACCGGAATCGACATCCATCCGGGCGCAACAATAGGTGAATATTTCAGCATCGACCACGGAACAGGTGTCGTAATCGGCGAGACCTGCATCATAGGCAGCCACGTACGCCTCTACCAGGGCGTCACCCTCGGAGCAAAGAGCTTCAAGTTCGACAGCGAAGGCAATCCAATCAACGAGCCGCGCCATCCTATACTTGAGGACAACGTGACGGTCTACTCGAACGCCTCCATCCTCGGCCGTATCACCATCGGCCATGATACAACAATAGGAGGCAACATCTGGCAGACCGCCTCAGTGCCTCCTTATTCAAAGGTCCTTCAGGGAAGGGCCACCATATCCTCATTCGAGGACGGTGGCGGTATCTAAAGTCTTCCTACTCGAAGAAGCCTGGTGCAGGCATGTGCATGCCGACCATGATAAGACCGTTCTCTCTTGCGTAAGCGACGTACTTCTTGCGGCTTGCGACAGCCTGCTCTGGATTCTGGTCATATCTTGGGCAATACTCTGGATGAGCCATCTGGAGAGCGGCACCATGCATGAGGTCACCGATCACAAGATACTTGCCCACCTCGAACACAGTATGACCTGGGGTATGTCCCTTTGCATCGAAAGTCTTCACACCTCCTTCGAGCACATCACCGAACTCGAAGAGATGGAGCCTGTCCTTGTACATCTCGAACATCTGGAGCTGCTGCGCGTTGCCTGACTCCATGTTCTTCCACGCCTCATACTCCACCCTTGCAAGCCAGAGTTCAGCCTTAGGGAAGGTTTCAGGATTCATGAGTCCGCCGATGTGGTCGCCATGGAGATGGGTGATATAGATGCGTTCAAGCTCTGATGCGGCAACACCGTGCTCTGCAAGGGAAGACACCAGACGGCTGTCAGGTGAGCCGAGACCTGTGTCGAAAAGGATAGGCATACCGTCTACCTTGACGAGGACTGCGCTCATCGACGCAGGAATACCGTCCTGGAGTCCGAGTTCCTCCACGATGCTTTCAGGAACGTCTCCGAAAAGCGACACCGGGTTGTTGGATGGTTCTCTGTCAGGCATCCACCATGCTTCCACATTAGCTGTCTTCGGGCCACCGCAGGCCACCATTGCAGCGGCACAGAGGCCACTAGCGACAATTGTTCTGATCTTCATATCTATTGTAAATTAGTTTAATTCAATATTTTCCTTCCTCCCGGCGAGGTCTGCACCGCTACGGTCAGCACGACTGTCAGTACATCTTTCCTGAGGAACCTTATGACACCGGTATCGAACTTCACCTTGCACGATCCGGAATCGTCAATTGCCATGACAGTGCCTTTCCCGAACACGCGGTGCTCGACCATGGTACCTGGCACGACCTTGGCGATCTTTCCGGAATCCGGTTCCGGAAGGTCCTCGTCCTCATCGTCATCTATATATTCGGCAGCAAGCTGGTTCCGCAGCCTCTGCCACAAAGCCTCGTCCATGTCACCTTCGGTCACGAATAAATCTCTCTTGATCTCAGCGATGAAGCGTGACGGCAGCTTGTCCTGACGGGCCTGGGCATTGTAGCCTTCCGATTCAGTAAGGAACAGACACTTCTCCGCCCTGGTCGAAGCCACGTACATAAGCCTGCGCTCCTCTTCCAGAGCAGAAGCCTTGCGCTCGCGTATGCTCCTGGCATTTGGGAAGATACCGTCGCTCAGACCTATGATGAACACATAAGGGAACTCCAGTCCCTTCGATTGATGGACGGTCATAAGCTTGACCTTGTTGGTCTCCTTGCGGTAGTCCGCGTTGGTATAGAGTGCGATATCCTGGAGATACTCCTCAAGAGTAGCAGGTTCCTCATATCTGTCCTGTTCGTAGGACTTTATAGAGTTCAGGAGCTCGGTGATGTTCTCAAGCCTCTGCTCGTCATTGTCGTCGCGGTATTCCTTCTTGAGACCTGTCTTCTCGAGTATGTACTCAAGCATCACAGAGACAGGCACCGAAGACATCCTGTTCCTGCATTCCTCGATCACAGATATGAAGTCATGGACGGCAGGTCTGTTGAGCTTAGGCTCATCGATATGGTTCTTGAGCGCCTGATAGAGAGAGGTACCCTCTGAGTCTGCATAGGCCGACACAAGTTCGAGAGTGACCTTTCCGACCTTGCGGGAAGGTGTGTTGATTATGCGCTCGAAAGCGAGGTCGTCGTCTCCGGCGACGAGCCTCAGATAGCTGATGCAGTCCTTCACCTCTGCCCTCTCGAAGAAGCGTACGCCGCCCCACATGATATATGGGATGTTAGCCTTGATGAGGGCCTGCTCGATGAAACGGGACAGATGTGACGCTCTGAAGAGCACCGCGAAATCCGAGAACACCGAGCCGGATGCCACCTTCCTGAGTATCTCCTGGCATATCCACTGTGCTTCCTGCTTCTCGTCCTTAGCGTGGAAATGGATTATGGAATCCCCTCCCGTGCGTCGGGTGAACATGGTCTTCTCTATCCTGTTTCGGTTGTTGACTATGATAGAGTTAGCCACGTCCAGGATAAGAGGTGTCGAACGGTAGTTCTCGTCAAGGACTATTGTCTGGTCCGCCTGGAAGCTTACGAAGACGTCAGGTTTTGCTCCCCTCCACTCGTAGATAGACTGGTCAGGATCACCCACGATGAAGAGGTTTCCGCAGCTGGCGCTTAGGGTCTCGATTATGTCCCATTCCGCAGCGTTGCAGTCCTGCGCCTCATCGACCATCACATAGTTCATCTTTTCCTGCCAGTTCTCCCGGACTTCAGGGAAGGCATGGAGTATATGTCGGGTGAAAGCAATCAGGTCGTCATAGTCCAGAGCCAGCTTGTCCTTTTCCTTGAAGAGCAGCTGGACCGGCTGAGAAAGGGAACGTCTGTCTCCGACCGGCGTAGTACCGACTATGTAGTTCTCGATGTAACCGTCTTTCTTGACTCCGGCAAGAGCATCGAGCAGATCGCGGACGGTCTTCACTGAACGCTCCGCATTGTTCTCCGTAAGCACCTGGCGTGCAAGTGATTTCATATCATCCTCATCGAGAATCTGGAAATTCTTCGGATAGCCTATGCGGAATATCTCCTGGCGGAGGAAACGGACACAGAAGCCATGGATAGTGCAGACGAAGTCATTGGTATATCCCGGAGGCACAAGCTGGCTGATGCGGGACTTCATCTCCTGCGCCGCCTTGTTGGTGAAGGTAAGGCAGAGCATGTTCGCGGGGTCAATGCCGATCTCATTGACGATATAGGCATAGCGGTAAGCCAGGGCACGTGTCTTCCCGGAGCCAGCTCCTGCAACCACCCTGATACGTCCCTCTGTCGCCTCGACAGCCTGTCGCTGTCTCTCATTCAATGTCTTAAGATCCATTTTTCCCTACGATGTCAAAATAATCTGCAATATACGAAAAGTAAAGCGCAAAATTTTGGTAATTTTACAAGCGTATGAAAAAAATTGCGATCATAGGTGCCGGAGCAGCCGGAACATTCTGTGCCACCCAGCTCAGAAGAACTCTCACGGATGCCACCATAGACATCTATGAGGCTGGTCCGAAAGCTCTTGCAAAAGTCGCGATAACCGGCGGAGGACGCTGCAACCTGACGAACACCTTCGAAGGCATAGGCGACCTTTCCGAAGCCTATCCAAGAGGGCACCGCCTGATGAAGAGACTCTTCAAGGTCTTTGACCATGGTACCTGCCAGCGATGGTTCGAAGCCGAAGGGGTACGTCTGGTAAGACAGGACGACTTCTGCATCTTCCCTAAGTCACAGGACGCCATGGAGATCGTACGCACGCTCCTGCGAGGATGTCAGGGATGCAACTTGCATCTTGGGTCAAGGATCAGCTCCATCAGGAAGGAGGAGCGGTTCATCCTCGAGCTAGGGGACGGAAAGAAAGCTGAGGCGGACATAGTCGTAGTGACGACCGGAGGATACCCACGCAGCGGCAACGCATCGTTCCTGAAGGATCTTGAGATAGAGATGGTCGAGTCTCTTCCTTCCCTCTTCACTTTTTCAATCAACGACCCTGTGACAGAGATGATGGGAACCGTAGTCGACGCGACTGCCTCCATTCCCGGCACGAAGTTCAAGGCCCATGGTCCGCTTCTGGTCACTGACTGGGGAATGAGCGGTCCTGCCATCCTCAAACTGTCCTCATACGCCGCGCGTCATCTGGCACTCCAGCAGTACAGGACTCCGCTCCTGGTCAACTGGATCAACGGAAGCGAAGAGGATGCGAGGGCACTCCTGGGAAAGCTAGCCAAAGGGAATGAGAAGAAACTGGTGACTTCCGTCCACCCCGACGAGATTCCGTCAAGGCTCTGGAGCTACCTTGTGGAAAAAGGCGGTCTGAGAAGCGACATACGCTGGGGCGAGGTCGGCAAGACAGGCCTGAACAGGTTCTGCAACACCCTCATCAACGACAGCTATCAGGTTTCTGGGAAGACAAAGTTCAAGGATGAGTTCGTGACCTGCGGCGGAGTAAGTCTCCAGGAGGTGAATCAGGGTACCATGGAATCGAAACGATATCCGGGACTTTATTTCGCCGGCGAAGTACTTGACATAGATGCAATTACGGGTGGCTTCAATCTACAGGCCGCATGGACGACAGGCTATGTTGCCGCTAAATCGATAATAGACAGGAATGGCTGAGGAAAGAACAATTGAAGAACTCCTTGCAGAGCATGGGGTACGCATAACTGCCAACAGGCTGCTTATCGCGAGAACACTTTCTCTCGCCGGACGTCCTATGTCCATGTCAGAGCTGGAGTACGAGATCGACTCGATCGACAAGTCCAATATCTTCAGGGCGCTGAGCACTTTCAAGGAGGCTCACCTGGTGCATACCATAGAAGACGGAAGCGACAACGTGAAGTACGAGCTCTGCCACAGCCATGACGAGCATGAGCATGACAATGACCTCCATGCGCATTTCTACTGCGAGAAGTGCCACAGAACCTTCTGTATGGAAAATATCCCCGTGCCAGAAGTTGCTCTGCCACAGGGATATAATGTATTTTCCACAAACTTCGTGATCAAGGGAACCTGCCCTGACTGCTCGAAGTAAGTCCTATTCCTGACCGTATCTCCTTGCCTGTTCCTCGATAAGGGCAGCATCATCGAAATAGTTGATCTTCATTGCCTTGCGCACCTCTGCAAGAGTCTCGCCGGCTGCAGCACGCGCATCTTCACAACCCTTCTTGAGCATCTCGTAGATAGCAGGGATATTTTTCTCATACTCTCTGCGACGTACTCGCATAGGCTCGAGGATGTCATTGAGGACTGCTGCGAGGAAGTTCTTGATCATCATGTCGCCGAGTCCACCATTGCGGTACTGGTCCTTGACCTCGTCGAGGCTGTGGAACTCGAAACTTGCCTTGCGGCCTACGAAGCATGATGCAAACTTGTCGAAGTGCTCAGGCTTGCAGAAAGCGTCGAGATACGTAAACACTGTATTGCCCTCGACCTTGCCTGGGTCGCTCACCTGGAGATGTCCTGGGTCGGTGAACATGCTCTTGACCTTCGCATTGACCTCCTCAGCTGAATCAGAGAGATAGATGCAGTTGCCAAGCGACTTTGACATCTTAGCCTTTCCGTCAGTACCTGGAAGTCTCATGCAGACGCTGTTCGAAGGCAGCATGATCTCAGGATCCACAAGTGTCTCGCCATAGATTCTGTTGAAGGTATGCACGATCTCGGATGCCTGTTCGAGCATAGGCTTCTGGTCAGCACCTACAGGGACTGTGGTAGCCTTGAAGGCGGTGATGTCGGCAGCCTGTGAGATAGGATATGTGAAGAAGCCGACCGGGAGTCCCCTCTTGTTGTCGTCATTGTCCTCGCTTCCGTCGTTTGAGTCCTTGTATCCTCTCTGGATCATCTCGTTCTTGACGGTAGGGTTTCTCTGAAGACGGGCTACGGTCACCATGTCCATGAAGTAGAACGAAAGCTCGCAGAGCTCAGGCACCTGGCTCTGGATGAAGATAGTGACCTTGTTTGGATCAAGACCGGCGGCAAGGTAGTCAAGGGCTACCTCGATGACGTTCTGACGTACCTTCTCAGGGTTGTCGATATTATCTGTAAGTGCCTGTGCATCAGCAATAAACACAAACATTTTCTTATAATCTCCCTCGTTCTGGAGTTCAACTCTTCTTCTGAGTGAGCCTACATAGTGGCCGATATGAAGCCTTCCGGTAGGACGGTCTCCTGTAAGTATGATTTTCTCTGACATAGTCGTTTTATATGAAGTGAGCCTCAAATATAGCAATTATTTGCTAAAGCTGAGGTATTGTCTTTTCCATCTGGATGCCTCGTGAACCCTTGACAAGCACCAGGGCACCTTCGAGAGCATTGTCTGCAAGATAGGCAGCAAGCGCTTCAGACGACTCGAACCACATCGCATTCTCCGCTTTGCCTGCATTCTCAAGAGCCTTGCGGAACTCTTCACCAACGTAGCAGACCTTTGCGACGTCCATGCCTTTCACCTTTTCGACAATCGCCTCGTGTTCAGCCACTGACTCTGCACCAAGTTCCCTCATGTCTCCAAGAAGGGCTACCTTATTGTCACTGATTGCCATGGCGAAGTTGTCCAGTGCAGCAGCCATGCTTGTAGGATTGGCGTTATATGCATCTACGATAAGTGAATTCTTCTCTGTGCGTACCATCTGGGAGCGGTTGTTCGACGGAACGAACGAATGGATCGCCTGGAACGCATCTGAAAGCTCGACGCCGAAGAAATGTCCTACCGCAATGGCAGCAAGCACGTTATTGGCATTATATGCTCCGACAAGATTCGACTCCACCACATAGAGCATATCGCTGTCTGTATCGATCGTCTCGCTGCTGACAGGAATTGCGACACGCAGATATGGATGTTCAGGATCGGACGGAATGACCTCGGTCTTCCACTCATTGACGCCATAGCTGATCATCGAAAGTCCTCCACGCTGACGGACCATCTCACAGAGGTCGGCATCGTCCGCATTGAGGAAGACTGCCTTGCCGTTCTCTGCGATCCAGTCGTAGAGCTTGCCCTTCGCGGCCTTCACTCCCTCGAAGCTACCGAATCCAAGAAGATGGGCCTTGCCCACATTGGTGATGAGACCATAGTCAGGCTCAGCTACCTTGACGAGCTTCTCGATGTCGTCAGGATGGTTAGCACCCATCTCGATGACAGCGATCTCTGTCTCGGAATTGATCTTCAGAAGAGAAAGCGGCACTCCGATGTCGTTGTTGAGGTTGCCTTCGGTGGCAGTGACTTTATACTTTGTCGCAAGGACCTCACGGATGAGGTTCTTGGTAGTTGTCTTTCCGTTCGTTCCGGTAAGTCCGATGACGGTCAGTCTCTCACCGCCCACGAATGTATTCTCGCGATGGTATCTCGCAAGGTCCGTAAGAGCCTTGAGAGTATCTGGGAAAGCGATTATCCTCTCATCCGTACCGGCATACTTCGAACCTTCGTTGACTACAGCGTACGCTGCTCCTGCCTCGAGAGCTTTCTGCGCATATTCGTTTCCGTCAAAATTCTCGCCCTTGAGAGCGATGAACATCTCGCCGCCCTTGATTGCGCGGCTGTCGGTCGTGACTCCCCCTGTCTTGAGGAAGAGACTATGAAGTTCAGATATTTCCATGGTACCTTGTCCTTATTTTGTACCGGTGCTTCCGAATCCGCCGGCACCTCTTTCCGTCTCGTCAAGAACTTCGACCTCTTCCCACTCCACTCTTTCATGCTTAGCGATCACGAGCTGTGCGATCCTCTCGCCCGGTTCGATCGTGAACGGAGTATTCGACAGGTTTACAAGAATCACTCTGACCTCTCCTCTGTAGTCAGCATCTACAGTGCCCGGGGTATTCAGGACTGTGATACCATGCTTTGCAGCGAGACCGCTTCGCGGACGTACCTGACACTCGTAGCCTTCAGGCAGGGCCATATACAGCCCGGTAGGTACCATGGTCCTTTCAAGCGGGCCGAGTACGATAGGGTCGGTTATGTCTGCCCTGACGTCCATTCCTGCAGAAAGCGGAGTGGCGTATACTGGAGAAGGATTTGATGACTTGTTGATTATCTTGACTTTCATATAGCGGGTTTTACTTAGGTGCAATCTTGTATAGTACGCCGGCAATGACGGCGAAGAGCATGTTAGGTAGCCACATGGCTATCCCTGGCGGCAGGGATCCAGTATATACGAACATCTGGCTGAATCGCAGGAACAGGATATATGTGAAGCTGAGCGCGATGCCGGCGGCAAGGTTCCAGCCGATTCCACCCCTGCGTTTCCTTGACGAGAGGGCGACTCCCATGAGGGTAAGGATAAACGCCGAGAAAGGAAGCGCGAACCTCTGATGCTTCTCAATGAGAGAATACTTCACATTGGCGTCGCCTCTCATCCTCTGGGTCTCGATAAGGCCGTTAAGGTCCTCGAAAGGGAGCTGCTCGACGGTGTTTCTCTTTCTGTGGAAGTCCTCGATCGTAAGTTCGAGCGTAGTGTCTATCTGCTGTCCGGTCCTTACCTTGTCGGCAAGTACGCCCTCGGTGAACTCACGGATGATGTAGTTCTTCATCTTCCAGCTTCTAGAGGTACTGTCCCATACAGCGGTCTGGGCTGAGAGCTTGGAGGTAATCCTGTTGTTCTCTATGCTTTCCAGCTGTACATTGTACGCAGTATTGTTCCAGCTGCTGAATGACTCGATCGTAACGAACTGACCTGGAGAAAGCTGATAATGGATGTTCCTGTCCGCGGCGGCAGCCCTCTTCTTCACATATTTGTTCTCGAAACTGAGCCTGACCTCATTTGAACGCGGGATCACCCAAAGGTTCAGGCCAAGGGACAGAGTCGCGATAAGCAGGGCCGACAGCATATATGGATAGACCATCCTGTGGAAACTGATTCCACACGAAAGGATAGCCACGATCTCCGAGTTCGCCGCCATTCGCGACGTGAAGAATATGACAGTGATGAACACGAACAGAGGACTGAACATGTTCAGGTAGTATGGGACGAAATTGGCGTAGTACTGGAGGGCGATCGCCTTGAGAGGTGCCTCATTGGCGACGAAGTCATCGATCTTCTCACTGATGTCGAAGATGATGATGATTCCGATGATCAGGAGTATGGCGACGAAGAACGTTCCCATGAACTTCCTGATGATATACCAGTCCAGTTTCCTAAGCCTCAGGTCCATGTTCTACATTCTAGAAGTTAGTTTCCTGACCGCTTCTTCCTTCCACTGTTTGAAGTCGCCGGCTTTTATATGCGCTCTCGCCTGACGTACGACATCGAGGTAGAAAGCGAGGTTATGCTCGCTGGCAATCATCGCAGCGAACATCTCTCCAGCGATGAAGAGGTGCCTGAGATATGCTTTGGTATAATGGGAATCGACGAATGAGGTTCCCATAGGATCAAGTGGAGAGAAGTCATCTTCCCACTTCTTGTTTCTCATGTTCATGATACCGTTCCAGGTGAAGAGCATGCCGTTGCGGCCGTTTCTTGTCGGCATGACGCAGTCGAACATGTCGACTCCCCTGTCGATGGCCTCAAGAAGATTGGCAGGAGTACCGACTCCCATGAGATATCTTGCAACGCCGTCTTCAGGAAGGACAGGACACACGGTCTCGAGCATCTCATACATCTTTTCCGTAGGCTCTCCCACTGCAAGTCCGCCGATCGCGATACCTGCGTCAGCGAATCCGAGCGCATGTTCGGCAGCCTGTACCCTGAGGTCAGGATAGACGCAGCCCTGGATGATTGGGAAGAAAGCCTGGTCATATCCGTAGAGCGGCTCGGTTTCCTTGAATCTCTTCGCATAGCGTTCCAGCCAGTTCTGGGTCAGCTTGAGCGACTTCTTCGCATAGTTGTAGTCAGCATCGCCCGGACAGCACTCGTCCAGAGCCATCATGATGTCTGCTCCGATCACGCGTTGCGTATCTACATTGTTCTCAGGTGTGAAGGTATGTCGCGATCCATCGATATGCGATGCGAAGGTACATCCGTCAGGGGTGAGCTTACGGATGCCGGTAAGCGAGAAGACCTGGAATCCGCCGCTGTCGGTAAGGATAGGTCTGTCCCAGCCTATGAACTTATGGAGTCCGCCTGCCGCCTTCAGTATGTCAAGGCCTGGACGGAGGTAGAGATGGTATGTGTTTCCGAGTATGATCTGGGCCTCGATGTCGTCCTTGAGGTCCCTGTGGTATACGCCCTTCACGGATCCTACGGTACCTACCGGCATGAAGATCGGTGTCTCGATCTGTCCATGGTCGGTAGTAAGTATGCCGCACCTTGCCGCTGAACCCGGTGCCTGGGCTATCTTTGTAAACTTCATTATTCAGTCCTGTTCAGTTTTCAAAGATACTAAAACTTACGCATCGTTTCTAAAATTATAGTCGTATATTTGAGGATAAAACAAAACTACTACGGAATAATGAAAAACACTCAGCTGAAAATCAGACTAATTGTTCTCAATTTCCTTGAGTTCGCTGTCTGGGGCGCATACCTGACCTCGCTCGGACGCTACCTCGGAAACATCGGGCTCGGTGCTCAGATCAAATGGTTCTTCGCAATGCAGGGAATCGTATCGATCTTCATGCCGACCATCATGGGTATCATCGCGGACCGCAAGATCCAGGCTCAGAAGGTGCTGTCCCTCTGTCATGGACTCGCAGGCGCGTTCATGGCTGCCGCAGGCCTCTACTGCATGGGTGCAGGTGATGCGATACAGTTCGCACCTCTCTTCGTCCTCTACAGTTTCAGCGTAGCATTCTTCATGCCGACCATCGCGCTCGTGAACTCAGTTGCATACAATGCCCTGGGCAAGGCAGGTCTTGATCCTGTCAAGGAATTCCCTCCTATCAGGGTATTCGGAACAATCGGTTTCATCATCAGCATGCTCACCACCAACTGGCTCAAGTTCGGCGGCGTTTCCATGCAGGACTCATACACACAGATGATTTCATCAGGAATCCTTTCCGTCATCCTCTGCGCATATGCCCTGACCATGCCAGAGTGTCCTGTGAAGCCTCGTTCTTCTCAGAAGGAGCAGTCAATGATGGAGGCTCTCGGCCTCAACGCGTTCAGTCTCTTCAAGGACGGTCAGTTCGCCATCTTCTTCATCTTCTCGATGCTTCTCGGCGCTTCTCTCCAGATCACCAACGGATATGCGAACACCTTCCTCGGATCATTCGCCGAGAATCCATCTCTTGCAAACACTTTCGCCGTAAAGAATTCAAATGCGATTCTCGCGATCTCACAGGCTTCAGAGACTCTCTGCATCCTCCTCATCCCTTACTGCATGAAGAAGTTCGGCATCAAGAAAGTGATGCTCATCGCAATGTTCGCGTGGGTATTCCGCTTCGGTTTCTTCGGACTCGGTTCTCCTTCCATGCCAGGCGTGCTCCTCTTCATCCTCTCATGCATCGTATACGGTGTGGCCTTTGACTTCTTCAACATCTCAGGTTCACTTTACGTTGAGCAGAACACCTCTACCGACATACGTTCAAGCGCACAGGGTCTCTTCATGCTCATGACCAACGGCCTTGGAGCAACCATCGGAACCCTCGCTGCCGGCAAGGTCGTAGAGGCATGCAACTGCTTCGCAGAACCTGCCAACTGGGCTACAGCATGGTACATCTTCGCAGGCTACGCTCTCGCAGTCGCGATACTTTTCACCATCCTCTTCAAGGATCCTGCAAAGAAACAGGCTTAGATTATTCCGAGCTTCTTCAGCAGGGCATCAGGCTCCGGCTGACGGCCACGGAATCTTTCATAAAGAATACTTTCATCCTCGGACGATCCTCGTTCGAGGATGTTTTTTCTGAAGCTGTCAGCAGCCTCTCCCCCGAACAGACCTTTCTGCTGGAAGAGCTCGAAAGCGTCAGCTTCAAGCACCTCTGCCCACTTGTAGCTGTAATAGCCGGCAGAATAGCCGCCTGAGAATATATGCCCGAACGAGGTACTGACAGCGGAACATGGTACCATGATCAAGGTCCTGTACGGTTCCAGGACGGCCTTCTCGAAGGTCTCGACGTCGACTTCAGGGACTTCGGTCAGGGTATGCCATGCCATGTCGAGATATCCGAAATGGAGCTGGCGGACCTGAAGATAGCCAGACAGGCAGTTCTTAGCCTCGACTATCCTCTGGATATACTCAGACGGGATAGGATCGCCGGTCCTGTAGTGACGGGCGAAACTGTTCAGGAACTCAGGCTCGTAAGCCCAGTTCTCCATTATCTGCGAAGGAAGTTCAACGAAGTCACGCGCCACGTTCGTTCCGCACTGGGATGGATACACGCCCTTTGAAAGCATGCCATGGAGTGAATGGCCGAACTCGTGAAGGAAGGTCTCGAGCTCTCCATGGGTAAGGAGCGACGGATCTTCGGCTGTAGGCTTGGAGAAGTTCGTCACGATGCTGATGAAAGGTCTCTGGTCCTTTCCGTCCTTGCAGAACTGCTCGCGGAAAGCAGTCATCCATGCGCCTCCTCGCTTGCTCTCCCTCGGGAAGAAGTCTGCATAGAACAGGGCCAGATGTGCGCCTTTATCGTCCTTGACGTCATAGACCTTTACGTCCTTGTGGTATACAGGGATGTCGCTTCTCTCCTCGAAAGTGATGCCGTAGAGGCTTGTTGCAAGTCCCAGTACTGCCGCGATGCAGTCCTCGAGACGGAAATATGGCTTGAGCAGCTGCTCGTCTATCTGATAGTTGGCCTGCTTCCATTTCTCTGACCAGTACGGGAAATCCCAAGGCATGAGCTCATCGCCTTCGAAGCCTTCTTTCCTAGCATAGGCAAGGATCTGGGCGAGTTCCTTCCTGGCGACAGGAAGAGATGGTGCCATCAGGGAATCGAGGAACTTCTCGACTGTCTCCCTTCTCTTTGCCATCCTTCTCTCAAGCGCATAGTCAGCATAAGTCGCATATCCAAGCAGATTGGAGATGCTGATCCTGTGGCCGACGATTTCCCTGATGACTTCAGTATTGTCATTCACGCCGCCGAGCGCCTTTGAGTTATATACCTTCCACATCTGTTCCCTGAGGTCTCGGCGTGTGCTGTATTTCATGAATGGAGAGAAGCTCGGGAAATGCAGGGTAAATGCCCATCCTTCAAGTCCCTTTTCCTTTGCCGTCTGGGCTCCGGCGTCCTTCACATAGTCCGGAAGTCCTGCGAGATCCTCTTCAGCATCCAGATGGAGTGTATAGGCATTGGTCGCAGCAAGCACATTGTTGCCATATTTGAGTTCAAGCAATGAGAGTTCCTCTTCCAGGGTGCGGTATTTCTCTCTGTCCTCCCCCTCCAAGGCAGCTCCGCTACGCACAAAAGACAGATATGTATCCTCGAGAAGGCGCATCTCGGACACGCCGAGCTCTCCATGGTTCCCGTACACATGCTTCACCTTGGAGAAAAGCGTCTCATTGAGGGAAATATACATTCCCATTTCGGTCAGTTCCGGCGAAATCTCCTCCGCGATCGCCTGTTTCTGCTCATCGGTATCCGCCTCGAGAAGATTGAAGAAGATGCCTTCGACATTCCTGAGGGCCTCTCCAGCATACTCCAGCGCAAGGATGGTATTCCCGAAGCTGGGTTCTGCCTCATCGGCCACTATTGCATCAATCTCTTTCTTATACAGTGCGATGGCCTCCCTGAATGCCGGAAGGTACATGTCATTGGTGTAAAGGTCGAATCGAGGCGCTCCGAATGGAGCATCCGAATGCGCGAGCAATGGGTTCTTGTCCATATCAATGTCTTTTATCTTTGCAAAGATAACCATTTACAGGAGATACGTAATCTATCCTGTGGACATTGAACACCTTGTTCGATGACATATTATAAGCTATGTCATAACACTCATACTCCATATGGACCCCGGACTTCCTCCTGCCAGTGAAAAAGGTGGGATCGAAGCCTCTCTCTGACATTTCCTCGATGCTGGAATTGCGCCTGCCGCTCCACAGCAGCCACGAAAGGACCGAGTAGTTCGCCTTCAGTCTTGCAGCGAGTTCCTGTCTAAGTCTCGCTTCCACATGTCTGGTCCTGTTATGGAACATGTTCTTGCACTCATTGCAGCAGAATTTCTTGTCCGCACGTCCATACTCGATAAGGTCCCCACATTCAAGGCACCTTATCGTCTCCTCGTCGTCGTACAACCTGCGATATATAGTCTTCTTAGCCATTTGCCGAAAAATAATCAAGCTTGTCGAGACTTCGTCCATGACCATGGTACCCTGCCTCTACTTTTTCATGAATCTTTACACCTGTCACCGCTTTCTTTACCGGTAAGGATTTTTCTTTACCCGGTAAGGTCATGGCGACAACACAGGAAGGGTTCAAACTGACAAAGGCAAGACCGGGCACATACCTGGTAAGATATTTTTCTTACCAGTAAAGGAAAGTACATCCCAAGTAAGATATATCGGAAATCTCATCGTCCCCCACTCTCTTCATTCCCGTATTCCGTAGGCAATATCCTTTATTTGCACAAGCCGACCGGCGCGCAGGGAAGGCATGAACAACTTAAAAAACTTTGTCAAATGGAACAGATCAATCGTGTAGAAATCAGAGGAACAGTCGGTTTCGTAAGAATCAACGACTTTGACGGCAACCCTATGGCTACATTCTCAGTCGTAACCAACTATGTCTATAAAGGACGGGACGGGAACGGAGTCGTCGAGACGATGTGGTTCAATGTATCAGCATGGAAAAGGCCTCAGTCGCTCCAGGACTTCAGCAAACTCCAGAAAGGAACGATCGTGCATGTATTAGGCAGGATGAGAGAGCGTGAGTACACCTCATCAGACGGTACATTGAAGCGTATCTCCGAAGTAATTGCCAGCAAGGTCACAATTGTAGAATCAGAAGAAGCACTCTCACCTTGCCACGTAGAATAAGCATAATCGGTCTGATAGTGCTGGCCATCGGATGTTCGACGCAGAGCAAGCTGAATTCCATCAGAAGGAATGCAATAGCTCCGACACTGTCCCTTGCGGAAGAATACGAAGTGCCCGAGATAGACGTCGAGTCTGTCAAACGGGACACTCTGACCGTAAGGGATGAGAACGGGAAGGAGATACTTATCATGAGAGCGACCATGGACGAGAACGGAGACATGGTGGCGAATGACATCATCGAGGCAGCAACTGTCACAGCGCGATTCCGCAATGTAGCTGAAAGGCACGGGAAAGTCGACATCAGCTTTGATGTCACCGTGCCTCTCAGCATGCAGGACAGCAAATGGCAGCTTCGGTTCTATCCCGATCTATATGTAATGGAGGACAGCACCCGGCTAGAGCCGATCATCATCACCGGAAGCGAGTTCAGGCGGCAGCAGAAACGTGGATACGAGCATTTCAACCGCTTCATGTCGTCCATAATCACCGACACGACTAGACTTCAGTTCAGACATCAGCTCCTGATGTTCATCGAAAGGAACATGCCTGAGATCTACCGGTTCAAGGATGACACATCGTATGTTTCTGACGAAGAATTCAGCTCATACTATGGAGTTACCCAGAAACAGGCCGTCAACCATTACACAAGATGGCTGCTGACCCACATCAACAACAGGAAGATCGCGATGAAGGACAGGATGTATCGCAGGTATGTCAAGGCACCTATCGTCACTGATGGCCTTAGGCTGGACACCGTGGTTACAGGTGATGGCAATGACATAATCTACCGTTACACCCAGACGATCGAGGCCAGGCCGAAGCTGAGGAAGGCAGAAGTCGTACTTTCCGGAGACATCTATGAGCAGGACAGACGCGTCTTCAGGATACCTGAGAGCGATCCGCTGACATTCTACATCAGTTCACTCAGCTCCTTCGTAGATGACAACGAGAGGTATATGACCATGGTGACCGAGAGAAGAGCAGGTGCGAATGCGACATGCAGCATCGACTTTGACAAGGGCAGGACGGAAGTGGACCAGGAATTCAGGAACAACAAGGAAGAGATAGGAAGGATAAGAAGCTACCTGTCCTCTCTCCTGCTGAACAGGGAATTCGACCTTGATTCGATTGTCGTGAGCTCATCGAGTTCACCTGAAGGGAACGCCTCGCTCAACAGCTCCCTGTCATTGAAAAGATCCGAATCTGTATCCGCTCTGTTCAACAGGCACGTACAGACAATCATGGACTCCATAAGGCGCGAAGAAGGAATCATCCTGGACTTCGCCGGCGAGATGACGGACAAGACTGACGGGATCCGGATCATACCACGAAGCAACGGAGAGAACTGGACCATGCTCGAGTATCTGGTCAGGAGCGACACGCTCATGTCCACCGCGCAGAAGAACCGTTTCTACGAACTCTTACGCACCGAGGACATTGACCTGAGAGAGAGCAGGATGAAGACGGAGACATTCTATCCACGGATGTCCCAGGAATTCTACCCGAAGCTCAGGACAGTCCGTTTCGACTTCCACCTCCACCGAAAAGGCATGGTAAAAGACACGGTCCATACCACTGTGCTGGACACAGTCTACATGAAAGGAGTCAACGCCCTCAAGGAGAGGGAGTATGAGACGGCTGTGACCATCCTCGCTCCTTACAAGGACTACAACGCGGCCGTCGCATACTGCGCGATGGACTACAACATGAGTGCATTGGAGATTCTGGGCCATCTGGAGCAGAGCGACAAAGTCAAGTATATGAAGGCAATCATCTACAGCCGCTTAGGCGACTATGGCAATGCTGTGCAGAACTACCTAGATGCATGTACCATGAACCGGAGTTTCGTCAGCCGAGGCAATCTCGACCCGGAGATATCAGACCTGATAAAGAAATACAATCTTAACAAAGACCCACAATGATGAGAACAAAAGAATTGGCAATCGCTGCCTTCGCAGCATTGAGCATGATTTCATGCAACAAAAATGAGATTCAAGTGCAGAAGCCTCAGCAGATGGGGACAATCCATCTCAATGTGGTAGACGAAAGCGTCCCGACAAAGGCCGTCACCGCCTACACCACATCCCAGGACTTTGAGAAAGCAGTAAAGAACGTCCAGGTATTCGTATTCGGCGAAAACGGAGGTATCAACATCTACAGGAACATCGGAACGAGTACCAGCACAAGCATCAGCACCACGGCTGGAACAAAGAACGTATGGGCGGTAGTGAACGGTCCGGACCTCTCTGCCATAAAGACCTTGAGCGACCTCAAGTCCAAGACTATAGGCCTTGGCGACAACAGCAAGAGCAACGGATTCCTGATGGCAGGAAGCAGCTCTTGTACTGTAGCCTCAAGTGAGGTATCATGTTCAGTGACTGTCTCAAGAATCGTCTCCAGAGTCGCCCTTAAGAAAGTCACCAACAGTCTGCCTTCCTCTCTCGGAAACCTGCAGATCAAGAACATCTATCTGTCCAATGTAGTCGGAAACCAGAACCTCGAAGGTACTGCGGCAGCATCGGTATGGTACAACAAGGAAGGAAGAGCAGATGAATCTACAAGGAATGAGACTCACATCATCGACGGCGTGACATATAAGGCATCATGTCCTGATCTCACTTTCAATGCCGCAGCAGTCTCGATAGCCAACGGCCAGTCACACTCACCTGCCGTGCCATATCTCTTCTATGGATTCCCTAACAGCTCGACAACAAAGCCTGACGGATTCAAGGCGACATTTGCTGCGCAACGTACCGTGCTTGTCGTCACTGCAAGCATCGACGGAAAGACACAGTACTATCCGGTATTCCTCGACAAAGCAACGCTTGACAGGAACAAGACCTACACAGTCGAGCTCACCATAACCGGACCTGGATCTTCTGATCCTAACAAGGAAGTCGAGAAAGGTGCCGCAAGCGTCAGCATCAGCGTGGCTGAATGGACCGAAGGCGCCAATTACGAAGAAACAATCTAGAACCAAAGACAACCCTATCAGCTGAAACTTATGCAGAAGACTTTATGCCAATCATTAATATTCTGTCTGCTTGCCGTCACAGCATGTACGGTCAAGGAAGACAGGTCAGAATGTCCTTGCATCCTGACGATAGATTTCTCCTCGTGCCACGAAACCAAGGACGCACTTTCTATCAAAGGATGGACAGGATCCAGTACCCTGTTCGGGACGAAAGTACTGGTAAAGGACTATCCTGACGGCATAAAGTTCATGGTACCCCGCGGAAGCGTCTGTTACAGTGTCTGCAGCGACATACCATCCTATCGACGGATAGGTTCTGTGGTCTTCTGTCCGCTGGGCAGTCAGGCCGAGCCCATGTTCGCATATCGGCAGACGGTCATAACGGACAGTGAGACAGCGGTTGACAGGGTTGTCCTTCATAAACAGTATGCAGCACTGAACATCTCTTTCGGAATGAAGGGAGAGACGATGTCGGCCATATCGAAAGTCATCATCAAGGCAGGCTGCAACGGAATGTCAGTCGAAGACCTGTCACCGGTAGAAGGTGATTTCGAATATATCGCATACTCCGATGACGGGTTCTTCAACATCCGTGTGCCGCGTCAGAGGGGCGACCTGCTTACCATGGAAGCATACGCCGGAGACGAGATTGTCAAGGCAGAGGACCTGGCAAGGCTTCTAAGTTCCAGCGGTTACAGGTGGGACACGGAAGACCTTGACGACGCCTGGATCGACTTTGACATGGGCCGTATGGAAACTACCATAGCCTTCGAAGAATGGAAAGAAGGTGATTTCTACCTGGAAACAATCTGATAATCAACGCTATGAAGATACTCAACAAGTCAATCATAATCCTTTTGGCCGCCCTTTTCCCAGCCTGTACGGTGGAACAGAGCAATGAGAACTCCTATTCCGCATCAGCTGACAAAGTCAGCTTCATCCTTGATAATGAGACGGTACTGTCAAAAGGCAGCGCAGTGACTGCGGATCCAACAACAATCAAGGAAATCACCCTTGCAGCCTACAGCGACGGGATTCTAGCGGACTGCCGCCATTTCGCGGGAACGTCAGGACTCTTCCTTATGCTCGACAAGAATCTGGACCATACGGTCCTGGCGATAGCAAACATGGGAGACAGGAGCACCACGATACCATCGGCATTGTCCGATGCCCTCAGGATGGAAGAGACTCTTGGATGGTCTTCCATCAACAGCAACGGTTTCCCTATGGCAGGAGTCAGTGACTACTCTAAAGGCAGCTCAAGCGCAAGACTGACTGTCAGGAGGCTGCTGGCGAAAGTGTCTCTGAAGATAGATACTGAATGGCCGGGAGGAAGCTCGTTCCAGCTGAAGAACATCACGGTAGGAAACACCAATTCTTCCGTATCTCTTTTCGGCCCCTCAAAGGCAAGAAGAAGGACGGACCTGATCCCAGGAGACTATACGGCTACTCTAAGCAACCCTATGGTATTCTACCTTCCAGAGAACCTTCAGGGAAATCTTCTTCCACACAACAAGGATCCATACAGAAAGAATCTTGAGAATCTTCAGTCAAACGGGAAGTCTGATGTAGCCGAGCTGTGCTCATATATGGACGTAGTACTGACCCAGACGGACACATACGGCGTTTTCGGAGACAGGCGTTACAGATTCTACATCGGAAGCGACAACATAGGGAACTTCGATGTGGAAAGGAATACAGACTATGACATAAGCCTTAGACTGACCCTGGACGGATTCAATATCGTAGACAACTGGAAAGTGGACAACAGCAATGTGTCTGATACCAGGTCACTGGCTTTCCGCAGCAGGGATTATTATGTCATTCCAGGTGTCACGGCATACATAGATGTCGATTATTCAGTAGGTGGATCAATCGACGACGGCTACAGATTCTTCAATTTCAGGAATGGATGGTCATTCTATGACACAGATGCATCGCTGGAGCTCGGGCAACCCGCTTCAGGCAGAGGCATCGCTGTCACTGCCATCAAAGGGAAAGTGGCTGTCGGTGACCGCATCCCTATCATGGCACACACATTTGACGATGTCCATGGCGACATCGCATATATCAACGTCACTCCTGGTGATGTATCAAGCCGATGGAAAGACGGATTCAAGCCCCGTTACATAGCCCAGAAAGGTACCATAGAAGCAGCAGTACCTTCAGGCATAGACAAGATTATCTTCGAAGTTGCGGAAGGAAGCGGCGACAAGCTGGAAATCAATGACGGTCCTGAAGAAAACAGCGCTACCGTCTCCCTGATCGGATCGGGTGACGCAAAGATCGCCATAGCAGGCCTGATAGGCGACAGGAAGGTCATGCTGTGCGAATACGACGTAGAAATACTGGCCCCTGTCCTGTCAGCGTCAAGAGAAGCGGTCGAGGTTCCTGTGACTGGCAGCAGAGCGACATTGCTACCCAGATATAGAAATATAGACGGAGGCGTCATGTCTGCAGGCAGTACCGACATAGAGAACAGATTCGATGAACAACTTTATGGTAGACTTCTCAGACCTGAACCGAGCATAAAGAAAGAAGAGGCCGGATTGTTCCTCTCGGCCAGCAGCATCGGTGTATACGCCTCCAGTGTGAAAGTTGCCGGCAAAGATATCCTGGACTACTGCGGTCCTGAGCACAGCACTACCCTCACCTACACTCCTGTCGACTCAAGAGTAGCCGGACAGATCGAGCCGGCGACTGTGACATGTACCCTCACAGATCCTTTCCCAGATGCATCAGAGGACCGACTGTTCGGTTTCATCAACAACAAATATGACTGTTTTGTAGGCACAGTGCACAAGACAGCGATGGATGTGACAGACAAGGCCGGTGCCACATTCAGCATAAAGATATCAGACCTTACATCGAACGTCCATATTTCAGGAGATGCACCCGACATGACTTTCAGCTATGACAAGGGTAAAATCATACTGGAAAGAAAAGCCGGAAGCCAGTACTCTGCCGGACTGTATAGATTATACGGACGTATATACAACACCATAGCCGAGGAATACTCAGATTACAAGACACTTGGACATTTCGAAAGCTATCTGTTCACGGGTTTCGTGGCAAATGCCACGGAAATCGTAAATGGCTACAACATCTCAGCAAGCTTCGCAAACAGATTCGACATAGACTATTACCATAATATGATCAGCAGCCTTACAAACAGCAAGATTTTCATCTTCCACCAAGGTCCGACAACATATATCTCCCCTCAGTACTATGTATTCGACTCAGCTGATGACATCAATGGTAACTACATTTCCCCAGACAGCAACGACTTCTACACATGGGGAAGCTGGTGCGATGTAGCAGCCTATAACGAGTCGCATATGGTTTCCTGCAATCAGAAAATCTATTTCCATCATATTGGACTCTCTGACCTCAACCAATGGGAGGAGAACGGTGAAGATTTCTTCAGCACTTACTCACCGCTGATCAGTGTTGATGCCAGCCTGCTGGGAAATGTCGGGACAATACGTTCAAAGGAAATAGAAAAAACGAAAGTCCTGTATTCGACTCTGGATGTAAAGATGGGAAAAGCCGGAGTCCCATACCATCTTGTAGGTCTTCCGGCTTCACCTGGAAATCTGGTCTCTGTTCCATGGAACAGATAGATTATCTGGTCACGACAAGTCTGCCGACGGACTCTCCCCAGCAATAGTCCTGTACGATAGGGACCATCTTCCCATCGACATTCGGTCTATACTGGATCTCATCCAGAGCTGTATGGGAGTGTCCGCCCACGACAAGGTCGATGTTGCGGGTCTTGGACACAAGCTCAGGATCAGTGAAAGCTTCGTCAGAGAAACCAAGATGCGAAAGCATGATGACGAGGTCACAATGTTCCTCTTCCTTGAGATACTTAGCCCATTTGCCGGCAGTCTCAACATCATCGTGTTTAGGAAGTCGGTCCGAGATGTTCCTGTCCACTACCTTGAGGATATCGGTAAGCATTCCGAAGATGCCGATCTTGAAACCGCCGCGGTTGATTATCGCGTATGGCTTGATATACTTGCCTGCCTCAAAAGACGAGAAGTCATAGTTTGCACAGACCACAGGACACTTGATCTTCGCAAGACGGGCAGTAAGGTCCTCGATTCCGTTGTCGAACTCATGGTTGCCCAAAGTGATGCAGTCATAGCCCATTGCATTGACAGTCTCCACCTCAAGTTCGCCCTTGAGGACAGTATAGTATGAAGTACCCTGATTGAAGTCACCTGCATGGAGAAGAAGTACGTTTTCAGGTCCGTCCTTCTTTCTCACCTCGTCGATATATGCGGCACGCTCAATGACACCGCCGAGACCCTCCTCCTCACCGCTACGTACTGGTTCAAAGTGGCTGTGGGTATCGTTGACATGGAGAATGACCAGCTTCTGAGCTGATGCGCTGAGCGCAATCGCTGACAATGCGAGAATTGTAAATACTCTTTTCATATTGCGTTCCTCCTTAGTCGATATACTTTATTCTGCCATCAGTCTGGTACTCGATGTACTTTCCTTCAGCAGTGAGACGTTGCACATAAGGGAGCATCACGTCGATGATCATCTCGTCAAAGATCTTGAGATCCAAGGCATTCTTTGCAACAGAGAGTCCATCTCCTCCGTTGAGGAGGAAAGAGATTGTCGCTACGCCATATACTTTCTCATCGTCGATAGGCTTGCCGTCAATCTCAGCGGAGACGAGCTTCTTGTCCTTTACAACGCAACGTGCTCCGCCTACGCACTGCCAGCTTGTGGCTGCAAGCTGCTCAAGAAGAGCCCTGATATCCTTTCCCTTAAGTTCCAGATAGCAGAGATTGTTCTTGAATGGAAACATTGACACAATATCGTCCAGGAGCACGTCTCCCTGGGGCATATCCACTCTGATACCGCCGAAGTTGGTGATGCCGAAGTCAACCTTCTTGCCTGATTTCTCCTGCGCAGCTCTCATGAGTTCATCAATGAACCAGTTTGAAAGTTCACACTCAGGTCCCTGACGGACCATAGCCTTAGGGGAATATGCGACGACCTGCTTCAGGTCGTACATATCTTTCTGCGCGTCTAGGAGAAGAGCAGCCACCTTTGGTGTGGCGCCTTTCTTGAACTTCCTTCCGTTCGGTGCGACATATTTCTTTCCCTTCATCTGGCCCATCGCCTCCTTGACATTGTCTGCATTTGAAGCAACGACTCCAGTCCTTGAGCCATCAACAGGTACGACAGTCCAGGAAAAATCCTGAGCTGCCATACAGAGGCATGAACATGCCATGATAAGTGATATGAATGTCTTCCTCATTCTATTCCAATTAAATATGTCTAATCCTGTCTGAGCCATTTCCAGAGATCCTTGAAAGTCGACTTCTTGCCGAACATCAGGATACCAACCCTGTAGATCTTCGCAGATACCCATGCACAGGCAGCGAAAGTAGCGATAAGAAGAATGATCGACACGATCAGCTGCCATACAGGAACTCCGTATGGGATTCTTGCCAGCATGACGATAGGAGACGTGAACGGTACCATCGAACCCCAGAATACAAGTCCGCTGTCAGGTGCCTTGAAAGAATAGAACGCGATGAAGAAACCTATGAGAAGCGGAATAGTCACAGGTATCTGAAGCTGCTGGGTGTCAGCTTCGTTCTCAACAGCAGAGCCGATAGCCGCAAACAGCGAAGCGTAGAGAAGATATCCGAATATGAAGAATATGATGAATGCTACCACTATCTGCACATAGTTGAGGCTTGCGAGAGTATTCATCACAGCTGCCATCGGAGAAGCTGCGGCGGTACTGTCTGCAGCAGCTGTAAGCGCTGTAAGATCCATGTTCATACCCATGTTTCCAACAGTTTCAGGATCAACGCCCATCGAGGTCATCATAGCTGTAGGGTCAGTCATGGACGCAGACTCGGTGATCTTGTCGAAGCCGATGATGCCGCCGACGACAGAGACTATCACTAACGTCAGCACTATCCACATCATGAACTGTGTGAGAGCCACAAGAGCAACTCCGATGATTTTTCCGAAAAGAAGTTCGGTAGCCTTCACTGAAGACACAAGTACCTCCACTACCCTGCTTGACTTCTCCTCGATGACAGAACTCATCACTGTGCCGCTGAACATCGCGATGAACATATAGATGATCATGCCAAGAAGCATTGAGATGACCATATAGACCTCTGAGGACGATACGCTTTCCTTGCCTGACTCGTCAAGTGTATAGGTCGTCATTGACACATTCGACTTGACTTCATCCATGATCCTGTCAAGGTTCTCGATACCATAGGAAGTGATGCGGTAGTCCTCCACTGCGTCATTTACCTTGTCCTCGATAGATGCTACCAGCTCGATTCCAAGCGGTTTCTTCGAGTATGAGTCGACTGTAAGGGATTTTGCCAGGGTATCAAGCCTTGAGACATGAAGGAGAGCATCCATGCCCAGCTCATCCAAAGTGGACTTGACTGATTCTGTATCGTAGTCCGAATAATCGGAGTATGTCACGACCTCGTTGCTCTCAAGGAAAGGAAGCACGATACCTGATTCATCGATGACAGCCACTCGCTTCGACTCCTCCTTGGATACAGCCATGATCACAGAAGGAACGATGCACAGCGCCGCGAAGAGCACAGGCACGACGAAGGTCAGGATGAGGAATGACTTCTTCTTGACGCGGGTTGTATACTCACGTCCTATGATGATGCTTAAGTTATTCAGGTTCATATTATTCGCTCTCTGTTACAAGTTTGATGAAAATGTCGTTCATTCTTGGGACCAGTTCCTTGAATGAGTTGACTGCGACGTTCTGTGAAAGAACCGCAGCGAGGGTATCATTGGTCGTGACTCCCTCCGCAAGAGAGAGGACAGCGGTATGTCTTCCTGCATTATTGTCATCAGAAAGGATATTGAAAAGGCTGCCGTCGGCAGCGAGCGATTCCTCTCCGGTGTAGACGAGCTCGATATTGTTGTTTCCGTACTTATGTCTGATGTCATTCACGCCACCGGTAATCACGAGCTTTGACTTATTGATGAGTGCGATATTGTCGCAAAGCTCCTCGACAGACTCCATGTTATGGGTCGACAGGATTATGGTAGAACCTTCAGCCTTGAGTCTGAGGATTTCCTGACGGATGATCTCCGCATTTACAGGATCGAAGCCTGAAAAAGGCTCGTCCAGGATCATGAGCTGAGGCTTGTGTACAACTGTAGTGATGAACTGGACCTTCTGGGCCATACCCTTGGAGAGTTCCTCGACTTTCTTCTTCCACCAGTCCTGGATGCCGAAGCGCTCGAACCATATCTTGAGCTCACGCTGCGCATCCCTCTGGGACATTCCCTTGAGCTGAGCGAAGTACATAGCCTGGGCTCCTACCTCCATCTTGCGATAGAGTCCCCTTTCCTCCGGAAGGTATCCGATCTTCTCTACGTCGCGCTGAGTGATAGGACGGCCGTCGAAGATGACCTCTCCGGAATTAGGTATGGTGATTCTGTTGATGATTCTGATAAGAGTAGTCTTACCGGCGCCGTTAGGACCCAGCAAACCGAATATCTTACCCTTCGGAATGTCCAGTGACACTGAGTCAAGGGCAACCTTAGGGCCGAATGACTTGCAGATGGACTTACATTCTATAATTCCCATAGTTTGTTTTATATTGTTTTGGTAAAGATATACAAATTTATCGTTATTCAATAATTTTTTATAGAGTTTCGCTAAATATTTAAAATTTTCGAAATCAATTCAATCAGAAGCTGTGCTGGTGTGGCGTCTCCTGCGTCTCCTCCCTTGCCTTTGAAATCATACTCCTCGATAAGAGCGACTATTCTCATACACTTAGGGAGAGGATAATTCCTTACCGCAGTATCATACTCCTGGAAGAAGAACGGAGGGACTCCCAGTACTGCAGCCTTCGCTGACGCATCCGGTCTAGGATCCTGCTGAAGCAGGGCCTCGTACTTAAGGATACGATAGAAATGGTTGAAGATCGTTGCAGTAGCCATAGGCATGGCAAACTTAGGCTGCTCACCAATATAGGCGGCTATCTTCAAGGCCTTGGCTCCATCTCTGAAAGACAGCGCCTTAGTAAGTTCGAAAACGCTGAACTGCCTGCTTATGCCCACATTCTTCTCTACGTCCGCGACAGTGACCTTAGTTGTTCCTTCATGAAGATTCTTGAGCATCTTGTCAGTCTCAACAGCAATCCTGGTAAGGTCTGCACCTGCATATTCCGCCATCAGAGCAGCCGCGTCAGGAGCGATGCTTAGTCCTTTGCCTGAATAGAATGCAGAAATCCATGAAGGAACCTCGTAGTCTCGCAAAGCATTGGATTCCAATACAGTACCCATCTTTGAGACCATCTTGTAAAGAGACTTTCTTTTATCTGCAGATGCACCATGCATAAGGATGACAAGGACTGTGGAGTCCATCGGCTCCTCGCAATAGACAGCGAGTTCATCCTGGCTTTTCATATTCTGAGCTTCCTTCAGGACGACCAGCCTGCGGTCCGCCATCATAGGAAAACTTCTGGCTTCGGTAGCTACGATATCTGCAGCAGTATCCGTCCCATAGAAGACCGTCTGGTTGAAATCCCTCTCATAGTCCTGAAGTGCATTTGCCATGATCGCCTCACAGGCCAGGTCAGGATAGTAGGGTTCTTCACCCATCAGGAGATATACTGGAGAGAAGATGCCGTTCCTGACATCTTCCAATATTTTCGCATAGACTGCCGCTGCGTCAGCTCCTTTCGATTTAGCCATAATAGACAAATATACAAAAAAAGGATGGTCCAAGACCATCCTAGCTGTAATTTATGCACTCGCCGAGACTATGCGTCAGCGCGCTTCTCCTTATTTCTTGTCAATTTCTCCTTCATGACATCGACTGCGTCGGTGATTGCCTCTTCGAAGGTTCTTGCAGTCCTCTCGACCACAATATTGCCTCCTGGTACATGGACCTGAATCTTTGCAGATTTGTTTTCAGGTTTCTCAAGCAGTGACAAGGCAACCTCGATGCTTGTGATTCCTTCGTCGAATCTCTCGATCCTGGAAACCTTCTTTTCAACATAGTCAAGCAGTTTCTGATCTGCGTTGAACTTAAGGGACTGAATCCTGATCTCCATAGTTAACCTCCTCTTTTTGCCCTTGGATGGGCGTTAATATAAGATTGTTTAAGCTTTTCGACCGATGTATGCGTATAGACCTGAGTCGCAGCGAGTGAAGAGTGTCCGAGCAGTTCCTTGATTGAATTCAGGTCTGCGCCGCTGTCCAGAAGCTCAGTTGCAAGTGTATGCCTCAAAGCATGTGGAGATCTGCGGCCTGTTATCCCGACTGTCTTCAACTCCGCATCAACTATCCTCTGTACCGCCATAGGATAGAGCCTGGAGCCCTTTTCCGTAACGAGCAGAGGGTCCGACGGAAGTCTTTCGCATCCAAAGACCTTAGCTGTTGTAGTCAAATATAATGAAATTTCTTCCGATAAACTATCTATCAGAGGAATTTCTCTCATTTTATTTCCCTTTCCCAAAACGCGTACCACAGATCTCATGAAGTCGACCGAAGAGACATCAAGGCCTATCAGTTCACTCCTACGCATTCCCGTGTCATACAGGATACGCATCACGAGACGGTCTCTCCGACGGGTCCAAAGGTCCATGGAAACCGCATCGTTGCCTGTCACAAGCCCTACATTCTCAGAATCAGCAAAGCACTCTGTCTCAGAGAAATAATCCTTTATGGCATCCTGTCGGTAAACGACAGGGAGACGCTTGGCAACCTTGGGACGTGACGCAGCTTTGACCGGGTTGGAGAGCAGAAGCCCTTCAGACTGGAGGAAACGGCAGAAGCCACTGATGACAGAAAGATGTAGGTTGACTGTACGCGGACTCTCCTTCATATCGTCCATCAGATAGACCTCATAATTCCTTATTGAATCTGCAGTAAGAGCATTCAGCACATCTTCATCCGAATACGAGACAGATGAATATGCGACAAATCTGGACAGCACATCAGCATAGATTTCCCGCGTACGTACTGAATACCTGCGTACGCCGGAGATATAAGCCAGATATCTATCCGTCAGCGACATATATGCAATGAAATCATTTTACGGCCACCAGACCGAGTTCAGGAGCAAACGAACGCATAAGAGCATCCGCAGCTTCGAAACTGTTCGGAATTTCGCCATCGAGAATAGCGTTCTTGACCTTCTCCTTGATGATTCCGATCACATTGGACGGCCCGATACCATAGACCTCCATCACATATTCACCTGTGATAGGATTCTTGAAATTACGTATCGCATCCTTCTCCTCGACAAGAACAAGCTTTTCACGTACAAGTTCGAAGTTTCTACGTAACCTTACGACCTTAGCGGGATTCTTCGATGTTATGTCCGCATTGCAGAGGAGCATCAGGTCATCTATCTCATTACCTGCGTCAAAAAGCAGCCTTCTGACAGCAGAATCCGTAACTTCTTCATCCACAAGGGCTACAGGTCTATGATGCAGACCGACAAGTTTCTGCACATATTTCATCTTCTCATTGAGCGGCATCTTAAGCTCCTGGAAAATCTTGGGAACCATCCTGGACCCCACGACCTCATGTCCATGGAACATCCAGCCGATGCCTGGGTCAAAACGCTTGGACACTGGTTTTCCGATATCATGGAGCAAGGCAGCCCATCTCAGCCACAGATAAGGCTCTGTCCTGACTCTCTCCTCGAAACCATTGCCGTCTTCAAGTGGTATATAGTCATGGAGCTTGCCTTCAGCGATCAACGAAGTCTCGTCAGCACAGACGTTGTCAAGCACCTGGAGCGTATGAGAGAAATTGTCCTTGTGTCCCCTGCCGTCTACAGTCTCGATTCCTTTCAGTTTTGCCAACGCAGGCAGGACATATTCTATAAGCCCAGTCTGGTCCATCAGTCTGAAGCCGATGGATGGAGTTCTGGTAATCAATATCTTATTGAGTTCCTCGACTATTCTTTCCTTTGAAAGTATGACCATCCTGTCCTTCATAGACCTGATGGCCTCAAGACACTCTGGCACGATCTCGAATTTCAACTGATCTGTAGACAATTTCGTAGCGAAACGCACGGCACGTAGCATTCTTAGCGGATCGTCACTGAAAGTGACGTACGGATCAAGCGGAGTGCGGATAATGCCCCTCGCGAGGTCCTGGATTCCGCCGAAAGGATCGACCAGGGCACCGAAATCCTCATTCTGAAGGCTGAAAGCCATCGCATTTATGGTGAAATCCCTTCTCTTCTGGTCATCTTCAAGAGTGCCATCCTCGACTATCGGTTTTCGCGAATCGCGATTATATGATTCCTTGCGGGCACCGACAAATTCAACTTCGGTACCATGGTACCTTAGCATCGCAGTTCCGAAGTTCCTGAACACAGACACATGGCAACGATGCTTTTCGACAGCAGCTACTTTACGGGCAATAGCTTCAGCCAAAGCGATGCCACTTCCCTCCACCACGATGTCGATATCCTTGCTTGGCCTGCCGAGGAAGCAGTCCCTAACATAACCACCTATGACAAACGCTCTGACACCGCATTCTGCTGCGACATCAGAGACTATTCTGAATATAGGGTCGTCAAGGAAACCATGTGTTATCGTATTGCTCATGCCTTAATCATTTCATCATACTCAGGGACCTTGTCAAGGAACCTGAGTCTACCTTCAACACTTCCTGCAAAATAGGTACTGTTTCCGTTAGTAATGATAAGGTATCTCACGCAGAGCAGCTCTGCATAGCGAAGAGCCTGTTCCAGAACAGAAGGTGTCAACTTCACATCAGGTCTCTTGCACTCAACGACAAGCACAGGATTCAAGGATCTGTCGTAGACCAGGATATCTGCTCTGTACTCTTTCTGCTTAACGCCAGAAATCACTCCCGTAAGCTGACCACATTTCATTCCGACTTCGCTCATCATAAGTTGCATCGGAACCTTAAGATCATTGTGAAGGACGCTTATGAACCACTGCCTGACTTCTTCTTCTGGAGTCAGAGCGACTTTCTTTTTTCTAAGTGGATCATATATCGTCAGATCTGCCATGTAAATCTACAAATTGACCTTGTTCGGCGAAAATGTCCTGATATACCTGATTGAATATGTCAGATACAGAAGACCGTCAAGGTTCATGAAGGCAAGGAACAACACTGAATTCCTGCCCCAGATCAGAAAAGGGATCCACGGAATGAATATATGCGTCCACCACAACACAACCAGTCTGGTAGTTGTAATGTTCTTAAACGGCAAGAGTTCGGCATCTGTCTCAAAAAGGAAACTGATATGCTGATTTACACTCTTCTTGTTAGTGAAAATAGCTATGTATAAGAGGAGGATAGTCAATCCACCAACAGAATCCCTTACCGGTGACGTCAGACTCATGTAAATTCCGGAGCAATACATCAGTAAGCCGGGAATACCCCATCCGAAAATATTCGCCCTGCGGATAAAACTGCGGGAAATAGTCCTATTCTGTAAAAACTTCATCAAACAATAATTAGCGTACTAATTTAGGAACTAATTCTGACAAAACAAAAACCAAGATACAAAAACAAAAGGACCCGACCATCATGTGATGATCGGGTCCTCGAAGAACGGCAGCTGCCTACTCTCCCACCTGGTGGGGCAGTACCATCGGCGATGGCGGGCTTAACTTCTCTGTTCGGAATGGGAAGAGGTGGTTCCCCGCCGCTATAGCCACCGCAATATATG
>JAZRWK010000003.1:0-12711 GCA_045599665.1 Candidatus Cryptobacteroides sp.
TCTGACCGATCTGATAGGCCGTAGGAGAAAGTGTCTGCGGGAGAAGGTTCGAAGTATCCATAAGTGTTAATGTGTGTGGTTCTTATCAAACATAGCGATAATCTTAAATATTTCCAAATGAGGAGGTTATGATCCAGGAAATAAGAATGCTTGATTTGTCTCCGGCCTTGGGTGCAAAATTAAGAGCTAACGCATTGATGATCAATAGTTAGCTCGTTTTGTGTTCTGATTTTTGGCGACTTTTTGGCGATTCATACACCTAGGCTCACCTTCCATCTGAATGAAGGCAGGATAGGGAGAATGCTGATCTGCTTCCACGTCCCCAGATCATTGTAGATCATATAGGGATTGTGTCGGTTCAACATGTTATAGACCGTCAGAGCCAGCTCATGCGTAGCCTTTTCACGGCGGAACTCGAATGCGTACCCGATGTCAAGCCTGAAGTACGCCGGTGTCCTGAAGGCATTCATGCCCGTCATCTCCGTCCTGTTGAAAAGGTTGAAAAGGATGAGCTCCTGATGGTCCCTGTGCCTGTAGTCCGCTTCCCAGCCATAAGGGAAGAGTACTGCCTCGTACTGGCTTACAGCTACTGTCATGCGGCTTCCTGAATACAGGGCCAGATCCCCTATCGCATGGTGCCTCACATGGCAGCCTCCGCCTCGCGACCGCCTGTCGACCGTCGTCATGTCAAGCTGGACGTTGAGGATGTGCGGCCTGTCGAACTTGAAGGGGAATCTCATGCCGCCGTTTATCATCGGGAACTGCCTGTCGGTGTGGGACAGAGTGTAGGACAGGTTCGCAGACATCTTCTCGGAATTCAGGAGAAGCGAGGTCTCCAGCCCGAAAGAACGGCCTGCACCGCAGTCAGTGTCCGTCTGCCAATTGTCCGTCTTGTTCCTCAGCAGATTGACGGAGGAGACATATCCGACCATGTTGGACATGTCCTTGAAGTAGGCTCCGACATTGAAATTTATGTCCATGGTACCTGGATAGCTGAGTTCCTTCGTCCTGAAACGGGTGAACACCCCGGCATATAGCTGGTTGGAAGTCTCTTCAGGATAAGCGCTCTCGATAGGTACCGAAAGGTCAAGCGACCATCCTGTAGGAAGTCCCTCCAGCACATGGAAGTACTGGTTCATCCTGTCGAAGGTGAACTCGAGCCCGACTCGGTCCGAGAGGTTCACATCTGCGAGCACATGGGCATCCAGGTTCGCACGCGTGACCGCATTGGACATATAGAGCGTAGGCCTCAGGCCTACGGAAAGGTCCACTTTCGGGCCAAGATATGTATCTATGTCCGTGAATGCTGAAAGGCTTGTCCCCGACAGCATATGGCGGAGCTCCACGCCGCCGTTGAAGCCGAAACGTTTCGCGAAGGTATGGGTCAGGGCTGCACGTGCAGTCACGTCCAGGACAGCATTGTCGAGGGATACAGATGAATACACCTTCCCTTTGTCGTCATACGATTCCTGTCCTTCTTCTGACGCCGAATGGGAGGCATACAGGGTCAGGTCAAGTCTGGAACTGCCTCCGAGGTCCATCTCGAGACCGGCCTTGCCCATCCATGTCTGCCATCCGGTATGGACCCGGAAACGTTCCTCTGCCACGTCAAGGAAATCCCTTGCGGCAAATCCAACCGCCTTGATGCGTATCCTCTCACTGGCGTGGAAAATGGCCTGCGCGTTGACGTCGTACATCCTGCCTTTGATGCCGAAGTCTTCTTCTAAGTCACTTAGTATCTCCAGGCGGTCCTTGAAATTGTCTATGACATAGCCTCCGAGCTCATATACCGGCGAATAACGGGCACCGATACGAAGCGCAAGGCGTCCCGGGGTCTCGATGTAGATTCCATCGATATATGGCGAGAAAGTCACGCTGGCCCCTGCGGATTCAACTGGCCCTGACTTAAATGTGGCGTCCACCACCCCGGAAGTGAAGTTACCGTGAGAAGACTTGAATCCGCCCGTATATATCTTCGAGCCACTGAGGCTCTCCGGCTGCAGGGAGGACATCAGTCCGAAAGCGTGGGTCGCATTGTACAGGGGCACACCATCCACCTGGAGCCTGCAGTTGCTGCTGTTGCCTCCTCTGACGAACAGTCCGAGGCTGCCTTCCATGCCCATGGCGACACCAGGAAGGACCGCCATCTGCCTGACCACGTCGGGCTCGCCGACCACGGAGATGACACTCGCGGACTTTTCGACCGAGTAGCTGTAAATGTTTCCACGGCTGACCATAGGTATCCCGTCCACGACCTTGGCGCTGTCAAGCACTTCTGTCCGCAGACCGAGGGAATCCGTCTGTGCGGAGGCGGCAATGCAGACGGACAGGAACAATATGGCCGTTATGAAACCCTTACCTGTCATAGGCGTTATGAAGTATCAGGGACTCGGTGTAGGCCCCGAATATGCCCACTCCGTTGCTCCAGTTGCTGTAGATCACGTTCTCCTCGAAGTAGTCCGTAATGTCTCCTCCCATGTAAGAGTCTATCTTCTGGTAGCTGCTCTTTAGGTAGAGGTCATAATCATCAGACATGCTGCGCACGGCCAGGATAGAGTTGTCAAGGTAGCCTTCGATGCGGAATGGGACATCTTTCGGATAAACTGCGGCCGGGATACGGAGAAATGTGTCATGACATGAAGCATTGTCTCTCCTGTTGAACTGGTCGACATCGGGATGGTCTGTAGACAGGTCGACCGTCTTGTGGTAGCTGTTCAGGAAACGGTCCGGAACTACGCGGTCCGGGGCTTCGCCGTCGTTCTTCTGGAAAATGAACATCCAGTAGGCCGGGGACTTTCCGGCATGCTGTACATAGCCCCTGATGTTGTCTTGGTCAAGTCGGTGATCCTTCTCCAATGACACGGGGAAAGGCATCACGGTCTCTGCTGTCAGTGTCTCCTGCTCGCCTTCGACCTTGACTTCCAGACGATAGCTTACTCCGTACTCTGGCCGGAGGCACATCTGCCATCGCGAGAACGCAACCTTCTCGAATCTGCCGATCTCCTTGCCATCTGCGTACATCCTCACTTCTGCGTCAGGGATGCGGTCGAAGAGTATGGTACCCATCTTCCCGTTATACTTGATGTCCACATACTGGACTGTGTCCTCTGCGCAGAGCAGACAGTTCACCACCGGTTTTCGCACATGCTGTCTGTCTACGTCGAGAGGCTCGATGCAGGAATGCATGAAAAGAGCAGACAGCAGTATGCAGACCAGTCTTCGCATAGGCATGATTATTCTGACTTCAGGCTGACGTGTGTCTTGTTTGTGAGGACCTTTCCGTTGGCAAGACCGATCTTGATGATGAAGTCTGTCTCGACAGGAGCCTCTGGGGGAGTTTCGGTCAGTTTGAACATGAACCGCGGAAGGACCATCGGCCTGTAAGACAGATAGGCATTGACGGACATCTCCTGGACTGGTTCCTTGAGCTGTCCGTCGTAGGTGATAAGATATGGACCGAAAAGAGCTGCATCGTTAGTGTTTGAAATCATGAAACGGTCGGTGACGTCGCACCCTTCCGAACGGCCAAACAGGCCGACAGAGGAACTGATCGAGACCGATACGCACTCCTCAGTCCTGTATTCGAACAAACTGTATGTTGACATGCCGACGCTAGGATACTGAGGCTCAGAATCAGCAGGGAAGAACTCCCCCTCATATCCTGACAGGGTGACCTGACGGATTATCTGGTCCTCAATCAACTTGTCGCCATTGATCCTGTGCGTCATCTTGCCACCTTCGAACACATCGGTGACCTCTGCCATGTCCTCAGACGTGACAATCACGACTATCTCAGGCCAGTCAATGCCAAGAATCTCAGCCATCTCTCCATGGTCGTTATGGAACGATGTATCCCCATCGGTCAGAATCTCGCATCTTCGGTTGCAGAGGTAATAAGCGTGAGCTGACTGTCCTATCAGCCCCGGGTCATCGTTCTGCGGCCTGCATGACAGGAATGCCATGCAGAAGCACAGAAGAATCAATATCATGTTACTGTCTCCGGAAATCATACGTGAATTCTATTTTGAAGTGCAACGCACTCCAAAGTCAAATTTAAACATTAATTTACAGATTCAAAAGGGAAGGGACGTTGTATAAGGTCGTTGTATGAAGTCGCGTCAGGACTTGCCGGACGGTTTTTCCTGCCAAGATAGTGGAAGAACTCCAGCATCCATTTAGAGAAAGACGGGTAGTAGGGCTGAAGTATGTTGGAGTTCTACTTCCAAGTACAATATGTAGCCCCCCTTGTATACATTGAGATCGGTTGTTACTTTATAGAAGGATGGCGAAAAGCCAAATTGACTTTTCGCCATCCTGAGCAGAATGCTTATTCTGTGTCTTGAATGCAGTTCCCCGTCTCTAGAGTACTACGACGAAACCGCCGTCTGGCTGTACCTCGATGTTGAGGAGGCCGTTCTTTACCTTTGGAGACTCAGCCTTAATGGTCTCGCGTGCAGCGTTGTCTGACCAGAAAGTGAATTCTGATGAAGCTGTACCCTTCTTGTCGAAGCTGAGACCGAATGCCTTGAGGTCGAGAGTGTACTTGAGCGGAGTCTTCTGTCCGTTGACACCGGCAATGTACCACTTGTCACCGCTTCTTCTTGCAACGATGGCGAACTTTCCAGGGTATCCGTCGATGAACTTGACGTCATCCCACTCTGTAGGAACTGCTCTCATGTAGTCGAGCTCCTCTGCAGGTGCGTCCTGAAGGTTGTTAGGAGCGATCGCGAAGTTCTGGATAGGGTTCTGGAAGAGAACTGCTGTGGCAAGCTCGAATGCATCTGTGGTCCTGCGGATGCTTCCGCGGTCATTGTTCCTGCTCCAGCGCTTGTTGAGCGGAGATCCGCCGTATTCCATCGCAGCGACTGCGTTTCTCATGAATGGATGGGTTGAAGCATTGACTGCCTCGATGTCGTTGAATCCCTGTGAGAACATGAGGTTCTCGGATGCGAGGACTGCCTCGGCACCTACGAAGTTAGGATACATCCTTTCCCATCCGCGAGGGAGGGTACATCCATGGAAGATGATCATCAGGCCGTACTCGTTGGCATCGCTGAGGATGTCCTCGTAGGTCTGGATCATAGGCTGCTTGTCGCTGCCGAAGAAGTCGATCTTGAGACCCTTCACACCGATCTTCTTGAGCCACTTCATCTCGGCTGCTCTCTCGATGCTTGTCGACATGCATCCTCTAGGACCCTGAGGAGCGTCGTTCCATGCTCCGTTTGAGTTGTACCAGAGGAAGAGGCTGACACCCTTTGACTGTGCGTACTTAGAGAGCTCTTCGATCTTGTCACGGCCGATCTGGGTGTCCCAGAGAGCGTCGACGAGGCAGTACTTGTAGCCCATTGCTGCTGCGAGGTCGATGTACTTGATCTGGTCGTCATAGACGGTTGCACCGTCGCCCCACATGATCCAGCTCCAGGTAGACTTGCCATAGACATAGTCCTGTGAAGGCTGGTAGAGCGGCTCTACGACGTCGTAAGGGATGGTAGTCTCAACGATAGGTGCGAGGTTGTCTCCGACTGTGATGGTCCTGTAAGGAGTGTATCCCGGAAGAGCCATGGCTACTGTAGAAGTAGCCCAGCCGCTGATCTCTCTCTCGTCAGGGAAGTCGATGGTGTAGAGACCGCCGGCCTTCTCTTCGCTGAGGTGCGAACCTACGTATTTGCCGGTCACGCCTGTCTCAGAGATGAGAGCCCAGTTGTCACCGACGTGGAAGAGACATGGGAAGGTGTATCCGTTGCCATAGTCAGACTTCTTGTCCATCGGCTCGTCATATCCGTAGCCCTCCTCGTATGAAGGCTTGGTCTGTGCGAAGCCGGTCATAGGGTCTGCCTGAGCAGAGAGGAATGTGGTGGTTCCAAGAGGGAAGTCGAAGCCGGTAGCTTCCTTGAGGATGACGGTAGAATACCTGTTCCTGTACTCGCCGAGCCTGTATCTGAATGCGATGTCATTGTTGCTGACCTCGAAGATGATGCTCAGTTCCTGTCCCTTCGAGTCCTTGACCACGAAAGTGAGCCTGTTGGCGTTGTAGCTGATCTGTGACTTCTTGATCTTTGCCTGGGTGTAGTTCTTGCTTACGGATTCTGTCTCTGCTGAGACGAATTCGAGGCCTCTTGTGAGGTCGCCGCCAGTGGTCACAAGGCCGAGAGGGGAGTTCTCGAGAATTACGTTCGAGTCATAGCTGACTGTGTAGGCAGGAGCGCCTCCTCTGCCGAGGATGACGTTGACTGACAGTCTTCCGTCAGGACTGGTCACCTCGTTCTGCTGTACCTGGAACCTGCCAGGACCTGGCTGTGCAGATGCTGCGGCGCAGAAGCACATAAGTGTTAAGAGTACAAGTGTTCTTTTCATTATGGATGTGATTTTGTTTTGTGTCTTCTTCTTTATGGATGTCCTGACGCTCTGACTATTCTTTCCTGTTCCTGTTCTTAGGGAACCATCCCTTGCGTACGCGCTCGCGCTGCTCAAAGAGCTCGAGGATGCTCCAGAAGCATGAGAAGCTGAATACGCCAAGCAATACGGATGCGTAGACGTTCTCCACGAAGAGGGACCCGATGCAGCCGGCTATTCCTACGACAAGGAACGCGGGCCAGCATTTGACCCCGAAATAGTACTCGCTCTTTATGACGATTGGGTGGAAGAATCCTATGCAGAGGAATGCTCCCAGACCCAGAATAATGCCTTCTATGTTCATTTTTCAGATTCTGTGGATGTGGTAGACAGTGTGCTGATGAATTTGTCGAGAAGCGGAAGCAACGCCTGAAGATCTTCTACGCTGAGTCCTTTTTCGCAGATCTCCTTTGCAAGACATCCAGGGACTTCCTTGATCTGCTCTTCCATACTCTTGCCCTCTCTTGTCAGGGAAACTATGCGCTGACGTTTGTCAGCGCTGTTCTTCTGACGCACTATCAGCCCCTGTTTCTCCATTCGCTGGAGCAGAGGGGTAACTGTGTTGGTCTCAAGATGCAGCCGTTCGGTTATTTCGCTGATTATGCGGTTGTCCTTCTCCCAAAGCAGCATCAGTACGAGATACTGTAGATAAGAGATGCCGAACTGCCTGAAATATGGTGTATATGCAGCTGTAACCAGTCGTGCTGCCGTGTACAGACGGAAGCACAACTGATTGTCGAGCTGTAGTTGAGGATATGCCATTTGTTGTTTCGCTCTTGGGTTGCAAAGATAACATAAATACTGAAAAAAATTAACCGCCCGCGTTTCCCAACGCAGGCGGTCGCAATTCTAACCTAAAACTTAACCTATGAAAAAACTATTCGATGCAAATGTAGCGTTTATTTTAATACGCAGTACATTATTTTAATTATTTTAATGTCTTTTTGGTAGAAATAATGTCCTGTTTGTCCTATTTGTTCAAAAAGTTGTAACATTTTAAGTTTTAAAAAATCAAGAACTTGACGAAACCGAAGCCAGCGAGCAATGCAAACGCGAAAGTTGCCATGACCAGAAGAGGCAACATTTTGTCCAGCTGTTTTCCGTCGAGTTTCCATACTCCACGCACGTGCATTATATATAGGGGAAGTGTCAGAGCGAACAGGCAATGCCATGGGTCGAAGAAGCGGACGGCGCAGAATGCTGCCATGAACACCCATCCGAGAACGATGAGGACCGTCTGATAGATTCGGGCATTGCGTCCGCCGAGGCGGATTGCGACCGTCGTCCTTGTCAGGGCGTCTGTGGCCATGTCGCGGATGTTGTTCACATTGAGTACCGCGACGCTGAAGCAGCCGATTGACGCGGCAGGGAGGACTATCCACCATGGCATCGCATGGGATGCCACGAAATAGGCGCCCGCTACCGATACGATTCCGAAGAAGATGAAGACGTAGATGTCTCCAAGCCCTCTGTATCCGTATGGATTGCGGCCGAGGGTATACTTCATCGCGCCCATTATTGCAGATGCTCCGAGCATCATCATACAGATTCCGTCAAGGCTGAAGATCTTCCCGAAAGAAGACTTGATCATCAGCACTCCGAAGACGATGCAGAGAGCTACGAAGGCTCCGATCGAGACCTTCATCTCCTGGATGCTCATCTCGCCGGAGTTGAGACCGTACTGCGGACCCTTCCTGTCCTGGGTGTCGGTCCCGTTCAGGACGTCCCCCAGCTCGTTGGACATGTTTGACAATATCTGCAGACAGATTGTCGTCAGCATGATTAGGATTGCTGTGCAGACTGAGACCTTGTAGTCGGCGGCGGCAAGGAGAATTCCGAGGCACACACCGGCCAGCGAAAGAGGCAGTGTCCTCAGACGCATGGACTTAACTATGGAGATGATCTTACTCATCAGATGTCTTTCTTAGATAATTCTTTATTGGGAAGAGTACTTTCGCATTCAGTGAGATGAAGTGGAGGACCGCACGGATGAGTCCCATGTACCTTACGTCGAAGCGGAACTGCTCGCCCAGCGGCCTGCCCTTAGGGGAGAGGAGACTGTGATATCTGCTCCTGAGCGTTTTCGTCGGGTCTGCCCACGCAGGAATGCCAGGGTTCCTGTCACAGTCGCAGAGGATTCCGGGACATACTACCTTCGGGATGTCTTTCCATGCTGCCCTGACAGCATAGTCGAAGTCTCCGAAGCTATGGCTGTACGAAGGGTCGAGGTTGCCGAGCACTGAGTAGGCGGCCTTCGGTACGAGTACGAGGTTCCCGTTGAAAAGGTAACATGGTACCGGGATCGTAGGGTCCGGCTCTATCAGTTTCATGGATCTTGTGCGGCCGCCGTAGCTGATTCTTCCGTCCTGGTCGACGGCTGTGCCTGCGACAATCGCCTTGTGCCTGAAGAATTCGGAGTTCTCGAGCATGGATGCAATCGCGCCTTCGTGAAGGCGGATGTCGTCGTTGATCCAGAGGTAGAAGTCGAAATCCTTTTCATTGGCGGCGGTGTCCCATGCGAGCCTCATTCCCTGATTCCAGAACAGGTTTCCCTCGCTGCGGATTATCCTGACCTGGGGGAACTGCGTCGCGACGGCCTCGGCGGTGCCATCGGTACTGCCGTCGTCGACGAGGTAGCATGAAAACGAATATGCGTCGCTGCCGCTCATGGCATCTATCTGACGGTAGCAGTCGAACAGGCAGGAGAGGGTCTTCTCCCGTCTGTTGTAGCACGTCATGAGGATAGCGACGTCCATGGCCTAGTCGAGCTTGAGGACTGCCATGAAGGCGCTCTGAGGCACCTGGACGGTACCGATCTGGCGCATTCTCTTCTTTCCTTCCTTCTGCTTCTCGAGAAGCTTTCTCTTACGGGTGATGTCGCCGCCGTAACACTTGGCGGTAACGTCCTTGCGTACCTGCTTGACTGTCTCGCGGGCGATGATCTTCGCACCGATGGCGGCCTGGATAGGAATGTCGAACTGCTGTCTCGGGATGAGGTCCTTGAGCTTCTCGCACATCCTTCTTCCGAAGGTGTAGGCATTGTCCTCATGGATGAGGGAAGAAAGTGCGTCGGCCGGTTCGCCGTTGAGCAGGATGTCGAGTCTGACAAGCTTTGCCGGACGGTAGCCGGTGATATGGTAGTCGAAGGAAGCGTATCCCTTCGAGATTGTCTTGAGGGTGTCGTAGAAGCCGAACACGATCTCAGAGAGCGGCATGTCGTAGTTGAGCTCGACACGGTCGGCAGTGATGTAGTGCTGGCTCACGAGGGTTCCGCGGCGGTCGAGGCAGAGCTTCATGATAGGCCCGAAGAAGTCGGCCTTCGAGATTATCTGGGCCCTGATGAAAGGTTCCTCGATATGGTCGATGAGGGTCGGGGCAGGCATACCCGAAGGGTTGTGCACGTCGAATTCCTCTCCCTGTGTGGTGAATACGTGGTAAGACACGTTAGGGACTGTCGTGATGACGTCCATGTTGAACTCCCTGAAGAGACGCTCCTGTACGATCTCGAGGTGGAGAAGACCGAGGAAACCGCATCGGAAACCTGAACCGAGGGCAAGCGAAGACTCAGGCTCGTAGACGAACGACGCGTCGTTGAGCTGGAATTTCTCGAGCACGCTGCGGAGCTCCTCGAACTTGGATGCATCGACCGGGTACATGCCGGCGAAGACCATAGGCTTGACTTCCTCGAATCCGGCGATGGCCTCGCTGCACGGACGGTCGACCTGGGTGATGGTATCGCCTACCTTGACTTCAGCGGCGCTCTTGATTCCGGAGATGATATATCCTACGTCACCGCATGAGACCTGGTCAGTCGGGACCAGCTTGAGCTTGAGTACTCCGACCTCGTCGGCTACGTACTCCTGGCCTGTGCTGAAGAACTTGACCTTGTCACCCTTGTGGATGGATCCGTTCTTTACCTTGAAATATGCGATGACTCCTCTGAAGGAGTTGAACACTGAGTCGAAGATGAGGGCCTGGAGCGGTTCCTCAGGCTCGCCGACAGGGGCAGGAATCCTCTCCACGATGGCGTCGAGGATAGGCGCACAGCCTTCTCCGGTCCTGGCGGAAACCTTGAAGATGTCCTCCTGGTCGCATCCGAGAAGGTCACATACCTCGTCTGCCACTACCTCCGGTCTGGCCGATTCCATGTCGATCTTGTTGAGGACAGGAATGATCTCGAGACCATGGTCGATTGCCTGGTAGAGATTGGAGATAGTCTGCGCCTGGATGCCCTGCGATGCGTCCACTACGAGGATCGCTCCCTCGCATGAGGCTATCGAACGGGAAACCTCGTACGAGAAATCGACATGACCCGGAGTGTCGATGAGGTTGAGGAGATACTTCTCTCCCTTATATGTATGCTCCATCTGGATGGCGTGGCTCTTGATGGTGATTCCTTTCTCCTTTTCAAGGTCCATGTCATCGAGCACCTGGTTCTCCATGTCTCTTTCGTTGAGGGTCTTCGTCAGTTCGAGGAGACGGTCTGCCAGGGTACTTTTACCGTGGTCGATATGTGCGATTATGCAGAAGTTCCTGATATGTTTCATAATCTGCAAATATACGAGAAGTTTGCGAATAATAGATATATTTGCATCGAGGGCGTCGTGTAGCCCGCATGTGATTATATTTTGAGAAGAAGATACTCGTGTCAGATATGAAGAAGATACTCGTTGCAATGATATCGCTGCTCATCGCCGGTATGGTCAGCTCGGCTCAGGACAGGCTTGAATTCCTTGGTGTTCCGGTTTCCGGGACGGTAAGTTCTCTGACCCAGGACCTCAAGCCGGCAGGCTTCAAGGCCGACAGGTACCGCACAGGCCTTTTCTATGGCAAATTCCACAAGCAGCCGGTAGATCTTGTGCTGGGACTGGATGCGGAAGGAAGTGACAAGGTCCATGTACTGGTTCTCAGCTACTCTGTGGCTAAGTCATGGAAGGCGACTCTCAATCAGTATGAGAGTGTCAAGATGGCACTTACCATGGACTATGGCCAGCCTACCATGTCCCGCGAGGAGTATGACTACCCGTATACAGAAGCGGACGGTTTCCGTGCCATGGACGAAGGCAAATGCCGCTTCATCACCACTTATAGTATTTATGAAGGTGGTACGACGGACAACGGCGCTCCTGTCGGAAGCGCCGCTGCATTCAGGAAGGACGGTGGAAAACCGTTCCTCGGAGAGATTACTCTCACTATTTCCCCTGAGGACCACAAGGTCCGTATCTATTTCAGAGCTGTCGATTAAAGGGCTGGCTTTGACGACTCGTCAAGCTTGATGCTCTTGATCTGTACAGGGTTTACAGGAATGTCCTTCGCCTTGGTCTCGACTGCTGCGATCTTGTCGATCACGTCAAGGCCCTGGATGGTCTCACCATAGACTGTGTACTGGCCGTCAAGAGAAGCGCAGCCTGCCTCGTCCTGGACAAGATAGAACTGCGAGCCTGAAGACTCTCTCTGAGGGTTTGCCGCGTCACCTCTTCTGGCAGCTGCGAGAGCACCCTTCTTATGGTTGTGGTTTGGAAGGATCTCAGCTGGAACTGTGTAGCCAGGACCGCCCTGACCGTAGGTAGACTCAGCGTTCGGATCCTTTGAGTTAGGGTCGCCGCCCTGGATCATGAAACCGTTGATCACTCTGTGGAAGAGCATTCCGTCATAGTAGCCGCTGAGCGCGAGCTTTGCGAAGTTCTCGCGATGCTTAGGAGTGTCACTGTAGAGCTTTACCTTCATGGTGCCGAGATTGGTCTCGATCACGAATACCGGCTCTTCCGGAAGCTTAGGGAGGAGGGACTCTGCCTCTGCGACCTTCTTTGCGTATTCAACCTGTGCGAGTGAGTCAAGCCTTGCCTGCTCCTTTGCAGCCTCGATGGCTGCCTGCTCTGCCTTCTTGTTGCCGCAGCTGAACATCATGAATGCTGCGCCTGCGATACAGAGGGTCTTGAAAATGTTTCTTTTCATCTTTATTGTTTTTTTGTTGTTGTCTTTGTTGCTGCAAAGTTAGTCAAAATCGGCAATCTCTGTTAAATATTATAAATAGAGTAGGTAGGAACCGGGGTTTTTGCGGTTGAATGCCAAAAAAATGAAAAAAAGTTTGAAAAAAGTTTGGAGCGAAAGAAATTGTGCTTATCTTTGCAGCCCGTTTGAAACAAAACGGACCATTTAAGTTCATTGAAAATATTGGAAGGAAAGTACAAGAAAGCAAGTACCGAGATATAACAAATAGATCGAGAGCGTTAATTCCTTTAGGAATTATAAGGATGTCAGGATACTGGAACTTTAAAATTTTATATACAAAGAAGAGTTTGATCCTGGCTCAGGATG
>JAZRWK010000004.1:0-10687 GCA_045599665.1 Candidatus Cryptobacteroides sp.
CATGGTTTCAGCAACCTTGTCAGAGATAGCCACATCGCCATCAGCCTCTGGATACTTACCCGCAGTAAACTCTAAGCCTAATATCTCTGCTGCCTGATGGGTGAAATAATGGTAGCTGAAATGGTACAGGTCTGTACCACCCTTGCCGCCATAAACCTTATTTCCCTGTTCCAACAAGTTGAAACAACCGATCTTTGCTCCAGGAACGGCATCTGCGGCCTTGATGCTCGCCTGTATTGGAGAACGGGATATCCATCCGTCCTGGAACAACGTGCAGACCATGTACTTCTTGTCCGCATCCTTAATGCTGCTGTTGTATGTCACGTCATACATCACCTGCGACATGATCACATAGAACGCCGCGAAGGCTATGGTCATGCCCAGCACGTTCAGTATTGACGACGCCTTTGTCTTTGTAAACTGCTTCATATTCCAGTCGTTTCCTATTGCAAAATTAATACTTCATTGTCACCGAAGCTGTCATAGCCTGAGGTGATGACCTTCTCGCCAGGCTCCAAGCCTTCAAGAACCTCATAGTATTGAGGGTCCTGACGGCCGATGCGGATCTCGCGCTTCGTGGCCTTGCTTCCGTCCTTGCTCACAACGTATATCCACTTGCCGCCTGTCTTCTGGAAGAAGCTGCCGCGAGGGATAAGCACTGCGCCTTCTGGTGAGCCGAGCTGAAGATTGAGGTAATAGGTCTGACCGCTGCGGATGTTCTCAGGCACCTCGCCCTCGAACTTGAAATCAGCCTTGAACTTGCCGTCACGCACCTCGGGATAGACCTTGCGCAGCGATGCGTTGAAGGTCGCACTCTGTCGCTCGAAAGTAGCTGCAAGACCAGGAGTAACACGGTCAATATAGTGTTCGTCAATCTGAGCCTCGATCTTGTAACTGCTCATGTCGCTGATTTGGCCGATCTTTGTTCCAGCACCGATGTTCTCACCAAGCACCGCATCAAGAATGCCGAGCTGACCGTCGATAGGAGCCTTGATGGTGAGGTTGTCCTTGCGCTTGCGGATCATGCGCATGTTAATCTGCATGTTCTCAAGGCTCTCACGCATGCGCTCCACCTGAGTCGAGCGGAAGAGGCTGTCCTGAACCTCCTTGTCGAGGATGATCTGGAGTTTCTCCGCCGCGAGATCGTAATCCTCCTTTGCTTTGAGGTATTCTTCCTTGGCGATGAGTTTCTCCTCGTAGAGGGTTTTCTGCTGCTCGTATGTGCGCTTGAGCCTCTTCACGTTAAGCTGGTACTCCGCCTTTGATTGCTTCACGTTCAGCCTGTCCTGCTCCATCTGAATCTGGGTATTGCGAAGGATGTTCTCCTTCTCCGCAAGCTCAGCCTCGGAGTTCAGAATCTGCAAATCGAGGTTGTCGTTCGAAAGGCGCAGAATCTCGTCACCCTTCTTAACCTGCGAGCCCTCCTCGATGAGAATGGCATCCACAATGCCGCCCTCGATAGGGCTTATCTGTATGGTCACCAGCGGCTGCACCGTGCCGCTCAGGCGGATGTAGTCGTTGAACTCTCCGGCCTTCACCTCACTCACGGAGATGGTGTCGCCACTCACGCGCAGAGTGCTGTGGTTAGGCTTTATCAGGAGGAAGAGCACAAGGCACGCAAGCGCAGCGCCCATCCACCACGGGAGTGCCTTCCTTGTAAATGCGGCTTTCCAGCCGGTAGGTCTTTCAATTATCTTATCCATTGTTGGTATTTTTTACTGGTTGATGTAAGGCTCTCCATTGTAATAACGCACCACTGCGTCCTTGATCTTGAGCTGTAGCAGAGAGTTCATTCTCTCAGCCATAGCATTGAGATAGGTCTGCGATGCGGTCTGATACTCGATTGCCGAGATCAGCCCTGTCTCAAACTGCTTCGTGCTCAGCTGATACGCCTCCTGCTGCACATCGGCAAGGCGCTCCGCCTGATGGAAGGCAGCCTGCGCACCGTCACGGTCGCTCACGGCCCTGCGTACCTCATTCTCTATGTCACGCATCGTCTGGTCATACTGCGCCTCTGCACGGGCAAGGGCGTTCTTCTTCTGCTGAAGATTGGTCCTTCGTCTAAACTGATCAAAGATAGGGATGTTCAGCTGCAGCTGGATGTACTCACCGCCGTTGTTGCGGAACTGATCTCCAAACGGAGCAGGCGTATATCCCGCCATACCAGGGTAGGTGTAGTATGTGGTCGACCATCCGCCATAGAGCCCGAGGGACGGTGAATACGCTCCACGAGCGCTCTTGAGGTCAAGCGTAGCGTTCTTCACGCTGAAAGAAGCTATCTGAGCCGATGGCAGGAAGGACTTCGCAGTCATCTCCAGGCTTGCGGCATCGACACCGCCACACATCGGCTCCTGGACGTTGGTGTCAAGCACCAACTCCTCGTCGGCAGGCCAGTACATCACATCCTTCAGCGTGAGGATGGCATTGTTCTTCTCATTGGTAGTGGAAATCAGCAGATACTCCTTCTGCGCCAGCTCAGACTCCATCTGCACCACATCCGCATGGCCTTTCTGGCCAAGTTCCTCCTGACGCACAGCACGGTCCCTGGCAGTCTTAGCCGTCTCCACCTGATCGGCCACAACCTGCACCATCTCCGAATAATAGAGCACGTTCGCAAACGCCTCCATCGTCGCAAGGCATATCTGGTCACGCTCCTGCTGCTCCTTGCTGGCACCCATCTTCACCGATGTCGATGCCATCCTCAGATTGTTCACCGCCTGGAATCCGTCGAACAGCGTGATACCCGCACTCACACCATAACCGTTATGGAAAGTGGTGACATTGTTATAAGTATTGGTCTCAGGGTCAAGGTTACGGCCATACTGATTGTATGCGTAGGTCTGCGCCGAGAGCGTAGGAGTGAGAGCCTGCATTATAGCGTGACGGCGCTGCCACTGCTCATCGCTGCGGTCCGCCGCCTGTATCCTCATCTTCGTGGAGTTGCTCACCGCATACTCCATGCAGTCATGCAGAGTCATCGCTGACGGAGCCTGCTCCTGCGCCATCGCGGCGAAGCAGCAGAATCCGGTAGCCAGCATGACTGCAACCAATGGTTTACAGCTGAAAAAGTAGTTCATGTGTAAATTATGTTTAACTAATCTGCATGAACTGCAGCATCTGCTGTGCCAAAGGAGTTAATTATTTGATTTACTGATTGTTGTTAATTTGGCGGCCCCGTAAATGTGTAAAGATATTTTACAGCAGATGTAAAGGATCTTTACAATTCGCCTAAATGCAACGCTACCACATCCTCCCTTTAATCTTTTCCCAGTGCTTAGGTGACCGACGGTAGATGTAAGCATCATCAAACGAGCGCACACGGGTGTCGTATGTCCACCAGAGGTTGTCCCTGTCGAACCATGCTGCGCGGGTAGTGGTGTCGCGAGAGTCTCGGAATGTGCAGAAAAACTGTATTTCGTCCAAAGCAGATCCTCTCTGCTCGAAGATATCAATGGTGCTGTTGATCATGAGAAGGGAGTCCAGGCGGTATTTGACTGCACCCCTATGTCTCTTTTCCGCATCCCATTTCTCCTCCATGTCCCTGACATGTCCTCGCATCTCTTTGCGTCGTCCTTCATACCATGCAGTCGTTACAAGATCATACTCATCGCCAGGTGCCTTCCTGCCGAGGTGTACAGCTGCCTCATATGCACGGTTTGCCCATACTGTGGAACTTGTATAGTTTGTTTGGACAATGAAGGAAAAGAAGACAATCGTCATCAAGGCTGCTATTACGATTGAGGAAATGGTCACGCTGTCTCCGCTAACCGATATTATAGCCCGTTTTGGCGTTGCCTGCGGTTCTGAAGCAAGTGATGTAGTGCGCTGAGTCCCCATTGCATTAAGATGTGCATGGATCGTCTCTATAGGCTTTTTCACACTTGCGAATTCCTCCGTGATCGTCGAAATGGCATTTGTAATGGGTGTGAGGTCAAGTTCCGGCATCTCGATGACTGGTGTGGGTGGTTCAGCGGCGTTATTCTGCATATAGGTCTGAACCGCCGTAGTCAGTTCCTTCACGTTTCCTTGCAGGTTTTCAATCATACCCTTCAGGGTAAGTTCCTTCATCTGGTCATCATAGTTGCTGTTCTTCTTTGCCATGGTTATAAGTGTAATTTACGTTTGCGTTTCTTCTTAGGGTCCTGCAGGTCCTGCTCAATGCTTCTTGATGTACCTCCGGCAGACAGTGGATAGAGTTTGAAGGACCAGTCCTGACCATGGTGAGTGTCTTGTTGATATCTCTCGCCGTGGTCTTCTCCCTGCGAGAAATGATTCTGGATGTTGCCGTAGGTGAATGCACGTCCGAGTTCGGATCCCTTGAACGTCACGTAGTGGCCGGTATCCCTGTCCAGGCGGGTGAATGTGACTCCCTGAACACTGGCGTCTCCGCGTCTAACCTCATTCATGCGAATACCCATGACGAGGAGCCTTCTCCTGAAATCATCGCAGCTGAGGCTTTGAGCGAGTGTATCCTTGACGTCGTGAAATGTCTGATACCGTAGCTTTTCGCGACCATGCAGTGCGTTCACACGCGTCCGCGCCTTGTCAGGTGCGAAGGTGAGGCCGTGATTCTGCTTGAGTTCCTTGCACACCTCGATGTTGCGGAGTCGTTCGAAGTCAGTGTCTATCCTCTTGCCGTCGTTGCAGACAGCGTTCAGCATGATGTGGAAGTGAGGGTTGCCGCCGTCCTTGTCGTGTCTTGTGACCATGAACTGAGTGTTCTCGTATCCCATGCGCTTGAGGTACTCACGTGATATCTGCACCATGAGCTCATCGGTGAGAAGATGAGCATCTTCCTTGAGGAAGCTGATGGCGACGTGGTGTACAGGCTTGGTGACCCTGGGGTTCATCGATGCCTGCAGGGCGAAGGATGCCGCTATCTCCCTGGACATCTGACGTGCCAGACGACGACGTTCATCGCCTTCGGATGCGGCAAGCCTATCTGCCATCAGCGGATCCACGTCTAGCCCTTCGCTGACGAGTATGCGTGCGTGGTCATGGTCAAGGTCGTAACCGCAGCAGCCGGCGGCGTCTGCGCCAGAAGTGATTTTCGCTATCATTGTTGCTCCAACAGTTTATTGATTGCCTTGATCAGCACTCGTAAATCCTGAAGCGCGGAGGCGACGTCACGTACAGTGCCTGGATACAAGCCGGTGTTCAGCCGATGCGCAATCTGATTGAGGTTGTTGCCGATGGGATATAGTGCCTGGATCGCCTTGAGCAATTCAGGGGTGATGCGCTGGCGCACGGTGGTGCCGAGGGCGCACAGCCTGCAGTAGCTGGCAAGGGGAAGCCCTGCCTTCCTCGCCCTCATGTTGACAATGGATAGTTCGGTCTCGTTGAAGGCGACCATGACCTGACAATCGCGTTTATCTTTGCCCAGTGACGGGCGTCCTGCTTTATTGCTCATACCTGTTTGTTTCTTCTCTGCGACCGAGGGGAGCGGCGAGGAAATTTTGACCTAGTCAAAATACAACCTCGCTGACTCTACCTTTACGCTATTTTCAATTTGCTTGTGCCACGCCTCAGATGGCCTGAATATAGGGCTGTCGTGTTCACTGCATAGTCCCAGACTGGGCTAATAGATAGTCTGCGATATCAAGACCCTGCAACTTCTCTTCAGGACTGGCTATCCCTTCCAGCAGGTCCGAGACGGAAGCCGAGAATCCCACTCTCGCACTGATACTGCTGATCTTTGCCTCCCACTCATAGTAAGCACCAAGATCTGGATACACTATGACGTTTCTTCCCTTCAGACATTCACAAGACTGCATCCTTAGGTTCTGCATTCCGCCTGTTGCCACCCAAATAAAGTCAGGCAGCAGCAACGCACTCACTATCGCAGTCTTTTCCGACTCTACTATGCACACTGACTTGACCGTGTTCCCAGCCAAAAGATGAGCACCAAACAAGGTCTGTGTCGGTTTCCATGATGACAGGAGCACTCCTTCTTTCTGAAGCCTGGAATGGACCCACGATACCGGGGGATGTTCAGCCTTGTCCCGATGTCCGGTTTCCTGCTTGTAGCTGATTATTTTACCGGCGCGCAGATGCCCATCCGCATCGATCTGCCAGAAGACAGTTCGTCCACGTTCGTCGCAACCAACGCAGTACTTTTCCAGTACAACAGAGATCTGTTCTCCCTTGTCCGGGAACCGCCTCCGAAGAAAGAGCTCCAGTCTTGATTGACCAGACTTGTATCTGCCGACACAATCGTCGTCCAGGAACTGAATGGCCCTCTTTGCAGGAAGCGGCTCCGTCTTTGCGGGGAAGTCTCTCCAATCTTGTAGCAGTCTTTTCTTGTCCACCTCGGATAACCCGTCAAAGAACTCCCGCGGTGTCAGATGATAGCGACAATTATTCACTCTCTCGCATCTGCCGACAATATCTCCCAGGTATTCACCCGTATGCGTGTCAACATATCGCACGAATGTCCTTTTGCCGCATTGCGGGCATATGGTCTTGTTGCCTCCAGGCTTATCCCCAGACCACTCTTCCAAAGAAAACCTGTAATTCATCGCGTAGAATAAAAAATCTTTTTACCGTTCCTAGTTTTCTCTGTCTGGAACCCCAGACGCTCGAACTCTGCAGGGAACATGCGGCTGTGGACGTTCACCACATTGCGGGAATGGCAATAAGACACATAGACGTCATACATGTTCTTGGCGAGCTCGCATTCTGTTGTACCAGGGACCATGTTCTTTTCTGATATGAACGATTCCACACTGCTCGCTTTCGACCGGTACTCCATCCCGGCAGCAATGACATCGGAAGCCTGTGTAAAGCGACGGTTTTCAAGAAGACGCTCAAGCCCATCCAGCACCCAGTTGAATATCCCTGGCAACTCCGAGCGAATAATCTTGTCCGCCAGCTCCGGGTCCTGCTCAGACTCTGGAATCGTCACGCTAAATGGAACAATCAGGAACCGTCTGAAATACGCCGTCGTACGTTCAGTCGCCGCAGGAAGCACATTGCAGTTGAACATAAGCCTGGCGTAACTATCCATGATGTATGCTGAACTATACAGGACTCGTGCTTCTATAGGTTCACCGCTGATAAGCTGTTTGAAAACCGCAGAATCTACCCTTCCGCTTATCTCCGTAGCGTAGTTGAGCAACTTGTTCTCAAGACCTGCACGATACTGCGGATCAGGACCCGTCAGCTTTTCAAGGGAGTATGAACAGACGTTCTCACGCCCGAGCAATGCCAGTATTATATTGAACAGGACACTCTTTCCATTAGCACCGTCGCCATATAGCATAAGAACCTTCTCCAGCTTTAATGTCCGTAGAAACACATAACCAATGTATTCAGCAATGACGGCTTGGCTATCCTTGTCCGGGAGATTCCTGTCAAGGAAGGACATGAAGAGCGGGCAACCTGCGTTGTCATTATAAGAGAAGGGCAACTGATGCGTGAGAAAATCCTCCTGCCGAAACTCCCTCAGACCGTGATCTCTTTCGGAGAATTCAAACGTCCCATTCTGAAGGTTGATTGCCACCACGCCGCTAGGTCTGTCAGGTGACGGGATTGCAGCAGCACTCATGAATTGCTTATACAGATCCTCCTGATAACTGAAATGTCCGACGTCGTTGTGAGGCATCCCCATCTTCTGGGCCGCTTGCTGAAGAAACCGCTTGAACTTTCCTACTTGAACCGGAACCCATACACGGCCATTATAGATGAAGATGGTACTATTCTTAAGCGCCAGAGGCCATCCCTGTCTCTTGCATTCATCAAGAATGTGATCGATGATCAGGACGACATAGCAATTCTTCGGAATCCTCGCCGTCTCTTCCTTGCCTGCTAATTGATGGAAGTCGACACGGCTGATGCTGCCGAGCAAACGGTCCAGTATTTCCTGTGCCGATGAAATGTGTTCACGGAGAGTTCCTGCATGTCGTTCTATGTCGCTACGCAACATTTCAGGATCCAATCCCAAAATTACTGCTTCTTGAGGAGCTCGAATACGCGTTCCTTGTTAAACATGATGATTCTGTTGTACTGTGTGATTGCGGAATCAAGCACACCAGAACTCTTGATACGAGAAGCAGTAGGTACACTGCATCCCAACAGATTTGCCAAGCCTTTTATCCCATAGACGTATTGCTCAGCCGTGGGGTCACCACGAACAATCCCCGTCACGGAATGGGTGTCAGACGCAACGGCGGCGGTTTCCTTGCTCCTTTCCTCAAGAATGCTGAAGAAGGCGCCAACAGTAAGATTGAAGAGAGGGAGAGACATTGCTTCTTCCTTTTCGATAGTTGAGATGTTTTTGCTTGTTATCATACTTTGTGTTTATTGTGATTGATGTTTTGTATAATCTAATTTCACCGCAAATATATGAAACAATTTTATATGTGCAATATATTTTGTTGAGTTTAATTTGTGTTTTGTGATTTTTAATTTGGTTTTTGCTGTATATTTGTATCACAAAGAACGAGTTATGACGAAGAAGGCGACGTCTGTACCAGCTCAAGAGAACACAAGCGAAATGACCTCAAGCAAGCAACTGGGCTTCCTTGAGGATTTCATGCATGTGACTGGGACGTGCCAGGCAGACATGGCTCGTGCTTTGGGTTTGACAAGAGGAGGCATAAGCCATGCTTTCAAATCTGACGACATGAAGATCAGCATGTGCTATAAATTCGTGGACAGCCTTGGATATGACCTTGAATTCAAACTTGAGAAGGAGGACTACAAGTATGTTTCCGATTCAGTAACCGTTAGGATAACCATGAAGGAGGAACCCATAGATGATCCATCCTCAAATGTGTATCTGAGGTTTCTTTCCACAGCCCTTCTCAGGTACCATATTTCAAAGAAAGATCTTGCAGAAACGCTTCAGATCACTTATAATACAGTCCGACACTGGTTCATGGTAGATGACATCTATATCTCCCATATTTACAGAATAGCCAGGCTTTTCGACCTTTCATTGCGTATTGCGATTAAGCCGAAGAAAGCCTGACGTCTCATCGTCACCTGTGTCGCATGTGACGCAAGTGACGATGAAAAAAAAGAAAAAATCAATATTCGTCCATGATGGCGAGCTGCACATCATTGAACTTGCTCATCTCTTTAGCCTTTATCGAATCAGCGATATCGATGTATGGCTTCATGGATTTGTAATCCGAGTGTCCCGTCCATTTCATCACCACATCCGCAGGAATGCCACGAGCCAGGGCATTGCAAATGAATGAACGTCTTCCGGTATGGGTCCCTGTATATTCCCACTTCTGCTTGATAATCTCTATTCTTTCATTGCCGCAGTATTCCACCTGCTTGATTTCTTCAGTAAACCCGGCCAGCTGCATAAGCTCCTTGAGCTGCTCATTCATCTTTTGATTAGAGATTACCGGAAGAGCATAGCCACCGATAATCGGCACATCTTTGTATTTCTCAAGGATACGACTGGTCACATTGTTATAGTCGATTCGTAGAGTATCGGCGGTCTTGATAGTGGTCAGGCCTATGAAGTTGTCCTTTACGTCACACTTCTTGAGATTCTTTACATCTGAGTACCTAAGGCTGGAGTAGCAGCAGAAGACAAAGACGTCCCTGATCTTGTTAAGATGCTTCTTATCCTCAGGGATCTGAAATTCACATAATCTCTGAATTTCTTCCTCCGTATAGAATACCACCTGCTTCTGCGCGGTTTTCAGTTTCGGGCGGAATGTTGCGTAGTCAAAACATTTGTTGTAACCCTTATCCCTTGACCATTTGAGGAACCACTTTAGCAGATCAAGCTTCTTTCCGATAGTGGTATTCTTGACCCCGACCTTGTTCTTCTTCGAGCGTTTCCCGTCGTCCGTCTTGTCTTTGATCTTGAGAACTTTCTGCTCCCTGTAGAACTGGACAAGAGCAGTCAGACCCTCTTCTGTAAGATCATCGAAATTCAGTTTAGGATTAAATTCCTTCAGATCATTCCTGAGAGCGTCGAATTTTATCATGGTCTCATGGGTCCAATCGCGCTTGGCACTGTTCTCCTTGACAAACAGATCAAGAGCTTCGAAAAGTGACACTTCATCTTTCTTTGGAGTCAGTCGTACGACATGACTATCCACTGTAAGACGGATTGCCTTCTTTAGCATTTCTGCCGACGGCACGATTTTCTGGACCTCGTAAGATTTGAAGATATCTTCGATGTAACCTTCGAGTTCGTTAATGGCCGAGTTGATATCGGCCGCAGAAATACCTCGCGAGTTAGTTCTGTTCTTCTTGACACGTTGGGTTGAATCATCCCAGGCGTCAATTGAGACAGCAAGTAGAACCGGCACATCCACTCTCACTCCTGAGTAAGATACGCGCATCCTGATAGGTAGATCTCTGCATAAGCAACCTGGCTTGTCAGATGGAGTCCGACTGGTCTTCAGTCGGAAAGTTGTCGAATGTTTTATGACCATAGTTTTTATGATTTATGGCCCCAAAACTAGCCCCGAAAAATGTCGTTTCAAATAGAATCACTGAGTATTTTCGCGAGGTAATAGTCTATGCAAGTTTTTGATATTTAATGATTTAATACCTTATGATAGACTACGTGGCGATTCCTCTCTCTCCGCGCAAAAGTGGCTTACAGGTAACTGTGAGCCACTTTTTCGTTTTAGTATCCCGAAAAGTATCCCATTGGGGAGTTCGCAAGAAAATCGCCCTACTACCCCTCGAATTTTGGGGTGGTAGGGCAAAA
>JAZRWK010000005.1:0-29386 GCA_045599665.1 Candidatus Cryptobacteroides sp.
TCAAGGCCATCCGTATACTAAAGACTGGGAACAGAGCCATCAGCGTGATGAAGTACGGGCTTGAGCATATAGCCAGCGCGCTTCTAAACCCTCTCAGGCCCCAGCCGTTCGATATTTTTAAAATTTTGTCATGTGCTTAACTCATTTTTAATGAGTCAACTTTTTTTAGGGAAATACATCGTAGGCCATTTTAATGACATTGTATGGGGTACCTATTTTACAGATGACACACATATCTATCTAAATGTGGAAAGACTGAATGAGGATAATCTGGTCTACAAATCGCTGCCACTGGAACTGGCTGACTCTATTGTGTTCTCGCCATCTGGTGAATTGACCATGTATTATGCCGATCAAACATCTGTATTGTCTCCCGGGAATCATATCGGGTCTTTCTCAACAGAGGGCAACAAAGAGGATATGATAACGATTTATATAATTTTCGGAATCTTATATCTGTTTGCCTATGGCACCCCTGTTGTCCTTTCGGCAGCACTTATCTGGCTGATTGTCATGGCTATCAAAAATAGGAGACGAAGCAAACCAAAGTGTTAACTTCGTGAAACCAACTCCTGAACTTATCTCATTTGAATACGATATCATTCCTCCCAAAATCAAATCGGCCTGTGCCAAATATATTCGACTTCATTGTCGGAATAAGTGCCCAATAATATGGCAATAAAGAAGCATGGTTCAAAATCGCTTTCTAATTTCAGACAGCAGAAACCCAACTTCCTTTAGAATTCTTTCGTTTTATTGAGAACAACAAGGCAGCAAAGGCTCGCGTACGCAAGGCCGCGGCCGGCCACGGGCTCAGACCAGACTATAGCTTCCGCAATTGATAGAAATACTTTGGCATATACTGTAACAAGATTTACAGTCTTTGTCTGACAGTCGGGTGTACACCTTCGAGGCGTGGCCACCCGCGGCCACGTAAGCGGGAGGGACCCAGCCGCATTGCTGGGAGGGACGAGGGGCGTAGCCCCGAGCCGGAGAAGGTGTACACCAGGCTGTCAAAAAAAAGTGGCTGAAAGTCTTGCGACAATCAGCCACCCTTTGATATCTATAGCGTGGAAGCGCTTACTTCTTGCACTCTGCAGCCTTCTGCTCAACAGGGATGCAGGCCTTGTAATTCTCGATCCATGCGTTGAAGCCCTCGACATCCTCTGGTGAAGGAGCGATCTCTACGCCCTTCTCACCGTTGAATACGATAGTCTCGAGATAGTCAGCAAGGTTCATACCCTTGTTGTTGATAAGGTAACCTGCGAGGAGAGCGATACCCCATGCACCACCTTCTCCGGCTGTCTCCATTACAGAGATAGGGGAGTTGAGCGCAGCGGCGAGTACCTTCTGGCCTACACCCTTGGTCTTGAAGAGACCGCCGTGACCGGTGATCCTGTCGACCTGGACATGCTCCTCCTTGAAGAGGATGTCGTTACCCATCTTAAGTGCACCTACTGTACCGTAGAGGTGAGCTCTCATGAAGTTGGCAAGGGTGAACTTGTCATTGGCTGAGCGGAGGAACATAGGACGTCCGTCGGTACAGCCGCAGACAGGCTCGCCTGATACATAGTTGTATGAGATGACTCCACCGCAGTCTGCATTGCCTGTGAGGGCGTGGTTGTAGAGCTTGCCGTAGATCTCGTTCATGTCAACAGGAATTCCGAGAAGCTGCTGGTACTCCTTGAAGAGGTTTACCCATGCGTTGATGTCAGATGTACAGTTGTTGCAATGTACCATGGCCACGAGGCTTCCGTCAGGTGTGGTCACCATGTCGATCATCTCGTAAGGCTTTGAAAGGTCCTTCTCGAGTACGATCATAGAGAATGATGAAGTACCTGCTGATACGTTACCTGTGCGCTGCTTCACAGCGTTTGTAGCAACCATACCTGTACCTGCGTCGCCCTCTGGAGGACAGAGAGGACAGCCTGCCTTGAGGTGGCCTGAAACGTCGAGACGACGTGCACCATGCTCAGTGAGGCAACCTGCGTCCTCGCCTGCAGAAAGGCTCTGAGGAAGGATCTCGCCGAGCTTCCAAGAGTATCCCTTAGGAGCTACGAGCTCGTCGAACTTCCTTACCATCTCTGCGTCGTAGGTCTTGGTCTTAGGATCTACAGGGATCATACCTGAAGCGTCACCTACGCCGAGTACCTTCTTTCCGGTAAGACGCCAGTGGATATAACCTGCGAGTGTAGTGATGTAGGTGATGTCCTTTACGTGCTCCTGACCGTCGAGAATGCACTGATAGAGATGTGAGATGCTCCAACGGAGAGGAATGTTGTAGTTGAAGAGCTTTGAAAGCTCAGCAGCTGCAGCACCTGTGTTGGTGTTTCTCCATGTGAGGAAAGGATAGAGGATCTTCTCAGACTCTGATGGGTCTGCTCCACGGCTTGCGGTACCTGTAGGACCGAATGCCATGTATCCGTGCATCATTGCAGAGATACCGATTGATGCGAGGTGCTCGATCTCACAGTCATACTCGGCGATGACGTTCTTGCGGAGGTCAGCGTAGCAGTCCTCGAGACCATACCAGATAGCCTCTGTACTGTATGTCCAGAGACCGTTCTCGAGCTGGTTCTCCCATGTGTGGCTACCCTGTGCGATAGGCTTGTTTTCCTGGTCGATAAGGACGGCCTTGATACGTGTAGAACCGAACTCGATACCGAGTATTGCCTTACCTTCTATAATAGTTTGTCTTGCGTCCATAGCGTTTCTTATTACATGAGTGCTTTGTTAAGCATGTAGTAGATCTCGTTGTTGCGGAGCTGCTGCTTGAAGCCGCTGATAGTTGTATCCTTGTTGATGCCGATGAACTCGATGCCCATCATGTCAGCGAAATCCTCCCAGTACTCAGCAGTGATGTCATAGGAGAATGCGCTGTGGTGTGTACCACCTGCGAGGATCCATGCACCTGCACCGATCTCGAATGTAGGCTGTGGCACCCAGAGAGCAGAAGCTACAGGGAGCTTTGGCATAGGCTTAGGCTCGATGCACTCTACGTCGCTGGTGATGAGGCGGAAACGGTTGCCGAGGTCTACGATGGTAGCCTTGCAGCCTGCACCGGTCTTTGATGTGAATACGAGACGTGCGGTCTCCTGCTTGCGGATACCGATGCCGAGGAAGTGAACCTCAAGCTTCGGCTTGTCTGAAGCAATGAGAGGAGTAACCTCGAGCATGTGGCTCTGGAGACTTGATGTGCAGTCCTCGGCGAAGTTGAGAGTGTAGTCCTCAAGGAATGAACAGCCCTTTGGAAGGCCCTGGTTCATTACCCAGATAGAACGGTAGAGACAAGCTGTCTTCCAGTCACCCTCTGCGCCGAATCCGATACCCTCGGCCATGAGACGCTGGCATGCAAGGCCAGGGATCTGGTCGAAACCGAAGAAGTCAGGAGCGTTGATATCAGCATCTCCGAGGTCATCGAAGTTGGTAGTGAATGCTGTAGCGCCTTCGTCCTTCAGGACACGGCGGATAGCGATCTCAGCCTTTGCTGCGTTCTTTACCTTCTCCCAGTATACCTGCTCGCCACACTCGTCGATCTTGATTGTATAGAGCTGCTTGTACTCCTCGACAAGTGCATCAGCCTCAGCGTCTGTCACCTTCTTGAGGTAGTCCATGAGTGATGATACAGGGTAGTAGTCGACATGGTATCCAAGTCTCTGCTCGAACTCTACGCGGTCACCGTCGGTCACCGCTACGTTGTTCATGTTCATACCGAACATGAGGCAGCGTACGTCGTGAGCGTCGTTCACTGCAGCAGCGACACGTGCCCAGATAGCGATCTTCTCCTGAGCCTCCTTGCTCTTCCAGTAGCCTACAACTACCTTTCTAGGTATGCGCATGCGGGTGCAGATGTGTCCGTACTCGATGTCGCCATGGGCAGACTGGTTGAGGTTCATGAAGTCCATGTCCATTGTGCTCCAAGGAATCTCTGCGTTGTACTGTGTGTGGAAGTGGAGGAGAGGCTTCTTGAGTCTCTGGAGTCCCTTGATCCACATCTTTGCAGGAGAGAATGTGTGCATCCATGTGATGACGCCGGCGCACTGGGGTGCGTTGTTCGCCTCGAGCATGATTGCCTCGACTTCCTTGGATGAGTTTGCTGTACCTTTATATACAACCTTGACAGGGATGACACCGCCTTCGTTGAGGCCGGCTACCATCTCCTGAGAATGGCCGTCAACGATCTTGACGGTTTCTCCTCCGTAGAGGAGCTGTGCTCCGGTGATCCACCAGAGCTCAAGGTTCTCAAATGCTTTTGCCATTTTCAGTCAGTCTTATCGTGATTATTTCTTTTTCTGTCCGTAATATGCGTTAGGTCCATGCTTACGGTTGTAGTGCTTCTCGACCAGGAGCGGGTTCATGGTAAGCTCAGGGTTGACTGAGAATGCTACGAACGCCATCTTTGCGCACTGCTCCATGACCTTTGCATTATATACGGCGTTGTCAGGTGAAGTTCCCCATGAGAATGGTCCATGGTTCTTCACAAGCACAGCTGGAGTGTGGTCTGGATTGATGCCTCTGATATTGAGGAATTCGTCTACGATTACATTTCCTGTCTCGAGCTCATACTGGCCTTCAACTTCTTCCTTGGTCATGTCCCTTGTGCAAGGTATCTCCTTGTAGAAGTAGTCAGCGTGGGTGGTTCCGATGTTAGGAATGTCCTTTCCTGCCTGTGCGAATGCTGTCGCATATGTAGAATGTGTGTGTACCACTCCCTTGATGTTAGGAAATGCCTTGTAGAGTACAAGATGGGTTGGAGTGTCTGATGAAGGGTTGAGGTCGCCCTCGACGACCTTACCGGTCTCGAGGTCGACAACAACCATATCTGATGCCTTCATGTCGTCATAGCTGACACCTGAAGGCTTGATCACTACAAGACCCTTCTCGCGGTCGATACCTGAGACATTGCCCCAGGTAAAGATCACGAGACCCTGCTTTACGAGGTCAAGGTTGGCCTTGAATACTTTCTCTTTGAGTTCTTCGAGCATAGTACTACCAGAGTGTGATGTAAAGGATGGCAAGGAGGATGATGATACCGAGTGCGCCGAGGTTGAAGTCCTTCTCAGTCTTGAAGAGTGAAAGGTCTACCTTGAGTGCCTTCTTGTCCTGTACCTTGTCCTTTGCGTTAGAGTTGAGGTAGATTGCGAGGACTGCGAGGATAGCTGCCATGAAGAAGAATCCCTCGAAACCGAGGTTGCGCATAGGCTCTACGAAGCAACCGACAACACCGAGAAGTGCGCTGACGCCTGCAGCACAAGCGAGGATCTTGCTGTACTTGTTCTGAGTCTTGATGTCATTCTCAGACATCTCCTGTGTAGGCTCTGTGTTCTTGTTCTTGAGTGAGAGACCGACGAACATGATCACGAGAACGATGAATACGTAACCCATACGGATGAGGAACGGAGTCTCAGGAAGGAGAAGCTTGAAGAAGATTGAGAATGCGAATGTACCGATAGCTGTAGCAACAGCAGCGGTGCCGCTTGAACGCTTCCAGAGAAGACCGAGACCGAAGATCACGACGATACCAGGATAAACGAATCCTGAGTACTCCTGGATGATCTGGAATGCCTGGTCTGCACCACCCATGATTGGATATACAGCGAGGAGAGCGATTACGAGAGCGCAGATAGAAGTAAGACGACCTACGTTTACGAGCTCCTTGTCACCAGCCTCCTTGCGGAAGAACTGCTTGTAGATATCCATTGTGAAGATGGTCGATGTCGAGTTGAACATCGAAGCGAGTGAAGAGATGACAGCTGCGGTAAGAGCAGCGAATGAGAGACCTTTCACAGCAACAGGGGTGAAGTTGCGGATAAGGAATGGATATGCATCGTCAGAGATCTTGATGTCACCAGAGAGGAGACCGCTTGCCATAAGCTTGCCGTGGAGCTCAGGATCGTTCCAGATGAGGTATGCACATACACCAGGGATACATACGATGAAAGGAATGAGGACCTTGAGGAAGCCTGCGAATACGAGACCCTTCTTAGCCTCGTCGATGCTCTTTGCAGCGAGACCCTTCTGGATGATGTACTGGTTGAATCCCCAGTAACCGAGGTTGGTGAGCCAGAGCGCACCTACGATGAGGACGATACCAGGAAGTGTGAAGTATGGGTCGTCGGTGATGCCAGGGAACATGTCAGGCTGACGCTTCACCACAAGGTTGAAGTGCTTGTCGCCTGGGATGTCTGCAAGTCTCTGATATACCTCTCCAAGTGCGCCGATAGCACCGTGTGCACCTACGTGAGGAGCAATTACGTTAAGCGCAGCATAAGCGGTGATGAGACCACCACCGACGAGGAATACAACCTGCATTACGTCTGTCCATGCAACTGAAGCGAGACCACCGTAGATTGAGTATACACCTGCTACGATGTAGAGGAAGAGGATGATGAGCAGACGTACGCTCACTTCAATTCCAAGGATGCTTACGACTACACCTCTGAGGCCGAGGATCTGCTCGATAGCAAGAGCACCGAGCCAAGCCACTGATGTGAGGTTGATGAATACGTAGAGGAAGAGCCAGAAGATCGAGAATGAGAGACCTACACCCTTGTTGTAACGTGAAGTGAGGAACTGAGGGATTGTGGTCACGTTGTTCTTGATCATGACTGGCAGGATGAACTTACCTACGATAACGAGAGTAAGGGCTGCCATGAGCTCGTAAGCTGCGATGGCGATACCAGCAGCGTATGCAGAACCTGACATACCGATGAACTGCTCTGCAGAGATGTTGGCGGCGATGAGGGATGCACCCACAGCCCACCATGTAAGAGTGTTACCAGCGAGGAAGTAGTCGTTTGAACTCTTCTCCTTGCCGTCTTTGCTTCTGGATACGAAGAGACCCAGGAAGATGAGGATTGCGAGGTAAATTACGAAGATAACGTAGTCCACACCCTGGAATCCGTTATTCGCGAGAGCCTCGATGAATGTTGATTTTAACATAGTGTATTAATATTTTGTGTTGTTTTTACTTTTCTACGCTGAATGCGAAAGTACACATGCTGACATACTTCTCACCTGGGCGGAGGACTGTAGAAGCCCACTCTGGCTTGTTAGGTGAGTCAGGATAGTGCTGTGACTCGAGGCAGATACCTGCACGCTGGTTGTAGACGATGCCCTTCTTACCTGTTACTGTACCGTCAAGGAAGTTACCTGTGTAGATCTGGATGCCTGGCTCGTTTGTATATACATCGAGGACGATACCTGTCTCAGGGCACATTACGCTTGCTGCGAGGACTGAAAGGTCGCAGTTGTTGTCGAGACACCAGTTGTGGTCGTAGCCGTTAGCGAGCTTGAGAGCCTCGAAGTCAGCGTTGATGTCGTCGCCGATTGTCTTAGGAGCGTTGAAGTCCATTGGAGTACCTGCTACTGGAGCAAGCTCGCCTGTAGGAATGAGAGCTGCGTCGGTAGGAGTGTAGTTAGTAGAGTTCACAACCATCTTGTAACCGAGGACGTTCTTGGTAGGATCGCCTGCGAGGTTGAAGTAAGAGTGGTTTGTCATGTTGATGACTGTAGGAGCGTCGGTAGTAGCCTCGTATACGATGCTGATAGAGTTGTCATCGTTGAGGGTGTAGGTTGTGCAGGCCTTTACGTTTCCAGGGAAACCGTTGTCTCCGTCTGGAGAGTCGCGGAGGATCTTGATGTGCTTTGCATCAGCCTCTACTACCTCATATACCTGGTACTGCCAGCCTCTTGGACCGCCGTGGAGACAGTTCTCGCCATCGTTCTTAGGGAGAACGACCTCTGTTCCGTCGAGAGTGTAGGTTGCACCTCCGATACGGTTTGCGTAACGGCCGATCGATGCACCGAAGTCAGAAGCGTTGTTCTCAGGGAAGTAGTCGGAAACCTTGTCGAAACCGAGGACTACATCCTTGAAGTTGCCGTCCTTGTCCGGTACCATGATTGAGACGATACGGCCACCGAAGTTGGTGACACATACCTCCATGCCGTTGGCATTGGTAAGAGTATAAAGGCCGGTTGCGGCACCGTTATACTCAGACTCGAAGTCAGCAGGATTGAGACCTGACTTTGTAAGTACGGTCTTCTCTGAGCATCCTGCCATTACGAGAGCTGCTGTGAAGATCGCAGCTGCAGTTTTTGTGAATCTCATAAATTTTTAATTATTTATTGGTTAATTGATTATCATACAGTGTTTTATCGGGTCTCTGGATGGGTCAGCCTGAAGTCCTGCGGGAGCCATACGATCATCTCGCCTGATCCGCGGTGGCACCATGCATAATACGGGATCATGGTAAGTGTCACGTCCTTTACCTCAAGCTTGCCCTGCTTGTTGAGAGCGACGGCCTGCGCATCAGCCTTGATCTGGTCGATTCCGTAGAGAAGGTCACTGCGGTGGACGACTGAGAGCTGAGGCTCCTTGCCCATGAGTACGCTGCGTACAGAGAAGTCGTTGTCCGGCCACTCAGCGCAATATACGACGGGACCCTTCTCGATGGCGATGCGTCCTTCGTCGTCCTTCACCTCTGGATGTGCCTTGACGACTCTAGGCTCCATGTCGAGGTGGAGAGAGATGACATCTCCCTTCTTCCAGTTGCGGTTGATGGTGAAATATCCGTTCTTGATCTCAGATGATACTTCCTCGCCGTTCACTAGTACCTTATATCCGAGATTCTTGCCATCGTCGTATGTGTAGAGGTCGCTAGGTACTACCTGTCCACGTACCCAGCCTGGGATGCGGAGCTTAACAGAGAAGTTCTTTGCGGAAGTCTTGTCCACAGTGAGAGTCACATCGCCGTTCCAAGGATAGTTGGTCTGCTGGCTGAGCTGCACTGCCTTGCCGCCTACCTTCTGGGTCATTGTGTTGGACATGTAGAGGTTGACATAGAGGTCAGTGTCCTTTACTGCATAGATGTATCCAGGGACAGATGGGATGAATCGGCAGATGTTCGAAGGGCAGCATGCGCATCCGAACCATGCCTTTCTCTGGTGCTGTCCTGCTGACTCGAGCGGGTTAGGATAGAAGAATCCGTCACCATCGAGCGATACGCCGGAGAGAAGTCCGTTATAGAGAGTCCTCTCAAGTACATCGTAATACTTTGCGTCACCATGGAGGAGGAACATGCGGTAGTTCACATATACGTTTCCGATGGCTGCGCAGGTCTCGCAGTATGCGGTCATGTTAGGAAGCTGATAGTTCTTGCCGAAAGCCTCGCCATTGTTGGTCGCACCGATACCGCCTGTGATATAGAGCTTCTTTGAGACGATGTTCTCCCAGATGCGGTCGATTGCGTCGATATAGCCCTGATCTCCTGTGAGAGCGGCTACGTCAGCCATACCAGAGTACATATATGCGGCACGTACTGCATGTCCTACGGCTTCGTCCTGCTCAAGGACAGGCTTGTGCGACTGGCTGTACTCCTGCTGGAGATAAGTTGTTCCTCTTTTGTCGAGGAAGAACTTCGCCATGTCAAGATACTTCTTCTCACCGGTAAGCGTATAGAGCTTTGCAAGAGCCATCTCGGCGATCTGGTGTCCAGGGACGCGTACGACCTGGTCAGGACCGTCTCCGACCTCGCGGATGACGCAGTCTGCATATCTCATGGCGATGTCGAGGAAATTACGCTTTCCCGTTGCCACATAATGAGCAGTCGCGCCTTCGACCATATGTCCGAGGTTGTAGAACTCGTGGCTGAGGTCCTCCACCTGCTCCCATCTCTTGGTTCCGGCCCACTCGTGCGGATGTTCCGGGTTCATGGTACGTGCTGTGTAGAGATATCCGTCAGGCTCCTGGGCAGCAGCCACGACAGCAAGCACGCTGTCGATGTAGGCTTCGAGCTTCTTGTCTGGATAAGTCTGGAGGACATAGCTTGCTCCCTCGATTGTCTTGTAGACGTCAGTGTCGTCAAATGAAAAACCCTTTACCTCAAAACCGAGGTTGTGGTCAGCATGCATCTGCTGTGCTGCCTTGGTGAAGTTGGCGTAACGTCCTTCCTCCTCGCATTTGCTGAAAGCGAGCGGAATGGTGACTTCACGGGAAGCCTTGAGTCTCTGACCCCAGAATGAGTCCGTGACCTTTACTGAGGTGAATCTTACAGGATCGATAGGATATCCTGATGACTGAGCCTTGTTCTTGTCGGCGGACGAGAACAGAAGGACTGCGGCGAATGCGGCTGAAATTGTCAGAATAGGCTTGATGTTCATGTTGTCAGGGTAAATGTTTTATTTGGTTATTTATTTGGTTATTTTCATTGAGAATCCTCCGCCGGAAGCCATATGTACTGTCCTCCTGTCATAAGGTCTTACCGTGAATCTTTCGATTCTGTAGTCTTCCGCGTTTCTGTCGGCGTTGACTCCGTCACGGAAAAGCTCGACGTTCCATGTCCCCTCGCCGAGGAAACTGAAGTCGATCTCGATGTCGCGGGAAGTCCATGAAGTCAGTCCGCCCAGATACCAGCTGCTGCCGGCCTGCCGGGCGATCGTGACATATTCTCCGATCTTTCCGTTGAGAACCGTCTCCTTGTCGTAGATCCTTGGCAGTGTCGAAAGGTATGCAAGAGTCTCCGGCTCCTTCCCGTACATGGTAGGAGCGTCGCATAGCATCGTGAGAGGGGAGTCGTAGACTACATACAGCGCAACCTGATGCGCACGTGTTCCCATTGTCATCGGCTTGCTGTAGACCGGCTGGAAATCAGCCTTGGCAGCGTTTCTCATTCCTCCAGGCGTGTAGTCTGTATATCCTGCCATCATCCTGATGAACGGAGCTGTGACGTCGTATTCCGGTATGTCTACATCAGGAGTGCTCCACTTGACTTCTTCCTGTCCGAATATCGACTCGTAGTTGAGCACGTTCGGATATGTCCTGTTGATGCCGGTAGGCTTTGAGATTCCATGAAGATCAAGAACGAGGTGATATTTCGCTGCCATGTCCGCGATCCTGTAGGTCATCTCGACGCCTTCCTGGTCGTCCCTGTCGAGGAAATCGACCTTGAATCCTGCTATGCCCATGGCAGAGTAGTGCCTGCATATCTCCTCGAGACGGTCGTCCAGCACATTGAACACGCACCAGAGTATCAGCCTCACGTTCCTTTCCTGCGCGTATCTGACAAGCGCAGGGATGTCAAGCTCCTTGACAGGAGTCATCATGTCGCCTGACTGCGGTACATACCATCCTTCGTCAAGAATCACATATTCAAGTCCGTTCCTTGAGGCGAAGTCTATGTAGTACCTGTATGTGTCCATGTTGATCCCTGCTTCGAAGTCGACTCCGGTCAGCTGCCAGTCGTTCCACCATTCCCATGCGGAATAGCCTGGACGGATCCACGATGTGTCGCTTATCCTGCTGCGTTCAGCAAGGGCATATACAAGATTGTTGACAGGCATCTGGGTGTCGTCAGTAGTGATGGCAAGGATTCGCCATGGATAAGAACGGGGACCGTCGTGCTTTGCGATATAGTCCTTTGTCGATGTCACGTACCTCTGGACGCGGCCTCTGTAGTTGTCGAAGGTCTCAGGGTAAGACGCGAATACGCCGGAAAGGGAAGTTTTCCCTTTCTCGGCCTTTACAAACATTCCTGGATAGGATTTCAGGTCTGATTCCAGGATCGTGACCTTTACTTTGCCGGCATCGACTGTGGCTGGCAGGAATGCCAGGTTGCCCTCACTTCCGTCCTTGAGCCTCTGTTCGGTGTACCAGTTCTGGAAAGCCATCGCCTCGGGCTTCTTCGGGTTGGTCGAGTATGGAAGCCATGCTTTGCAGTCGTCGGCAAATTCGAATACCGCCTTCTCGTTCCGGATAGTTGTCTGTCCGTCGTTCAGGTTGCCGAACCTGTAGGCGACTCCGTCGTCAGATACTTTCCATTCGATCTGATATCCTGACCTGAAGTCTATTCGGAGGTAGTTGTAGATGTAGTCAAAGGATTCCTGTCTGTAGAAAGGGGATACAATGTGCTCTCTGACCTCATTCCTGGATACGGTCTTCTTCACCTTGTCGGAAAGTCTGACGGCTGTCCCGTCGTCAAGAATGAGAGCGGCCGAGGAGTTCCGGAGAATGACGTCTCCGTCGTAATACACGGAATAACTGTCGCCGTCAATGCTTAGCCTGACCCTTCCGTCAGGAGATGTCACGGATGTCTCCTTGGCTGGGCAGACGAGGCTTGACAGAGCCATCGAAAGGATTATCAGTGTTTTTTTCATGCGTATTACTTCTAGTAATACAAAGTTACTTTTGCTTTGATATTATTCGTAGAAAATTAATCCAAGAATATTTCAATATAGTCTAATATCGGGACTATTTTTATATCAACGGGAATGTTGTATATTTGTACCCCTAAAAAGAAAAATAAATGACATTACATATACCTCTTGACGCTATTCCATGGGAATTCGTAGTGATGATGCTGATGTTCTTCGTCTTTGTCCTGGTTCTTCTGGGCATCATCATATTTGTGAGATGGAACACCAGAAACAACAGGAAACGTGTCGAAGACATTGCTTCGAACGTGTCTGTGCTGTATAAGTATACAGAGGAAACCAACCGCAGGCTAAGGGAAGCAGACGAGAAGATAGCCGTCCTTACCAGGAAAGCCGGGACTCTTCCTCCAAGCGTGAAGGCGGAAGTCGCTGCTGTAGAGAAAAGCCTTTTCAAGGCTGCAGCGCTCAATGAGCAGGTACTTACCATGTGCGACGTCTATATGGACCAGAAAGGTATTGAAAGGGCAGTGAAGAGTGATGCACCTATCCAGATACTTGAACCGGAACCAATCGTCGAGGAGGATACTGCTGCAGTATCTGATGACTATGTGGCTACGGAAGCGGATGAGAGGGCTTTTGCCCGTAAGAAGGCGAACTTCAATATCTCGGAAGATATGTTCATCCAGAAGCTTAAGGATCTGATTGAGAAGAATCTGGCAAGTCCTGAACTGTCTGTCGCTCAGCTGGCTGAAGAACTTTGTGTGTCCCGCTCCGGCCTTTTTGCAAAGGTCAAGGCTGCGGTAGGCGATACTCCGAACAACATGATTACAGATGCCCGCCTGGCCAAGGCGCAGCAGCTTCTTCTGGAAGGAAAGAAACCTATCAGTGAAATCTGTTACCTGGTCGGTTTCAGCTCACCGTCTTATTTCTCAAGATGTTTTGACAAGAAGTTCGGCATGACACCCCATGCCTGGATGACGATGATGAAAAAGAAGGAATCAGATCAGGCCGGTAAGGCCTGATCATCATGATTCTATTCCATCAGTTTCTTGTACTTGAAAGGCTTAGGTTCTACGTTGCCGAGACGCATCTTCTTGTTTTCTTCATATTCCTGGTAGTTACCTTCGAAGAATACGACCTGTGAATCGCCTTCGAAAGCAAGGATATGGGTTGCGATACGGTCGAGGAACCAACGGTCATGGCTGACTACCACTGCACATCCGGCGAAGCCCTCGAGACCTTCCTCGAGCGCACGGATTGTGTTTACGTCAACATCGTTGGTAGGCTCGTCGAGGAGAAGCACGTTTCCTTCGTCCTTGAGAGTGAGGGCAAGGTGGAGACGGTTCCTCTCACCTCCGGAGAGCACTCCGCAGAGTTTCTCCTGGTCTGCACCGCTGAAGTTGAAACGGGATACCCATGCGCGGGCGTTGATGTCCTTGTTTCCGAGTCTTACCCACTCTGAGTTGCCTGCGATGGTCTCGTAGACTGAGAGCTCAGGGTCGATGCTCTTATGCTGCTGGTCGACATAGGCGATCTTGACGGTCTCTCCGATCGAGATATCACCTGTATCTGGCGTTTCAATTCCCATGATCAGGCGGAAAAGGGTAGTCTTGCCGGCTCCGTTAGGACCGATGACACCGACGATTCCGGCTGGAGGAAGGACGAAATCAAGGTTCTCGAAGAGAAGCTTGTCGCCGTAGGCCTTGCTGACGTTGTGGAACTCGATGACCTTGTTTCCGAGGTGCGGACCGTTAGGAATATAGATCTCGAGCTTAGCCTCTTTTTCCTTAGCATCTGATGCGGCTAGCTTCTCGTATGCTCCGAGACGTGCCTTCTGCTTTGCCTGGCGGGCCTTAGGGGCCATGCGTACCCATTCAAGCTCTCTCTCGAGGGTCTTGCGACGCTTGCTCTCGGTCTTCTCTTCCTGTGCGAGACGCTTGGTCTTCTGGTCGAGCCATGAGCTGTAGTTGCCCTTCCATGGAATGCCTTCGCCTCTGTCAAGCTCGAGAATCCATCCTGCTACATTGTCGAGGAAGTAGCGGTCATGGGTCACGGCGATGACTGTACCCTTGTACTGCTTGAGATGCGCCTCGAGCCACTGGATACTCTCGGTATCGAGGTGGTTGGTAGGCTCGTCGAGGAGGAGTACGTCCGGCTGGCGGAGGAGAAGTCGGCAGAGAGCGACTCTACGTCTTTCACCACCTGAGAGATTAGCGACCAGAGCATCGCCAGGAGGGCACTGGAGCGCGTCCATGGCTCTTTCGAGCTTTGAGTCGATCTCCCATCCGCCGACCTGTTCGATCTTTTCAGCGAGCTCGCCCTGACGCATGATGAGGCGGTTCATCTGCTCGTCGTCCATAGGCTCCATGAACTTTGCCGAGATCTCGTTGTATTCGTTGAGTACGTCCATCACCTCCTGAACGCCTTCCTGGACTACTTCCAGGACGGTCTTGTCCGGATCCATCTGAGGCTCCTGCTCGAGGTAGCCAACAGAATAGCCAGGAGCCCATACGACTTCTCCCTTATAGGAAGTCTCGACTCCTGCTATGATCTTCATCAAAGTTGACTTACCTGAGCCGTTGAGACCGATGATGCCGATCTTGGCACCGTAGAAGAAAGAAAGGTATATGTCCTTGAGAATAACTCTATTGTTGTTGGGAAGGACCTTGCCCACACCGTTCATCGAGAAGATGATCTTTTCGTCTGCCATTTGAATTCTTGTGTTTTTGTGATTTGTGCAAAGGTAATGAAAAAGGCCGACAGGTGAAACTACCTGCCGGCCTTGAATCCGTCATTTCCGAAGAATTATGAGTAAAGGAAGCGCTTGATGCTGCCCTTAGGAGTCTTCGCGAAAGCTTCTGTCCTGAGCTCGAAGCCTGAAACCTGTGAATATGCAGGGATCTTCTTGTTGAGGGCCTCGATGTTTGACTTCATGATGCTGTCGAGCGAAGCTGCGTCGATGCCGTCGTTTCCGGCGAGGTCGGCGTTAGGCACGATGAGAGCAGTGAATTTGCTGCCTCTCTGGACGATGAGTGACTCAGCGACGTATGGAAGCTGGTTGAGTACGACCTCGATCTCCTCTGGGAACACATTCTGGCCGTTGCTGCTGAGAAGCATGCTCTTGCAGCGTCCAACGAGGAAGAGATGGCCTTCGCTGTCCTGTATGCCCATGTCACCTGTGCGGAACCAGCCGTCCTCGGTGAATGCGAGCTTGTCTGCCTCAGGGTTCTTGTAGTAGCCCTTGAACACTACAGGTCCGCTTACGAGAACCTCACCAGGGATGTTCTCAGGGTCTGTAGAATTGATCTTGAGGTTGATTGTCCTTACAGGGATACCGCATTCTTTCTTCTTGTAGTTGCCAGGACGGCCGAGGGTCATGGTTGGAGCACACTCAGTCATACCGTATCCAGTTACAAGAGGAATGTTGATGTTGATGAGAAGGTCCTCGAGATCCTCAGGAAGTGCTGCGCCACCGGTCACGATGAGCTCGACGTTTCCGCCGAGAGCCTCCATGAAGATTGTATTGAGAGCCTTGATGAAAGGCTTGTTATCAGATGGGTTGGCAAGCTTTGCCTGACCTGTCTTGCTTCTTACGAACTCGCCGATGGTCTCTTCCTTCATCTTTGTAAGTACGAGCGGTACGAGCATCACGGCGCGTGGCTTTGTCTCGCAGAGACCTGCAGAGAGGTACTTAGGGATAGGAGGGAGGCAGAGAGGTACGACGTGCATACCGAGACAGAGCGGGGTGATGAGGTCGAATGTAAGTCCGAAGATGTGTGCGTATGGAAGGATGCTGAGATAGTTGTCGCCTCTTCTGTAAGGGAAGATCTCAGGAATCACGTCTACGTTTGCTGTGTAGTTCTCGACTGTGAGCATCACACCCTTAGGGTTTCCTGTCGAACCTGATGTGTACATGATGGTACAGAGGTCGTCCAGAGGCCTGTCCTCATACTGGAGCTCCTCTGCTGATACAGCCTTGAACTGGGCAAGTACCTTCTCGCGTGTCTGCGCGAAGTCACCCTTCGCCTCAAGAAGATTTCCTGACTTGGTGTCGAAGATGGCGATGACCTCAGGCATTGCCTCGAGGCTCATCTGCTTGTAAAGTCTTTCTTCTGTATAGAGGATCTTGCTGCCTGAATGGTTTACGAGACCCATCGCGTCTGCAGGAAGGAATCCGTTGAACATCTGGCAAGGAACATATCCGCCAGTGACGGCTGCGAAGAATACTATGCCCCAGTTTGTCGAGCTTGCTGCATTGATGGCGACACGGTCGCCCTTTACGAGACCAGCAGCTTCCCATGTCTGCTGGAGCTTTGCGATTTCCTGTGTCAGGTCACAATATGTGAGAGGCGCATCGCCATAGTTGTTTATCGCTGGCTTGTCCCAGCACTCTTTCGAAGTCTTTTCGAATTTCTTTATGAAAGATATCATAGTTGTACAATATAGTGTTTCTAGTGGTGCAAAATTACTTCGGATTTTGAAAACAATCCAAATTTTCATATCTTTATAAACTTTTCGGACAATTTGCCGGAAAAATAGTACTTAAACCTGATGCCATACGACGAGTCTCTCGCCATAGACCTTGACAGTATTGTCAGGTCAAAGGTGCAAAAACGTGAAATCCCGCAGTTTCTTCTGAACTGGGGCAAGAAATTCATACACCAGGATTTCATCAACGCATTCCTGACCCAGGGATATGACGGCGTGGAATTCTGTACAGAATGTCTGAAATATCTTGATGTCAAGATAGACGTCGAGGGACTTGAGAATCTCGAAGTGATGAAGGAGCATCTCTGCACCTTCGCTCCAAACCATCCTCTAGGCGGTATTGACGGCATTGCCCTTATCGGTCTCATAGGAGGTCACTGCGATGGTAACATCAGACTTCTTGTCAATGATTTCCTGATGAACATAAAGTCGATCGCATCCGTATCCGTGGGTGTGAACAAGCTTGGAGGACAGTCCAGGAATCTTCCTGCCATGATGAAGGAAATGTATGCTTCTCCGAACAATCTCCTTATTTTCCCGGCGGGCAAATGCTCGAGGAAAATCGACGGAAAGATCCAGGACGTGGCTTGGAACAAATCCTTCGTCAAGATGAGCGTCGACTCGGGCAGATGGATAGTCCCTGTCCATTTCATAGGGCAGAACTCAAAGCGTTTCTACCGTATAGATGCAATCACCAAGAAGCTGGGAATCAAGTTCAACGTCGCTATGATGTTCCTCCCGGACGAACTCTACAGGTCGCAGCACAGCAGGTACAAAGTAATATTCGGAAAACCGATCCCTCCATCATATTTCGATTCATCGAAAACACCTCTCGAGTGGGCACAGCATGTGAGGGAAATCGTATACAACATGCAGTAAAGTTTATGGAAAAGATCATTGATCCAATCAGCCTTGATCTGATCAAGGCGGAACTGACACCAGAGAAGAAGCTCATCGACACCAACAAGGGTGGCAATGAACTCTATGTCGTAACATGGCATGATTCTCCAAATGTCGTGAAGGAGATCGGCCGTCTCAGGGAAATAGCATACAGGGAGGCCGGCGCCAGCTCAGGCAAGGCGATGGACCTCGATGAGTTCGATACCATGGAAAAACCATACCAGCAGCTCATCGTCTGGGATCCGGACGCCCAGGCCATAGTTGGTGGCTATCGATACATACTTGGCACAGACGTGACCCTTAAGTCTGATGGACAGCCTAATCTCACCTCGTCGCACCTGTATCATTTCTCGGAAGATTTCATCCAGAACTATCTTCCTCATACAATGGAACTTGGAAGGTCGTTCGTGACTCCGGAGTATCAGAGCTCAAAGGCAGGCGCCAAGGCCATCTTTGCCATGGACAACCTCTGGGATGGAATCGCTTCTGTCATCCTAAGTCATCCGAACATCATGTATTTCTTCGGAAAGATGACGATCTATCCATCATACGACCTGACCGCCCGTGACCTTATCATGCATTTCCTCTGGAAGCACTTCAGGGACAAGGATGAGCTCGTGCGCCCATACCATCCGATGATGCCGGAGAGCAATGAGAAACTGATGGATCTCATTCTTGCAAAGGATGATGTCAAGCAGGACTACAGGTGCCTCAAGGATGCAGTGCATCGCCTTGGAACGCATATCCCGCCGCTGGTGAACAGCTACATCAACACATCTTCGACCATGAAGATGTGCGGAACCTCGACAAATGACGAGCTTGCCGGTGCAATCGAGACGGCCATCATGATATGCTTCGACGAGATTTATGAAGACAAGAAGGCACGCCATATCGAGTCCTTCGAGAACAGCCAGTTCGCGAAGATCAGAGCCCGCTTCCCAAGCCTTGCCCCAGGTTTCGAGGAGAGGATCAGACACAACAGGGAACAGCGACGCATGAGACTGTTCAAGAAGTTCCTTCTCAGCTCAAAGAAGCAGTTGGGATCTTCTCCTGACATCGAGTTCCTGTAGATCTCCTGTATATCCCATACTTTGTCATCGAGACTGAATCAATGAAAATAAATCTTACAGAAAATATATCAATACCTCAGATCGGAGTCGGTACGTGGACTCTGAGAGGGGAGGACGCGACCTTGAATGTAAAGGCTGCGCTTGAGCTGGGCTTCAGGCTCGTCGATACCGCACAGTGGTATGAGAATGAAGAGGAAGTCGGAAAGGGCATAGCCCAGAGCGGAGTGCCTCGCGAAGAAGTGTTCATCACGACCAAGGTCATTCCAGCAATGATGCGCAACAGCGCTGAGGAAATCAGGGAGTCACTTGATCTCAGTCTTCGTAAGCTCGGAGTGGACTATGTCGACATGATACTCATCCATTGGCCGGTCATGGACCATCTTGAGAAGACCTGGCGTGTGCTCGAGGATTTTGTCGCTGAAGGCAAGGTCCGTGTCCTTGGCGTAAGCAACTTCAATCCTCACCATCTTGAGGACCTTTACAAGTTCGCAAAGATCCGTCCGGTACTCAATCAGATAGAGATCCATCCCTACCATACCCAGGAGGAAAACGTTGCCTACGACAGATCGATAGGTCTTGCCGTCCAGGCCTGGGGAACCTTCGGTCAGGGTAACATGGACATAGTCGGCGATCCGCTTCTTCAGGATCTGGCGACGAAGTATGGGAAGACCGCGTCCCAGATTCTGCTTCGCTGGTGCGTGCAGAGGGGACTGATCGTTATACCAAGAGCAAGGCTTCGTCACCTCCAGGAGAATCTTGACGTCGCTGCATTCGAACTCTCAGAGGAAGATATGAAGCGTATCAGTTCGCTCAACAAAAACCTCCGCTCAAGCGAGGCCAACGATCCAGAGAATTTCACTTATTGATAAAACGAACAGGATATGAAAAGAATTGTCATCGCCATCGTGGCTGTCGTATTCAGCCTTTCATCTTTTGCCCAGAACAATGCCAGGCCACCTCAGCCGACAGGCTACAAGACCGTGACCAATATCCCGTATCACCCTGGCGTGAGCGCATATGCCGATGAGCGTTGCCTCCTCGACGTCTATTATCCAGAAGGAATCACAGACTTCCCGACCATCGTCTGGTTCCATGGTGGCGGCATCATCAGCGGTAACAAGGAGATTCCAGAGGCCCTCAAGAACAAGGGCATGGCCGTTGTCGGAGTAGGTTACCGTTTCCTTACGAATGTGGATGTCCGTCAGGTGATTGACGACGCTGCTGCAGCGGTAGCATGGACCTTCAAGAACATCGCATCATACGGCGGCAGCACCGAGAAGATCTTCGTCTCAGGCCATTCTGCGGGTGGTTATCTAACTGACATGGTCGTGCTTGACAAGTCCTATCTCCAGGTCTATGGCATCGATGCGGACGACATCGCCGGCGCATTCCCGTTCAGCGCACAGGTCGTGACCCACTACAACGTCCGCAAACCTATGGGCATCGACGAACTCCATCCTATCATCGACGACACCGCTCCGCTCCGCGTGATGCGTAAGCTCGACATGCCTTTCTTCGTCATGTCCGGCGACCGCGAGCTCGAGATGTACGGCCGTTACGAAGAGCAGGCCTATTTCTGGCGCATGATGAAACTCCTCGGCAACGAAAAGGTCTACCTCTACGAATTCGACGGTTATGACCATGGTGGCATGCCTTCGCCTGCTTTCCCTGTGATGGTCCGTCAGATACGGTCGATACTCGCAGGAAGGTCTTATTCCCGCTAGATTTTTGGGCGCTTTTTGGCGTTTGTAATTAATTGATACACAATGTGTTAACAGAATAGCCTTCGGCGTTTTGGCCGAAGGCTATTCTACTAAAGTGCTGTTGCTCAGGCACTTACAAATGCCAGTTCTCTATGAATGTCTGAGCATCAGCTCTTTCTCGAGGTCTTCCAATGTCACGCCCTGGTTCTCCAGAAGGACGAGGAAGTGGTAGAGCATGTCTGAGGCTTCGTAGACGAAGCGGTCGCGGTTGCCGTCGACTGCCTCAATGATGGCCTCGGTCGTTTCCTCGCCGAACTTCTTTGCGATGACCTTCACGCCCTTGATGAAGAGCTTTGTGGTGTAAGAACCCTCAGGCATCTCCCTGTGCCTCTGCTGGATGACTTCCTGGAGCTTTCCAAGGAATCCTTCTGACTCAGGTGTGTCAAAGCATGAGGTCGTACCTCTATGGCAGGTCGGCCCGATAGGGATGGCTTTGATCAGCAGTGTGTCGCTGTCGCAGTCCTTGTACATCTCGACCATATTGAGGAAATGTCCGCTGGTCTCGCCCTTGGTCCAGATTTCGTTGCGGCTGCGTGACCAGAAGGTGACCTTCCCGGTCTCAACGGTCTTGTTGAAGGCCTCTTCGTTCATGTATCCGAGCATGAGGACCTTGTGTGTCCTTGCGTCCTGTATGATTGCCGGAAGCAGGCCGTCGCCTGTCTTCTCCAGATTGAATTCCTTGAATTCCATATTTTTTCAATATTATGTTTCTATATCAATACACCCACAGCCGCGCTCGTATCTTATAGCCTGACGCTGATGCCTTCTGCGGCGATGGCCTTCTTGAGGTCAGGGATGGCGATTTCGCCATAGTGGAAGATGCTGGCCGCGAGAGCCGCATCGGCCTTGCCGACGGTCAGGACATCAACGATATCCTTGATGGAACCGGCACCGCCGGAAGCGATCACAGGAATCGAAAGCTCGGAACACATCCTCGCATAAGCCTCGCAGGCATAGCCGGCCTTCGTTCCGTCATGGTCCATGGAAGTAAACAGAATTTCGCCTGCACCGCGTTCCTGAGCCTCTCTGGCCCAGCTGAAAAGCTCGACCTCGGTAAGCTTCCTGCCACCATGCGTGGTACACATCCACTGACCGTCAATGCACTTCGCATCGATAGCGACGACAACGAACTGATTGCCATATTTTCCGGCGATCTTGCTGATCAGCGAAGGATCTGCGATAGCGGCGCTGTTGATCGAAATCTTGTCCGCACCGGCATCAAGGAGCCTTGAAGCATCATCGATGGAACCGATGCCACCGCCGACTGTGAAAGGAATGTTGATACCCTTAGCGATCTTTCCTACGAGGTCGACGAAGGTACGCCTTCCCTCGTGGCTTGCGCTGATGTCGAGATATACAAGCTCGTCAGCACCCTCCCTTGAATACTTGACACCCATGTCCACAGCATCGCCGACTTCCTTGATGCCCACGAAATTGATGCCTTTCACGACCTGTCCGTCCTTGACGTCAAGGCAGGGGATTATGCGTTTTGCAACCATGATTCAATATCTTTAAGTGAAATCCTGTTTTCGTAGATGGCCTTTCCGACGATCACCTTCCTGAGCGAACGCCTGTCAAGCTCACGGATGTCGTCCATCGAGCTGATACCTCCGCTGACAGTGAAGCTGATGTGAGGGAACTCAGCCTGGAGCCTTGAATAGAGGTCGAAGGAAGGACCCTGGAGCATTCCGTCGCGGCTGATGTCAGTGACTATGCACTCCTTCAGTCCATAGACCTCATATCTCTTGAGAAGATCCTCGATCTTGAGAGAAGCAGTCTCGAGCCAGCCTTTGATGGCGATGTTGCCGTCCTTGATGTCGGCACCGAGAATGATCCTCTCGCCGAAAGCCCTGATCCAGTCAGTGAAGACCTCTGGCTTTGTGGCAGCTATGCTGCCGACGATTGCATGGGTCGCACCGGCAGAGAAGATGTCACTCAGGGCAGCAGAAGAGGAAATTCCTCCGCCCCATTCGATCTCCATACCGACCTGTCCCGCGATCTTCTCGAGAGTCGCGAGATTCACCGGCTTGCCGGCCTTGGCACCGTCGAGGTCGACGAGATGGACTCTCTTCACTCCGCAGTCGGCATAGCTTCTGGCCATGTCGACAGGGGAAGCGTCATAGACCTTCTTCTGGTCGTAGTCGCCCTTCGTCAGACGGACACACTTTCCGTCGATAATATCAATAGCGGGGATTATCTCTATCATAAGGCAAGGAAATTCTTGAGGATCTGTTCGCCGGCATCGCCGCTCTTCTCAGGGTGGAACTGTGTGCCGTAGAAGCACTCATACTTGAGCGCAGCGCTGAAAAGAGTGTTGCCGTGCCTGCAGGTCGCGATTGTGTCCGGACCGAGAGTAGGGTAGTACGAGTGTACGAAATACACGTATGTGCCCTTCGGAAGACCCTTGAGAAGCTTGCTGTCAAGGTTGCCGATCGTGTTCCAGCCCATGTGTGGAATCTTGATGTCCGGTGTCTTCTCGAAAAGCCTGACATGTGAATCGAAGATACCCAGGCACTGAGCGTTGCCTTCCTCCGAATCCCTGCACATGATCTGCATGCCCACGCAGATTCCGAGAACCGGCTTGCGGCGGTTGCGGATGACCTCGCAGAGGCCCTTTGAACGGAGTGAAGCCATCGCTTCAGCGGCATTTCCGACTCCTGGAAGAATCACCTTGTCGGCGCTTGCGATGACCTGAGGGTCGTCGGTAAGCACGAATTCGGTCCCGAGTCTCTCGAGAGCGTTGCAGACAGACCTGATGTTGCCTGCGTCGTAGTCAACGATAGCTATCATAACAATCCTTTGCTAGATGGAAGTTCATAACTGAAGACATCCCTGCGCACGGCCTGCTTGACCGATCTCGCAAATGCCTTGAACACACCTTCGATGAGGTGGTGGTTGTTCTCTCCACGTGCCTGGACGTATAGATTGGCCTTCATCGCGTCGCTGAGCGACTTGAAGAAATGCTTGAACATCTCGGTCGGCACGTCACCGACGTATTCCCTTGTGAACTGGACGTCCCAGACAAGCTCGCTGCGTCCGCCGAAGTCGAGGAGGACGATAGCCCTGCTCTCGTCCATAGGAAGAGCAAATCCATATCTGTCGATGCCCCTCTTGTCGCCCAGAGCGCTTCGAAGAGCCTCTCCGACAGCGATGCCGACATCTTCTATAGTGTGGTGCTCATCAACCTGGAGATCGCCCTTGCAGCATACCTGAAGGCTGATTCCTCCGTGGTGTGCGATCTGGTCGAGCATGTGGTCGAAGAACTTCAGACCGGTATCGACTGAAGACGGAGCCTTTCCGTCGAGGTCCACGAACACCCTGATCTTCGTCTCCGAAGTATTCCTCTCGATCAGGCAGGTCCTTTCGCTGCTGCGAATGGTCCTTACGATCTCTGACCATGGCATCTCGCCGACCTTCAGTCCCTTCGCTCCAAGGTTCGCAGCCAGCTGCATGTCGCTTTCCCTGTCTCCGATCACGAACGAAGCTGAAAGGTCATAGCTTCCGTCCATGTACCTGGTAAGCAATCCTGTGCCCGGCTTCCTTGTAGGAAGATTGTCCTCAGGGAAGCTCCTGTCCACGAGAATGTCGTCGAAAACGACACCTTCGCCCTCAAGGGTCCTGAGCATCTTGTTCTGGACTGGCCAATAGGTCTCCTCTGGGAACGACGCAGTTCCGAGGCCGTCCTGGTTAGAGACGATCACAAGCTCGTATCCTAGTCCGACAAGGGCCTTGAGGCCCGAGATCGCACCAGGCACCCACTCCATCTTCTCCAGCGAATCGATCTGCTCGTCTGCAGGCTCGAGGAGTATCGTGCCGTCTCTGTCAATGAAAATTGCCTTCTTCATTATCTGTTATGGGGATTCGTTATTCGTATCTTCTGAGCGACTCGAGAAGCTTGGCGTTCTCCTCCTCAAGTCCTATTGTCATACGCAGGCATCCTGCACATCCGAGCACCTTGTTTCGGTTGCGGACGATGATTCCGTCACTGAGAAGGTGGTCGTAGAGCCTGTTCGCATCGTCTACCTTCACGAGTATGAAGTTCGCGTCGCTTGGGTAGACCTTCTTCACGAAAGGCATCTCAGCGACCTGGGCTGCGACTATCGCCCTCTGTGCGATGATCTCCTGCACCTTCTCGTCGATAGGAGTCTCAAGAGCCTTGAGAACCAGCTCCTGGGTGGCCTGGTTGATGTTGTAAGGGTACTTCACCATAGACATCACCCTGATGATATACTCCTGTGCGTAGGCGATGCCGAGGCGCAATCCGGCGAGACCCCAGGCCTTCGAAAGGGTCTGGAGTACGATCATGTTACCGTGTTCGAGGACCTGTGCCCTGAGACTGCCTTTGGTGCTGAAATCGGCGTATGCCTCGTCTATGATGACGATGGCGTTCACGCTCTCGACGATCTTCATAAGGTCGGCAGGGTCGTATGCGTTGCCGGAAGGATTGTTCGGGCTGCAGAGGAAGACGAGCTTGGTGTTCTCGTCACAGGCAGCTATTATCTCGTCAACAGGGAGGCTGAAATCCTCGCCGAGCGGAACGCTGCGCACCTGCACGTCGTTGATGTCAGCAGCTACTGCGTACATTCCGTAGCTTGGGGCTATGGCTACCGCATTGTCCTTTCCTGGATTGCAGAAAACCCTGAAGAAAAGGTCGATAGGCTCGTCACTGCCGTTTCCGAGGAAGATGTTCTCTACAGGCATTCCCTTGATCTGCGAAAGCCTTTCCTTCACTGCCATCTGCCTTGGATCAGGATATCTGTTATAACCTGTGTCGTATGGGCTCTCGTTGGCATCGAGGAAGATACCTATCTTTCCCTGGTACTCGTCCCTTGCTGTCGAATAAGGGCAGAGCGCGCGTATGTTGTCGCGGACAAGTCCGCTTATGTTCATGTCCATGGCTACTTGATTCTGACTTTTACTGCGTTTGCGTGAGCCTGCAGACCTTCTGCCTCGGCCATCGCCACGATTGTTCCTGCAAGACCGTCAAGACCTTCCTTGCTGATCTCCTGTATGGTCATCTTCCTGATGAAACTGTCCATGTTCACTCCGCTGAACGATCTTGCCCATGCGCAGGTCGGGAGAGTATGGTTGGTGCCTGAGGCGTAGTCGCCTGCACTCTCAGGTGTGTACTTTCCGACAAAGACGCTGCCCGATGAGGTGATCTGTCCGGTGATGGCCCAAGGGTCGTCAGTCGAGATGATAAGATGCTCAGGTGCATATACATTCGCGAAATCCACGATGTCCTGCTCCTGGGTGAACACTACGAAACGGCTCTTCTCAAGTGCCTGCTTCGCAAGGTCGGCACGGCTCAGCTCCTCGGTCTGACGTACAACCGCATCGGATACTCTCTCTGCGAACTCGGCATTGTCGCAGACCAGCATGACCTGGCTGTCGACACCATGCTCTGCCTGGGAAAGGAGATCCGCTGCGACGAATTCAGGGTCTGAACTTGCGTCAGAGATCACCATGACCTCGGAAGGACCGGCCGGCATGTCGATTGCGACGGTGCTGCTTGCGAGCATCTGCTTTGCTGTCGTGACGTACTGGTTGCCGGGACCGAAGATCTTGTCCACCTTCGGTACGGTCAGGGTACCATGGGCCATGGCTGCTATAGCCTGAGCTCCGCCTATCTTGAGTATGCGCTGTACGCCGCAGTATGACGCTGCATAGAGGACTTCAGCCGATACCTTGCCGTCCTTGCCTGTAGGGGTGCAGAGGACTATCTGGCTGCATCCTGCGAGAGATGCAGGGATAGCGAGCATGAGGACGGTGGAGAAAAGGGGAGCGGTGCCTCCTGGAATATAGAGTCCTACCCTAGGAATCGCCACAGGCTTCTGAATGCACTTCACGCCCGGTGCGGTCTCCACCTCTATGGTGCGTGGCATCTGAGCCTGGTGGAAAGCCTTTATGTTGGCAGCCGCAGCTGCGATAGCAGACTTTACCTCCTCGCAGACCTTGGCTTTCGCCTCTTCGATCTCTGCCTGGCTTACCTCGATGCTGTCAAGCTCTCTCCTGTCGATCTCGAGCGAGAGCTGCCTGAGCGCGAGGTCTCCCTCTGTGCGGACTCTCTCGATGATGGCCTTTACTCTTTCCTCGACTACGGGATTCTTGCTGGAAGGACGCTTGATGATCTCTTCCCAGATCTCCCGGCCTGGATTGATATATGTCTCCATGGTGTTCTGGATTGACGGTTTATGGAATGATCTTGTCGATGTTGAGCACGAGGATTCCCTCCGCTCCGATTGCCTTGAGCAGAGCGATCTTCTCCCAGAGGGATGCTTCCTCCACTACAGAGTGCATTGCACACCAGCCTTTGGCTGCAAGAGGCATCACTGTAGGGCTTCGCATGGAAGGAAGTATCTTTGTGGCTTCCTCCACAGATGCCTCAGGAAGGTTCATGAGGATATATTTCTTGTCTCTGCTGAAGATTGCAGAGTCGATCCTGAAGAGCATCTCGTCAAGAATGGCCTGGTCCTCTTCTGTGATGTCGTTGTTGGCGATGAGGACTGCTTCTGAGAAGAATACCTTCTCGACTTCTACGAGACCGTTTGAGACGAGGGTGCCGCCTGAAGATACGATGTCGAAGATGGCGTCTGCGATGCCGGCTGCAGGAGCGATCTCCACAGAACCTGTGATCACCTCGATCTGAGCCTCGATGTTGTTCTCCTTGAGGAAGTCTGAAAGGATCTTAGGGTATGAAGTAGCGATCCTCTTTCCGTTGAACCACTGCGGACCCTGATAGTCCACTGACTTCGGAATGGCCAGAGAGATGCGGCAGCCGCCGAATCCGAGTTTCTTGACGATCTTCACGTCGAAACCTTTCTCTTCCACTTCGTTGAGGCCTACGATACCGAGACCTGCTGTGCCGTTGGCTACTACTCCTGGGATGTCGTCATCCCTCATGTAGAGTACCTCGAGAGGGAAGTTCTTTACCTTTGAGAGGAACTTCCTCTTGGAATCGTCCACTTTGATTCCGATTTCCTGGAGCATGGCCGTGCTCTCTTCATTGAGCCTGCCCTTTGACTGAATTGCAATCCTTAACATATTTTGTCCGTTTTTCTTTTTCAACTAACCTTATACAAAGATACGAAAAAAGGCCTACCGTACTCGGTAAGCCTCATGTATCTTCATACTCTATATAAGCACACAACAACTTACCATATCTTTAGATCTGGTGATGATGATGCTTATGTGAGTGAATCATTGTCATTTGTTGAATTGACTATGTTGCAAAAATAGGAATAATTTTCATTAGACCAAACAAAAACACCATGGGATGTTGATATTTTTTTCCCGGGATGGCTCTTCTTTTATAGCTTTACAAGATACTGCTAAGAATTCTGCATTCTTCCTGTATTCTAAATTCACTCGCTGTCGGAGAGGGATGAGGCTTAACAGGATTCCTACCAGTTATGCTTTCGCATCCATCATCAAAAGCCGTGGGAATGGAATCCTCGTCCATAGAAAATTGTATTCTATAAGCCTCAAGTTCTTTTTTTCGTTCGTTTTGAACCCGCTCTTTTTTTTGTTTCTCCTACATAATATCCTGGATTTCTGTTGGCAGATGCGATCCTACATGACGCTAACTCTCGTAATAGATAGATTGATAAATCAAGGTTGATAGGATAGGGTAATAGATTTGATTCAGAAAAGTACTCAACTATTACATTATTTCGTTCCTTAATAACGAAATATGATGGTGATATTTCGCAGAAAGGAATAGATTTTATAGGCTCGGATGATATCAAACTTTTAGAATGTTGGATTGCATCAAAGGTCTCAAGAATTATTTTCTTATCGTATAATAATCTTGATAAGTACTTCCTTTTTTTCAGCGAGAGATTATTCTTTGTTTCTAGCTTTTTTATTGTCTCATCATGACTGTTATCATAAAAATTGATTATGCGATTCAAACTATCTACTGCCACGTAATATTCCTGATATGTGTCATGGCTATAAGTTATTATGTAATACTGATTGCCTGTTGTGTAAAGTAATATATCGCAATCCATTTTGATACAATGTGATATTACCTGCTCTGCATTTGCACGGTAAGACGAACACAATGAATCCGAGTAAGCATCGTTAGAAACTTGAGCTTTACAAGTATAGATACTTACTAATAAAAAAATAAAGGAAGATAGAGCCCTCATTTTACCAATGGCATATTGTAGGGTTTAGTTACAGTCCCATTGTGATCGTGTCCATCTCTTTGAGGCAGATTAAGTAATCTTCGGATGAGATTGTCAGTTCTAATCGCATTAGAGTGATTTTCGTCACCAGTAATTCCCTTGGCTGCAGAAAATCCGTGACCTAATAATTCATGGCCAAAAGTGACACTCCTTTCGTTTTCCGATAAGTTGTCGATAACAAATGAATGGGAGCCATAAAGTGTTGGAACATTGAGACCGTTCCCGTGATTACTTATCCATCCGGAACTTAACCTCCCGTCGGGAGTCAACATTTTATCTCCCGAATTATTTCCGAGTTCTTTATTCATGTAAGCAGCAAATGCATTAGCACCTTCGGACGATGTGAATTCTCCTGTCACATATTCAATGATGAAAGTAGAGTTGGAATTAATGGCATTAGAAATCATGGTTACGTATGCGGTTTCATCTTCTGCAAGAGAAATTCCGTTTATTGTAGACATAAGCGAACTAGAGTCAATCTTTATAAAGGATTTGCCTTTTATGTCCAACAAAGATCTTACACCAGCGAACTTATCACCTGATAGAACATGATATATATCGTCACGGAATCTGTAGGCATCGTCTTTTGTGACGCCCTTAATCTTCCTTCCATCCACATCAACATAATTCACCGGATCCCCTGCGCAGTAGGCATACGGGCTGACTGACGGATACTTCTCGACGAGCGGGTCGATCGTGGTGAACCTTCCCATCGATGGCTCAAGGTATCTGGCGCTGAAGTCATAGAGCCCCGTTCTCTCTCCGAACTCCTTGCCTGTGAAGCGGTAACGATTGTCAGACGTGCCTGCCGTGACACGGGAGT
>JAZRWK010000006.1:0-175567 GCA_045599665.1 Candidatus Cryptobacteroides sp.
TCCGGACCATGGTCGGCCAGTAATTCCAGCCTGAAATAGGCCAAAATGATGCTCGTCTACCTATAAAATGATAGGTAAAATGAGCAAAAACCACTTGAAATCGCCGCCGGCGCCCTCTTTTTCCGGAGCATTGTCGGCCACTCTGCGGAAGCACCTGCAGAAATCAAGCGTCGCGCATGCTTTTCCGGAGCATGCTCGGCCACTTCCCAAAGGCAACACCCTGACGGACAATCTTTTCCGGACCATTGTCGGCCACCCTCATGTCGAATCGCCTAACTTTGCCGCAATCAATAATGGCAAAGGAATATGGCAGGAACAATCATTGACATGAGCAAGATCAAGCAACTCCTTCATCTGAAGAAAGCCGGTGTCTCGAACAGGCAGATTGCTAAGGATCTCAAGATGAGCCGAGACAAGGCAAATGAGTATGTGAACCGCGCAGAGAGTGATCCTCTCGGCATAGACGGGTTGCTGAAACTGGACGACCCAGTGCTGGAGAAGCGCTTCCATCCAGGGAATCCAGCATACACAGATGAGCGTATGGAGACGTTCCTGGAACTGCTTCCTGACTTTGTCGAGCAGCTGTCGCACAAGCATGTGACAAGACAACTCGTATGGGAAGACTACAAGCGTCTGCATCCTGACGGCTATGAGAAGTCCCAGTTTTACTTCCATCTGGCTCAGAACCTCAGAGCACAGAAGACGCCGACTTCCGCATTGCCCCATGACCCCGGGAAGGAACTTTTCGTAGACTTCGCCGGTGACACGCTCAGCTATGTCGACGTGGAGACCGGAGAGCTGATCAAGGTGCAGACCTTTGTAAGCACGATGGCGTGCACGGACTACACGTTCGCCCTGTGTGTTCCGTCGCAGAAGACGGAGGACTTCCTCCATGCACTCGCCAGGGCTCTTGAGTTCTATGGTGGCGTACCCAGGATCGTCGTCCCGGACAATCTCAAGGCTGCGGTCATAAAGGCCGACAAGTACGAGCCGGTGCTCAACAAGGCGATGGACGACATGGGCAACCACTATGGCTTCGTCACGATACCATGCCAGCCTGTCAAGCCGACGCAGAAAGCCAAGGTTGAGAACCAGGTGCAGATCATCTATCACAGGATATATGCCCGCCTGAGAAACCGTCAGTTCTTCTCGTTGGAGGCGCTGAATGCAGCCGTGTCCGAGTTCCTTGCCTGCCACAATCAGACACGCATGCAGCAGCGTCCATACACCCGGGAAGAGCACTTCCATGCGGTGGAAAAGCCGGAGCTGCTTCCTTTGCCTGCGACTCCGTACCAGATGAAGCGTTATGCCGAGGTCACCGTGCAGCAGAACGGTCATGTCTATCTGAGCTGCGACAAGCACTACTACTCCGTGCCATATACACTCATAGGATGCAAGGCAAAGATGATCTTCACGTCAACGCTCATCAAGGTGTATGTCAGAGGCGAGCTCGTCGCTACACATAGACGAGACCGCAGCTTCGGTTACACGTCCATAGATGAGCATCTGGCCTCCAATACTCTGGCCTTCACCAAACGGTCGGCATCCTACTACAAGGACAGGGCTGAGAGCGTCTCTGATGCTCTCTACGCATTGTTCGACTCGATGTTCGCAGGGTCCAACGGCTCATGCCCTCCGGAATACTACTACAAGACGTGCGACATGATGCTGAGACTGCAGCGAAGCTATCCGGAAGATGTCTTCGAAGAGGCGTGTGAGATCTGCCTCGAGAACAGGCTCTTCACCGGCAAGAGGCTTGAAAACGTCCTCAAGACAGTACAGCAGTCACATCAGATAAGGGAATCCGCAGCCGTGCCGGAACCTACCGACCATGCCAACATGCGCGGCACAATCTTCTTCCAATAACAAGCGACAACAATGGACACAATATCAAACTCCTTCCACACCCTGCACATGCCAGGCATGGCATCATGCTGGAAGACACTCAACGAAACACATCAGATAGACAAACTATCCTTCTCCGACGGCCTCGAACTGCTGCTGCAGAGCGAACTTGACAGCAGGCGCAACAACAGGATAGACAGGCTGATACGCAAAGCAAACTTCAAACAGCAGGCAAGCCTCGAAGAACTCGAAACCAGCGATGCCCGTGGTATCCCAGCCGGTGCAATCACTCAGCTGTCCACCGGAGAATACCTAAAAAACGGTGCAACAATCGTCATCAGCGGGCCGACCGGTACCGGTAAGTCGTTCCTCGCATGCGCTCTTGGGGAACGTGCCTGCAGGCTCGGATACAAAGTAAGGTACTACACTGTCAGCAGGCTTATGGACGAACTCAAGCTTGCTAGGCTTGAGGGGCATGAACTCAAGTTCTTCGAGAAGATGGAACATCTTGACCTGCTCATCATAGATGACTTTGGAATGAAACGTCTCGAAGGCCAGCAGCAGAACGACTTTGAACAGATCATCGACGACAGATATCACAGAAAATCGCTGATACTCTCCAGCCAGTTGGCTGTCGCCGACTGGTACGGCGTCTTCAGCAACGAGATGCTCGCAGAAGCATGCCTGGACAGAATAGTGCACAAATCTCTCCGCTTTGAGTTGAAAGGAGATAGCATGAGAAAGAAATATTGATATCTTTGCGAATCTAAACCAGGTGGCCGAGTATCACCGGAATCGGTGGCCGACTATCCGCCGGAATATCTATGAATCTTTGTCCAGCCTTGACCGTCTTTCAAAGAAGGCCGCAGGCTTCGACAAGGAACGCTTCAAGTCTGATGTGATCAACCTTTTCAAGGAGCATGACCTGCTCTGATGTATGTATAGTTTCCTGCCGGAATCTCCGGCAGGAAATCCATTAATCTTTAAAGAAACAAATCAATGAAACATAAAAATATTGCGGCGGCTGCGATTTCAGCCGTCCTGGGGCTGATGTCCCTTGCCATATCGGCAAAAGAATCGTATATTGGTACCGACAGCACGGTTATGGTCCGCGACTACATCGCGAACATGGAGTATGTGAACGGCGTGCTGGAACGCGTGAACTTCGAAGGAGGCTACATCGACATGACGGGAGAGAGTCCGAGATACATGTACTACGTGACCGACCATCTTGGCAATGTCAGGACGGTCGTGGACGAGGACAACACATTGTTCGGCAGGTTCACGACGATTGATCTTATGGCAGAGAAGTACTATTCAGTGAGTCCGTATGCGTACTGTGCGGGAATCCGGTGAACAGGGTGGATCCCGATGGTTTGGCATGGCGACTGACACTTACTAGTGACATTGATTCGCAAAGTCGCTATGGTAATGGGTATGAATGGGGTGATGAATCTGAGTCATAATATCTTGCAGATGGCTCAACTGTGACATATGCGGCCTGTACCTTTCCTAGTGACTTGTTGAAGTATCCTACTGTCAACGAGGGCTCGTATGAGGCCAATGTCGGAATGCTCAAGGGAAGCTTACGGCTCTGAAAATGAGGGGTGTAGGTGCAAAAATTTACTTCTGCCTTTGCCAAGAATTGAAGGGAGGGCAACCTTATATTAACGTTATCTTTGCATAGAACGATATGAAAAGATTTATTCTGTTTATTTTACTGATTCCTATCTATGCTGTGCTGTTTGCACAGCCGTCTGCTCCATATAACAAGTATGACTCAGAAGGCCGTAGGACTGGCCCCTGGATGTGGACTGATGGAAATTTTGTTGAGTGCGTGGTTTATAAAGAAGGCAATAAGGACGGCCTTGGGTTTAGGGCCAACAAGGTAGCCAAAGAGTTAGAGACATTTTTCTATGACAATGGTTTGCTCCGTGCTACGCGGTTGTATATCAATGCTGTATTGATAGGCCAGACGTTTGACTATGAGGACGTAGAACGTTATGTTCCATGTAAAGAGACTGGAGCTATGGTGAAGTTCGACAGACAATGCTATTCACAGGAGTTTTATCCCAATGGGATGATTAAGGATGAAGGGTTGTGGATAGGATGGAAAAATGATTCTTATGATGATTTGTTTACTGAAGATTTTGGGGAAGGCGATTTTTTCGGCGAATGGCACTATTATGATGAAGAGGGAAATCTGAGGGAAACAAAGATTTATGAAACGACTATTTATCACAGAACACCATCAGAGGCAGTTTTATTCGCAGATGAAGAATAGACCCCTGTGCTTATTTTGAATATCTGTAACCATGTTTGTCCGGTAAAAATTTGATTCGCATAAACTAACATTTCTTAACTTACGGACACTTGCCACCAAGCAATGCGATATTCAGGTAGATATGAAAATTATTATTTACATTAGGATTGATGCATCATTGGACAAGAAGTCTGATAGCATCTGTTATGTTTCCGACTTGTTGGAAGACAGTTTGAAAGATATAGACTATGGTGCGATAAATTATTATCTTCTAAGTTGTGTGGCGGTTAAAACGAGGCCTGGTTTCGAAGCGTGGTCTAAGGCTAAACGTCCACGCTTCGTCGAACACTATCGTGCAAAGGGCTGGGATGGCACTTATCTTGAAGTTGATGGCTTCTATAATTGCTCTTTCAAGATCGACGGTGAAGACTACGACCGCTTTGCATCTGCATCCGAAGAAGAAGCCCGGAGGATTGTTGCCGCCAAGGTGGTTGAATCTTTGTCCAGCCTTGACCGTCTTTCCAAGAAGGCCGCAGGCTTCGACAAGGAACGCTTCAAGTCTGATGTGCTCAACCTTTTCAAGGAGCATGACCTGCTCTGATGTATGTATAGTTTCCTGACGGAGTCTCCGGCAGGAAATCCATTAATCCTAAAAGAAACAAATCAATGAATGGTTGTAAGATTCTTATTATCATATTAGAGTATTATTCCCGTCGCTATTACAGATTGCCAGAAAAGATAAGAGATATCAGGGTCTTCTTGAATGAGTGGGAAAAGCAGGATGGTACGTTGGTGCAAGGATAAAAGTTGAAGAAGATGGATTGTTTTGTAAAGGATACATTTTGTAAGCGGATTGTTGTTATTCTGACACTTTTCGCATCTGTTTCATGCGTTGGCCAAAAGGACTGCAAATCATTGTTCTATAGCCCGTCATTGCAAGACAGCCTGTCCCGATATCTTGAGTTGATATCATGTGATGACGTGGTAAGAGTGACGGATATAGATATCTTTCACAGAAATGATTCTGTTATTGTGTCATTTGACTCAAAGCCGTTTCTTGACAGGACTATCCCGTTCGATCCTGAAATAGATGATATTGACAAGATGACCCATGTTAAGTCAGGTATGTATCAGAACTCTATAATCAGGTTGTTTTCTGTTCCGGAGCTTTCTAAGAGTGTTGCCAATAAATCATCATTGACAAGGTACTCTAAAGATGTTTCGCTTTTGTTGGAGGAAATGAAGCAACTGAGACCTGATGAGATCCCTTTTCAAATGCCATATCATAAAGAATATAGTCTTGAGAACGATGGGACGGTGGCCCTGAAATTTGAAAGAATGTTCTCACGTACTGAGACAAGTGATGCTTTTGGTGAGGCAGTCGAGGACGTGTTCTATGATACACCACTAAGGGACTCGTTGATTGACTTCAGGGCAAAGACGAAATTGGTCGCTGATTTTGCCCCAATGGTATATGAGGTCTGTTTCGGCGGATCTTCCACGCAGCCTATGGTCAGTTTTACTTGTGCATCAGGTATAAATGAAGTTGAAGATGTCGATTATGACAGGAGCTCTTATCAAGTGCTGCACACTGTGGATATTGGCAATGAGATTCTGGTTATCAGTAGTATAGGTTTGGATACTATCGATGAGTTCATCAGACTGGATCGACTGACCTTGGACTCATGTTTATGTGACTCCTTGCGTTTACGATATAGCGAACATCCGTTTTATACATCATATCATATAAGAAACAAGGGGATGTCTCTCTCTTATAAGAGATAGCTCGGTCCATATGTTAAGCAATAGTTTCCTGCCGGAGCCTACTTGCCATATCGGCAAAAGAATCGTATATTGGTACCGACAACACCATGCTAATGTCCTTTGGAACGATGAAACGTATTTGTTTATTATTGTTGTTGCTATTCTTTTCTCTTCGTGTCCATGGCCAGGATAGGTCACAGAGTACATCCGTTATTCGCGATTATATGCTGCCTTATGGATCTGATGCTGTAATTCCACTCTATGACAAGCCAGGTGGGGAGATTATATCGTATATCAATAACGATGATATGCGCTTGAAGTCAGTTATTGTACTGGATACCTTATCTCATACTTGTTGTGATGAGCAGGAAAGGAATGTGGCTGTGCCTGAATATAAGTTTGAAGATAGGCTTTTCAAGAGCCATATACTGTCCCGAATGCGTGATGAGTCTATGAACATATGCTTTATATCAGTACAGGAGCGTCCTGATTCAAATAGCATCATATATGTGAATTATGTTGATTCATATGAGTTGCATGAAGGTGAGATTGATAAGATATATGGCGTGGTCAGGGCTAAAAGTTGTCTGATATTCCTGGATGGGGCATCAAATGAAAAAGTGTTCCGCGAGACAAGGCAAAAAAAGAGACTGGTAATACAGTGCACACAAACTTATCCCGAAAATGTCGATGATGGCATCCAGGAATCTTTTGTCGTCAAGGACACAGGGATAATGAGGATCAATTGGAACGGAAACAGGCTTGAACCTATTGCCCCAAAACAAAGAGAATAAACCAAGAGACGTTCTCGTATATGGTCAGTTGACTTTAAAATGCTGTCCAGATCAGAGTATAAGAGCGTATTCAGATAGATATGACTTTGATATGCTGAATCCTACTCTGACCTGAAACGCCTTGCCGTAGGCAGCCAGGCGATGAAATAGCCGATGGCGGCGACGCTGACGGCGGTCAGAAGTATGTCTGACCATTCGAGGATGACTGGATATGCTGAGATAGAGAAACTGCCAGGCATCCTGACTATCCCGAAGTGCTGCTGGGCGAGTACGATAAGAATTCCTGAAACGAGGCCGGCGCACATTCCAAGCATCGAAATCATCCATCCTTCAAGGATGAAGATCTCTCGCGTGGTGGACTCCTTGGCTCCGAGGAACTGAAGTGTCCGTGTGTCTTCCTCTTTCTCGATCATCAGCATCGACAGGCTGCTGAAGATGTTGAATGCGATGATTATTATGACGAACAGCAGGATGAGGTAGACAGACGCTTTCTCGTATCTCATCATCTTGTACAGGGATTCATTCTGCTGGTATCTGTCCTTGACCTTATACTCCGGTCCCATCTTGTCCGCGATCTGGGCAAGTAGCCTTTTCTGAGCCTTGGCAGTGAGGGTGCTGTCTATGCGGAGCTCAAGCCCGGACACTTCGTTCTCCAGACTGAGCAGCTCACGCATCTGGGCGAGAGGTACCAGCACCACATTGTTGTCCGTGCTTGATTCGATGTTGTAGATTCCGGAAGGGAATACCTTGACGGATTCGAGCGATGCCGCCGGGTTGCTCAGCGAGAACGGTCTGTCGGCAGAAGGGAAGTACATCTCGATGCCGGCTATGAAGCGCGGGCTGATTCCCATCTCATAGGCGACCTGCGAACCGACGACGGCGAGCGGGATGTCGCCTTTGTGGAACTCGAACTTGCCTTCGATGATGTCCTTGCTGATAGGGGATTCCTCCATGTAGACGTCGTCGACACCTTTGGCTATGGCGATTCCGTTCCTGCCTGAATAGGAAAGGTAGACATTGTCCTCAAGGACGCTGGACATGCTGATGATCGACTCGTTGTCATACAGCCAGTCGAAGGCTTCTCCCTCCGGAACGAAGGTCTTGCCCTTGGATGGGGTCACCATGATATCGGGATCCATGTCGCTGAGCGAAGTCTTGACGATCGAGTCGAAGCCGTTGTAGACGGAAAGGATGATGACCAATGCTGCCGTTCCCACAGCCATGCCCGCAACGCTGATCGCAGAGATGATGTTGATCACATTGTGTGACTTCTTTGCGAAAAGGTAGCGCCTGGCTATGAAGAACGGCAGATAAGGCATATCTCTGAGGACTATTTCTTGAGAAGCTCGTCGATGTGCTCGGCGTAGTCAAGTGAAGAGTCCAGATAGAATACGAGTTCAGGGACGATCCTGAGCTGCTTTGCGACAAGATGTCCGAGTTCGCCACGGTAGACCTTGACGTTTGCGTCGAGGATTTCCATCACAGCTTCACTCTTGGCTGAAGGGAATACGCTGACGTAGACCTTGGCTACCGAGAGGTCGGGGCTGATGCGAACCTCGCTGACGGTCACCATGGCTCCGCCGAAAGATGCCATGCCCTTGCTGCGGATTATCTCCGCAAGGGCCTTCTGCAGTTCTCTTCCGACCTTGAGCTGTCTGGTTGATGCTGGCTTCTCCATTACTGTACGTTGATGATGAAGTAGTTCTTCTTACCCTTCTGTACGAGGATGTACTTGCCGTCGATGATGTCAGCCTCGGTGATGTCGCGGTTGATGTCGGCAGTCTTGTCCTTGTTGATGCTGATGCCGTTGCCCTGGACCATCTTCCTTGCCTCGCCCTTCGATGGGAGGACCTGGGTCTTCACTGCGAGGAAGTCGAGGATGTTGCAAGGGAGTTCGGACTTCGCTACGTCAAAGGTAGGGACGCCTGAGAACACTGCGAGGAAGGTCCTCTCGTCAAGCTTGCGGAGCTCCTCTGAGGTTGAGTTTCCGAAGAGCATCTTTGAAGCTGCCACTGCGTTGTCATATTCAGCCTCGCCGTGTACCATGATGGTGATCTCCTTTGCGAGGAGCTTCTGGAGACTTCTCTGGCCCGGGTCTTCCTTGTGCTGAGCTACAGCAGCCTCTACGGTCTCCCTGTCGAGGAGGGTGAAGATCTTGATGTATTTCTCTGCGTCATCGTCGCTGACATTGAGCCAGAACTGGTAGAACTCGTATGGTGAGGTCCTCTCAGGATCGAGCCAGATGTTGCCCTTCTCGGTCTTTCCGAACTTGCCTCCGTCTGCCTTTGTGATGAGAGGGCAGGTGAGGGCGTAGGCCTGCTCGCCGAGGGTGCGGCGGATGAGCTCAGTACCTGTGGTGATGTTGCCCCACTGGTCTGCGCCGCCGAGCTGGAGCTTCACTCCCTCGTGCTCGTAGAGATAGAGGAAGTCATAGCCCTGAAGGAGCTGGTAGCTGAACTCGGTGAATGACATGCCCTCTGAAGAGTCGCGGCTGAGGCGCTTCTTCACAGAGTCCTTGCTCATCATGTAGTTTACGGTGATGAGCTTTCCGATATCGCGTGTGAAATTGATGAAGGTGTAGTCCTTCATCCAGTCATAGTTATTTACGAGTTTGGCAGCGTTAGGTGCGTCTGAGTCGAAGTCAAGGAATCTGCTGAGCTGCTTCTTGATGCACTCCACGTTGTGGCTGAGGGTAGCCTCGTCAAGAAGGTTGCGCTCAGCTGACTTCATTGAAGGGTCACCGATCATACCGGTGGCACCGCCTACAAGAGCATAAGGCTTGTGTCCGCAGTTCTGGAAGTGCTTGAGAATCATAACACTTACAAGGTGGCCGATATGGAGTGAATCGCCAGTCGGGTCGATTCCTACATATGCAGCTGCAGGACCTTTCAACATTTCCTCTTCTGCTCCTGGGGTGATGTCATGGATCATTCCCCTCCATTTAAGTTCTTCAACGAAATTCTTCATCGATTGTATAATTGATTTTTTTGTTTTCCAATGAAACGCAAAGGTACGCATTTTATTGTAATTTTTGGATTTAAGCAGTAAATTTGCAGTCTGGACCAAGGTCCGTAAAGGTTAGAGTACAAATTATAATTCAATTCAATATCATGAGAAAGAACATTGTAGCAGGAAACTGGAAGATGAACACTACAGTTCCTGAGGGCGTAGAGCTCGCAAAGGCAGTTGTAGCAGCATCAGCACAGGTACCAGCAGAAGTAGGTCTTGTCATCGCTACTCCATTCACCCACCTTTATCCAGTAAACGAGGTTGTAAAGGGCACACGTGTCGCACTTTCAGCTGAGAACTGCGCAGACAAGGCAAAGGGCGCTTACACTGGAGAGGTTTCAGTAGACATGCTTACCTCAGTAGGTTGTGAGTACACCATCCTCGGTCACTCAGAGCGTCGTCAGTATTATGGTGAGACAGACGAGAAGCTCGTCGAGAAGACAAAGCTCGCACTCGCTGCTGGTCTCAAGGTGATGCTCTGCGTAGGTGAGAACCCCGAGGAGCGTGAGGCTGAGAAGCATTTCGCAGTATGCGAGGCTCAGACTGTAAACGTTCTCAAGAACTTCACAGCTGAGGATATGAAGAACATCGTCATCGCTTACGAGCCAGTATGGGCTATCGGTACAGGCAAGACCGCTACAGCTGAGCAGGCTGAGGAGATCCACGCTTTCATCCGCAAGACCCTCGCTGACCTCTTCGGCGCACAGGTTGCAGACGACACAACTATCCTCTATGGTGGTTCATGCAAGCCATCAAACGCTAAGGAGCTCTTCGCACAGCCAGACATCGACGGCGGTCTCATCGGTGGCGCAGCACTCAAGGCTGACGACTTCATCGGCATCGCTCTCGCATTCTAATTGCAGGCAATTGACAAAAATGGCGACCTATGTGGGTCGCCTTTTTCGTTTTCTGGTAGAAACTCCTCAGTACGGTCGTTGTGCTGCCTTTTCTCGTTTTTGGGAAGTGTTTCATCGAGTGTGTCCGGGGCCGGTCTGTTTTTGCAAATCGAAGTGCACGTAAAACCCTGTTCTGTGCGCTGGGAGGCACATTGTCATGCACTCCTGGCACCGTCAGGCCTATGAGTACACACGAAACGCTATTCTATGGCCTTGGAATGAGGGTAGAAATGCACACCGATTTGCAAAAAGGCTGATTCAAGACAGATGCCCTTAGGAAATCCCTCTACAGAGACATCACGCTGACTGCAATCTTGCTCTTCTTGCACCACAGCCAGATCCTGTCATTCGCGATCTTCTCGACGCGGAAGGTCAGTCCGGTGCGGTTGACGATCGAACTCTCCGACCACCTGAGATTGGCATGGATCTCCTGACCGACAGCCGTCGGCACCTCAGAGCAGGTCAGGACATAATAGTCCGACATCGTGTCGCTGAAGACCCTGAACTCCTTCTTGTCCTTGTTGAAAGCGACCTGCCATGTCAGCGGATCATAAGTATGTATCTTACGTCCACCCTCGACCAGGCAAAGGTCCTCTGAGTCAAGGAAGTCCTGGTCGACCTTGACCTTGTCGCAGCTGCATAGAAGCAGCACTGCTGCTATGAAAAGTATGTGTCTGAAATAATGTCTGTCCATATTCCTGTCTGTCTGGTCTGAGTCCCTACTTGATCCTTATCTCCTTCATCAGTACCTCTTTCGTACCGTCTTCCAAGGTCACTACCGCCTTGAGGCGTCCTGAACTGCTGATGTGGTAGTAACCGTCGCCGCCTACGCTGATCCTAGCGTTGCCCATATACCATTCGACAGACTTCGCCCCCTTTGCGTTGTACAGTCGCAGCGGTACCATGGTACCCTGTCCGAACGCCCCGTCTTCCCTCCTGCTGACATTGTTGAGGAAGATGAACGGATAGCCGTCGTACATCCTCTTGGTAGTGAAATTGACCTGCGCCTCCTTGCTTGAGAGACCCATCTCCTTGAAGCTTATGGTCGTCCTGTAGGCGGTCATCGGCTCTAGAGCGTCCAGAACGAGAGCGTACCTGCCGCTTTCATAAGGGGCGACCTCGATTTCAGCCATGGAACCGTCGCTCTGACCCCAGCTTACATAAGCATTGCCTTGATACTCAGGATCGTCAGAACTCCATTGAATTATTGCGGCATCCTGGAATACCTCGTTCTTGCCGAGGACCACTTCCGGCACTCTTACGCTTTCTGCCTTGCTAACCTTGAAAGTGATCTTGTCTCCATCCATCGCGATCGATGTGATCGCAAGAGGAGAAGCAGTGCCGTCCCAGAAGATGAATGCGGGATCGGTCAGCGGAGTGAATGCGTCATTGGACTTGCTTGGGAAGAATACCTTCTCAGCGTTCCACATCAGGTAGCCGTCAGAAGTGTAGGCCTTTATGCCAGCGGTCGCCGGAACCAGTTCCGCGCACTGCCTGTCAGGTACGCAGTTTACTTCGTTGTAGTTCCATCTGGTGATGGCGTTCATATACATGTCGTAACGGTCGGATTTTCCGGCAGTGTTCCTTGAACGGTCGATGTGGTAGATCAGAAGTCCCTTTCCACCTATGTATCTGTCCCAGCCTTTGTTGCTGCGGCATTCGATGAGATAGTATTCTCCCGCGTTTCCTGTCTCCAGCTTGAGGAACCTGCGGTTCTCGCTGATAGGCTCAAGAGTATATGTGCCGGCCCTGAGGTCCTCCGGGTTGCCGATCCCGGAGAGATAGTAGTCGATCGCGTTGTAGTGAGGAGGGGTGTTGTATTCGTTGTTCTGGTTTCCTCCGTCCATAAGGCCGGTGCTGAACCAAAGACCGTTGCCATATCCTCCGCTGCCGGCGTAGTCTGTGTCGTAGAGGTCCTTGAGACCGAGTGCATGGCTGTACTCGTGGCAGAAGGTTCCTATGCCAGTGAATGTGAACTGGCGGTCGTCGGTCTGCTTGTATTCGGTCGAGATAGCGTAGTTGTTGATCCTCACGCCATTGATCACAAGATTCCTGATCTGAGGGTCCTCGGAGAATTCGAGATAGTGCATATGCGACCAGACGCAGTCTTCTCCGCCGCCGTCTGCTTCGTCCTTGCCTGCCACGAAGAGGAATACGTTGTCGACCTGCCCGTCTCCGTCGTCGTCGCACTGCGAGAAATCTATGCCCGCCGCAGCTGCTTTCTGGCAGGCTTCAGCTACTGCGTGGTCAGGGCGTATGTCCTCTCCATCTTCTGTGTTCGCGAAGTAATATGCGCAGTCCCTGTCGAGGGTTATGACGTCGCTGATCTCGTAGGAGAACTCTATGTCGCCCTTGAACTGGTCGTTGAAATAGTCATTGACGGAGCCGCTGGCACCATAGAGGCTGTAGCCTTTCTGCTTGACCAGTTTCTCGAAATCGGCCTTGGCGTAGGTCATCTTCTTGTCCTTGAAGTCGACGAGAAGTATCATACAGTGCTTCTTGACCGGTTCGCCGCTTCGCACGGCACCTGCGGTCCTGCGGGTTGCCATGATCCTTTTGATTATGCTGCCATCCGCGTCCATGCGGCTTTCCATCTGTGCCCTGCGGTCGTTCTTTGCCAGGCGCAGTAGGGGTGCGGTCATGCTTGCTGAAAGGATCCCGGAAGGAGCCTTGCCTGAGGCGGAGTATCCTGAACTGAACTTCGATCCGTCAGGACCGAAAGATGCAAAGCACCATCTGCCGCCAGAGTCCTGGACAAGATTATGACCGTAGAGGTCTTTTATTGAACGGTGGAATTCGTCACCGTTGATTATTGCGCTGATTGTGCTGCCGTCAGGCTGGACCAGGGTGACGGGCTTGTTATGGACCGGCCTCGCTGCCAGCTGGCATAATGCCAGGAGGGAGGCGGATATTGTAAGTAGAAGTTTTTTCATGCCTTCTGCAAGAATAGCAAATATCGGGCAGAATGGCAATCGTGACGGGATAAAAGTTAAGCGGCGCCCGAAAAATCACTTCTCGAGACGCCGCTGATAGACGTGTACTAAAACCTAAACCTGCACTATAGATGCAGGCGTTTTCCGAAACGTTGCACGGAAAATGAAGATTTTTTGAAAAAATGTGCAAAAAAAAGGACCAGACGAAGTCTGATCCTTTTTATACTTTGCGAGGGATAATTACTTTGTAGCTTCTACAGAAGCCTTTCTGAAGTCCTTGAGGTCCTTCATGAGAGCGAGAGCAGCCTTACGTGCGCGCGCACCGGCAGCCTTGTTTCCCTTCTCTACCTGAGCGCATGCGTTTGCTGCGAACTCCTGGTATTCAGCATTGATTTTCTCAACAAGTTCTTTCATGATGTGAGATTGAATTAATATGTTAAACAATAATTAGTTGCAGTTAGCGGTTGCAAGGTATGCAAATTGTCTTTAAAAATCAAATAAAAAAGTAAAAAAATGCAAATCAGCCGTTTATATCGGTATTTTTCGCAATTTTCGCAGGCTTTGAATTAAAACTGTTCATGGCCCTGTCCGGCCCGACGAATACAAAGTCCTTGATACCTGCTATCACTTTCTTGCTGATCTCCTCCATCTGCTTTTCCTGGTCTTCCGTGAGATTTCCGAGGACGAAGTCTATCTGACCACCATGCTGGAATTCATTTCCTATACCGACGCGGATTCTGCAGTAGTCCTGCGAGCCGATGAGCTCCTGGATGTTCTTCAGTCCGTTGTGCCCGCCGTCGCTGCCTTTCTTCCTCATACGGAGGGTTCCGAACGGGATGTTGAGGTCGTCGCAGATGACGAGTATGTTCTCGATAGGAATGTTGAGCTTCTGCATCCAGTACCTTACTGCGTTACCGCTGAGGTTCATGTATGTAGACGGCTTGAGCAGCGTCAGCTTCCTTCCTTTGACAGAGACCTCCGCTATGTCGCCGTAGCGCTCGGTACTAAACGAAGTATTGGACGCCTGTACCCAGGCATCCAATACCATAAATCCCATATTGTGTCTGGTCTTCGCGTACTCGGAACCGATATTACCTAAACCGATGACGAGATAGTTCATGCCAGAGACAAACTATGTTTCAGACTACTTGCTTGAGTTACGTGTAGCCTTGACACCGCAGACGATAGTGTCCTTCTGTGTGAGGACTGTAAGGCCATCGTACTTGAGGTCGCCAGCAACGATGTTCTGACCGATCTCGAGAGCTGTGATGTCGATAGGGAGCTCGTCAGTAAGAGCAGACATGAGACCGCATACGCGGATCTTTCTCATCTTCTGAACGAACTTACCACCCTTCTGCACACCGGCAGCGTGACCTGAGATAGCGACAGGGATGTCGATAGCGATTGGCTTCTCCTCATTTACTGCGAGGAAGTCAACGTGGAGGCACTTGTCTGAAACTGGGTGGAACTGGAGCTCGTGAACTACAGCTGTCTGCTTCTTGTCACCAAGGACAACGTCGATGATGAATGATGCAGGATTGCTGAGGAGAGCGTTGATATCCTTCTCAGTTACTGTGAAAAGTACATTCTCCATACCGAGACCGTAAAGGTTGCAAGGTACGAGACCCTGTGCGCGGCAAGCCTTGATGGTAGCCTTGTTGCCGACTTCGCGGAGCTGTCCGCAGATTTCGTAATGCTTCATTATGAATTCTGATGTTAAAATGTGTTACTCAGTCTGATTTTCACAGACCCCATTGCACCAAAAGCCGAGGCTTTTATCAGATGCGGCGGCAAAGGTAGCAAATAATTTACTCCGAAACAAGCCCCGTAGCCTTATTCCAGCCTAAAGTGCGGTAGAAATCATCTAGATAGGGGCTTCCTGCAGATGGCAGGTACATACTGTAGCCTGATGTCACAAGCAGCTTCAGGTTGAAGAACGTCGGCGTGGCGGCCTTGTAGAGAAGACTCGCATCAAGCGCGGCCTGGAGCTCGGCCAGTTCGTCGGCATCGGCCCCGGCCTTGGCGACTATGTCGTAGAGGTCGAAGTGCCAGTGCAGAGAGGAGTCATAGAAATATCCCTGCACGGCTGAGGACTTCAGGACCTTTATCTTTTCACGGTATTTCTCGAAAAGTGTTCTGCATACCTGCGCTATGCCCTCTACCTTGGAACAGTCGACCATGGAGATGGTCGCGGAGCGGTTGTTGCCTTCTCTCTTGTCGTACTGCTCGAAGAAGTCGGAACATACGCTCGACGGGTCAGGGACCGACCTCTCGAGAAGGTGGTGGGCGATGTTTGTATAGTCATATCCGTCCGCTAGGACCTCGGTCTGGGAGAATGCGACTATGTCGGCTACATCCTTGCATGCGTATGCAATCTCGATGCCTCCCATCAGGCAGGCGTCGAAAAGGAGATAGTCAAGATGCATAGGGATGGCGTCGACGAATTCCTCGATCTCCATTTCGTGCGAGTACTTCCTGCCTCCGATGACTTCGACTTCCTGGGTCACGCTCTTGACTGCCGGAAGAGAAGGATCATGGTACCTTTCAACGTATGGATGCAGTCCGTTTTCGCCTCGTTCATGGTCCCCACGTCTGAGCCAGGCACCGCCACCGCCGTCATATTTCCCTGGATTGCTGAAATAGTCGACAGGGAGCCATCCTGTCGCATGGGACGAAAGGACCATTCCGTAGCTCTTGGAAGGGAAATTGTCCCTGACATATTCCAGGAGCCTTCTTGTGTTTGCCGCATCCGCAAGTACGGCACCTGCGCCGAGAGAGGTCAGGGTGTCCATCCTTGCGACGGACTTCCCATGCGCTTTCTCCCTTGTCATCCTGATGATGTAAGGGGAGATGTTTTCTGAATAGTCGTTGCCCGGCCCTGGAAGCTTTGAGATGAGAATCAATGCGTTCCTGCTGTGCCGGGACGGGAGATATCCCTTCTTGAGGTCTTCGATATCATCCCTGAGATATGTGCCCAGCGAATTGAATCCGGCTGAGTACATGATCATCACCTTGTCATAGTCCTCGCCCTTGTGTCTTCTGTCCTTGTCGCATGAAACAAGTGACAGGCAGGCGATGGCGGTGACAACTGCAAGCCGTACTATGTATCGAAGTCTTCCCATACGATGCAAATATACTTATTTTGATTAAATTTGTACTTTACATAATATTTAAGTGTACATGAACCCACAGACCGCCGCTGCCATTGACAGCATCAACGTGACGCTTAATGCTGGTGGTATGAATACCATCAACATCGTCCTCGCTTTCGTGATGTACGGTGTCGCGCTAGGAATCAGACCTGGAACTTTCAAGGATGTCTTCCTGAAACCTAAATCAGTGATACTTGGAGTACTGTGCCAGCTGGTGCTCCTGCCGCTGCTGACATTCCTTCTTGCGCTCGCGTTCGGAGGCTCGATCACATGGACCATGGCCCTCGGAATGATCCTGGTTGCTTCGTGCCCGGGCGGAAACATCTCCAACTTCATCAGCTCGCTTTCAAAGGCCAACATCGAGCTTTCGGTCAGCCTCACTGCCATCAGCACGGCTCTGGCGATATTCGCCACACCGTTCAACTTCTGGCTCTATGGCAACCTCTATCTCAGGTTCGCCGACATAGCAGGGGAGGTCCCTCAGCTCTCAATACCTCTCTGGGACGTGCTCAGGACAATCTTCATACTCCTTGGCATCCCTCTCGTGCTGGGAATCCTTACCAGAGCCTACCTTCCAAAGGTCGCAGACAAGCTGCAGAAGCCGTTCCAGTGGTTCAGCATCGTGTTCTTCCTTGCGATGGTGGTACTCTCGTTCCTCGGCAACCTCGATGCGTTCCTCAGCTGCATCAAGTTCATATTCCTGATAGTCCTTGTCCACAACCTGCTAGCCCTCAGCATAGGCTTCGGCACGGCCAGTGCCTTCTCTCTGCCTAAGGCGGACCGCAGGACTCTCACCATCGAGACAGGCATCCAGAACAGCGGACTTGGTCTCGTCCTTCTGCTCGGAACCTCGATATTCGCAGACTTTCCTGCCCATGGAGGCACTCTCGTCATCACTGCATGGTGGGGTGTATGGCATATCATAGGCGGCCTTGCTGTCGCTTCAGTATTCAACTACACAGATAAAAAAAGAAAGAATGGCTAGAAATATCTGGGCATATAATCGTTCCTACGATATCTGCCGCTACTACGTCGATTTCTGTACCAGGACCCAGTTCTCGAGGATGTGGATCAGAGGTCTTGAAAAGATCCCGCAGGATGGTGCAGTAATCTTTGCCCCCAACCATGTGGCGGCATTGATGGATCCTCTGCTCATCCTGAAGACCAGGCACAGCGCCATCGGCTTCGGAGCCCGCTCTGACATCTTCCGTCAGCCGACTATGGCAAAGATTCTCAACTGGCTGAGAATCCTTCCGCTCGCCCGCGAAAGGAACGGTCTCCAGGAGGTCGCAAAGAATTTCGAGACTATGGATGATATAGTCGACTGTCTGCGCCATGACGTGCCTTTCTGCATGTATGCAGAGGGTACCCACAGACCTGAAAGAGGACTGCTCCCTATAAAGAAAGGCGTGTTCAGGATCGCGAAGAAAGCTCTGGAGGATCTTCAGAAACCGGTATATGTTGTGCCGGTCGGCCTGGACTACGAGTTCTTCTTCAGGGTTAAAGGACGCGTGTCCGTCAAGATCGGCGAACCTATCAACGTAGGAAAGTACCTTGCCACACACCAGGATATAACTGAGGCTGAGCAATACAGGGAACTCTGCGAGATGCTCAAGAAGGGCATCCTGGACAACCTCGACCAGCTTCCTGAAAGAAGGCATAACTTCAAGCTTATCAGAGGACTTGCCCTTCTGGCGCTTCTTCCGCTCTGGCTCGCGCTGGGAGTTGTCTCTGCCCCGATATGGGTGACTGCCGAACTCATAATGTCAAGGATGGAGGACAAGGCATGGACAAATACGGTCTACTTCGCGGTGAGATTGTTCCTTCCGCTGTTCTGGCCTTTCCATGGTCCGTTCGCCCTTCTGACGAACTACTACAGGAACTTCATCAAGGACCTTCGATAGGACAATTTTCTACCATATTCAAGAACAACATGAAACGACTGATCATCGGCCTCCTCGCAATCGGATTGTCACTGAATGCGTCGGCACAGAAAAGCGAGATCGTGAAGACCGGCATCAACTTCGGTCCGCTTCCGGTTGTCGCATTCGATGCAGACAAGGGACTGCAGTACGGGGCCATCCTCAACATCTACAACTACGGAGACGGCACTGCCTATCCTAACTACAATTCGAAGCTCTATTTGGAAGCTTCGTTCTTCACCAAGGGATCACAGCTCTACACCCTGTCCTATGACAACAAGACTCTCATCCCGGGAGTCCGCTGGTGCTCGGCTGTATCGACCGCGGTCGACAAGGCGATGGACTTCTACGGATTCAACGGCTATCAGTCGTGGATCGACCAGGAACGTCTCGCAACCGGTAAGGCCAACAAGAAGGGTACGCAGGATCCTTCACAGTACCTGTTCACACCTTATTACCGCCTTGACAGGATCATGGTGCTCGGCAAGACCGACTTCATCGGAAAGATCAACGACAATCTCAGCTGGGAGGCCGGCTACCACTTCATGTGGTTCCGCCAGCGCCCGATCAACCGCGAGAGCATCAACAAGGGCAAGCCTGAGTACAACATATTCCCAGACAGCCAGACTACTCTGTACGAGCAGTATCTTCAGTGGGGACTTATCAGCGAGGATGAGGCTGAAGGCGGAATCGTCAGCAGCATCCGTCTCGGCATGATGTACGACACCCGCGACAAGGAAGGTGCTCCTTCAAGGGGTATCTGGGCAGAAGGCCACGTGACGGCCGCTCCGAAGTTCATCGGATCGTCGATCCCGTTCTACCGTTATTCTCTTACCATGAGACAGTATCTGCCGATCGTGAAGAATGACGTGCTGACCTTTGCGTACAGGCTCAACTACGAAGGTACCATGGGCAAGTCCGCCCCTTACTATGTCCTTCCGTACATCACCGTCATGGGCGAGAACTTCGACAAGGACGGAATGGGCGGCTACAGGACAGTACGCGGAATTCTCAGGGACAGGGTGATCGGCCTGGACATGGCGACCTATACCGCAGAGATGCGCTGGCGCTTCACTCGCTTCCGCCTTGGCAAGCAGAACGTCGCTCTGGGATTGAATGCCTTCAGTGACGGTACCATGGTCACACGCGGACGCGACATGGACTACAATGGAAGACTGCCTATAGAATCGTCGTACATCCCAAGACCGGCGTACGATGACTATATGTCGAAAGGCCGTTCTTTCGATATCCCGCACGTTACCGTCGGAGCCGGATTCCGCTTCATCATGAACGAGAACTTCATCATCGCTGCCGAGTACGGTACTCCTGTGACCCATCTCATGCCTAAGACCAATCCTCTCTATAACCAGGACGGCACAGGCGCATTCTATATCAACACCGGATATCTTTTCTAGAATTCAAGAAATATAAATAAATGAAAACTTTGGCAAAAATGGCATTGACAATGGCCTCTGCTTTCGCCCTCGCATCATGCGGAGAAGGAAAGCAGGAGCAGGCTTCTGAATTCAAGTACCTGCTCGACCAGTTCGCTGACCTTAGGGTCATGCGCTATCAGGTCCCAGGTTGGGACCAGCTCTCACTCCAGCAGAAGGAATACTGCTACCACCTCGCTGAGGCAGCAAAGCTTGGACGAGACATAACATGGGACCAGTACTGCAGGTACAACCTTCCAATAAGGCACGTCATCGAGAACATACTTGAAAACTACAATGGTGACCGCAAGAGCGAGGATTTCGCTGCTTTCGAGCTTTACGCAAAGAGAGTTTTCTTCGCTAACGGAGTGCACCACCACTACGCCGAGGACAAGTTCTTCCCGACCTGCTCAAAGGAGTATTTCGCTTCTCTGATGGAGGCTGTCGGAGCATCTGACGCTGAGCTTCTTGACTTCATCTACGACACCGAGATGTATCAGCAGCGCCGCTCGACTTCCCAGACCGGCGACATAGTAAGCCTTTCAGCTGTCAACTTCTACGACGGCGTGACAAGGGCTGAGGTTGAGAAGTACTATGATTCTATCATGGTTCCTGGCGACCCGCATCCAATCTCATACGGTCTCAACTCAAAGATCGTCAAGGGTGAGGACGGAGTCGTAAGAGAGGAGAAATGGAAGGTCGGTGGAATCTACGGGAACGCCATCTCACGTATCTGCGATGAGCTTGCAGCTGCCCGCAAGGTGGCTGAGAACGACATCCAGAAGAACGCTCTCGGCATTCTTATCGACTACTACAAGACCGGAGATCTCCGCAAGTGGGACGAGTTCAACATCGAGTGGGTCAAGGACACTCTCGGCCAGGTCGACTTCATCAACGGATTCATCGAGGACTATGACGACCCTCTCGGACATAAGGCAACCTTCGAGGGCTGCGTCCAGATCAAGGATTCTGCGGCTTCTGCAAGAACTGCCATCCTCAGCGCCAACGCGCAGTGGTTCGAGGACAACGCTCCTATCGATCCACGCTTCCGCAAGACAAGCGTGAAGGGTATCTCTGCGGCTGTCATCAACGTCGTGGCTATGTCTGGCGCTACTTATCCGGCTCCGCCGATCGGAATCAACCTTCCTAACGCAGACTGGATCAGAAAGGAACATGGTTCCAAGTCAGTCACTATAGCGAACATCACTCACGCCTACGATCTCGCTGCCCTCGAGGTGCCGGGAAGCACCCTTACAGAGTTTGCATACTCGCAGGAGGAGATCGATGCATACAAGAAGTTCGGAAACTATGACGATGAGATCCATACTGACCTCCACGAGTGTCTCGGACACGCTTCAGGCCAGCTTCTCCCAGGCGTTTCGTCATCTGCTCTCGGCGAGTTCCAGTCAGCTCTTGAGGAGGCCCGCGCAGATCTCTTCGGTCTCTACTATATGGCAGACCCTAAGATGATCGAGCTTGGCATCCTCTCGGATCCTGAGGCTTACAAGCCGCACTATGCAAACTATATCCGCAACGGTCTTTTCGTGCAGTTCACAAGAGTCGAGCTCGGCCGTCCTAACACCGAGGCCCACATGCAGAACCGCAAGCTTATCGCCGAGTGGTGCTATGAGAAGGGCGCTGCCAAGAATGTGATCGAGAAGAAGGTACGCGACGGCAAGACCTACTTCGTGGTCAATGACTATGAGGCTCTCCGCGGTCTTTTCGCAGAGCTCCTTGCCGAGATCCAGAGGATCAAGAGCGAGGGAGACTATGCTGCCGGCAAGGCGCTTGTCGAGAAGTACGCAGTCAATATCGACCCTCAGCTCCACAAGGAGGTCAAGACACGTTACGAGGCCCTCAACCTCAAGCCATACGGCGGTTTCATCAATCCTGAGATCGTCCCTGTAGAGCAGGGTGGCAGGATCGTGGACTACAAGATCGTCTATGGCGACGACTTCCTCAAGCAGCAGCTTGAGTACGGAAAGAAGTACCGTACCATCGACTAGTTGTCCCGATTCAGCCCCGGACCTTGGAACGGGGTACCATGGTCTTTATGAAGATATTGGATCAATATAGATATTATCTGAAGGTCGAACGCTCGATGTCGCCGAATACGGTCAGCTCGTACGTGTCCGACCTTCAGGAGTTCTTTTCTGCGGCCGCAACTGACGCTGCGACTGCGGTTTCGGCCGAGGGAAGGACTGCGGGCGATGCCGCGGATCTGCCTGCTGTTGACCCATCAACCGTAGACAAGGATACGGTCCTGGCCTTCATCGCCTCGCGTGACGTGGCTGAGCGCTCGCAGGCGAGGATGCTCAGCTCCTTGCGCTCATTCTTTTCATGGATGCAGCTGAGCGGATTCCGCGAGGACAATCCTTGCGAGAACATCGATTCCCCGAAACTCGGCAAATACCTTCCTTCGGTGCTTTCGGTGGAGGAAGTGGAATCCATCATCGAATCAGTCGACATCCGCTCGTTCGGCGGAAAGCGTGACAGGGCTATCCTTGAGGTCCTGTACGGCTGTGGACTTCGTGTCTCGGAGGCTGTGGAACTGAAGATCTCGGATCTCTTTTTCGATGAGGGCTACATACGTGTGGTTGGAAAGGGAGACAAGCAGAGGATAGTGCCGGTAGGTGAGAGCGCGGTCGATGCTGTAAATGAGTGGCTCGCGGACGGTATCGAGCCTGCGAAAGGCTTCGAGGACTATCTCTTCCTCAACAAGAACGGTAAGAAGCTCAGCCGTATCAGCATATTCAATATGGTCAAGAAACAGGCGATGGTCGCCGGGGTGACCAAGGAGATTTCCCCGCACACCTTCCGCCACAGCTTCGCCACCCATCTCATAGAGAACGGTGCGGACCTTCGTGTCGTCCAGGACATGCTCGGCCATGAGAGCATCCTCACTACCGAAATATACACCCACATCGACACCCAGACCTGGCAGAGCAACATCCTCAGCCATCATCCGGATTCCGGACAGTGATAGGCCGTGCCGGCCAGGGCTGGCAGCTCTGGCAGTCAGGGCAGTGCCTGACAGATATAAAACAAACAATAAACAGAATATGAAACGAATAATAAACAGAATATGAAACGAACAATCATTTGTGCAACTGCACTGGCATTCCTTGCCATGACATTGAATTCCTGCACATCATGGGATTCTGACGTTCCGACAGTCGTAGTCGAGACTGACCAGGTTCAGTCCGAACTCAATCCTCTTTTCTATGGTCTCATGACCGAGGAGATCAACTATTCCTATGACGGAGGCCTCTACGCCGAACTTATCAGGAACAGAGCATTCGAATCGCCGGCGATCTATTACAAGAAACCGACACCTATCAATCCTGTTGTCTCAAAGGACGAGGAACCGATGGATGAGGCCGGCCTGCGCAGGATTGTCCGCAACCCTGAGAAGCTGGATTTCCTCCCTGGCCAGATCGAACTTCGCCTGAAGAACCACAACTACCAGGTCTATCAGGAGAACCATGTCTATTATCCCGACACCGATCCTAACCTCGAGTACGAGGAAGGCCTCTACTACTGGAAATCAGTACAGGAGGGTGGTACCATGGTCAAGATAAGCCGCGACAACATCGACCAGTCGTCGTGGACCGTGATGAAACACAACGCCCGTATCGAGATTTCAGGTGCTGACGGCAAGTCAAGGGCCGGCATCTACAACGAGGGCTACTGGGGCATTCCTGTGTGGGCCAACACCAGCTACCGTGCGTCATTCTATGCCAAGGCGGCCCCTGGTTTCGACGGACCCCTGACCGTAGCTATCGAAAGCATCGATGGCAGCATTTCATACGCAACGGCGACGGTGCAGAGCATAGGATCCGAGTGGAAGAAGTATGAACTGACCCTCACCACAGGAGACGTCGCTACTACCGACCAGACCCGCTTCTCGCTCACCTCGACCGCGAACGGTAAGTTCTGGATCAGCTTCGTGTCCCTCTTCCCGCCTACCTACAACGACCGTCCTAACGGTCTCAGGAAGGACCTTATGGAACTCATGGCCGAAATGCATCCTGCTTTCCTCCGTTTCCCGGGCGGCAACTATGTCCAGGGCCACGCCCCTGAGACCCGTTTCGACTGGAAGAAGATGATCGGACCTGTCGAGATGCGCCCAACCCACTACAACGACTCATGGCACTATCTCTCATCTGACGGTATGGGACTCATGGAGTTCATGGACTGGTGTGAGGATCTTGGCATGGAGCCAATCCTCGTGGTCTTCTCAGGCATGTACCTCGATACCGAGAGCGGAAGCCCGTTCCTTGGAAAGGACCTCGAGCCTTTCATCGAGGAGGCTCTTGAGGAAATCGAGTTCCTTACAGGTGACGTAAGCACCAAGTGGGGAGCGCTCCGCGCGCAGTACGGACATCCCCAGCCTTACAAGCTCAAGTATATCGAGATCGGAAACGAGGATTTCCATGAGCGCCGTGGCAACACCTACTCACAGCGCTACAAGCAGATGTACGACGTGCTGAAGAAGGCCTATCCGGACATGATCTACATCGCGTCGTCAAGAGTGATCGACGAGACTGTCGAGACTGACTATGTCGACGTCCATCAGTATATGAGAGTGGAGCAGGGAGCACTTGCAGAGAACCACAGATTCGACCCTGAGAACTATCCGCGCACTTCTCCTAAGATATTCGTGGGCGAGTACGCCACCCGTGAAGGAAGACCTACCACAAACCTCCAGGGTGCCCTCTACGACGCATCCTATCTCCTTGGCTGCGAGCGTAACTCTGACCTCGTCGAACTGACCTGTTTCGCGCCTATCTTCTGCAACGTCAACCCAGGCGGAGTGCAGTGGGAGTGCAACCTCATGGGCTACAACGCAGTCAGCTGCTACGGAGCACCATCGTTCTACGTACAGAGCATGTTCTCGAAGAACCTCGGCAAGCACCTGCTCGCCTCAAAGATGGAGAACACCCCTATCAACCCAGAGACCGGATTCGAGGATATCATCTACAATGTGACCAAGGACGAGGAGTTCATCTATGTGAAGGCTGTCAACGTCACCGGCAAGGAATATCCTTTCCAGGTTGAGCTTCAGGGCGTGGGCAGCGTAGCTTCCAAGGCAGTCGTGACAGTGCTCGGATCTGCTTCTGACCAGGACACCAACTCGATCGACAACCCAAGGAACATCGTTCCAAGAGAATCCATCGAGAGCGGCTTCGGCAAGAAGTTCTCCTATACCCTCGAGCCGTATTCAGTATACGTCTTCAAGCTTAGTTACAGATAGCAGACCGGCCGTCGGTTGACGGGCTCTCGCTGCTGTTGGCTGGCCTCGCTGCTGTTGGCCTGCCTCGCCGCCGTTGGCTGGCCTGGAATCCGTTGGCTGGCCTTGCTGCTGGTGGCTGGCCTTGCTGCTGTTGGCTGGCCTGGAATCCGTTGGCGGGCCTCGTCGGTGGCAGCATAGCTGTGCAATAACGATTTTTCGCCCTACTACCTGCAAAATTTGAGGTGGTAGGGCGAAAAAATGTATTCGGACGTCTGTCCTGACCAGAATTGCCTTGTTTGGGTCAGCTGATTCCAGCTTATCTCAGCTTATCTCAGCGTAGTTCAGCTTATCTCAGACCTTCGGTGAGGAAGTTGATGTAGGCTTCGACGTCGAGGTTGTAGCCGCGTGACGGAACCTTGTGCTCTTCTGTCTGAGGGTCAAGGATGGCGTAGTATGGCTGGGCGTTGACGTTGAAACGGGTCATCGCGAAGTTCGAGTTGATCTTGCCGAGGCTCTTGAGGACCTTTCCGTTGCTGAGGGTTACCCAGTCAGCCTCGTCGACTTCCTTCTTGTCGTCGGCGTAGAGCGAGCAGACTACATAGTCCTCCATCAGCATCCTGAGTACGCGAGGGTCTGACCATACGCGGGCCTCCATCTCACGGCAGTTCACACAGCCATGGCCGGTGAAGTCGATGAAGAGAGGCTTTCCGACAGAGATGGCATACTCGCGGGCCTCGTTGTAGTCGAAGAACGCAGGGATGTCGTACGGCATCTTGAGGAAGTCAGAGTACTTGCGGCCGGTCGGAACTGCGGCTGCGCCGGCCGGGCCCTGGTTGCCCTGGATCTGGGTACCGCCGTTAGATCCGGTACCATGGTCAATTACATACGTGGTCGGCTGGTAGCTTGTCTGGCCGAGCACGAAATCCTGTGTGGTGATCGGAGGAAGATATCCTGAGATGCCCTTGAGAGGGGCGCCCCACATGCCTGGGATCATATATACTACGAAGGTGAAGACGCCGATGGCGAGGGCAAGTCTGCCGACGCTGAGCTTCTCGACCTTGTCGTCGTTCTTGAACTGGAGCTTGCCGAGGAGGTACATTCCCAGGAGCGAGAAGGTGACGATCCAGATCGCAAGATAGATCTCACGGTCGAGGAGTCCCCAGTGGTAGGTCTGGTCTGCGGTAGAGAGGAACTTGAAACCAAGCGCGATCTCGATGAAACCGAGGACTACCTTCACTGAGTTGAGCCAGCCGCCGCTCTTAGGAAGGTTCTTAAGGAGGCTAGGGAAGAGGGCGAGGACGGTGAATGGGAGTGCGAACGCTACGGAGAACGCAAGCATTGTCACCATAGGAGACCAGAATTCGCCCTGGGTGCTCTTGATGAGCACTGAACCCACGATCGGACCTGTGCATGAGAATGACACAAGCACGAGGGTGAGGGCCATGAAGAAGATACCTGCAAGACCAGACTTCGATGACTTCGCGTCGCTCTTGTTCACGAGGCTTGATGGGAGTGTGATCTCGAATGCTCCGAAGAACGAAGCTGCGAAGATCATGAATACCGTGAAGAAGATGATGTTTGGAAGCCAGTGCGTAGCGAGCCAGTTGAAGATGTCCGCTGTCACCGCGTCGCCGCCGATGATCCTGGTGAGCAGGATGATGAGCGAGATAGGAACGGTGTAGAGGAGTACGATGAAGAGACCGTACATGCTTGCCTTGAACCTGCCTTCAGCCTTGGTCGACGAGCCTTTCATGAAGAATGAGACTGTCATAGGGACCATAGGGAACACGCAAGGGGTAAGGAGCATGGCAAATCCCCAGAGGATAGCCTCGAGGATGAGTGCCCAGAGAGATCCTGCACTTGTGGCGCCTTCATGGGCTGCGCTACCGCTGCCTTCAGGGGCGGCTCCGATGCTTCCGGAAGGGGCTGCCTTGCCGGACGCTGCGGCTTTCGCGGTGCCTTTGCCGACGACCTGGACGATCTCGTCGAACTCATCGACAGGGAGGCAGTTGCTGTCGTTGCAGGCCTGCCACTCGATATGGACAGCGACGTCAGAACTTCCGTCCTTGACGACTTTCACCTGCTGAACGATGGTTACAGGGCCGTCGCATGTTCCGATTTCCATCTCGAAGATCTCGTCGAATTCACGCTTTATCTCAGAGGTGATCTGCGGCTCACCGACAGGCTCGATGCCTTCGCCGCTGAGGGTGAAGATGGTCGAGTTCGGACCCATCTCGTATTCCTGGAGGTCGTAGATGTGCCATCCTCTTCTCTTGATCTCACCGGTGGCTTTGATCTCATAGAGGTTCTTCTTGACCTTGGTGCTTGTGACTGACCACTGCACCGGCTGGCGCACCTGGGCCTCTGCCGGACTTGAAAGGAGGAACAGTGCTGCCAATGGAAGCAGCACTGCGATTTTCTTTATTAGATTCTTCAACATTCCGCAAAGATACTATTTTGCTCCGATAAGTTCGCCAATCTTTTCTACGAAGTGGGCTGGTTCGCCGAAGGCTATCATCCTGATTACACCTTCTGGGTCGATTACATAGAAGCCAGGGAATCCTTCGACTGCATATTTGCTGTCAATAGCGTCTTTCTCGGAGTTGTATACCTGGGTCCAGTCCATCTCGTATTTCTCGATGCCCTTGAGCCATGCTCCTTCAGGATCTCTGGTGTCGACGCTTACAACCATGAAGTTGTCTTTGTAGGTGTGAGCGATTTCCTTGACTGTAGGGAGTCCCTCGATGCACCATGTGCACCATGTACCCCAGAAATCAAGCATTACCCACTTGCCACGCTGCTCGGAAAGTGTGAATGTGTCGCCTGTAGAAGTCCTGAGGCTGAAATCAGGAGCGACTGCACCCTCATATACATCTCTTCTGGCAGACTGCCTGAGCAGTTCGGAGTCGATGAGGATGAGTCTTGACTCGATAAGGTGACCGAGAGGACCGTCCATCACAGTGTCTGAGACAAGGTCAACGGCCTCCTCGACCATCTCTGCGTTGCTCATCTCGCGGATGAGATAAGCAGAGACGTCACTGTCAGGATTTGCCTTTACGAAATCGAATGCGACCTGGTTCCACTGAGCCGAGATTTCACGCTCCTTTGCGCTGTACTGGGCCATGTCGTAGTCCTCGTCGTCTTCTTCAGGGATGGTGTTGATGAGGTCCTTGCGAGCCTGGTCGATACTACGTGATGCCTCGAAGAATCTGCCCAGATCCTGATAGTATCTGGTTCCGGAAAGCTTGAAGTCGGCCATGGTACCTTTGATGACCGCATTCTCACCAGGGACGGTGTAGAGTGTGATGTTGTCGACGAAGTGGTCAACATCGACGATCATGATGATTCCAGGTTCCTCTACTGCCGGGTCCCAATGGAATTTCCCATTGTTGATGTAGAGAGTGTCCATTGAGTTGAAGCCAGAATCTCCGTCTGCGGTATAGAAGCTGAGCAGATAACCTTTCTCTACTCCCTGGATCTCTCCGGAAATGGCGTGCTCATACTTAGGCGCACATGAAATCAGTGCTGCTATGGCTGCCGCTATGGTGATTATCTTCTTCATAACAGTTCTTTGAGTTTGTTGAGAAGTTCAGGATCTGACGGACGTGGTGCATTCACTGACGCGATCCTGCCATCTGCATCGATAAGAAGGAAGCGAGGAATCGCTGAGATGAAGTATGTGCCGGCAATGCTTGCCTGGCCCTGTGCTGTCGCGATATACTGTGGCCAGGTAGATCCTACCTCGTCAAGCTTTGAGGTCCAGTCTGACTCCTCATCGTCGATTGAGATGCTTATGCAGGTGATCTCAGGATCGCTTCCAAGGGAATCCACGAATTTCTGAAGATGTGGGATCTCCTCGCAGCATGGTCCGCACCATGAAGCCCAGAGGTCGATGTAGAGAGGCTTGCCTGTGAAGTCGGCGAGATGGAATACCTTTCCGTCGATGTCCTTGAATTCGATTTCAGGAGCCTGGGTCCCAGGAACAAGAGTGAGGACGTTCCTGCAGATTTCGTCCGCAGTGTCAAGGTAATCGTCGTTTGAGACGTTGTCCTGGAAGAACTCGTAAGCCTCTGCGATTCCGTTGAAATTTCCGGCGCTCGCAAGGGCCTGAAGCATCATGTTCATGGCAGCTTCTTTCTGGGCTGGCTTTGTCGCACAGCTTGCTGCAGCCTCAAGTGCGGCTGTGGCGTCAATCTCAGGTACCATGTACGCGATGTTGGTGAAGACATTGCTCATGAGGCCTTCGAACTCCTCGTCACCGAGCTTGTAGTTCTTTGCTATGAACGCGTTGAACTCAGGGTCGTCCTGGTATGAACCGTTTGTTGCAGCCGCGAAGAACGGACTGAAACAAAGATAGGTGTTCATGTTTTTCTTGATCTGGTCCTCGTAGAACTTCTCGAAAGGCTTGTTGCCGACGGTCTTGAGTTCAGAAAGAAGAGGAGCATAGAGATCCTCGAGCATCTTGCGGCAGTCCTTGAAATTCTTCACTTTATCGAAATGGTCATACGGATCAGCTGCTGTGAGATGGCTGAGGAACCTGTTCTCCTTCTCTCCTTCACCGATGAATCTGTAGTTGGTCTCTACACCTTCCTCGGTTAGGTCGAACTCCGCGGTATAGGTCTTGCCCTGCTCCATGCATACACGGAACATGAACTTGTCGGCGAAAAGGGCTGCGTCGTACTTGTTCTCAGGGAACTGGAGAGTGTCGCAGAAAGTTCCGTCAGGGTTGACCTTTACAGGCATTTCCACATACTCGCCGTCCACAAGGTCGAAGAATTCGACGAATTCGTCGTTGTAGCCGATGAAACGGCCCTGGAATATGGTCGGGCCACCGTTTCCGCTGTTATTTGAAGCACATCCGGCGAGTACGATCGCCGAGAGTGCTGTAAGTATGGTCTTTCTCATTTTCTTCATACCTGAATTTAGTCTTCCTCTTCTGTACCGTCTATGATAGGAATCTCCACGTTGACATTGAAGAAGAATACGAATTCACCTTCGCTTGACATGATGGCTCCGCTGAGTGCATAGCTGCCGTCCTCCTGTCTTTCGAGTGAAAGGCTGTCGAATGAATCTCCGAGGAGGTAGTCACCGAACGAGTACATGACGTATGTTCCCATAGGCATTGAGAAACCAGGGAAGAGCTCTACGAGTGATCCTGGGATGAGGGTGCCGGTAACTTCCTCTCCCTCGTCATCACCAGCCTCTTCCTCGTCCTCAGAAGGAGCTGAGTATGTGTATGTTCCTGAAAGGTCATAGTCCTCTGAAAATTCGACAGGGTCTACAAGGAACTCGAAGTTTGTCATTGCAGGGTCTTCTTCATCTCCTGAGTACAGCATGAGCCTGAACATGGTCTTGCCGTCCTCTTCTCCCATGTACATACAATCTGCTCCGAATACGGTGCCTGCCACGTCGATGCGGTTATCGTTCTCTGATGGATATCCGGCACCTTCAGCGTCGATTTCTACTTCTCCGATGAATACGTACTTGTAGTCATTGCCGGCAGCATCCTTGAGGTCTGCCTTGATCACCTGGGCGCCCTTGTCCTGCGATACTTCAACTGTACCTGAAACAAGTGGAGTCTCCTTCTCTGTCGCTGCATCTGCATAGTATGAGCCGAAGATGAAAGATTCGTCATCGTCTATGTCCATCTTGGTTCCCGCCATCCATGTCATCTTCTTTGCGACAAGTGCAGGGTATGCGTCCTCTCCCTTTGTATAGGTTCCGTTGTTGAGAACTACATCTTCCTCAGATGCGAAAAGCTCCGTATAGATCCAGATGCTTACATGGTTGCCGTCTTCGTCCTCAAGAACCAGGTATCCCTGACCTCCGTCATAGCCATCCTGTGGCTTGGCAAACTGGTAGAGCATGGTACCTGCGTATTCGAATCCGGCCTTGGAAACTACCTGGAATCCAGGGTATGGGCTACCTGGCTTCTGCTTGACCTCGATGTTGCAGCTTGCTTCCTCGGCAGCGACGACAAGAGTCGCTGTGCGTTCCTCGTTGACGCTGTTCTGTTCAGCAGTGAGGGAAATCTCCTTGCCGTTCTGCTTTACTGAGAGCCATGATGGTGCGCCTGTGACTGTGTAGCTGTCCTTGTTTGTTGTCACAGCAACGTTGAGAGTGCCGCCTTCGGCCTCGAAGGTCACTGATGATGGAGATACTGATACCTCTGCAGGGATTACAGGAATCGGTTCCTTACATGAAACCAGACATGTGATTGCAGCCAAGGCTGCATAGATGATTGATTTTTTCATATTCTATCTGTTAATTGATTATTTCGATTTGTATTCAGGGTGCCATGAGAGCACTGCCGGCGGATAGGCCATGGTCAGCCTGTCTTCCGTGAGGGTGTAGGTCTCTGAGCCCAATGTGTGGACATAGAGCTGCTTGAGGTCCTGAAAAAGCGGGTCGTTCCACAGACGCTTCATGTCGAACCAGCTTGTTCCGAATCCAAGCTGCTCCCTCATTCTCTCGTAGAATGCGAAACGTACCATGTCCTCGCTGCTGACGACGTCGGATGGGATGGCTCCGTGGCCTTCATCCATTCTTGAACTTCTGAGCTTTACAAGCAACTCAGCAGCTTCGTCTGTCTTTCCGGCCCTGGCGAGGCACTCGGCGTACATGGTATAGACCTCGGAAAGGTCAAGGCCGATGTTGGAGGCAATGTTGCTTATGTTCGCGGCGTATGTCTCCTTCGGTCTGTAAGTCTTGTACAGGCTCACACCGGTCGATACGGATGAGTGGAAGGCCAGCCTGCAGTCATGCCTGTCAGGGAAGAACCTTTCGATCATGTCGTTCCTGATGCCGTACATCAGCATGTTGTACATACTTGCATATACGCTGTCCCAGAGCCTTGGCATGCCCATGAAGTAGAAAAGCCTTTCAGGATTGGAGTCCGGCCTTACCACATAGTCAATGTCTCCGTTGGCGTCCATCAGGCTCGGGTAATCGATCAGGCTGACGACAGACTGTGCCTGGAGCATGTCGTAGCACTTCCTGAGCTGTATCTCAGCCTCGCTGTAGTCGCCGTACATGAAAAGGATCTTTCCGAAGAGACCATATCCGGTAGGCTTGAATATCCTGAGGTAGTGCTCAGGGACATCCTTGAGGTCCTCCACCGCCTCTGACATTTCCTTCAGTACGAAATCCTTTACCTCGGCGGCGCTTCTGAGCGAGAAATCGTTGCTCATGGTAGATGCCTTGGTGATGATAGGGACGTCTCCGAAGAACTGTGACATCATGAATGTACACCATGCCCTCTGCATCCTGGCTTCTGCCAGGACAGCCTTCTTTTCCTCCTCGGTGCCGTCTACGGCATCCATGATTCCGGCAATGACAAGATTGCTGTTATAGAGGGTGGTGGTGAAACTGTTCCACTCTCCGGCCTGCTGGTCCTCACGGTAGATATCCTTTTCCCACTTGTATCCGTTGCATGTGATAGTGCCTGCGGTACTGTATGCGTTGGCGTAGCCTTCTTCATCGGTGTAGCACTCCATGCACATATATGGGAACGATATGTCCATCAGGACCATGTCACCTCCGTACAGTAGGCCTTCGTAGTGTTCGACCTTGGATGCGATGTCATAGCCACGCGGCTTGACATCAAGATATTCGGTGCATGAACTCAGCACGAATATGATTGAAACTATGATTGCAAATGACTTTTTCATACTTAGAATCCGATGTTGAGACTTGCTGAAATGAATGGGTTGAACTTGTCTGTCCTACTTCCGCTGAACGAGAATGCCTCAGGATCGATGCCTTCGCCGTTGAAGGCTATCGTTGCAAGATTGGATGCCTGAAGGCGTACTGATGCGCTCTCCGCATGGAAGGCGCGGCATGCCGGGGCAGGAAGCCTGTATCCGAGTGATACTTCCCTCAGCTTGATGTATGATGCAGGAAGTACGTTTATGTCGGCATACTCGTAGAGCAGTATCACGTCAGTTTCATTAATGGATGTGTTCTTGAGTGAGTAATACGCAGGGATGTCCGTGACTGCCTCGTCGCCAGGTTTTTTCCATCTTCTTGCGAAGTCTTTGTGGAGATTCCCGGAAAGTCTGTACGAGAAAGTCCTGTTGACGTCATTCCTGAGTACATGTCCGAAATTGTACATGAATGAGATGGAAAGGTCGAAGTTTCCAAGACAGAATGAGTTGCCGAAAGAGCCGAATACAGGAGGGACTGTCGTTCCTGCGAACTTGACTGCGTCTTCGGTGTCAATCGATTCTATCGATCTCACTGCATTGCCGTTCGAGTCGTAGACTCTAGGCATACCGTCAGCTGGGTCCAGTCCGGCCCAGTTGTAAGCGAACACGGTTCCGTAAGGATAGCCTTGCCAGTAGTCATAGCTGATCATCTTGTATGGTGATCCAGGTGGCTCCACATACATGTCTACAAGCATGTTCTTGTTGAAGGTGAAGTTGAGGTCCGTGTACCATGCGAACATCCCGGCCTCGATGTTGGTGCTGTGGACTGTGAACTCGATGCCCTTGTTGCTCATGGTACCGATGTTCGAGAGTACGGTGGTGAATCCGGTCGTAGGGTCCACAGGCGCGTCTCCAAGAAGGTTCGTGGTCTTCTTGTCGTAGAGATCGATCTCACCGCTGAGCCTGTTGTTGAGCACGGCCCAGTCGATTCCGAGGTTGATGGTCCTGGTCTTCTCCCATGAAAGCTTGTCGTTTGCCGGTGTCACTACGACGTAGCCGAGTCCGAAACGGCTGTAGTTAGGGTTCGATACTGACGACAGGATGTCATACGGTCCACCCTTGCCCGGGTCAGGGGAGTTGCCCGCATAGCCGAAGCTTGCTCTGAGGTTGAGTCGGTTGAGCCATCCTGCCGTCCCGCTCATGAAGTCTTCCTTAGCCATGTTCCAGATCGCACCGGTAGACCATATAGGCTTGAACTGGACGCTAGGGTCGCTGCCGAAGAGGTTGGACTGGTCGACTCTGATGCTGGCGTTGAACGAATACTTGTCCATGAGGGTGTAGGCTCCGTTTGCGTACATTGACACGAATCGGTACTCCATCTCACCCTGTTCGAAGTCATTCGGCTCGAAAGTGTTGGTCGAAGATGCTGCGAACGCCGGGAGTGCAGGGTTCTTGACTCCTGTCATGTCGAGATTGAAACTGTCGTATCTGATATGCTGCATCGTCTGCATGTCATATCCTCTGAGGAAGGTCTGGTTTGAACCGCTCTTTCGGCTGCTGAACTCAAAACCTGCCACGCCGGTGAATCTATGGTTGCCGGACTCTCCGAATGACTTGTCGACATTGATCTGGTTGCGGACGGTGTATGAACGCATCGATGAATTGACGGATGTGAAATGTCCTCCTGAAGATGGCAGATACTGAGTTCCGTCCATGTCTGTTCCCTGGGCGCGTTCGATTCTTACTCCGAATGTCTGTGCCGGCATGAATCTCTCGCCGCTTCCGCTGGTGAGAGAGTACTGGAAGCGTCCTTCGTAGCTGAGCCACTTGGCGATCCTCACTGAGAGACCTGCATTCGCATTGATGCCTTGCTGCCTGGTGCTGGCCGTCGATGCCATGAAGTCAGTTACTGGATTGTATGTCAGGTTGATTCCGGTGATGCCTTCGATTTCTCTTCTATATGCGTCTGAAAGGATGTAGCTGCTCATGGAAAGTTCTTTACCGTCCTCTCCATAATAAGACATATAAGGGAGGTCGGTGAGTTCGTGAGACATGAAATGCGATTTGTCGTAGGAGAAGAATGCATTTGCCGAGAGGTCGAGGCTGAGCCACTGAACCGGCTTCAGGATGTCCCTGAAGAACATCTTGTACTCATTGGAACTGTCCATGTCAGTTCCTCTGTCAGTCTGGCTCTCAAGAGAAGCATAGAAACTGCTCTTGTCATTACCTCCGGAGAAGGAGACCGAATGGTTCATGAGATAGGCGTTGCTCATGAAATACTTCTCGTATTCCTTTCGTCCGTCTGTGGATGACAGCTTGCTGAGGAGAGCGTCGCGCTCGTCAAGGCTCATGGTGCCGTTATAGTACTGGTAGAGAGCATACTCATGGGGATAGATGACCTTGTAGCTGTTATCTACACCGTACGTGTTGTTCTGGACGTCGTTCCATTTATATGTCTGAGGGTCAAATACTTCAATGGCGGTCTTGATGAACTCTTCGCTGCTCATCCTGTCCATGTATGACCATCTAGGCTTACCCTTGAAAGTAAAGCTCCCGTTGTAGTTCACGCTCAGCTTGCTGTTGGCCTTTCCGGTCTTAGTCGTCACTACGATGACACCGTTGGCGGCCTGTGCACCCCAGATCGAAGCGGCTGTCGCATCCTTCAGGAAGTTGATGCTTTCGACGTCGTTAGGGTTGACCATCTGGTCCATCTGGGTCTTGGTCATGGCTACTCCATCCACGATGAACAGTGGCTCTGTCTTCGAGTTGATAGAAGAGACACCTCTGATAAGATACGTTACACCGTCTCCGGTCTCTGATACGCTCAGACCTGCGGTCGAGCCTTCAAGGCTTCTGAGAATGTTGCCATGGATGTTGGCCTGGTCCCTTACGGCCTCACCGGAGACTGCGGCGAAAGATCCTGCCGAGCGCTCGCGGGAGATTGTCTGGTAACCGGTCACGACGACCTGGCTGAGAGCCCTGGCGTCCTCAGTGAGTATTACATTTATCACATTACGGTTGCCGATGGCCTCGGTGACTGCCTTCATTCCGATGAAGTCGAAGGTGAGCTGGATGTTCCTGTCGTCAGGTACGTCGATGCTGTAGCGGCCGTAGAGGTCGGTGAAAGCGCCAGTCTTTGTCCCCGCAATGTAGACATCTGCCCCCGCAAGGGGATCACCGGTCTCGTCCGTCACGGTACCATGGACATTCCTTGTTTTCCTTGAACCGGCCTGTGTCTGCGTCTGATTCTGTGCCTGGCTTATGACGTCAGGGACGGAAATGGCGATCTGCTTGCCTACGATGGTATATTTCAGACCGGTCTTGTCTGCTACGGCATCCAGGATTTCCGAGATGTTGTCGCTGCTTATTCCGACTGAAATTTTGACCGAAGTGTCGATCAGGTCGTTGTTGTAGACGAAGCTGTATTCAGTCTGTGCCGAAATCAGCTTCAATACAGTGGAAAGAGGCTGATTTTCAGCGATGACGGTATATCTTCCCTGTGCCCGCGTGACCCCTGTCATCATGGTAAGAAGCAATACCATGGAGAATAGGAATTTTCTCATCTGTTATCTATTAAGTCCGTTATTTCTTGAAAGTCAAGGTTATTTCTTGGGTGTCAAGGTGATGGTCTTTTCAGAGACCGAATAATTGAGCCTTGAAGTGATACAGAGCAGCTGAAGCACTTCGTTCAGAGTCTCAGAACGGAATTCTGCCGAGAACGAACCGCGGTAGACAGATTCGTCAGCCGCCTCGATCTCGACACCATACCACCTTTCGATCCTGGCGATAGTCTCTCTCATCGATGTGTGGTCAAAGCGCAGGACACCTTCCGTCCATACGAGGGACTCCTCCGGAGCGTCCTTCCTGGAAACATTGAAGAAATCTTCACGTATGACGACCTGCTCAGAAGGTTCGATGTGGAGAAGCTCCTTCTTAGGAGTCGTGACGTCCACGGATCCCTGGATCAAGGTCAGCCCGAACTCCTTGCTGTCTGAGTAGCATGACATGTTGAACCTTGTTCCGGTCACCTTGACTTCGACACCCTGCGGAGTGTTGATGATGAAAGGCACTTTTCTGTCCTTGTGGACGTCGAAATAGGCCTCGCCGTCAAGATTCACAGTCCTGGTCCCGATTCCGAAGTCCTGCGCCAGCCTAAGGGTACTGCCGCTGTTGAGGGTGACTATGGTGCTGTCCGGAAGGACTATGTTCCCCTGAAGGGCATTGTTTACCTTGTAGACTATCTCAGCCTGGGCAAGAGGCTCTGATGCAGACGGAACCTCTACCTTTCTGGTGGCAAGCATGATCGTTGCTGCTGCAAGCGGGATGCACAGACCAGCCGCTACGTATGTTATACGTCTGGCTATCTTGATGATACGTGTGCTCTTGTCGCTTTTATTGCCAAGGTCAGGCATGTCGCCTGTCCATACTGAGTCGGGAAATGACTCAAAAATCTGTTTGTTGAAATCTTCTCGCATACATAAGTAATACGAGAAAAACGCTGTTTACCCTAACGGAATTTCTGCAATTTTTTGTGGGGATTGTTGGAGGATTGTGGGGATTGAAGCGGACTGTTGTGGATTGTGGTGGACTGTGGCGGTCAGCGGAAAACCTTCCTGAAGGCTTTCAGAGCAGAACCGATGCGGTTTTCGACGGTCTTTTCAGAGACACCCTCTTCAAGGGCGATTTCCCTGTAGCGCATGCCTTTTCTTCTGCTGCTGAGGAATGTATCCCTGACCTTAGGAGGGAGTGCAAGGAAAGTCTTTCTGACCAGACGCTCGAGGTCCAGGGTCTCGATCAGGCCCTCAAGAGAAGGGTCACTGAGCGCTTCGCACTCGGCCAGCGAGGCACGTGGCTTGTACGTCCTGAGGTAGTCCAGGGTCCGGTTTCTTGCAATTGTGAAAGTGAAAGCCCTGAGATTGCGCTTCGGGTCCAATGCACCACGATTCTCCCATACTTTCAGAAGAGTCTCCTGGGCTATGTCTTCCGCAGTCTGCGTGTCTTTTACATAACTGGCCACGAAATGGACCAGATTGTTGCGCTCCATTCTGTAGAACACCTCGAACGCCGCTTCGTCTCCTTCCATGATGCCAAGAAGGAGGCTGCGGACAAGAAATTCAGGTGTGGATGTCACAGTGCGGGAGATTTGGGGATTGAATAAAGTGGGGAACTGATTCTGGCGGCAAAGATAATAATCAATGGGGTAAAAATCCAAATCGTCTGTGCGATGGTGAGCGCGAGCGGCGTGCAAATGCTGTAAGAAAGGGAAAGCGACCTAGGTCGGACGTTTCCCCCGCGACCTAGGTCATAAGAATTGACTAACTAATTGCAAATCAAGAAGAAAGAAAAGACGGGCGACCTAGGTCGGGCACCCCGTTTCCCTGACCTAGGTCGCCCGCCCCTGATCACCCGTCCTTTCCCGTAACACCAGACTCTCCGTCCGGAGTGCGGACCTTCCTTCTGGTACCATGGTCCAGCAGCTGGGCGATTTCTTCTCTTTCCATTCCGAATATCCTTGCCAGTTGCGGGATTCCGCAGCGTCTGATGCGGTCCATGTGGACGATCAGCCTGACTTTCTTCTCTCTGCTGAGGTCGGAGAGCCGGACCTTGAACCAGTCCTGACTGAGGTTTTCTGCCTCTCTTCTGAACTCATTGTCCCGTAGCCTCGTTCGAGGGGCGACGACGAGGGTTTCCTGCATTTCGCTGACGTTCACGCTGCCGATGAGGCGGAGGAAGAATGCTTCGTCATGTAAGAATGCTTCTTCCAGGTAGCGGTGGTCGCAGGCACTTGCCGGGATGAGGTCACCGTTTCCGTCGACTTCCCATGGAAGGCGCTTGAGGGACATGTTCGTGCGGAAGACTCTTTTCGCCTCGCGTGTCGGCATTCTGCTGACCTTCCTTCCGGGTGCATATCCGTCCCGGCCCTGGAAGTACGCACTGATGGAGGACCAGGGGTATTCGCTGATCTGTCCGCCATTATCCTCGGCGTTGCGGGGAATGTAAGCCATGACGTTGCGCAGGTGCTTGTCGGAACGGATTTCCAGAGGCAGCACTCTGTTCCCGGCCATCGGGCTTTCTTCCCGGTGTTTCTGAGTGAAGTACATACCGTAGATGCGTTTCAGATCGTCGCTGAACCCGTAACATGAACCCTTGTCCGGCGCAAGTGCGAGTATATGGGCATGGTTGGAGACGACTGCGTACGAGACCACTGTCAGGTTGTTCCTCTGTGCGCAGATGAAAATGTACTTCACGAAGCAGCCATAATCCTCGTCGTCCTTGCATAGTAGGGCGGTCCTCATGCCTTCGAAATTGATGTGGAACGGCATGACCTGACGGACGCTGCCGTCTGGAAGCGTCCGTATCGGTTGTCGGATGAATGCCATCGTCTAACTCTTTTTCGGAGGAGGAACACCAGGCCCGAACATCTGGGCAGAGAAACTGTCTTTCCTGTTCATGACCTTCATCGTGTCCATGAAGGCTTTCCCCATTGCCTTGGACGCCTCGTCCAATTCTTTGATCATGGTACCTCTGTTCGTGCTGATGGCCAGGTCCGCGATCGCCATCGCCCTGATCATGGCCAGTACCGACAGCTCGTTTCCGCCCCAGAGTTTCGTTGCCATTGCGAGCATAGTCTTGGAGATGATCTGATTCACTGTCTGTGGATGCTTCAGGACGTCGATGTCAGTGTTGAACCTGATGTCGTGTTCTCCGTACTGAATGATTTCTAGGATCTTTTTCATTTGGTTTGAAGATTTGATTGTTAATAAAAAGGGTTGATGTTTTGGTGTTGTCGACCTAGGTCGGATGCTTTCCCCTTGACCTAGGTCGGTGCTTTTTGCTAAGTGATTGAAAATTAGATAGAAAGAAAAATCTCCTGACCTAGGTCGGGGCATTTCCGTCTGACCTAGGTCGCCCGTCAGTCTGTTCTCCGTCGTCCCCTGTCGCGCACCGCCTATTCCTCCGCACCGGCGACGCGGCAGCGGAGCAGTTTCTGTCCTTTCTCGCCGCTGAGGATTCCATTGCGCAGCAGGGCTTCCACCGTCCACTGCGAACGGGGGCTGTTGTCCCTGAAGAGGACGATGCTGTGGGCAGAATGCCTGTCGAGGTAGGGGTGCCGGGCGAGACTGTCTTCCGGCAGGGTCCAGAGGGGGTAGGGATCGGGAGGGGAGAGGCTGATGAGGTCCTTGATCTTGTCGTAGCGCTCCTGGTCGAAGCGCGTGATTTCCATCAGCTGCTCAGGGAAGGAGTAGCCTCCGAGCCTTTTTCGGTAGCTGACCATCCGGGATGCGTAGTAGCCTCCTATTCCAGGCAGGGAGTCGAAGGCGGTGGAGTCGGCCTTGTTGATGTCGAGCTTGGGAATGCTGATGAACTGCTCCAGCCTCTGATAAACTGAATCAGCTACTACATAGGACTTTGCGAAGTCTTCCTTCCGCCGGAAGCGCCCGCCTGACTGACGGTAGTTGTCGATGGACTGTGCCTGCTTCTGGCTGAATCCCAGACGCATCAGCTCGTCGACCGTCGCGGTGTTGGGGTCGAAGGGAAAGCTCTCGTACGACCGTTCGCTGAACTGCTGTACGATTCTGCGGGCTGCGTCCGAATGCTCCGAACTTTTCCGCCTGTAGACGACGCCCGGCGCCCTGCCGTTCCCTTCTGGCGCCCTGCCGTTCCCTTCTGGTGCCCTGCCGTTCCCTCCTAGTGCCATGCCGTTCCCTCCTGGCGCCCTGCCGTTTCCTCCTGGTGCCATGCCACTCCCGCCCGGTGCCCTGCCGTTCCCGCTTCGGTACTGCCGGCCGTTCCCGGTACCATGGTACCTTGCATTACTGCCGCCCCCTTGAGCACTGCCGGTGCGCGTGGTACCATGGTCATATGGCCAGTCGTCGTCCGGCGGGCTGCCGAAGACGTAGACGGTGTCGGGATGGTCATGGTTCGCCACGACCGTAGCGACTGCGGCCTTGTGGATGAAAAGTGCTGTCTGGTAACCGATTGCCAGGAAGATGAGGGCAATCGTGCCAACTGTGAAAGAAGTGCTTGTCTGGTGTTTCCGATCGTTGTCGGGGCTATTCGTCATTTTCCATCATGTCTCTCTCCTCTGCCTCTCTGTGACGTCTGGACCTCTTTTCGGAAGGGTCCTTTTCTTCCGCTGAACGTTTGGTCTGGGGTGCGCCTGCGACGACGATCACAATCTCGCCTTTAGGCTCATGGTCCTTGAACCACTCGATTACCTCAGACAGAGGTCCCCTGCGGTGTTCCTCATGCACCTTGGAGATCTCTCTGGCGACCGAACATTCCCTGTCCGGCCCAAAGAATTCCGCGAACTGCTCGAGCGTCTTGACGAGACGGTAAGGCGACTCGTAAAAGACCATGGTACGTGGCTCCACGGCCAGTTCCCTGAGCAGCGTCTGGCGGCCTTTCTTGACAGGAAGGAATCCCTCGAAACAGAATCTGTCGCAAGGAAGTCCTGATGAGACGATTGCCGGGATACATGCTGTCGGTCCCGGAAGTGTCTGTATTTCAATTCCTTCGGCGGCGCAGGTCCTCGCAAGGAGGAAACCTGGGTCTGAAATGCCAGGGGTGCCGGCGTCGCTGATGAGAGCTACGTTGAGACCTGCAAGGATCCTGTCCTTGATCATCCCTGCGGTCTGGTGTTCGTTGAATTTGTGGTGGGACTGAAGTCGTCCCGTTATCTCGAAATGCTTGAGCAGGACGGAACTTGTCCTGGTGTCCTCGGCGAGGATCAGGTCAGCTTCCTTGAGCATGCGTACAGCCCTGAAGGTCATGTCCTCCAGGTTGCCTACCGGGGTAGGAATTATGTAAAGCTTTCCTGCCATCTGTGTCCTTGCTTTGGATATTCCGTCCTTATTTGCGGATATTATATTTACTTGCGGATCTTGCGTCTTACGGCCATCATGAACCTGTAGACATCCTCGCTCTCGGTGTCCCACTCAGGGAAGGTGCTGCTGAGATACTCGACGGCCTCTTTGAGGTCTGCCATGGAATCGAGCTTTGCGATTGTGTCCTGGTAGAGAGCTGAATCCTCGCGGAACAGGCGTCTGATGTAAAGTACCTGGTCGCCGAGGGCGATTGCGCTGCGGAGCCTTCCGACTTCCGGACCTGGAATGTCACGGAGCCATGCACTCTTCTCTGCAAGGACGTCCATCACTGCCTTCGCGCTTTCTGCTGAAGCCTCGTTGACTGTGGTGGCAGCATATACGGACGGCTTGCGGCCTCTCTTCGGTTTTGCCTCCACAACCTCGTCAAACTCGCTGCCGAACAGGTTGCTGAAGTCCTCCGGCATGTCCTCTTCAACAGTCTGCGGTTCTGGTTCGGCAACAGGCTCTGCCGCCGGCCTAGGCTCCTCCGCAGGGATGTCCTCCACTGGCGTGTCCTCAAATGGAAGATCGTCGACAGGAAGGTCTTCTGCTGCAGGTTCCTCGACAGGAAGGTCCTCGATGGTCGTTTCGATGACCTGCTCGACTGCGGCTGCGGTTTCTTCGGCTGGGATGTCGTCGGGCATCACGTCCTCGTCGAGAGAGAGGTCGATAGCCTCGCTTTCGTCGAACGGAACTTCCTCAGGGATGCTTTCGCCCTTGAGTACGGCAATCTCTTTTTCCAATGTATTGAGTCTCTGGAGGATGCCCTCGAGAGCAGCTGAAACGTCAGATAAATTTTCAATCTTCATATTTTCCAGAAGGTTTCTTTTGCCTATCTTTGCTATATAGCACTGAATAGATAATCACAAAAATACGGAAATGTTCTTAGAAAACGCAAAAAAATCGGGCTGTATAGAAGTTATCTGCGGCTCGATGTTCTCGGGAAAGACAGAGGAACTCATCAGAAGGATCAAGAGGGCTCAGTTTGCCAATCTCAAGGTCGCAACATTCAAGCCTACAGTAGATAAGAGATATTCGGAAATGGATGTGGTCTCTCACGACTCCCACAGCGTTGCCTGTACCCCTATAAAGACACCTGCGAGGATGCTCCAGATTCCTGACGACGTGCAGGTCGTAGGTATCGATGAGGCTCAGTTCTTCGATCTCAGCCTGGTCGATGTCTGCCAGGAACTCGCCAACAGGGGAGTCCGCGTCATCGTGGCCGGCCTTGACACCGACTACCTCGGCAAGCCTTTCGGTCCGATGCCAGGTCTCATGGCAATCGCAGAGGATGTCCAGAAGGTCCATGCGATCTGCGTGAAGTGCGGCGGTCTCGCCAACCACTCACACCGTCTCTCGTCCAGCAAGAAACTCGTCGTTCTCGGTGAGAAGGACGTCTACGAGCCTCTCTGCCGCCAGTGCTACAATAAGGAGGAGAATTCCGCTATATAGCTGATATACAGCACTTTGCTAATTCTCCTGTGGGGTGATCCGCACTACAGGAAAATGAGTAACGAACTGATAGATAATGAAGTATATGAGAAAAATGTTGACAATTACACTGGCGATGCTCGTGTCGTCAGTCTTGTATGCCGCAGAGATCAGCAAGGCCTGGACTCCAGGGCAGTATGTCGTGTTCAACAGCGCTTCGGCGGGTGATTTCACGGTTGCTGCAGATGGCTCTGCTGCTCCGGTGATTGTCTCTGACAGTGACTGGAAGGGCGTCGTGAGAGCAGCCGCGGATCTTTCACGCGATATAGAAAGTGTTTCCGGCTCCCGTTCCGTGACCGTTCACGCCGACAAGGCGGGGAAGGGGGGCATCATAGTCGGAACCATCGGTCGCAGCCCACTGATTGACAAACTAATCAGGAAGGGAAAGCTCGATGTGTCGGAAATCGCCGGCCAGAGAGAGTCGTTCATCATCCAGACCGTGGGCAGGAACCTTGTAGTCGCCGGAAGCGACAAGAGGGGAACGATCTACGGAATCTACGATATCTCCGAGAAGATCGGTGTGTCGCCATGGTACTGGTGGGCGGACGTGCCGGCCCAGGAACATGGTACCCTGATCATAAAGTCTGGAAGGTATGTCCAGCATTCCCCGAAGGTCAGGTATCGCGGTATCTTCATCAATGACGAGAGCCCGTCGTTCAGCGGATGGTCGGACAAGGCTTTCAAGGACGAGGTCAGCGCCAATGGACAGAACAGCCTGATGTACGCCCATATGTTCGAGCTGATACTCCGCCTGAAGGCCAATTATCTCTGGCCTGCGATGTGGGGCAAGGCGTTCAACGAGGACGATCCCAGGAGCCCGGCTCTTGCAGACGAGTACGGTGTGATCATGGGAACCTCACACCATGAACCTATGATGCGTGCACAGAAGGAATATACTTCCCGCCAGAAGGAGGTCGGTATCTGGGACTATGTCACCAACAGCGAGAATCTCAAGAAGTTCTGGAGAGAAGGCCTTGACAGGAACAAGGGCTACGAGAACCTTGTCACAATCGGTATGCGAGGCGACGGAGACGTCCCTATGGGTCAGGGAAATGACGAGCAGAACACACAGGTGCTCTACGATGTGATCCGCGACCAGAGGCAGATAATCAGCGATGTCTATGGCTGTGATGCCAGCGAAGTTCCTCAGATGTGGGCTCTCTTCACCGAGGTCCAGCGCTATTATGAGTCTGGAATGACCAGCCCGGACGATGTCCTGCTCATGTTCTGCGACAATAACTGGGGATACATACGCCGCACTGGCCCGGAGAAGGAGCAGGACCGGAAGGGCGGCCTCGGAATGTACTACCATATCGATATGAACGGAGGCCCATGGAATGACCGCTGGGTTAATACCACTACCATCCCTAAGCTCCGCGAACAGCTCAGCCTCGCATATCGTACAGGTATCGACGATCTCTGGATTATCAATGTGGGTGACCTCAAGCCGAAGGAGCTCCCGATAGATTTCATAATGCATTACGCCTGGGATCCGGATACCATAGGCCCGGACGACACCTATGCCTATCTTCAGTCGTGGGCGTCTCAGAACTTCGGAGACGATCTCGCTTCCGAGGTAGCATGGATTATGTCAAAATATCCTAAATACAACCTCATGCGCAAGGCGGAGGTCCAGAACACAGCAGTGTTCAGCTACGGCAACTATGGCGAGATCGATCGCCAGTGGGCTTTGTGGCAGGAACTTGAGGACAGGACAGAGGCTCTCAAGGCAAGAGTGCCGGAGCGCCTGTCGGATGCCTTCTATGAGCTTGTCTACTATCCTGCAGTGGCTTCCGCTGGTGTTGCGAAGATGTGGCTCGCTTCGGAACTGAACAATATCTACGCTCTCCAGAACAACCCTAAAGCCAATGAAATGGCAGACCTTGCACTTGGTCTTTTCGAAAAGGACAAGGAGCTTTCTGATTATTACAATGACAGACTTGCAGGTGGAAAGTGGAAGAACATGATGTCAGACATCCACATCGGCTATGTGATGTGGTCTATGCCAAGGGCCAACACCCTTCCTACCCTCTATCGTGTAAAACCGTTGTCGGGAGCTGTGCTTGGAGTCAATATGGAAGGCAGTGAATATGCGTGGCCTCTTGTTGAGAGTCAGACCGAGACCGTCGCAGGTACGGGTCTGCGCAGGGAATATACCAGAACTGCCGCAGAAGCAGGGACAAAAGCTTATCTTCCAGTCTTTGACGCCTTGAACGACCAGACCCGCGAAGTCAGGGTATTCAACCGTGGAACCGGAAACCTCAGCTACACAGCCAGAACCGACAGCCCGTGGATCAGGATCGACAAGGACCATGGTACCGTGACAGGGCCGTCCGAAGACGTCATCAAGGTCCGCATCGACTGGTCGAAACTGCCTGTGGGTACGTCAGTATCCACTCTCACCATCCGCCAGGATGGCGGCGAGTCTGTCCAGGTCGGAATCCAGGCAGTAAACTGCGCGCGTCCTTCAGCAAGGCGCCCGTACTACGGTGCAGCTGCGGGCGAGTACTCGATCGATGTGCTCAATCCGTCGGAGAATGTCGCCGGAACATCGGCTGCGGTCGCTGGACCGAAGGTAGCATGGACGTTGTTGCCTGACCTAGGTCGTGGTGAAGGTTGTATGGGCATCATCCCGAACAATGCCCCATCATTCGACAAGGACGTCACCAAGGCTCCGCATCTTGACTACGATATCTACATTCCTGAGGCAGGTGACCAGACTTTCTGTCTTGGCATTCTCCCGACCCAGGACGTCAATCCGTCAAGAGGTCTCAGGATTGCCGTTTCCATCGACGGTGCGGCTCCGGTTGTGATCGACGCACGCGAGGGACTCCATGACGAGTTCAGCGAATATACCCAGGAGAACCTTGCCCGTTCGAAAGTCCTCAAGGCCCTCCCTGAGAACCATCACTACACCCTCAAGGACGGAAAAGGTCTGTACAGGTCAGAAGTATTCGACAATCTGCGCTGGCTCTACACCCAGCTGCCAGTCGCGACTTCCGGTATCCATACCCTCAAGGTCTGGATGGTCGATCCTGAAATCGTCCTCGAGAAGATCGTCGTCAACCCGGACGGCCGCTACAGCTACAGCGGACCGGTGCCGGTTCTGCATAAGTAAGTTGCCGGTTCTGCAAAATAAAAATAGGCTGAATCCAGACGGATCCAGCCTATTTCTGTAGGGGGGGAGGAGACTAGTCCTCGACGTTCTTCATTGCCTCGCGGATCTTGGTTTCGATCTCTTCTGCGAGCTCTGCGTTGTCAAGAAGGAGCTGCTTGGTGGCTTCGCGGCCCTGGGCGAGCTTGGAGTCGTTGTAGCTGAACCACGAGCCGCTCTTGCCGATGACACCCATCTCGACACCGAGGTCGATGATCTCGCCGATCTTCGAGATTCCCTCGCCGTAGACGATGTCGAACTCAGCCTTCTTGAAAGGTGGAGCCATCTTGTTCTTCACTACCTTGACCTTGGTGCGGTTGCCGAGTGCATCGTCACCGTCCTTGATCTGGGTCGTCCTGCGCACGTCGATACGTACTGAAGCGTAGAACTTAAGGGCGTTACCGCCTGTTGTTGTCTCCGGATTGCCGAACATCACTCCGATCTTCTCGCGGAGCTGGTTGATGAAGATGCAGCATGTGTTTGTCTTGCTGATGTTTGCGGTGAGCTTCCTGAGTGCCTGGCTCATGAGCCTCGCCTGGAGACCTACCTTGTTGTCACCCATCTCTCCCTCGATCTCAGCCTTAGGGGTAAGGGCTGCCACGGAGTCGATCACGATGATGTCGATCGCGCCTGAACGGATGAGGTTGTCGGCGATCTCGAGCGCCTGCTCTCCATTGTCCGGCTGTGAGATGAGGAGTGTCTCGAGGTCTACTCCGAGAGCCTTCGCGTAGGTCCTGTCGAATGCGTGCTCGGCATCGATCATAGCTGCGATGCCTCCCTGCTTCTGAGCCTGTGCGATTGCGTGGATCGCGAGAGTAGTCTTACCGCTGGACTCAGGTCCGTAGATTTCGATTATCCTTCCTCTTGGATAACCGCCGATTCCCAGAGCGTGGTCGAGTGCGATCGATCCGCTCGGGATGACCTGAACGTCGAATTGTGGCTGATCGCCCAGTTTCATGATCGTTCCCTTCCCGAAATCTTTCTCAATCTTGTCGATCGTCGCCTGCAATGCCTTGAGCTTTCCGGCATTTGCAAGAGCGTTGTCCTGAACTGTTTCCTTAGCCATATTGAAATTTTGTTTTTTTATTAGTCCAACAAATATAAGTAAAATCAGGGGATAATCCCTATTGAATTTTCTGCAAAGATAGCGGCAGCTTGTGCCAAAGTACTGCACAAGTATAAAAAATTCGCGATTTATGGCAAATACTGGCAATGTCCTTCAATCTCAGCCTTTTTTTAAGTATTTTTGTGATATGGAAGAGCAGAGAAAGATAAAACTTCTGGGAAAGACCCCTGATGAACTCAAAAAGATAGCGACAGAGGCTGGCCTGCCTGCCTTCACCGGCAAGCAGATAGCCCAGTGGCTGTACCAGAAAAAGGTAAGGAGCATCGACGAAATGACGAACATCTCGAAGGTCGGCAGGGAAACTCTTGCCGAGAGGTACGAGGTGGGCGCACTTCCTGTGATCGACCTTCAGGTCTCAAAGGACGGCACTAAGAAATACCTCTTCCCGGTCAGCTGCACCCATGTCCATGGTACCAATGCGGCCGACGTCGCCTCCGATCTGGAGACCAGTGCGATCGAGGCCGTCATGATCCCGGACGACGACCGCAAGACGCTCTGCGTCTCGTCTCAGGCCGGATGCAAGATGGGCTGCAAGTTCTGCATGACGGGACGCCAGGGATTCCATGGCAATCTCTCGGCGGGAGACATAATCTCCCAGTATCTCTCGGTCGACGAGTCCGACCAGCTGACCAATACGGTCTTCATGGGAATGGGCGAGCCGCTGGACAACTACGAGAACGTCAAGCGCGCCATAGAGATACTCACTGCCGACTGGGGATTCGGATGGAGCCCTAAGCGTATCACACTCTCTTCAATCGGAGTCCTGCCTAGCCTGAGGAAGTTCCTCGATGAGACCCGCTGCCATCTTGCCATAAGCATGCACGACCCGTTCGGCCAGGAGCGTGGCACCATGATGCCGGTCCAGAACGCATATCCGCTCGAGGATGTGCTCGACCTCATCCGCCAGTACGATTTCTCAGGGCAGAGGAGGGTCAGCTTCGAATATACCATGTTCCAGGGCTTCAATGACGACAAGCAGCACGCAGATGCGATCATACGCCTGCTAAGGGGCCTGGAATGCCGTGTCAATCTCATCCGTTTCCACAAGATTCCGGATATCCCATACGATACGACCTCTGACGGGATCATGGAGAGCTTCCGTGACCGTCTCTCACGGGCAGGCATAACTGCGACGATCCGTGCCTCCAGGGGAGAGGATATCTTCGCCGCGTGCGGAATGCTTGCCGGAGAACACGGGGAGAAAGCCTGATTGGGGCTTCCATGACCAAATGAATCCGCTATGAAGATCTTTCAGAAAATCCTTACATATCTGTGCTTTACGACGCTTCTTTGCTGGAACGCCGCTGCTCAGACGTATAGCTACGGCCTGGATGAGAAGCTTGACGCGATTGCGGAGAATGCGATAAAGGCGAAGATGGACTCGATCCACAGTTACAGACCTACGGTGGCCCTTGTCCTCAGCGGAGGCGGCGCCAAGGGTGCTGCCCATATCGGTGTCTTCAGATATCTCGAGGAGCATGAGATCCCTGTCGATGTAGTCCTCGGAACAAGCATGGGAGGACTCATGGGCGGAATGTACAGCGTCGGACTGAGTGCTTCACAGATCGACAGTCTCATCCGTACTCTTGACTGGGGGATGGTGATGAGTGACAAGGTCCCTCTGGAGTATCTTTCATATCCTGAGAAGATGTACAAGCGCAAGTATCTGCTGTCCATGCCTTTCTACTATTCTATGAACGAATATGAGAAGCAGAGGAATCTGGACGGCAATTTCAAGAATATGGTACGCCAGATGGATGACATCCGTCTGGGTGCGGAGGAAAGGGACGGTTCAAGTCTTCTGAAGGACAATCTGCTTTCCAGCCTGCCTTCCGGATTCGTGTACGGACAGAACGTGAACAACCTGTTCAGCTCGCTGACCGTCGGATACCAGGACGAGATCCCGTTCTGGAAACTTCCTATTCCGTTCATATGCGTCGCTACCGAGATGGTGACAGGTAGAGCGAAGGTATGGTACTCGGGCAAGCTGAATACGGCGCTGCGGAGTACCATGAGCATACCAGGCCTTTTCACCCCTGTCAAGACGGACGGCATGCTGCTCGTAGACGGAGGCATGAGGAACAATTATCCGGCTGACATCGCGGAGCGTATCGGGGCGGACATCATCATCGGCGTCGACCTCAGTGAGGGATATTATTCGCTGGATGAGATAAAGAATCTCTCGGACCTTGCGATGCAGGGCATCGATATGTTCGGACGCAGTTCATACGAGCACAATGTCGATATCCCTATAGTTACCCTCAAACCGGATATCACTGGCTATAACATGTTGAGCTTCAGTTCAGAGGCTATCGATTCCCTGATAAGCAGAGGATATGCTTCCGCAGTCGCGATGAGGGATGACCTCGAGGCTGTCAAGGATCTTGTGGGCAAGGACAAGCTCAGCTATCAGTCGTCTCCGGCACAGAACCTGATGACAGGCAAGGTGATGGTCTCCGGCGTGGAGATCATAGGCGTGGACGACGATGACAGCCGATACCTCCAGGACCGTCTGAAGATCCAGGCAGGTCAGGTGCTCAGCGGCAAGGACATCGAGGACGCGGTAGCGACGATCTATGGTACCAAGGCATTCGACTATGTCACCTATGAGCTGCTTGGGACAGAAGAACCTTACAGGCTGCGCTTCAACTGTAAGAAGGGCCCTATCCACCATCTTGGAGTCGGTGGAAGAATCGACACGGAAGAGATCATATCATTGCTCCTCAACATAGGACTCAATGTCCATAGTGTACGTGGCCATGCTTTCGAACTGACGGGAAAGATAAGCATCAATCCTCAGGCAAGGCTCCACTACTATTATAAGACAATCAAGGGACCTGCCATCAACGCTGCCTTCTCATCGCGCTACGTCGACAAGAACAGGCTCTGGCTTGGGGACAACGAGATGAACCTTTCCTACAGCAACAACCGCTTCGAGACATATCTGTCAAACATCAAGTGGATCAACCTTGACCTGAACATGGGCGTGCGTGCAGATGCATACCGCGTAGGATCCATGCTCTCGAGCTCTTCGATCGAGGATCTCGACATCGATGGCTCGGCGAACAATATTTTCCTCGGGACATTCCTGAGCGGCCATGCGGATACGTTCGACGACGGCTATTTCCCGACAAGGGGATTCAATATCGGAGTGGACTATTCATGGGTGTTCGGTGGCCTGAAGGAGAGGATTGACGGATTCCATTCAGTGAAGTTCGATTTCAGGACTGTTGCGAATCTTGGCGGCAGGGTGTCCTTGCTGCCTTCCGCGAACCTGCGCTTCCTCTTCGGAGATTCGATACCTACCGCCTATGCCAATGTGGTAGGTGGTACTCTTATGGGAAGATATCTCGACCAGCAGCTTTCTTTTGTCGGGACGTCGAATGCTGTAGTGATGCAGAGGTATCTCGCGACTGTAGGAGCTGACCTGCGTGTGAAGCTTACCAAGAACAACTATGTCTCTGCCCAACTGGATTTCGGTGACTCTGCTTCGACCTTCAAGGGCATGACGAAGGCTGACTCGATGTTCTTCGGAGCGGGACTGGAGTACTCATACAATTCCATCATAGGACCGGTACGAGCGGATATAGGTTGGTCGTCATTGAACAATGCTGTGACGGCGTACGTCGGTGTCGGATTCGATTTCTAGTTCATCAAAAAGGCCAGGACCATGGAAGAGAAGGTAAAGAAAGTGCTCAGCCGTCTTCAAGGACAGTGCTCCAAGAGAGAGTACTGCAGCAAGGACATACTTGCGAAGGCTGTAAAACTGCTTGAAGGTGACGAGGATGCAGCCAGGGAAGTCCTTGAGTCACTGGTTGCGGACAAGTATGTCAGCGACCTGCGCTATGCTTCTGCCTTTGCCCGAGAAAAATCGTCGATCTCAGGCTGGGGCAAGGTGAAGATCGCATATATGCTTTCAGCGAAGGGAATCTCACGCGAGACGATCAACGAGGCGTTCGAGGACATAGATGACGATTCTGCCTCAAGGAAACTGGAGAATGTCATCAGGGTCAAGCACAAGCTGCTTGCTGAAGATCCCCAGTGCAAGATAAAGCTTCTGAAATTCGCACTCAGCCGCGGATATTCCTACGATGAGGTCAAGTCCGTCGTAGACAAGGTGATGACTGACGGAGAAATCGTCTAGCCGGATATACTTTAATAGTCAGACAGCTTCAGTCTGAACTTGAGACTTACAGAGCCGTCGGGGAAGACCTTCGGCTCTTCTTCTTTGAAGCCGAGCTTGCGGTAGACATCCCCGTCTGACCATGCCCCGTCGGCATAGCTCATCACATCGTCCGGTCTGACTTCCTCGATGAAGGCCTGCAGAAGCTTGCCCATGCCGCCTGCGACCCGGACGTCGGGCAGTGAAGCGAAGCGGACCCATTCACACGAACGCACTGTCGTTTCCCCCTTGACCCATTTCCTCGCAGCAGAGAAGGTCGCGGCGGCTACCATGGTCCCGGCCTCGACGCTCGAATGCCCTTTCCTTACGACGAAAAGGCCGTAACGGTAGCGGCTGTTGGTGTTTCCGAGATCATGGTACCTGTCCATGAAGGCCTGTGCCGTTGCTTTGTCGATCCTGCGGACTTCGCAGTTTCTGGCATAGACGCTGACAAACACGTTGTTGTGGGCAAGAATCCTCTTGTCCGCGATCTCATCGGAAAACCTTCCGAGCATGTCTTTCTCCAGTGATGCCATTTCTCGGGCAAATTTAGTATTTTTGCCGGAACGTAGAAAATCCCGTAGATGTCAAAGAAATCCTTCAGATCGAGATTGCTGTGGTTCTTCCTCGTGAAGCTGCCGCTCTCTTTCGTGCTCGTCACAGTTCTCTGGGTGACTGCGCTCAAGTGGGTACCGGTCATAGCGACGCCTCTCATGGTCCAGAGGTCGGTCGAGTATCGCCACGAGGAGGGTTTCAGGACTCACTATCACTGGCGCCCGCTCGGGAAGATTTCTCCTGAGATGGCCAAGGCGGTGATCGCCAGCGAGGACAACCGCTTCATGGACCATGACGGATTCGACCGTATCGAGATAAAGAAGGCGATAGAGGACCACAGGAAGAAGGGCAAGAAGCTCCGCGGTGCCAGCACTATTTCCCAGCAGACCGCGAAGAATGTGTTCTGCATCCCTTCGCGTTCCATGACCAGGAAGGTCTTCGAGGCCTATTTCACTGTGCTTATCGAGAAGATATGGGGCAAGGAAAGGATACTCGAGGTGTATCTGAACGTGGCTGAAATGGGGAAGGGCATATATGGCGCGGAGGCCGCTGCACAGCAGCATTTCGGCCATTCTGCCGCAGAACTTACGCGTAGGGAATCCTGCCTGATCACAGCCTGCCTTCCGAATCCCCTCGAGCGCAATGCCGCGAAGCCTTCAAGCTACGTCAGCAAGCGCGCAAGCGACATCGCTGCGCTGGAACCTAAGCTGGCGTTTCCGGAGTGGATATAAGGACTGCGTGCGCCTGACTTTTGAAATAATCTAAGAAAATTCGTAACTTTCAAGCCACGGAAATATTACACTAATACTATAATGAAAAAGATTCTTTTGACTGCGGCTTCTGTCGCAATGCTGGCTTTCTCGGCTCTTACCGCGAAGGCTCAGGATCCGAACTTCCACATCTATCTTGCGTTCGGACAGTCTAACATGGAGGGCAACGCCCGTGTACAGCAGCAGGATATCGAGGGTATCAGCGACCGTTTCCTTATGATGGCGGCTGTGGATTTCCCTGTATCTCCAAAGGTTGAGCTCATGTCAGGTGCGAACGGCCGTGTGAGAGCCGTGAACGCAGAGCCTGAGAACCCTCAGCCTAAGACTGCAGGACAGTGGTACAAGGCTATCCCGCCTCTCTGCCGTCCTGGCACAGGTCTCACCCCATGTGACTATTTCGGTCGTACCCTTACAGAGAACCTTCCTGAGAACATCAAGGTCGGTATCATCAACGTGTCAGTCGCAGGCTGCAGCATCGACTGCTTCGATTCTGAGAAGGTCGCTGCCTACAAGGAAGGCGCGGCATCATGGATGAAGCCTATGATCGAGGGCTACAGCGACGATCCATATGCACACCTCGTGAAGTTTGCCAAGCTCGCTCAGAAGGACGGTGTGATCAAGGGTATTCTCCTCCATCAGGGATGTACCAACACAGGCGACCCACAGTGGCCTGCAAATGTCAAGAAGATCTATGACAGGCTCATCCAGGACCTCGGTCTCCAGGGCCAGGCAATTCCTCTTCTTGTAGGTGAGGTGGTGAACAACGACGTAGGCGGTACCTGTGCAGCGCACAACGATGTGATCGCACGCGTTCCATCAGTGATTCCTAACGCACATGTCATCAGCTCAAGTGGCTGCTCTACCGGCTTCGACCGTCTCCATTTCGATGCAGAAGGCTACAGGGAGCTCGGACGCCGCTACGGTGCTGCCATGCTCGAGATCCTCGGCTATCCTATGAAGGAGTCAGCTCCAGGCCTCGGCTCAAGCGTGAACCCTACAGTGTTCCATCCTAACGGAATGATCACTTTCAACTACTCGGCTCCTAACGCCAAGAGCGTCTCTCTCTCAAGCCAGTTCCTCAAGAAGAGCGAGCCTATGACCAAGAACACAAAGGGCATCTGGAGCGTCACCGTAAGACCTGAGAAGAAGGATATCTATCCATACAATTTCATTGTTGATGGCGTTCAGGCGCAGGCACAGAACAACCCTGCGATCTTCCCTAACGAGAACTTCAAGGCCAGCCTCCTCGAGATTCCGGATCCAGAGGCTCTCTATACAGTCAACAAGGATGTTCCTCACGGAAAGGTGATCTACACTGACTACTATTCTTCAGTGCTCGGTGAGAGCCGTCCGCTCCTCGTCTACACCCCTGCAGGCTATGACAAGGGCAAGAAGTATCCTGTATTCTATCTCGTCAGCGGTACCACCGATACAGAGGAGACATGGTTCAAGGTGGGCAAGGTCAACGTCATCCTCGACAATCTCATCGCCCAGGGCAAGGCTGTCCCTATGGTAGTCGTGATGCCTTACGGCAACATGGGCTGGACACCAAGGCCTAACACCTTCGCTTCTTCAGACATGTACCAGGTGTTCGAAAAGGAGATGAAGGAGTGCATCATGCCTTTCGTAGAGGCAAACTACAAGGTGAGGACAGACAAGGGCGGCAGGGCCATCGCAGGCTTCTCAAGAGGCGGCGGCCAGTCACTCTTCGTAGGCTACAGGAATGTCGACAAGTTCTCATATGTAGCTTCATACAGTGCATATCTTACACCTGAGGTCATGGACGCATTCTTCCCTGACATCAACAGCAGGATCGCTCAGCTCAAGCTGATGTGGTTCGGCGTCGGTACAGAGGACGGTCTCTATCCAAATGTCATCGACCACCACGAGTACTTCGATGCAAAGGGCATCAAGTACGAGAAGATGTTCACCGACGGAGCACATACCTGGATGAATGCAAGGACATACCTTGCCGAGACTCTCCAGAAGTTCTTCAAGTAGTTAAGATATTTGCTTAAAATAAATTAACTTTGCACCTGATTGCACGTATGTCCGTGCTTTCAGGTGCAAATTATTTAAAGTCAATCATATTATGGTAAAGATCAATGTAAGTGGCTGCTGCTCATTTGTAAAGGACGAGCAGTACAAGCAGTATGTAGACAAAGCTCTCGCTGCATGGGATGTACTCGACGGCGAGCAGGGTGCAGGAAACGACTTCCTCGGCTGGAAACATCTCCCATCTGAGACTCCGGAGTCTCTCATCGCTGACTGTGAGGCTATCAGGGACTCATGGAAGGAAAAGGGCGTGGACCTCGTCGTGGTAATCGGTATCGGTGGTTCATATCTTGGCGCACGCTGCGCTATCGAGGCTCTCTCCCACAACTTTGCAAAGCAGCTCAGGAAGAAGGACAATCCTGAGGTTGTCTTCGCTGGCTGCAACCTCTCAGAGGAGTACACAGCAGAGCTCATGGATCTTCTCGCTGAGCGTAACGTGGGCTGCGTTGTCATCTCGAAGTCAGGTACCACTACAGAGCCAGCAATCGCTTTCCGTCTCGTGAAGGAATACATTGACAAGACATATAAGGACGCTTCAGAGAGAATCGTAGCTGTCACCGACGCAAAGAAGGGTGCGCTCAAGACTCTCTCGAACCAGGAAGGTTACAAGACATTCGTCGTTCCTGACAATGTCGGCGGCCGTTTCTCAGTCCTCACTCCAGTAGGTCTCATCCCTATCGTCCTCGCCGGCTTCGACGTACGCGCAATGCTCGCAGGTGCTGCTGAGATGGAGAAGTCCCTCGCAGTTCGTGACGCTGCCAATCCAGCTGTCGTATACGCCGCAATGAGAAACCTCCTCTACAGCGAGCTCGGCAAGAAGATCGAGATCATGGTTACCTACAACCCTAAGTTCCAGTACCTTGGTGAATGGTGGAAGCAGCTCTATGGTGAGTCAGAGGGAAAGGATGGAAAGGGTATCTTCCCTGCATCTGTCAACAACACCGCTGACCTCCACTCTATGGGCCAGTTCATCCAGGAGGGTGAGCGTGTGATGTTCGAGACTGTGATCAACATCGAGAACAGCAACAGGACAGTGGTCATCGGCGCTGACGAGCAGAATCTCGACCAGCTCAACTTCCTCGCTGGAAAGAACGTTGAGCACTGCGGTGCAATGGCTCAGCTTGGTACCAAGCTCGCTCATATCGACGGTGGCGTTCCTCAGATGGAAGTATCAATCGAGAGAATCAACGAGTACAACCTCGGAAGCCTCTTCTACTTCTTCGAGTTCGCTTGCGGCGTGAGCGCATACACTCTCGGCGTGAACCCATTCAACCAGCCAGGCGTAGAGGCATACAAGAAGAACATGTTCGCACTTCTGGGCAAGCCAGGCTATGAGGAGCTCGGAGCGGCTCTCAAGCAGAGACTTGCTGAGTAATACAGACAAAACACACATACTGATGAGAAGAATCTTTATTCTGGCTCTTGTTCTGGCGTCGTCGCTTTATGCCGGCGCTCAGAACAAGCCTTATATGCAGGATCTTCCTTATTACGTAGAGAACCTGTCAGTGTTCGGAGAGGGACAGGAGGACGGAAGGGCCTACCACATCCCTCAGTCATCCGTATCGCTCAACGGTACGTGGAAGTTCCTCTATTGCGAGAGTCCGTACGACGTACCTCAGGATTTCTTCAAGTCTTCGTTCAATGACCGCAGATGGTCAGACATCGCTGTACCTTCCAACTGGGAGATGCAGGGATTCGGCCAGGCTGTCTTCCGTAACGTGTCAGCTCCATGGGCTACCAATACGCCTCAGGCGGCAAGGGATGCCATGGCAAAGGCAAGAGGCGGCAGGCAGTTCCCAGGCGCCGGGCGTCCGGCACCTGAGAATCCTTATGCAGTCACACCTCCTGAGGTTCCTATGGAATACAATCCGACCGGTGCCTACAGGACTTCGTTCAACGTTCCTTCTTCGTGGAAGGGCGACCAGATCTTCCTCCGTTTCGAGAAGGTGGCATCTGCTTCTTTCGTATGGGTGAACGGACAGCAGGTCGGTTACAACGAGGGCGCGCAGGAGCCTTCTGAATACAACATTACCAAATACGTCAAGCCAGGCAGGAACACTCTCTCAGTACTCGTTCTCAAGTACAGCGACGGCTATTACCTCGAGGGCCAGGATTACTGGAGGCTTGCCGGTATCTTCGATGACGTGACTGTATATGCCAGTCCTGACACCAGGATCTGGGACTACCAGGTAATCACAGACTTCGACAGCAGCTTCAAGGATTCCAACGTGGATCTCACAGTCGATGTAAGAACATTCACTGCTGCTGCAGACGGAGCTTCTCTCACAGCTGAGATATCAAAGGACGGCAAGGTGGTAGCTACCATGGACAAGAGCAACCTTTCTGTTGCCGCAGGCAGCATGAATTCCGTCCATTTCCGCACAAAGGTCGCTTCTCCATTGAAGTGGACAGCGGAGACTCCTGAGCTCTATACACTTACCATGACCCTGAAGGACGCTTCCGGCAAGGTCGTGGACTACATGGTAAAGAAGATGGGCTTCAAGAAGACCGAGATCAAGGACGGCGTGTTCTATCTCAACGGCCAGCCTATCAAGGTGAACGCGCAGTGCTCTCACATGCAGCATCCTACACTTGGCCACGCTGTTGATGAGGCTACCGTCAGAAAGGATATGGAGATCCTCAAGCAGTTCGGCTTCAACGGCGTCAGGACTTCCCACTATCCACCTGTCAACGAGTATCTTGACCTTGCAGACGAATATGGCCTTTACATCATCGATGAGGCCGGCGTCGAGGCTCATGCTACCGAGTGGGTGTCATATCTCCCTGAATACATCCCTATGTACCAGGAAAGAGTGCGCCAGATGGTGCTCCGCGACCGTAACCACGCCTGCGTGCTCTTCTGGAGTGCAGGTAACGAGTCCGGCGAAGGCCCGAACATCGGCGAGGTCGTGAATGAAGGACGCAAGTACGACCCTACACGCTTCTGGATGTACGGAGGCAATGCTCCTAAGCATGCGGCAGAGGACATCGTAGGTCCAAGATATCCTATTCCTATCGAGCACGAGCTTACTTATGGAATGGACCTTACTGACAAGAGACCTTCATTCATGGATGAGTATCTCTCAGTTGCCGGCAACGGTGGCGGCGCAATGGACGATTTCTGGAGAGAGATCTATGAGCACCCATCCCTCCTCGGTGGAGCTATATGGGATTTCGTGAGCCCAGGTCTTGAGGAACCTGTAAGGACCCTCGAGGACAAGTCACCATATTCGACCAAGGCCAACATCATGGGCAAGGCAAAGCTTGTCAAAGGCAAGACCGGCCTCGCAATCGACCTTGGCATGCGCGACCAGTGGGTTGAGGTATATCGTGGCAAGAACGTCGAGATCGGCGGAGACAAGCTTACTCTCACTCTCGACATCCTCCCTCGCAGGAACAACAAGAACGGTGGCTACATGATCACCAAGGGCAACAACCAGTTCGGTCTCAGACAGATGGGTGCTGACCAGATCCTTTTCTATATCGACAACGGCACCAAGACAAGCCTCACAGGCAATCTCCCTTCAGACTGGGAGGGCAAGTGGCACAACGTCACCGCAGTCTACGATTCTGAGAAGATGACCATCTACATTGACTCGAAGGAGGTTGCAAGCCAGCCTCTCACAGGAAACATCAGGAACCTTCCTCTCCCTGTCTGCATAGGTCGTGATGCGGAGAAGAACGGCCAGGATACCAACGAGTTCATCGCCGATGCCCTCATCGACAACGTCGGAATCTTTGCTGACGCAGTAACTCCTGACATGGGCTTCGACCCTGCAAAATCAGCTCTTTGGCTTGATTTCGAGAAGGAGACCAACGAGGGCACCTTCTACACATGGGGTCTCGGTGCACGCTCCTACGGAAGTATCTGGCCAGACAGGACTATCCAGCCTGAGATGTACCAGATGAAGAAGAGCACACAGCCTTTCACCTATACTCTCCTTGATTCAAGGACAGGTATGGTCGAGATCTGGAACCACCTTGCATTCGTCAACGCTTCGGCATACACTACTACATGGACAATCACTGCAGACGACAAGGTCGTTGCTTCAGGAACCATGAACCTTGACATCGATCCTCTTCAGACCAAGGCATACAGGATTCCTTACACCAAGCCTTCGATCGAGGCAGGCAAGGAGTACAGGCTCAACATCAGCACAGTCCTCGCGAAGGATGAAATCTGGGCTAAGAAGGGTCATGAGGTTGCATGGGAGCAGTTCGAGCTTTCAGCATGGAACATCCCTGCCGTTGTTACTGCAAAGCCTTCCGGCAATGTAGCCATGGAGCAGGCAGACGGTAAGATCCTTGCAAAAGGCGCAGGCTTCACATATACCTTCGACGCTGTCAGCGGAGAGCTCTGCGGCATGCAGGTCGACGGACGTGAGGTACTTACAGAACCGCTCAGGCTCAACGTGTGGAGAGCTCCTCTCGCAAACGAGCTCGACGGTTGGAACAACCAGCCTTCACGCTCAGCCATCCTCAACAACAAACCTGGATTCGGAACTGTCGGACACAGCACCACAGTAGCTACGATCTTCTATTCGGCCGGCCTTGACAAGGTCGGTTACAAGCCTGTCTCTGTCAAAGCCCGCGCAGTGGACGGTTCAGTATACATTGACGTAAGAGAATACGCTCTCTTCGGCGCCTCAGTCGAGAAGCAGCTCGACGCCTACGTCACAGGCCGTACCAACATCGGCTTTGAAAGCTGTTATTCATACAAGATCGATGGCGACGGTACTATTACCGTACAACATCTCCTCAACCCTCAGGGCGACATGCCTGCATGGCTGCCTAGAATCGGTGTGACCATGTCGATCAACGAGGCTCTCGGCAACGTCGAGTGGTATGGAAGAGGCCCTCAGGCTTCTTATCCGGACAGGAAGACGGGTTACCGTATGGGTATCTATAAGGATACCGTTGAAGGAATGTACGAGCCTTATCTTGTCCCTGAGGACTATGGCCTCAGAATGGACAACCGTTGGGTAAGATTCACCGACGACAGCGGAAAGGGCCTTGAGTTCAGGATGGATGAACCGTTCGCTTTCAATGCGTACCCATTTACCACTGAGAACCTCACGAAGGCTATGTACCAGTACCAGCTCGAGAAGAGCGGTGACATCACCCTCAACCTCGACTATGCGACCAGCGGCGTAGGTTGTACCGCCCGCTCGATCTTCGACGCTTACAGGGCATATCCCATGGGCTACCAGAGAACAATCACCATCAAGCCGTTGAGGTAGCGGCGCGTGGGTTCAGGCAATGACATGGCCCCAGGCATGCACAGCCCCAGGCATGACATGGCCCCCAAGCATGCACGGGGGGCTGAACATAAAGAGGGAGGGTGGCTTTGCGGCCATCCTCCCTTGCTTTTGTCTCCCTTTCTTTGGTCGGGCTGATGGCTGTGCCTTACGTCCGTCGAGCAGTGCCTTTCATTTTCCGGCCGGGTGGCTGACTGGTGGCGTACCTCCTCCGGATCGGTCGGTTGCTTTCCTCCGAATCGGGTGGCTGACTGGTGGCGCACCTCCTCCGGATCGGTCGGTTGCTTTCCTCCGGCCGGGTGGCTTCCATCCTCTGCCCGGCCGTTGGAACCATCCGCCCAGCCCTTGGAGCCATCCGCCCGCTCGTTGAAGAGCGCAAAAGCAGCCGGCTGTCTGCTCCTTGCCGAGCGGTAAGCTGACCAGCTTTTGCCAACCGGTAAACTGACCAGCTTTTTGCCAACCGGTAAGCCAACTACCTTTCCCGACCGGTAAGTCGACCAACTTTTGCAAATCGGAGTGCATGACGACCATCATTCTAAGGCCCTAGAATGGCGATTCGTATGCACTCATCGGCCTGACGGTGCCAGGTGTGCATGCCAATGTGCCACCCAATGCACAGGGTTAGTCTCTCCGTGCACTCCGTTTTGCAAAAGTTAGGGAACAAAGTTAGGGAACATAACTATAAGAGGATGACCGCTGGGCCATCCTCTTATGCGTTATGTCTTGCTCCGACTGGTTTTCAGTCATCTCTGCAGGTACGGCGTTACCTGTGTGGCACGGCGTTATCTGTAGGAGGCGACGTTACCTGTGTGGCACGGCGCTATCTGTAGGGGGCGGGACTACTTGTTACGAGCCTCGTTTCCGCTGATCTTGACTGCGTTTCTTGGCGCGCCAGGGATGCTGACGTCAAGGACGCTGCGAGTGCTCTTTGTGGCAGACGCATTGTGAGGAGTGCTCTTTGTGGCAGCAGTGCTGCGGCGTGCATCCTTTGTGGCAGCAGCTGAACTGTTGCGGACAGAACTGCTACGGACAGAACTGTTGCGGACAGAACTGTTGCGGACAGAACTGCTGCGGACTGCGCTGCTGCGGAGAGCTGATGTGCCGGCTGCCTGTCTTGCGCCAACAGTAAGCTCAAGTTCAACTGCAGCTGCATTGGTCTGATCCGTCTTTTCTGAAGCGCTGGCAGTCGTCTTTCCAGTTGCGTTTGCGGCGGTCTTTCCAGTTGCGCTGGCAGTCGTCTTTCCAGCTGCGTTTGCGGCGGTCTTTCCAGTTGTGCTGGCGATCTTCCTTGCGGCAGGCCTTGGCATGCTGACACTTGCCATGGTACCGTCAGGGCCGGCGATCTTGGTCATGGTCATCGGGAGGAGAGGGATGGTCTTGTTGTAGGTGGCGATGTAGCCGTCCCATGTCCAGTCGACATACTGCATTGAGCAGTACTGCTCGGTGTAGTTCTGCTTGTCGATCTTGACGGTCACGTATTCAGGGATGACATCTGCTCTGTTGTAGTCGATGATCTTTGCCTGCGCGATGTCGTACTGTCCGTCGATATAGTCGAGCGAGAATATCTCACCGTCGATGTCGATGTTTCCTACGAATGCGATGTCAAAGCCACCGTCTTCGTTATCCTTGCTCTTGTATCCGTCGTGGTATGCGCTGCCGAGAAGCTGGCTTGTGAACCACATGCTGCCGTCGCCTGGGTCGAATTCGGTCTCGAAGATGAAGTCGCGGATGTTCTCCCAATCCTCGATTGAATAGAACATATTGTTCTCGGCGCTTCGTACATTGATAGTGTAGAACTTGTTATTCTTGCCGTCATTTGCCTTGCCGCCGATGGTCCATGTTCCGAGCCACTTCCTGAAGTCTGCGCTTGCGACCTCTTCAGCGATGTCGAAGTCGAGCTTTGACCAGTTGCCGGTAAGGTTGCCGTTGATGTCGCAGCCGAAAGCGTATGCGGTCCAGTCTCCATGACGGAGCCTGTCGAATGCGATGGAGTCGTCGCCATAGCTGAGGACTGAGTCGAAATTGTCGCCCTCGTTGAGGCCTGATGCTATGTCGTCAAGCCTTGCGTTGATCCATTCTACTGGGTCACCGTTGAAGTTGCTTTCAAGGAACTCAGGATATGTGATGTCGACGTAGTATGAATAGTCTGAGTGTGCCTTTGAGCTGATGACGTCTACGACTGTGCCGTTTACGTTCTTGCGTGAGTAGCTCATCTCATAGGACTTGTCCTGGCGCATGGTGATCGCCTTGGTCTTGAACTGGCAAAGGGAGTACTTGGTGCCAGGCTTGTTGTCGCCGGTGATCTCGTAGGCGATTGCCACCCAGCTGCCGTCGCCGGCGTCAAGGGCATAGTATGCTGTGCGTGAATCACCTGAATCGACCCAGTCTTTCTGGAAGTTGTTCTTGAAGCTTCCTTCGATGTAGTTGGCAGGGTTGGACTTGTAGGTGTTCTTGTACTCGTCGAGGGTGATGAGGTCTACGAAATAGCTGAGCTTGTCGTTGGACGCCATATAGACAGGGTCCATGACATATGTGGCGCCGTCGTCCATGACGTCGACCTCACGTCCGGTGTATGTAAGGTTCCAGCTAGGGTTGTCTACGTATTCTTTCTTGTCCGGTGTCGGAGTGTCGCCACCGTCAGGCCTTCTGTTTCCAGGGGTCTTCCTGCAGGACGAAACCGAGAGCACTGTAGCTACGAACAGGGCCGCGAGTGCAAATGTTCTGCTGCTTTTCATGTCAGTAGGGGTTAGTTTTACAACAATTTCTTTACGAAGCCGAACAGTCTGTACGGCATGTACCTGAAAGGTAAATCAATCTTTGTGCCAGTCGTGATGACAGACCTGTAATGTGAGAACGCATCGAAGCTCAGCTTGTTGTGGTAGGCGGACATTCCTGAGTTTCCTACACCGCCGAACGGTACGTTCTCGTTGGCTATGTGCATGATCGTGTCATTGATACAGGTCCCACCGGCTGAGGTGAAGTGTAGGACTTCGTCGCCTCTCTTTCCAAAGTAGTAGAGCGCGAGAGGTTTCTCCCTGTATGTCACGAAGTTGATGGCCTGTGCGATGTCCCTGAATGTCTGGACAGGGAAGATAGGCCCGAATATCTCGTCCTGCATTACCGGTGCGTCAGGGCTGACGTTGTCGAGTACTGTCGGAGCGAAATATCTCTCGCTCTTGTCTCTCTGACCGCCGAATACGATCCTTCCGTCCTTGAGATAGCTCTCGAGGCGGTCGAACGCCTTGTCGTGGACTATCCTCACGAGATGTCTGCACTTCTGTGGATCCTTGCCAAGGAGTGACCTGAACTGCTTTTCCAGCTCTACGAGGAACCTGTCCTTGATGCTTTCGTGGAGAAGGAGATAGTCAGGGGCGATGCAGGTCTGGCCTGCGTTGAGGCTCTTTCCCCAGGCGATCCTCTTTGCTGCGACCTTCAGGTCGGCGTTCTCGTCTACTATGCATGGGCTCTTGCCGCCGAGCTCGAGCACGACTGGAGTAAGGTTCTTCGATGCGGATTCCATGACCTTCCTTCCGAGTACCGGACTTCCGGTGAAGAAGATGAGGTCCCATCTCTGGTCAAAGAGAGTCTGGTTCACGTCACGGTTTCCCTGGACAATGGCGATGTACTCCTCCTCGAAGGTGTCGCGTATCATCTGCTCTATTGCCATGGATACGTTCGGAACGTATGGCGAAGGCTTGAGGACAGCGGTACATCCGGCCGAGATCGCACCGACAAGCGGGTTGATGAGCAGCTGGAAAGGATAGTTCCATGGTGCCACGATCAACGCCGTTCCCAAAGGCTCCGACACGATCCTGCTGGTCGACGGGAACATCTTCAGCGGAGTAGGCTTCCACTGTGGCTTCGCCCACTTGGCTACGTGCCTGATGTGGTTCCTGACCTCGGCGAGAACGATGCTTATCTCGGTCATGTAGGCCTCCTCGTATGACTTGTGGAGGTCTGTCCAGAGTGCGTCAGTGAGGTTGCGCTCCCACTTCCTGATACCTTTTTCAAGGGCCAGGAGCTGCTTCTTCCTGAATTCAACGTTGAGGGTCGCTCCGCTGCGGAAAAACTTGTCCTGCTTCCTGCGGATCTCAAGGATCCTCTCTTCCGATGTGTTCTCTACTGCTGCCATATCTTGTCGTATGTTATGCTTTTCTGCCTGTGAAATGGTCCATTACGCGGTTGACTCCGCAGATTTCTCCGAATATGAAATCAAATACGCAATGTGGCAGGATACCCTGTACGAATCTCATGAGGTGCTCAGGGAATGGAATTCCTTTGTAGTATTTGTCCTTCTCGATTGCTCTGATTACCTTGGATGCGACCTTCTCTGGCTTGAGGATAGGGAAGATGAAGGATTCTACACCGTCGAACATTCCGGTATTTATGAAATATGGGGCGATTACGGTCGCCTTTACGTTGCTCTTCATCTTCTTGAGCTCGATCCTGAGTGAATCCGTCCATCCGATGACCGCCCATTTGCTCGCACAGTAAACCGAAAGCCTGGGTACTCCCAGAGTGCCGGCTGCTGATGATATGTTGCAGATATGTCCGGAATCCCTCTTGATCATGTCCCCGATGACCTCAAGTCCTACAAGCATAGGTCCTGTGGCGTTCACATCCATCGAGAGCATGATGTCCTGCGGAGTCTGCTTGTCGAAGGTGTTGTTGCCTCTTACGATTCCTGCGTTGTTGATGAGAATGTCGACCTGTCCGACTTCTGCCTTCACCTTCGCGTAGGTCTCTGATATCTCTTCCGGCTTGGCGACGTTGACCTTGTATGCCTTTACTCTGGAATCTTCCTCTGCACCCTGTGGGTTGAGGTCCCATACGATTACGTTCTTCGCGCCTTTCTCAAGGCAGATGCGTGTCATGATCTTGCCGATGCCAGAGGCGCCGCCGGTGATGAGTATGCTTTTGTTTTTTATCTGAGTCATTGTTCTACTAACTAATTGTAACTGGATGCAAAATTACCTCTTATTTTTTGTAATTTTGCTTAAAATACCTTGGAAATGCATACACGTGAAGAAAAACTTGAGCGCTTTGGCAGACTGCTCGACATAATGGACAAGCTCAGGGCTGAATGCCCATGGAACGCCGCCCAGACCATAGATACCCTCAGACCAATGACCGTCGAGGAGGTCTATGAACTCAGCGACGCTGTCCTCAAGAAGGACGAGGAGGACCTCAAGAAGGAACTCGGAGATGTGATGCTCCATGTCGTGTTCTATTCGAAGATCGCCCAGGAGCAGGGACGGTACGATGTCGGTGATGTGCTTGACAAGGTATGTGAGAAGATGGTGTTCCGTCACCCTCATGTGTTCTCTGACACCAAGGCTTGCGATGCCAAGACCGTCTCTGAGAACTGGGAGATGATGAAGACCAAGGAGAAAGGCGGTAACAAGCGTATCCTTTCCGGCGTTCCGGAGTCCATGCCTTCTGTACTCAAGGCCTTTGCAATGCAGGACAAGGCGAGGGGAGTGGGCTTCGACTGGGAGGAGAAGGAACAGGTCTGGGACAAGGTGAAAGAGGAGATCGGAGAGTTCCAGACCGAACTCGGTACCATGGACCTGTATCCGGGCCATGCCGATGTCGCCGTATGTGCCCCGTCTGATGATTCGTCGGAGGAATTCAGGAAAGCCTATTATGATGCCGAGGAGGAACTGGGCGACGTGATGTTCTCGCTGATCAATGCGGCAAGGCTCTACGGTCTCAATCCGGATACGGCTCTGAACCGTACGTGCGACAAGTTCCGTCGCCGTTTCACCTATCTGGAGGAACAGACCATACGCAAGGGCAGGAGCCTGCATGATATGACTCTCGCTGAAATGGATGCCATCTGGGATGAGGCTAAGTCCAAGGGCCTGTAGGATTTGAAGAAATGGCTTTTATTGTGTAACTTTGCGGACTTAAAAGTGTGCTATGCCCAATTATAGGATAATTGAAGTTACTACGGGAAGGGATCTGAGGAGATTCATCAAGTTCCCGGACGAACTTTACAAGGACTGCAAGCAGTATGTGCCTGCTCTCCATATGGATCAGAAGAAGTCGCTTACCAAGGTTTCGACTCTGAAGTACTGTACCCGCAAGATGTGGATGGTCCTCGACGGCAAGAAGGTCGTCGGCAGGATCTGCGGTATGATCAATCCTCGCTACAACGAGCTCTATGGCAAGAAGAGGGCTCGCTTCGGCTGGTTTGACACAATCAACGACATCGAGGTAGCGAAGCTTCTCCTCGGAACCGCTGAGGCATGGGCCAAGGAACAGGGTATGAACGAGATCCATGGGCCTCTCTACTACAACACCCTCGGAAAGCAGGGCATGCTGGTGGAGGGCTTCGAGAATGTTCCTCCGTTCAACTGCCTCTACAATTTCTCATACTACAACGACCTTGTGCAGGCACTCGGATACGAGAAGGAGTGTGACTGGCTGCAGTATAAGATGCCTGCAGACAGGACTACCGAGAAGATCGAGAAGTTCGCCGGTCTGCTTACAAAGAGATATAACCTCCATGTCGGAAACATGGATGAACTGAAGAAGGACAAGGCGCTTGTACGTAACTTCTTCGAGGTTTATAACAAGAGCTTCGCCCAGTCGGTGCTCAACTTCATTCCTTTCACTGATGAGGAGATCGAGGAGGAGGCAAATTCAGTGATGCCTTTCCTTACCAATAAGACAAGCTCGATCATCCTTGATGAGAACAATGACCTTGTTGCCTTCGGCATCGAGTTCCCTTCAATCTCAGAAGGTCTCCAGAAGGCTAAGGGCCGTCTGTTCCCGTTCGGATGGTACCATCTCCTCAAGGCTACCAGGAACTACAAGGTGCTTGACCTTATGATCAACGGTGCGGTTCCGGAGTGGCAGAACAAGGGCGTGTCAGCGGTCTATCACTATGATATCTCGCTGAAGAACCAGGCCGTGAAGGCCCAGTGGGCGATTTCCAACCCGCAGATAGAGACCAACAGCGCAGTGAACGTGTGGTCGCATTATGAGAACGAGCCTTTCATGAGAAGGCGTTGCTATCTCAAGAACATTTAACAGATTAACAGATTTTACATGGCAAATACATTGTTGGAGAAGGTACTCGGCCTTCAGGAGAAATACCAGAGGCTTCAGGATCAGCTTGCTGACCCTGAGGTTATGTCTGATATGAAGAAATACGTCCAGCTGAACAAGGACTACAAGGAACTTCAGCCTATCATCAACGCGGGACTGGAGTACAAGCAGATCGTAGACGGAATCGAGATGGCTAAGGACATCCTTATCAACGAGAAGGATGACGAGCTCAAGGAAATGGCAAAGATGGAACTTGCCGAGCTCGAACCTAAGGTTCCTGAAATGGAGCAGAACATCAAGCTCCTCCTCATCCCTGCAGATCCTGACGACAGCAAGAACGCTATGGTCGAGATCCGTGGCGGTACCGGTGGAGACGAGGCTGCCATCTTCGCAGGCGACCTCTTCAGAATGTACTCGAAGTATGCTGAGTCACGTGGCTGGAAGCTCGAGGTGTCAGACCAGGCTCCAGGTACGGCTGGCGGCTACAAGATGATCGTGTTCAAGCTCTCATCTTCTACCGACGGTGTCTATGGCGTCATGAAGTACGAGTCAGGTGTACACCGCGTGCAGCGTGTCCCTCAGACTGAGACCCAGGGCCGTATCCAGACCTCTGCTGCTTCTGTTGCTATCTTCCCTGAGGCAGGCGAGTTCGATATCGAGCTTAACATCAGTGATATACGTAAGGACCTCTTCTGCGCGTCAGGTCCTGGCGGACAGGGTGTCAATACTACATATTCAGCTGTGCGTCTTACCCATATCCCTTCAGGTATCGTCGTACAGTGCCAGGAGGAGCGTTCGCAGCTCAAGAACTATGACCGCGCGCTCGAGGAACTCCGTACACGTCTCTACAACATGGAGCACCAGAAGTACCTTGACGGCATCGCTGCAAAGCGTAAGACCATGGTATCTACCGGCGACCGTTCAGCCAAGATCCGTACCTACAACTATCCTCAGGGCCGTGTCACCGACCACCGTATCAACTGGAGCATGTACAACCTTCCTGTGTTCATGGATGGTGACATCCAGGAGTGCATAGACCAGCTCCAGATCGCAGAGAATGCGGAGCGTCTCAAGGAAGCAGGAGAATAGTCCTATGGCAGAAGGCAGGGAACTTGAGGGCCTGAAGTCCCTCGGCAGGAAGACCGAGTACAAGAGCGACTATGCTCCGGAGGTGCTCGAGACTTTCGTGAACAAGCATCAGGAGAATGACTACTGGGTGAGATTCAACTGCCCGGAGTTCACATCTCTCTGTCCTATCACCGGTCAGCCTGATTTCGCTGAGATCCGTATCAGCTACATTCCGGATGTAAGGATGGTGGAGAGCAAGAGCCTCAAGCTATATCTCTTCAGTTTCAGGAACCATGGTGACTTCCACGAGGACTGTGTCAACAAGATTATGAAGGATCTCATCGCGCTGATGGATCCGAAGTATATTGAAGTCACGGGAATTTTTACTCCTAGAGGTGGAATATCGATCTATCCTTATGCCAATTACGGCAGACCGGGGACCAAGTGGGAGGAGCTTGCCTGGAAGAGGATGTGTGAGCATGAATAGCATGTCGGTTGATGGCGAGGCTGCTCGCCCCCGATGGAGTCAAAAGAATCGGAGATTTTGCTGGATAGCAAAATCTCCGATTTCTTTTTGACCCTGCCTCCATCACGCCCTGCTGCCGCAGGCCGCGGATGTCGGCGCCCGCTTCCGTGCCGCGGGTGGCACGTCCCTCGGAGGCGACAGCCTTCGCCATTGACCGACAGTCATCCAATAGCTTGACGCATCTGTTTCGGAGACCGCCAAACGCCAGTGAAGACGATACATAAAGAAAGAGGATGACATCAAGCGATGTCATCCTCTTTCTTTATGATCCTTAAGTCAGGCTACTGCTGGATAGGAACAAGCGCGAAGCTTGGCTCACCCTTGCAGCAGAGCTTTCCGTTGACCTCAAGCTTAGCGCTGCAGAAGAAGATGTTGCCGCGTCTGCTCTCGAGCTTTGCGGTAATCTCGCAGAGGTCACCTGGCCTTACAGGGTTCTTGAACCTTACATTGTTGAGACCAGCGTAGAATGTGATGTTGCCTGGGATTTCCTCCTTTACAAGTACAGCGCAGCTCTGCGCCATGATCTCGCACTGGATCACTCCTGGAACTACAGGATTGCCAGGGAAATGTCCACGGGTGAAGAACTCGTCTTCCTTGATCCTATAGGTGCAGTGTGCTACACCGTTTTCGTCTACTTCAGCCGTTTCAATGAGGAGCATAGGCTCCCTGTGAGGCATGAATTCTTTGATCTCTTCTAAGTTCATTGTTGTCTTGGTTTTAGTTCGTTTATAAGTCTCTTACTCTGAATACTTCCTGAAGGCGATGCAACCGTCGTGACCACCGAAGCCGAATGAATCAGAGATGCCGATTGTGAGGTCGCTCTCTACGGCTGTGTTTGGTGTGTAGTCGAGGTCGCACTCTGGGTCAGGGCAGTCAAGGTTGATTGTTGGAGGAACGATGCCGTCGCGGAGTGCGAGGATGGTAGCGATAGCCTCTGCTCCACCTGCAGCGCCAAGCATGTGGCCTGTCATAGACTTGATTGAGCTGATGTGTGCCTTGTATGCGTAGTCTCCGAGAGTAATCTTGTATGCATTTGTCTCAGCAGCATCGTTGAGCTTTGTGCCGGTTCCATGGGCGTTGATGTAGAGATTGTCCTTCTCCTTGTCGAAACCAGCCTCTTCGAGGGCGAGCTCGATACATTTAGCCTGGGTTGTTCCGTCTGGCCTCGGTGCTGTTGAATGGTATGCGTCACAGGTGTTGCCGTAGCCGACCATCTCTGCGTAGATCTTCGCACCGCGTGCCTTTGCGTGCTCGTACTCCTCGAGGATTACGATTGCAGCGCCGTCACCCATTACGAAACCTGCTCTGTTTGCGTTGAATGGAAGTGAAGCATACTTTGGATTCTCTGATCTTGAGAGTGCCTTTGCGTTTGCGAAGCCAGCGATTCCGATTGGAATTGTGGCGCACTCTGCTCCACCTGCGATGATAGCGTCAGCATAACCGTGCTTTACAGCTCTGTATGCCTCTCCAAGGCTGTTGGTAGAGGTCGCGCAGGCTGTCACTACGTCGATGCTAGGACCCTGTGCCTTGTGTGCGATGGCAATCTGTCCTGCTGCCATGTTTGAGATCATGGTAGGGATGAAGAGTGGAGATATCCACTGTCCAGAAGGGTCTTCGATGATCTTGCCGGTTTCTCTTACCATGGTCTCGAATCCACCGATGCCTGAGCCTACGTATACACCGAGTCTGAATGGGTCGATGTTCTGCTCTTCGCCGTCTGTCTTGAGACCTGAATCCTGCATTGCCTGGTATGCTGCTGCCATACCATAAATGACAAATCTGTCCTGCTTGCGTACGAACTGCTTTGTAAGTCCGTACTTCTCAGGCTCGAAGTTCTTGATCTTTCCTCCGATCTTTGCTGGGAGGTTATCTGTTGGGAATTCGTCGATGAAGTCAATACCGCAGACGCCGTTCTTGAGGCTGTCCCAGTATGTGTTGATATCGTTGCCGACTGATGAGATGATACCTAAGCCGGTAACTACGACTCTTTTATTACTCATAATACGTTGTTGTCTTTTTATACTGAATTGCAAATATAGCAATTAATTTTCAATCAAACGATTACTACCATTCGAGCACAGCGACGCCGGAGAGCAGTCCAGCGCCGAAAGCGCTGAATACCAATGTGTTGCCCTCTTTGAACATATGACTTTTGTTACACTCATCAAGTAAAATTGTACACGAAGCCGAAGATGAATTTCCATGGTCAGAGATGTTGATCGGGAACTTTGCGTCAGGTTCACCGAGGTACTGCTTGATTGCATCGATGATGCGGTAGTTGGCCTGGTGTACGATGTACCAGTCTACCTGGTCCTTGGTCATGCCGAGGTCATTAAGGAGGTCCTCCACGTCGCTTGTGGATGCCTTGACTGCGAACTTGAACACTTCACGGCCGTTCATCTGGAGACCGATGGCGGTGTTGTCGCCCTCGTAGTATGGGGTAGGCATGAGGCTCTGCTTCTCCCATATCTTGGTCGCGTCGAGCTGGCTGTGGAGCTTGATGCCCTTGACGTTGCTGCCAGGTCCGAGAACGACTGCTCCAGCTCCGTCTCCGAAGAGGACGCAGGTCGAACGGTCAGTCCAGTCACACATCCTGGTAGGCTGCTCTGCGCAGATGATGAGGACGTTCTTCACCTTCCCGGCGATATAGTGGGTCTCGGCGATGTCAAGTGCGTAGATGAAACCTGGACATGCGCAGTTGATGTCGATACATGGGCACTTGAGGCCGATCTTGGCTCCGATCACGCAGCTCAGGCCTGGGGTCACGTATTCGCTTACGACGTTTGAACAGATACAGTAGTCGATGTCTTCAGGCTTGAGACCTGACATCTCGAGGGCGCTGAGTGCGGCCTGGGTTCCGAGATCCTCTATCTTTTCGTCGCTGATGATATGCCTTGACCTGATGCCGGTGCGTGGGACGATCCACTCATCGCTGGTGTCGAGGAATTCTGAGAGCATGTCATTTGTGACGATTTTTTTTGGAAGGGCGCTTCCTGTACCGAGAATTTTCATTGTTTTCTTTGGGTTCTGATTGGTTATATTACGCTAAGATACGACGACTGATCCAATCCTTAAAAAAATTGTGGTGAAAAGCCTTTATTTATATTTTTGAGGGTGAGTTTTTCCGATGTGTGGCGAAATTCCTATATTTGTAGTACAAAGAGACGTGTTTTGAAGACCTTTTACATACCTGCATATCTCAGGGGAAAGTACCAGCTGATTGCGACGGTGACCTTTACGGCACTGTGGTCACTTGTGTATATTCTCTGCAAAGTTCCGTTCTCGGACAATGCGTGGTTTGCGCTCGGTGCGTCGAAGGCCTTCTCCTTCACGGCTGTATTCTTCGGCATCTGTCTCATTATCGTCATCATCAGCAAGTGGCTGATGTATGCGACCCGTGCGATGTTCAGGCTGACCTTCCCGCAGTATATATTATGGAACGTGGCAGAGGTCGTGCTGATCAGCATGCTCTACACCTGCTTTACCATCCAGGGCGTCACTCTCGGCATAATCGAGTACCAGCTGTCGTCCTTCATGCATATGTTCCTCCATGCCTGCGAGACTTCCTTCATGGCTCTTCTCGTGCCTTACATCATAGCAGGAATGTTCTTCGCGATCGAGGACATGAACAAGACCATACGTCTGATGAACACGAACGAAGTAGTGTCCGATGAGACCCAGGAGCTGCCTTCAGGCGTCCAGAAGGTCACTCTCTACGACAACAGCGGAGTGATGAAGCTGTCTGTCAGCCTCGCGAACCTTTTCTATATAGAGTCGGACGACAACTACATCATCGTGTGGTATACAGACTCTAAGGGTGATCTCAAGAAGTATATGATACGCTGCCGTCTCAAGACCGTAGAGGAGAGCTTCATGGGCAGCAGTCTGGTAAGGTGCCACAGGAAATACATCGTCAATATGGACAAGGTTCAGGCACTCAGAAAAGAGAAGGATGGCTACGAACTCGATCTCGAGAACGATGCCATCCCTCCTATTACGATTACCAAGACTTACGCTGAGAATGTGCTCAGCCGCTTCAATAGCAATCTCTAGAAAGATTCAGCCTTTGTCCAAGGCTGAACCGTCTACTTTATAAGGTTTCCAAGGATACTGCGGGTAAGCTCGCGGGTGATGGTCCTTGTCGCTGCGTTGGCTGCAGATGTCGCTGCCTTTCCAGCTGCGCTCTTGCCCTTGCTGGCAGTTGTCTTTCCGCTGCTTGTCTTCTTGCCTGTGATCTGGTCTGAGACGCTCTTTGCAACGCTTGCGGTCACTGCAGTAACGACTGCGCCGAAGACCTTGTTGCCGATGCTGTTCTTGCGTTTCTTCTCTGCTTCCTTGGCAGCCTTCTCTGCTTCTTTTGCAGCCTGTGCCTCGGCTTTCTCTGCTTCCTTTGCTGCTTTTTCAGCTTCCTTCTGCCTTGCTTCCTCAGCCTTGGCCTCCTCGAACTGCTTTGCTGCTTCCTCGGATTCCTTGAGGAGAATCTCGAAGGCGCTCTCTCTGTCGAAGGCGATGTCGTAGCGTCCGTATACCCTTGACTGCTTGATGATGGTCTCTCTCTGCTCAGGAGTGATTGCTCCGATCTGACTGAGAGGGAAGAGGATCTTTGCTCTTTCGACTATTGAAGGTGCGCCCTTCTCGTCGAGGAAGGATACGAGAGCCTCTCCGGTTCCGAGGTTCATGATGGCCTCGTCGGTCTTGAATGAAGGGTTGGCCCTGAATGTGTCAGCGGCTGTCTTGACGGCCTTCTGGTCTCTAGGAGTGAATGCTCTGAGGGCGTGCTGCACGCGGTTTCCGAGCTGTCCGAGGATGTTGTCGGGAATGTCGTCAGGAATCTGGGTGATGAAGTATACGCCGGCACCCTTGCTTCGGATGAGGCGGATGACCTGCTCGACCTTCTCGAGAAGTGCCTTAGGTGCTCCGTCGAAGAGCATGTGGGCCTCGTCGAAGAAGAACACGAGCTTAGGCAGCTCCATGTCGCCGACTTCCGGAAGACGTGCGTAGAGGTCTGAGAGGAGCCAGAGGAGGAAGGTCGAATAGAGCTTAGGCTGAAGCATGAGCTTGTCTGCTGCAAGCACGCTCAGTACACCCTTTCCGCCTTCTGTGTCCATCAGGTCATAGGTGTTGAATGCAGGCTCTCCGAAGAACTTGTCCGCGCCCTGTGACTCGAGCGTGAGAAGCGCTCTCTGGATCGCTCCGATAGAGGTCGCAGAAACATTGCCGTAGCTTGTGGTGAACTCTGAGGCATGCTTCGCTGTGTAGTCGAGCATAGCCCTGAGATCCTTCATATCGAGGATGAGCAGACCTCTGTCGTCCGCTACCTTGAATACGATGTTGAGGATTCCTGTCTGGGTCTCGTTGAGGTCGAGGAGGCGTGCGAGAAGCTGAGGACCCATGTCTGAGATGGTTGTTCTCATAGGGTGTCCCTGCTCGCCGAATACGTCGTAGAACCTTACAGGGCAGCCTGCGAACTGAGGGTCCTCGATGCCGAACTCAGGCATTCTTTTCTCGATGAAGCCCGAGATCTTGCCTGCCTGGCTTACGCCTGAAAGGTCTCCCTTCATATCGGCCATGAAACATGGTACCCCGGCCTGGCAGAATGTCTCAGCCATTACCTGGAGTGTCACGGTCTTACCTGTTCCGGTCGCACCGGCGATGAGACCATGTCTGTTAGCCATCTTGCCGACAAGGCTGATAGGACCGTTTTCGCTGTGGGCTATGTACAAGCCGCGTTCTTTATCGAGCATATTGTTCTGTGTTTATGGGTTTCTGCTAAGATAGTGCTTTTTTATCTTCTTTGCTCTTCCAGATAAGGAAAAGGACGAAAGAAATGAGCGCTGTTCCGAGTGCGACAGGGAGGCTGAACTTAGGATCCAGTCCAAGGCATGTCTTGTCGATGAAGATGTAGGTCGTGCAGATCGCAGTCATGAACATCGCAGGGATGAGGGTGATGATATAGTACAGACCCTTGCGTTCTCTCTTGAGGAATACTGTGAGAGCCCAGAATGTGAATATCGAAAGTGACTGGTTTGCCCAGCCGAAGTATTTCCAGATGGTGTTGAATCCGTTTGCGTCAGCGATGTTGTACCAGAGGATCAGAGCGGCGATCACGAAGATAGGGATGCAGATGATGAGCCTGCTCCTGTTTGTCTTCTGCTCCATGTGGAAAGCGTCAGCTACGATCAGTCTTGCTCCTCTGAGCGCTGTGTCGCCGCTGGTGATAGGCGCTGCGACTACACCGAGCATCGCAAGGATGCCACCTGCAACACCAAGCCATGCGGTCGAGATCTTGGTGACGACCACAGGGGCTGATGCGCTGAGCTCAGCTCCTACCTCGGCAGCACCTCCGTCAAAGAAGAAGTAAGACGAGACCGCTGCCCATACGAGTGCTACCATACCTTCTGTGATCATGGCACCATAGAACACAGGCCTTCCCAATGTCTCGTTCTTTATACAACGGGCCATCATAGGGCTCTGGGTCGCATGGAATCCGCTGATTGCTCCGCACGCGATAGTGATGAAGAGGCAAGGAAGGATAGGCTGACCGACGACTCCGACGGACGGGCCTCTGTTGGCGAGTCCGTTCCAGAACTCAGGGATGGTCGGCCACTTGATGAAGAGTCCGATCATGAGTGCGATTGCCATGAATATAAGAGCGACGGCGAAGACAGGATAGATCTTTCCGATGATCTTGTCGATAGGGAGCATCGTCGCTACTATATAATATATGAATATGACGCCTACCCAGATCATCATCGCGGTGGTCGATCCGTTGCCGGCTACGTCCTTGAGTATCACTGCAGGGCTGTATACGAACACTGCACCGACCATGACCAGGAGGAGAACGGAGAACGCGAGCATGACATTCTTGGTCGTTCCGCCGAGGTATTCTCCGATGATTTCAGGAAGACCTGTTCCGTCCTTGCGGATGGATACCATGCCTGAAAGGTAGTCATGGACAGCACCGGCGAATATGCAGCCGAAGACGATCCACAGATATGCTGCCGGACCGAACTTTGCTCCCATGATCGCACCGAAGATAGGTCCTGTGCCTGCTATGTTGAGGAACTGGATCATGAATACCTTCCATGTCGGCATAGGGATGAAGTCGACTCCGTCTGCCTTTGTCACAGAAGGTGTGAGCCTTGCAGGATCCGGTCCGAAGACCTTGTCGACGAAGGCTCCGTAGGCACAATATCCAAGTATTAAAGCTAAAAGGCTGATTATGAATGAAATCATAACGGTTGGTGTTAAATTCGTTTACATGTCGGAATGAGTTTCCGGGGAAAACATTACAAAAATAATAAAATAATTCTTGGAAGTTGGGAAATTATGCCTATATTTGTATCCGCGTTTGAGAAAAACGCCTGACTATTTAGCTTGGTGCGGTAGTTCAGCTGGTTAGAATGCCGGCCTGTCACGCCGGAGGTCGAGGGTTCGAGTCCCTTCCGCACCGCAAAATGCCTCAGAGTTGTCTGAGGCTTTTTTGTTTTAACGGACTTGAATCAATCTGAACCATTCAGGTTGATCCCTAACAAATTTTATATCATACTGCTTATGAAAAAGATTTCTTTACTGGTGATGGCTGCATTAGCCATGGTTTCTGTCGGCTGTAACAAGCCAGGTCATGAGGGTGGAGAGGAAGAGGAACCGGAAGTTGTCTACGATGGCACATTCACTACTCTCACAACATCTCCATCAAGCTCTTCAGTAGCAATGATGGTACTTACCGCTACTCCTGACGGCAAGTTCGCAGCAGGTTCTAACTTCATGAGCGGCAATCCTGCCGTCTGGGATGTGGAAAACAAGGACGTCGTTGACATCGCTAACATCCTTGGTGATGCTTTCGGAATCAACGAGAATGGTACCATAGTCGGTCAGGGTCGCGACGTGAATGCAGGCGATGATACTTTCAACAACTATGCTTTCATGGGTAAGGGTTCCAAGGGAAGCTTCCTTTATTATAATCCAGATGTCGAGGAGATCTACGATGAGTTCTGGGGTGAAACCTATACCGTGAACGTTGAGGACGGCTCGGCTGCATATTCTATCAATGGTGACGAGAACCTCATCGCAGGTTTCTACTACAATGGCTACAGCCCACGTCCATGTATCTGGAAGGCTCCTTTCACAGCAGCTTCTGACAGAATCACCCTCCCAGTGCCTACATCCGAGGAACTCGGCTTCTCAGTGGACGGTGCAGAGGTAAGATGGATGTCTGCTGATGCAAGCGTGCTCTGCGGCTTCGTGGTCGACGATACTGCCAGCTGGCCTCTTGTAGTATGGAACAGACAGGCAGATGGATCATACACTGCTGATCCTGTCTGCAAGGCATTCTTCCATCCGTTCGAGTGGGATCCTGAGACACCGGTGAACGCTCCATACATGATGTTCCATCCATGTGGTATCAGCGCCAACGGCGAGTGGGTAGCTCTTACAGTCCAGGAGTATTCAGAGGAGTTCGATGTCGCTGAGGTTGCAGCACGCTTCAATCTCAAGACCAAGGAACTCGTGATCTGCGAGAATGGTGACTTCGAGCCAGGAAGCATTTCCAATGACGGAACTGTAGTCGGTTCTACCAAGCAGAGCATGTGGGATCCTAAGCCGGTACATTCATATGTATGGAAGGCAGGCGAGAAGAAAGCCATCGACCTAGCTGAGATGCTCGGAGCAGATGTGTTCGACGTATTCGCAGAGACCAAGATGTGCTACATCGCACCTGACAACTCATTCGCTTTCGGATATGGAATCGACGAAAGCTTCAACACGACAAGCTTCATCCTTAAGTAGATATGAAGAGATTCGTTCTGGTCATGGCTGCGCTCATGGTAGCGGCCGTGGCAAGTGCACAGAAGGTAGCGACTGCAGTGAATGTGGTCAACGCCAAGGGTGAGACCGTCACCGTCGCCAGCCTTCTTCCAAAGGGAAAGCCTGTGGTCCTGTCGTTCTGGGATACCTCCTGCAAGCCATGTCTCCAGGAGATGGGAGCGATCAGTGACAGCTATTTCGACTGGAAGGACGAGTTCGACTTCGAGGTCGTAGCCGTATCGACGGATGATTCCAGGAACAGCAGCAAGGCTTTGCCTCTTGCAAAAGGACGTGGATGGCCTTTCGTCATCGCCCTGGACAAGAACGGTGACCTTAAGAGAGCTATGAATGTCCAGAGCAATCCTACCATGTTCATACTGGACAAGACCGGCAAGGTCGTATATACCCATATCGGATATACTCCTGGTGACGAGCAGGCGGTCTATGAGACATTGAAGAAGCTGTAGGGGGCGGATCCATGAGAAAATTCATATTTATCATAATGTTATCAGCGGGAGCGTTCAGCGCTTCCGCTCAGAGTTTCTGGGAGAAGGGTTATGTGACGGGTGGACTTGAGTCCAACTCGATCTACTATGTGGAAGACCCTGCTGGCGGCAGCGTACGTCCGGATGGTGGTTTCGGAACAAACAACTACCTTAAGATAGACTGCGGCCTTGGCAAGTTCGAGGCAGGATTGCAGATGGAGGGTTACTTCCCTCAGCTTCTTGGATATCCGGAACAGCTCAAGGGCTTCTCTCTCTCAAACAGATATCTTCGTTTCCGCGACAAGGGATTCACTGCCACAGTCGGTGACTTCTATGGCCAGTATGGCAGCGGCCTGCTCTTCAGAGCCTATGAGGAAAGATCTCTGGGCCTCAATACTGCGCTCGAAGGTGTCAACCTCGGTTACAACTGGGACGGCAAGATATCAGTCTCTGCCATGGTCGGATTCCCTAAGGCGTTCAAGACATACAATTACGACTCAAGGATAATAGGTGCAGACGTCAGCGTCAACCTTATGGAACTTGCGGGTCATGGGGACCTCTTCAATCTATCGCTCGAGGGCAGCTTCATCAACAAGCACCAGGCTCTGGAGAGCGAATGGATGGAAGGCTTGATAAGTCCGGACGTGAACGGTGGCTCCGCCCGTATCCTCTTCGACTGGAACGGTCTGACGCTCAAAGGAGAGTATGTCCTCAGAGATTCGGATGTCAGCGTCTATAACAATTATGAGACTGGGAAGTCCCGTGCTATCCTTGCCGAAGGTACATACACCAGCGGCGGATTCGGTGCGAACCTGACTTTCAGACGTATCCTGAACGCTGGATTCCAGTCGGACTACAATCAGGGTACCATGTTCACGGCTCTTAACTATATCCCTGCCTTGACCCAGCAGCATACATATTCGCTCGCTTCACTCACTCCTTATCAGAGTCAGATGAACGGGGAGACCGGAGGACAGGCTGATGTGTATTATTTCTTCGCCAGAGGTACCAAGCTCGGAGGAAACCGAGGAATGAGGGTCCATACCAACTTCTCGACTTTCTATGGTCCTTCTCCAATGCCGGAGATCAAGTCGGATGAACTGTATTTCCGAGATCTGACCGTCGATGCAGAAAGATGGTGGGGAAGACATGTCAAGGCAGTCGTGCTCTACACATGGCAGACCTACAACAACAGAGTCGGGGCCCATCCTTCGTATGAGTTCCGCAGGAGTCATACCATCGTGGGTGACGTTACCTACAAGATCAACAATAAGCACGCAGTCCGTGCGGAGTATCAGCATCTCTGGAGCGGGCAGGGCGACGGCAACTGGTGTGCAGGCACCGTGGAATACACTGTCTCTCCGGGCTGGAGCTTCTCCGTCAGTGACATGTGGAATTATGGTTACACCCGTATCCATTATTTCAACGGAGGTCTCAGCTATTCACGCTCCAAGATACGCGCGGCACTCAATTTCGGAAGGTTCCGCGAGGGCTATCAGTGCGCTGGAGGAGTCTGCAGGCTCATCCCTGCCTATACAGGTGCGAACTTCACATTAACTACCTCATTCTAGTTGATTATGAGAATCCGCAAACTAATTTCAATTCTTGCGATGGTGGCCTTGCTGACATCGGCTTTCGTCGCATGCCAGCCTAATATCCACCCAGAGGACAAGCCCGGCGCTTCTGAAACCATAGGCCCGGAGAAGTCTTCCATCAGATACACTTTCACCGCGACTGAAAGATGGAGCGTGGTGAACGACAATGACTGGATGTATGTCACACCTTCTGCAGGCCTTCCTGGAGAAGCCGTGATCACCGTCCACTTCGAGGAAAATTCCACTATGAAAGGCCGTGCAGGTGCCTTCTATGTAATTGACGGCGCAAATACGGTCATGTACAGTTTCACCCAGCCTAGCGTGGACATCATCAGCACGGACAACGAAATGTATTATGTTCCGGAGGAAGGTGGCTTTGTCGTACGTGTAAGGTCCAATGTTGACTACACAGTGACAGCTGACGTCGATTGGGTGACACTTCCGTCTTCTACATCCTTCAAGGGTGAGGGTGCCGAGGAAGAGATCGCTTTCGGAGTCAAGGCCAATACCAAGACAACTTCACGTTCTGGCCATCTTGCCTTTGCGACCGCTGACGGAAAGATGCTTTCCGTATCAGTGATACAGGCTGCCCATGTCGAGGTTGACTGGACCAGGGATTTCTACAAGGGTGTCCTTGGATACCGCTTCACCGGTGACTGGTGCGGCTTCTGTCCGAATCTTGCTTATGATGTCACGAGGTTCAATACTGAGGAACCAGGCAGACTGAACTGCATCTGTTTCTATGATGCGAACTCTGTCTCACGTCTCCGCTTCAATGAGTCCTCCCGCTATGAGAAGCGCTTCTCGGTGACAGGAAAGCCGACTCTGACGCTCGATGAGCGAGGCTTTGCATTCAGTGTCGCGTCTCCTACCTTCTATCAGATAATCAAGGCTTTCTGCGAGGAGGAGAAGACGTCATACAAGGCTCAGACCGCGGTAAGCGCTCAGGTACTCTATTCAAATGGCAAGGTTGAAGTCCATCCGACAGTATTCGTCAAGGAAGCCGGTACATACCATCTCCATGTCGCGCTTATGGAGAACGGAGTCGTAGCTGCTCAGACGGACTATACCAATCTCTACACTGCGTCTGAACTCGAGAACTTTGAACATGGGAATGTGGTGCGCTCATATGCTACCAAACTGTTGACCGGAGATGAATTCTCCGCTTCTGAGCACAGCATCAATGCATTCAACTATACGATGGAGATCCCAGCTACGGTTCTGGACAAGAACAGGCTTTCTGTGGTGGTCTATGTCACCAGACAGACCGTCTCAGGCCCTCAGGCAGTCGAGAAGCTGAATTATTATCGCGACCATACGGAATTCGTAGACAACAGCGTAATCGTTCCAGTAGGTCAGAACGTAACTCTCAAATACGAAACGAAATGATGAAATCACGCATAATGTTGATGCTGGCTGTGTTTGCCGGCCTTTTCGTGTCAGCCTGTGAGGAACCGATAGAGGTTCCTCAGGAAATGTTTCTCAGAGCATCGGTTGCAGACAGCGGTCTGACCAGCATAGATGTCAAGGTTGACGTCCCTGAGGCGACTCCGTTCTATATAGCGAAGTATGTGAAGGATGACTATAGGAAATATAAAGTGAGTCCTGAGTCTATCGTCTCTGAGCTCCGCAGCAAGGTCGAGATCGGTGCAAACTGGGGTTCGCTGCTCAAGGTGGGAAGCCAGACCGTCTCGTTCTCCGGTCTGATGACCGATACTGACTATACCATAGTCGTGTTCGGCCTCAACGGCAGTGGCGAGATGACTACCGATCCTGTGGTCCTTGACGTCAAGACTGAAAAAGTAAGCTTTGACATCAGGATGAGTGAGAGCAGACCATTCGATTTCGTCGCGGAGGTCACACCTAGCCGCGAGGATGTCGGCTGGTATTCATTCACTTTCCTTGGGACCATGGACAGATTCTCCCAGATGGACGACGAACTGGTTGCTACGTATATGAGCTATTACATGAGCAATGAGGTCTCTTTAGGCTCTACATTCTCTGAGATAGCGTCTGTAGGAACGGATCTTGTGATGAACGAGAATTATCCTGACCTTGATGTCATGATTACCGTGGCGGCAGTCGACGAGAAGCTTCGCATCGTATCTTCTATCACAAGATTTATTTTCTCTCCATCGCTGGACGGCTTTGTCGCAATTGATGAGAAGAGGACTGAAAACCTGCATACGATGATCTATACCTACGACGACCGCGAGCTTGGAGTCCTGCTTCATGTCACTGGCTATGACAAAGATGGAAATCAGGGAGTGATTACCAACGCAATGAGCTTCAACGGAGATTCAAAGCTGTATTTCGGAGTAGATTTCTACAGTGCTTCTGACTCTCAGGTCGCTAATGCAATGGCTTCTCTGTCTCAGTTCCAGTTCAACCAGGCCCGTAGTGATCCTCAGTACATCCCATACTTCGAGCAGTGTACATCTCCTCAGCAGATGCTGGAGATGATATGGTATACACCTCAGAACATGTATGACAACGGACGTGTATGGGACCGTAATGACCTGGCAGCCATCGTTGATATCTGCGGGGGAGAGGATCCTGATGAGATCGTCTTTGTCCTGGGAATCAACAAGATCAGGTCAAACTATACGATTTACCCTGCCGAATACTGTATCAGCCGTTGCTCATTGAAGGAGCTCGGCTATAAGTTCTCGTCTGTAAGGACAAGGGAGAGCGTTTCTGGGCACAGGCTGATGGACCTGACCGGCAATAGCTTAGAAGCTGTATCCAAGGCCGACACAAAGAGTGTTGCCAAGGGCTTCGTTAAGAGTAAGATATGAGACGTTGACGCTGATACCGATGAACTTCGCTCCAAGTCCAAGAGCGAGGTTTGTCGGAAGAGGCGATCCCGAGTTGCCATAGTGGTATCCGGCTCTGGCGAATACTGTGTCCTTCCATGAGTACTGCACTCCTGCTGCGGCACTGATTCCTCCGTTGAGGTAGTAGTTGCCGTCGATTCCGAATCCGAGGCTGTGCTGCTGGGCGAATTCCATCTCATAATATCCTGCAAGGTTCACTGCATAAGGGAGGTTGAACTGGGTCTCTGCCTGGTCATGTACCTTAGGTCCGAGGCTTCGTACACCTGCTGTTACGTTGAGACCGTTGGTATGGTACATCAACGATGCATCTACCATGATCGCACGTATGGATGTGTCCTCGTAGAGCATCTCAGAACTGTATCGGAGGTTGAAGCCGAGTCCGAAGTGATTGCTGGCAGTAATTCCGATACCTAGTCCGAGCATCATGTCACTTGGCTTCACTGTGTTTCCAGGGACTCCGCGGTCATCCACGGCCTGGTATTCCTGGCCTGCTCCATAGACGCCTGCAGCGGAGATGGAGAATGCTTTTCCTAGGCGGAATCCTCCACCGAGGCTGAGACGAGTCGAAAGCTGGCCGTCAGGAGCCCATCTGTTGAATGAGGCCTGGATGTCGCCCTTGCCCTCGTAGAAGGCCATTGTGGCTGCATTCCCGAATGCCGACATCGATATGTTCTTTGAACTGGCTGATGCTGATCCAGCAGTCGCCATATTGACAGGGTCATTCACGATCCTGCTGGAAATCAAGGCCAGATCCTGCGCAGACATCACTGTGCAGAGCAGGGCGGATATTGTAATCAGACTGAACTTTCTCATCGCTTAGCTATGTTGTTTGTATAGGTCTTGCCGCCTATGGTTACACGAAGAGTATAGAGGCCAGGTGCGTAATTCTTCATGTTGACCTCTGCTGGCGTGAATGCGCTGCATTTCACTGTCTCGTCGTAAATGACGTTTCCTGCAGAATTCTCGATTACGATCCTTGTGTCTTCTTCATTGATTCCTGTGCGTACATGGAGATAATCTCTTACAGGATTAGGGTAGAAGTCCATCTCTACATCCTCTGCCCTGACAAGATATCTGAACTTGATCGAAGCCTTTTCCTTGAGTGCGTCGGTCGCAGAGACTGTGATCGTCGATGATCCGAAGTCAAATGGGGTAAGGGTCATGGTTTCCCCGTCGATCATGAATTTCGCAGGTGCACCTACGATGTCCTTTGCTGAGATATCAAGGTCTTCTCCGTCTTCATCAATGAAAAGACCGGCAAGGCTGATTTTCTGCTGGGTACCTGTTCCGATGATGATCATATCATCGAGTGCCTTGACAGCCTTAGGAGCATTGTTCTTGATGACCTGGTAGGTGAATGTATAGACAGCCTCGCCTCCGTAAAAGTCACTGACGGTGATTGTCGCTGTCTGAGGATTGAAGTTGCTGACAAGCTCTCCGATGAGGTTGAATCTCCAGATTTCCGGATCGTTGTCGTCCTGGACAAATTCTCCTCTTCCGCTGAATTCGGCAGAGACCATCAGCTTGTCTCCGTCAGGATCAGTAATCCTGAATGGAATAGAAATGTTCTGATACTGACGGAATACGAAGTCGCCGTCATAGTCAGTCGTTATCTCAGGATCGGTGTTGTTCTCTCTCTTGAATTTGTCTATTCCGTACTGGATGGATCCTGTGATGTCAAGATATGGACCGACAGGATGATTTCCTGAGTTGATCAGCGAAGGATTGGCTCCCTTGAGGAGTATTTCCCTGAGCAGTTCATTGGTGAAACCTTCTCCACCGAAGAAGGACACGAGCAGTGCGCAGGCTCCTGAAACGTGCGGACATGCCATTGATGTGCCGGACATGTTTCCATACTCGCTGCCTGTTACACAGCTTGTGATGCTCTGGCCAGGTGCGCAGATATCCACCCAGTCTCCCCAGTTGGAGAAGGATGCGACCGAACCGCCGGAATGTGTCGCGCCTACTGCTACTGCTGCAGGATATTTTCCAGGGATTCCGTTCTCAATTCCGTCGTTTCCTGCTGCGAAGACTACTATTCCGCCCTTCATAGGCGAACCAGGAAGCTGGTTTCCGTCATTGTCACAGCCGGCGTACTTGGTGAAGTAATCCATCGCTGCGGCATCGCTTTGCGGAACTTCTGCTGCAAGTGCTGCGGAAAGTTCCTCTCCGGTAAGCCTGCCGTCGTCATTCCAGTCGAAGTTATAGCCCCAGCTGTTCTGGCTGATTACTGCTCCATGGTCTGCACCCCACTTGATCGCTCTTCCGAATTCGTATGCTGAGCTGCTTCCGTCGAATACCTGGGCGCTCTGGAGAGTGATGCCTCTCTTTCCTTTCGCATAGTCGCCACCGGCTATGCCGGCAAGTCCTTCCTCGTTGTTGGAAACGGCTCCGATTGTTCCTGCCACATGGGTACCATGGTCACCTCCGTTGATGGTGGTATTCCTTTTGACGAAGTTATAGTTGTCCGAACAGAGGTTCCATTTGAGATCAGGATGGTCCTGCTGGATGCCTTCGTCTACGACACAGACGATGACGCCAGGGTCACCGGTAGTATATTCCCATGCCTCCTTGGCGTGTATGCTGTATTTTCCGGAATACTCCCAGAGAAGCCTCATCAGAGGGTCGTTGAATTCTGTGATCCTTACCTTGCGGCAAGGCTCTACGTTCTCTACGCCTTCCATCTGAGAGATGAGTCCACTAGCCTTGGAGTAGGAGAGTGCCTTGTCAAACTCTACGATATAGAACCTGTGAAGTCCTTCCTTTCTTGTTCTTTCCTCGAATTCTCCTGCGTCTGGGAATACTCTCTCGATGATTCTGAGACCAAGCTCTTCAGGAAGTGCAGCTGTCGCCTTGGTGGCAGCACCTCTTTCTATCGCTTCAGTCATCTTATCTGAGAACTTGACGATGGCTTTTCCTTCGAAGAACATCGCCCTTTCCTGTCTGATCTGGGAATCAATCTCAGGAACGACCTGGATGCCGGAACCAGACGCAGTCATATCTATGTTTTCGTCGATTCCGCTCTTGGCACATGCCGCTGTCAGCAACATGAGTGAAACAACGAAGTATCTGCTTGCTTTTTTCATAGAGTTCAAATTTCTGCAATTTACGAAAATCAAGCCGTAAGAAAAAAGAAACGGGCCGAAAACCGACCCGTTCCAATGAATATAGAGTAATTTAATTACTTCTTGAGCTCGCTTCTGCCCTGTACAGGGTGAAGGTTCATGGTCTTTGTAGACTTCTTGCTGGCTTTCTTCTCAGCTGAAATGCTATTCTTTGCAGAAACCTTGGCAGATGCTGCGATTGCATTCTTTCCTGACTTCTTCATGCGTGCTGATGCTGCAGATACTGAAGCAGGCTTCACTGGAGAACCGCCAGGAGTGATTGTCACAACGAAATCTTCGTCTGGTTCGTATGCCATGACTGCTCCTGATTGGTATTTGCTCATGGCAACAAGCACGTCCCTGCTTCCGTTTGCGTCGAAAGTGATGGTGTTGTCAGCGTATGTACCGAAGCTGTCGTTGACGTAACCTCCTGAATATCCTCCGGATATCCAGCCATATGTGCCGCTCATGCTGACACCAAGATCCTGGACTGGCATCTTGACTTTCTCAGGGTTGGTGCAGTCGATCTCGATCATGGCCGCTCTGTAGTTTCCGTTATACTTCTTCATGACTTCCGGAGTGGAGTTGAACCATTCAGCGATGTTGTCGTACCAGTATGGTGAGTCGATGTAGAATACGCCAGGCTTGTTCTCGTCTACATATACGTCGCAGTCAAGGTCGATGTTGCTGTTACCCATGTCGAAGAGCGCGCTTACAAATGAGTCGTGCCAGTTAGCTGTACCATAGAACTTGTAATCAGGTGCTGCTTCTGTGGTGAAGGACTTGACAAATACATCAGAGATGATATTGAGGTTCTCATCAAGAGCAAATGCGTATGCATAATACTTTGATTCTGGAGCAAGATCCGTAGCTTCTACCTCATATGCACCCTTGCTGCAGAGACCGTTGAGGATGAGATCCTCGATGGACTTGAAGTTGTATTGTGCATATGAGCTTCCATATGTGTCTTTCCAGAATTCGAGGTCTGCCTGAGCAAGTTCCTCGTATGAACTGAACTGCTCGACCCATTCAGGTGATTCAATTGCAGGGAGATAGTAGACAGCTGAAGTATTCGGCGTGAATGAAGCAACAGCGGAATTGTGAGAGATCTCAGTCATTTCGATGCTGATCTCCACATCCTCAGGCATCTCCTTGACAACCTTGGTCACCTTGTACTCGCCGGTTGCGTTTCCGAACTCATCGATTGCATATGCTACGTGGTAGTATGTACCAGGATCCAGCTCGCTGTATGAGTCGATGGCGCTTCCCTTGTAAGAGAGCATACCGAGTACCTCAGAGAAAGACATGTCGAAGAAGTATCCGTATAACCAGCATGTGTACTTGGCGTCGTCTGCTGATCCTATCACGAGATTGATATCGTTGAATTCGAGATCTGGATAGTATGACTCGAAGTCTTCCTGTGTGTACATGCCGGCAGCCCAGGTCACGTCCTTTGAACCGGTCTCGATCTCGAAGATCTCAGGATACTTCTCAGTGTTGTCATATGAATATGTCACTGTCCAGTCAGCCTCCTTGTAGGTGGCGTCCTTGACACTGGTGGCAACGAGGTAGTAGACCTCAAGGTCTCCGGTGAGGTTGATCTTTCCAAAGTATCCGCCAACGGCAACGTTCTTGCCTACGAGAGCGTCGATGTCCTGGACAGGATCAACGATTCTTGCGGTAGCTCCGTATGGGGTCTTGATGCTGTATACACCGTTGTTGAGCGCGAGAGTTCCGCTCATTCCGACGAGTGAGTTTGGCTCGTCTATTCCGTAGTAGGTGATTACAGCCTCAGGTGCTGTCACGGCCGCTGTAGATTCTTCAGCAGTTGCCTCTGTGAGGTATGAATTGCCTGTGTCGTCGGTGGCAACTTTACCAGTGACAGTTACTACGTCACCAGCAGAAACCTCGATGCCTTCTGCGTATATATAAGCAATTCCGTCAGAAAGAACAGCACTGCTCTTTGTCTCGGCTACCACTACGAGCGCAGGAACCTTGACCTTCACGCCTTCTTCGATAGATGCAAGGTCAGAGATTGAAACCTCACCGCCGTCCTGTACGACCTCGATGGTCTCGATGACTGACTTGCCGTTCACGGTCTTTACGTAGATTGTTGCAGAACGCTGGTCTGCTGACTTGTTTGCGTCAACTGTAACCATATAGTTGTCAACGCGCATAGCCTTTGTCGCTGCAACGTTGATCCAATCGATCTTTGGATCGACATCAAGGATGTAGTCGGTATTGGTTGTGATATCGAGAGCAACCTCGCCACCTTCAGCATCTACAGTCTGTGCTGCAAGCACAGCTGAAAGCTGACCGTTCTCGAATGAGATTGACTTGATGTCAGTCCTTCCGCGGCCGTTTGCTGCGTATACGAAGATCTTGGCGTCTCCACCGTTGCTCTTCACTTCGATCGAACCCTTCTCAGGGCTCTCTGCCACTACGCTTGCCTCCCAGCTTCCGATGATGCTGAGCACGTCAACCTCAACCTCGTCACCTTCCTTTACACCTGCCACGCTGTAAGGAATCGATGTGCTTGTGTTGGCGATGACTGCGATGTCGCTTCTCTTCTCGATCACGAGGTAGAATGGGGCTTCCTTGCTGATCTCATATTTCTCCTCGCCGATGTAGAATGTCACGGTATCCTCACCATCTACGATTGAGATAGGATTCTCAGTCGCACCCATGGTGGTCACAACTGTCCATGTCTTGCCTTCGTCGTATGAAACTTCCCACTTGCCGTTGTTGATACGGAACTCAGGAAGAGCCTCGTAGACTGTGATAGGATTGCCTTCAGCATCCTCTACGACTTCACCGTTGATAGTCCAGTAGAATACGCCGTCAATTTCCTTGACTGCGATTACAGGAGAATCACCCTTGTCACCCTTTGCACCATCCTTGATGAAAGCGGTAGTACCGTCAGAGAAAGTGATTGTGACACCTTCTTCTGTCTTTGATACCTTAGATACGAATACACCATCCTGGATGGCGGCAACAGTAGCCTGAAGACCTGGAACTGTCTTTTCATTGAGTTCCTTGACCTGCTCCTCGAGAGTAGTGACTCTCTTGTCGAGGTCGTTGACCTTCTTCTGGAGGTCGTCATCATTGTAGCAAGCTACAACGCTGAGAGCAGCAGCGAACAATGCTGCAATAATACCTTTTCTCATAATATAATTGTTTTGTTGTTATCTGGCAATGCCTTTAAGAATCCTCTTTGACTGTGAAAGCGCAGCCTTGCCTGACATCTTGGTCCTTTCCTGTATGTTTCGGAGCTGTGCGATGTCGATCACCTGGCTTGGGTCGATCTTCACGGCGTTCTTTGATGAAAGGGACATGTGCTTCACTGAAGAACCTGAACCACCCTTCTTCATTGTGACAGGGAATGAGTTCATCATGTTCTTGAATGTGTAGAGCTTTTTCTGGTCAGGAGTCATAGCTACTATACTATAATCTACGAAGGTGGAGGTCCCATTGGTGAGCTCAACGTCGAGTCCGGTGAGCACGATGTTCCCGTTGCTGTCAAGCTTGCCCTGGCAGGCCTCATACATGCTCTCTCCAGAGGTGATGACATAGACCTTTCCGCCTATTTCGGCACGTCCCATATAATAGATATCGTATAGGTCTTCACTTTCGTCGAGCTTGACGTTAGATGCGGCCTTTTCGCCGGTACCACCCATGAATACGATAGCTCCATCCTTGAACTCGGCCTTTGCAGGGCCCATCCAGTCATCGCTCCATCCCTGCCAATCATATGCCTTGAAGCTCTTGTCAGCCACATCCTGTCTGATTGTGGTGGTCCAAGGATCCATAGAACTGTCAGATGACTCTACAGTGTATGAACCGAGGAACTTGTTATATTCTGCAGAACCGCTACCTGGGTTGTCGTCTCCTGGGTTGTCGCCACCTCCGGATCCGCCGACCTTGACCATTGTGTTAGGAAGTTCTGTAGGAACCTCGGAGAATGACAGGTACTGTCCTGCGTAGCTTCCGTCGAGAAGCTCTCCGAGATAGAGGAAGTTCACGAGTGTGCACTCACCGATACCTTCGACCTCAAGAGTGGTAGGTACCATCTTGGCTGTACCTGTAGATGCACCCTTGGCTGTGAAGATGTCGTAGCTTCCTGTGATGAAATACTCCTTTCCCTGGTATGGAATCTGACCATAGATGCCGATTGATGCAGTACCGTAAGAAGAGCTGTAGTTTGTGAGACCTTCCTGTACAGGGATCGAGAAGCTGTCGTTCGCACTGTCGTAGACAGCCTCTACTGTGAATGCGCTGATGCCTTCGATGCCTGTGACGTTGTAGGTCTGGCCCTTGGTCTTCTGGGTGATAGTCCATGTGTCGGTCTCTGAACCGCGTGTGACTTTCCACTCACCGAGCCAAGCTTCGTAACCGGTAGTTCCTCCACCGCCACCACCTGATGTCTTCTTTGTGAAGGCACTGTAAGCATAATGGCCGGTGAGCTTGGCATCGTCGGTGAAACCGATGGCTACACCGTAGTAGTCGCCGTCGCTGAGGATAGAGAAAATCTCATAGTCCGATTCTTCGTAGATGAAATCGGCAAAAGTAACGTCTATTCCCATTGATGTGTAGTATTCGATCGCCTCGTTGATCTCTGCTATGAACTCAGGAGCGACAACTTCAGAGATGTAGTCTTCCATTTCCATCTTGCTGGCAACGAAGTCTTTCTTGCTGAACAGCGAAATTCCATATTTGCCGGAGATGGCAGGATCTGCAACATTGACTGCTATGAATTCATAGTCCTTGCCCTCATATTTGTTGACTCCCTGGTACTCGACGGTCCAGTTGGTGTCCTCCTTCATGAATGGGACATTCCTCTGAAGGACGTTTATGGTGCCGAAGTCGGCATCCAGAGTCCATTCGATCTTGGCTGTCCTTTCCATGTTGTCTGCAGTAGCAGGGACAGTATTCTCGGCAATCTTGACTGTGAGACAGTCGTCTGAAATCTCAAGGGTGATCCAGGATGCATCGGTGGATGCCTTAAGTTTCGTCTCGTACTGATATGGGAACTTGAATTCCGCAGCATCAGACTTGGTGCTGATGTCCTGAGGGTTGAACCCGCTTGACTTCTGTCCAAGCTGGACTACACTGAGCTTGATCTCCTCGTCAGCGTTCTTCACTGTGAGGGTCGCATAGCGTGCCTCAAGTGAAGGGTTCTTGTCAGCGCTGAGTCTTATTGTAGTTCCTTCCTGGGTACAGCTGAGCCAGTTCTTGTCGACAACAGCGTTCCATGAACTTTCAGACTCAACCTCCACGGTAGCTTCACCGCCCAGTCCAGGAATGCTGAGTTCGCTCTTCAGAATGGACAGGGTCGGCTCCTTCTGCTCGCTTTCGTTGTTCTTGCCACATGAAACCATAGCAAAGGTCATGATGGCAGCCGCAATATATATCAATCTGTGTTTCATAATTCCGTCCTGTTAAAGTTTTGTCATGCTGTCCAGGTAGAAGAAGCCGTTTACGTCGTAGCCAGTGAACTGTCCTACGCTGTCACCTGATGAAGAGTACTCCCAGAATGCAAACGAGTCAACCTTCAGGTCTTCCCATACGCCGTTGTCATAGAACTTGAACTTGCCTTTCTGAGTGTCGTATTTGATGTCGACACCGACAGATTCGTCTTCTGTGATATAGCCTCCTTTGGACATGGCAGCGGCGATGAGGAAGATAGTGTTCGATCCTCTGCTCTCAAGAGGTTGGGCTGTCAGAGTAAGTCCGCCGAATGATGAGTCGTAACCGAAACGGACATTGATGCCCTTGACGAGGCCTGTAGCGATGAAGCCAGTGCCTTCCTCGTCCGGGGTGAGAGTGATGTTCTTCTTGAGACCCTGTGCTGCAAAAGTGTAGTCGCCTGCAAGATCCTCGTAGAAATGGTATCCTTCAGGAAGCTTGCCCTGGAGTGTGAACACACCGTTGGTGACGCTGTTGTAGTTTGAAAGATAGAAGAGATCCCTGATGGTATAACCGTCGATCTCGATAGGCTTATAGAGATGGAATCCTTCCGGTGTGATCACGAATGCAGAGGTCTGGCCGACGAATATGGTATTGCCATCATCATCAACTTCTCCCTTGTCGTATGACAGAGTCAGTGATCTATTGGTGATGTTCACTGCTCCGATCACCTCGACGTTGCCGACCATGCCTTCGAGGACAGGGGCCCTGTAGGATTTCCTGAGGGCTATGATGCCCTGGAGGTACTTGTCAGCATCGAATCCTGCATCTGCCTTCTTGAGAGTGTATCTGTTGCCGCTTCTCTTAGCCTTGAGGATCACCTCGTCGTCGCTGTGGCTGATGATGGTGAACTCAAAGTCACCTCCGTTTCCCTGATACTTGCTGGCAGAAGGAGTTGCATAGTTGTGGAACACTTCATTGTATACGTCGAAGCTCAGCACAGGACCATTGTCTGCTGTGAGCCTGTATGGAGTAGTGGCAGACTTGTCTGAAAACTCACCTTTTACTGTCACATCTGTCTCGGTGAAGTCCATGATGTATGTGAAACCACCGACGCTCTGGTTGGCTCCTGCATAGTATTCCATGATCCAGGTGCCATCACAGAGTGCCTTGCGTACACTCTCGTTATATGCGTTCAGTCTTGCCGAAGGAGAATCCTCGAATACTTCAGTCTGGTCCTTGAGGCATGACTGCACAGGGACCATGAAGGCAAGAGCTGCAATTGCGCTTAAAATCTTTCTTGTTTTCATATCTTCCTTCGTTTAGTCGATTGAAATGTCAGTGAGATCGATCTTTCCCTTGAGGACATCATTCTGGCGGCGGAGGATTGTGGCGCGGAGAACGTCGATGTCGACATTCCAGCTGTCCTTCATATAACCGCGTACGATGTCGAGCTTGGCATTGATCGACTTTGAACCATCTGTTCCTGCCGCTTTGAGCAGCGAGTCCCAGTATTCCTGTGGATTGATGATATATGTGGAGAGCATCTCTGCGAAATCCTCGGATTCAGAATACTGCGCGTAATCTGTGATGAATCCGTTCTTGAGATACTCTACATTGTAAGGCGCCGTGCTCCAGCTGTCGGAAACATATCCTGTTCCGGTTATGAGCTTGTAGTCTGTAGGGAAATCCTTTGTCTGGTTCAGGATATGGGTGAACTCATGGTGGATGGTCTTGATGTAGTAATGATTGAGGTCATCTGCACTCTTGACCATCATAGGGAGGTAGTTGAGTCCTGAAAGAAGGATTTTCTTTCCACCCTCTGCGGTACCAAGGATCATTGTACCATTGTTGCGGTACTCGAACTCACCGATGAGGAAGAACATCTTAGGAAAATATGCACGGGTGAAGTCAAGGCCTGCCACCTCGTCATAGGTGTCGATGCAGAGATACTTTACCAGATGTGCCATCATTATCGAGCTCTCGAGTGGAGCAGGAACCGTGTAGTAGTTCATGTCGGACTCGTTCATCTCGAAACGATACTTGAAGTCGATGTTGTAAGGGTTCACATAGTTGACCTCAAGCCACTTGTCAAAGGCATTCTTCTCGTACTTCTGTGTCTTGATGACGCTCTCTGGGTTAAGAGCCTCATCCTGGCAGGCAACAGCTCCGAAAAGTGCCGCAGCCATAGCTGCTATGATAAATATATTCTTATTGATTTTCATACTCTGTCAGGATTTAGCGTTTGTTGGCTTCGTAGCCTGCGTCAACGACCTTGATAGGAATCTGGAGAGCCCTTCTTGGGTCACGTACGGTGAGCTTGTCGACGAACTCTTCTGGCATACCGTCCATGTTGAGGACGCGGCGCTCGATCTCAATTCCGTAGCGGTTCACATCAAACCACCTCTGACCGAGGTGGAGACCTTCTACTCTCTTGAGGAGAAGCACGAACTGGAGAAGGCTTTCCTGGATTGAGCCTTCTGCACCGATCTCGAAACCAGGGTTGAGTCTCTTCTTAGGAGAAGATGCATTCCATTTGCAGTATGGGAGTGCCTTGATTGCTGATACGATCTGCTCTGCGGTGTAGTTTCCGCCCTTCTTTGAGATGTTGTTGATCCATATGTTCATGTCCTCCACTGCAGAATCATACTGCTTGAGGAGTATCTTGGCCTCTGCTCTTTCCAGGAGAGTCATGTCGGTAGTGAATGCAGGGTATACGATATGTGCATATCCGACCTGAGCCACAGGGTCTGTATACTCGAAGAGATAAGGTATCTTCCAGAACACGACCTTATCATGGTTGGTTGCAGCATAGGTATGCATAGGGGAGTAGTAGAAGCTTGAATTCTCGCTGCCGAGAAGTGACGCAAGAACGACACCTGTCTCGTTTGTGGCGAGATACTGACCATGTGAGTAGCGTGAATAGTAGGACCATCTTCCCTCGAAGCAGGCTCCCATCATTGAATATGCTGTCATGAGCATCACGTTGCTGCTGATGGTTGCATCTATGAAGTGATTCTTCACGACATCCTCATCCTGAGCGAGCTTGGCCATGTCTTTCCAGTCACGGAGAATGGATCCCGGCTGTGTTCCAAGGCATGCGTCTGCCCACTTGACAGCCTCGTCCCATTTCTCATAGAAGAGGTAGAAGCGGGTCGCGAACGCATAAGCGGCCCTCTTGTTGAAGTGGTACTTAGGCACTGTGTAGTAGCTGTCGCTTACGTAAGGAAGCGCAGCCTGGAGATCCTTGTCGATGTAGTCGTAGACCTCTGCCACTGTGTTTCTTTCGTACTTAGGGTTGAGACCCTGCTCCGGCTGAAGCATGTATGTGATACCAGGGTCGGTTGCTGCGGTCTCGGCTGAGTAAGCCTGAGCGAACATGTTTACGAGGATGAAATGGCTGTAGGCACGTGTGAGAAGTGCCTCGGCCATCTCTGCCTGCATTCCGGCAGCTTCTGCGCCACCCATGTCGTTGATCGCCTCGATCGCCTGGTTTGATGCTGCGATTGCGATGTAGGACTCGCCCCAGAGGTTCTCGGTGTCTTCATTGTCAGTCTCTGTAAGATCCTCCCAATGATAGACCTGGTTTACGAAACGGTCATAGTTAGGGTTGTTCTCTCCATAGTCATCGACGTTGTCTGATGAGAACTCGGCGAGGAACATATAGCTGATTTCAGGATATGCAGAGGTGAGGAATGTCCTTATCTTCTCCTGGGTATTGAGCTCTGTTCGGTTGTCAGGCATGACATCAAGGAACTTGTCGCAGGATGTCGCGAGGAGTGCAAGAGCTGCAATAGAATATATGAATTTGTTCATTTTCATTGTGTTTCCCTCCATTGATTAAAGACCGATCTTAAGTGTGAAGGTGAACTGCTTAGGCATAGGAACTGCAACACCACCGGTGTTGAAGAACTCTGGGTCCTGGCCATTGAGCCTCTTGTCAGCGTAGATGAGGAAGAGGTTGGTAGCCTGAATCTTGAGGCCGAGGCTGTTGAGCTTCATCTTCTCTATCATCGACTTAGGGAAGTCATATGAGAGAGAAATCTCCTTCATACGGATGAAGTTGCCGCTGGCTATACGTGCAGACGAATAGTTGTATGAGTTGTATGCATAGCTGAGCTGTGAATTCTGCTTGTTCTGCCATGTACTTGCGATCACTGGGATGCTGGTGTATTTCTCGTCTCCAGGAACCATCCATCTGTTCTTGTACTCCTTCGGCATTGAGTCAAGGTCGTTGTACCTGTTGCTGAATACAGGGTCCATGCGGATGACATTACCGAATGAGTAAGTGATGAATGCGTTGAGTCTGAAGTTCTTCCACTCGAATGTATTTCCGAGTGAACCAACGTCTGTTGGGTCTACGCTGCCGGAATACTCGAGGAACTGGAGCTTCTCAGGATCTGATTCCTGGAAGTAGATTCCAGTCACTGACTCGCCGCCTTCCTGGTCCTTGAATACAGGGAGACCCTCTCCGTTAAGGCCCACGAAAGGAATCGAGAAGATACCTCTTACAGGATAGCCTTCCTGTGCGAAACCGCTGCCTGTGATGAGGTCGATCATTCTGACTGTTGTCTTCAAGTCCATGACCTTGGTCTGCGCGTGAGAATAGATGAAGTTGGTGATCCAGCTGAAGTCCTTGGTCTTGATGTTGGTGGTGGTGAGCGAGAGCTCGACGCCACCTGACTTCATGGTTGCGATGTTACCGAACTTCTGTACCTGTCCACCGATACCCTGGGTGTTGATCACACCGATGAGGTCGTAGTTGTTACGTGTGTACCAGTCAAAGGTGAAGTTGATCCTGTTGTCCAGGAGACCGGCCTCGAAACCGAGGTTGAGCTCCTTCTTCTTCTCGTATGTGAGGTCTGTGTTGGCAAGGTCCTGGATGTAGAGCTTGGACTCACGTACGCTTGTGAAAGGTCTCCACGGAGTTGTAGAGTTGATGATCACGGCTGAGTTGGTCACTGTAGAAGGACCACGGTCAGCGGTAAGTGAGTAGGATGCCTTGAGACTGAGGTGAGAGAGAGTAGGGTAGAGGCTGCTCATCCACTTCTCTTCGCTCATGTTCCATGCACCTGACAGGTTCCATGTAGGAAGCCAACGTGCCTGACGGCTCTTACCGAGCTTGTTGGTACCCTCATAACGGTATGTTCCGTTGAAGACGTAACGTCCATCATAAGAGTAAGTACCGTTTGCGAAGAACGCAGCGCTGCGGTCATGACGGTTGGTCATGCTGTAGTAGTTTGAGTTCTCCTCGTTACCTCTCTTGAATACACGGTAGTCGTAGTTAGGTGTCTCACCCATTCCGAACTGGATGCCCCATGCACGGAACCATGAACCATGACGCTCGATGCTGTTGATCTCGGTACCACCGTAAAGGTTCACGATATGCTTTCCGCCGAATGTCTTGTTGTAGTTGGCGGTCGCACGGAAGTCGTATCCCATCATCGCGTTGTCCTCACGCTCGTAGATACCACCGACAGGGAGAACCGATACAGGAAGTGCGTATGGGTTGTCAGGGTCTGTATAGAGGTATGGGTTGGCATCACGGATGGTAGCTGTACTCATCTCGCGATATGCCATGGCCTGGTTCGATTCGTCGAGGATGTAGTGCTCCTGTGATGTGTGGGTGTACTTTGCAGCGCCGATTGCACTGAGTTCGAGACCCTTGATCGGAGTGAACTTGAGTTCGCCCTGGATACGGAAATCGGTCACGTTGAGGTCGATGTAGTTGTTGTCGAGCTCATGCATGATGTTGAACTTCGAGTAGTTTCTTGTGTAGTACTCGTTTGGATCAAGCGCACGTGATGTGTTGAGAGCGTATGAATAAGGGTTGATATCGAAGTCGCGCTTTACCTCTCCGGAAACGACGTCAGTAGTCTGGCCGAGGGTTCCAGGAGCTCTCTGGTTACGATATGAAGCGTTTGAGATGAGGTTGAAGCTGAGGTTGTCGAGGAATTTGTATGTTGTGTTGAGGTTGGCAGTGTAACGACGTACGTCTGACTGCCTTGTCCAACCTGGATCGTCCATCAACGAGAGCGAAGCGTAGTATGTACCCTTGTCGGAACCGCCGGATGCACTCACTGAGTGGTTCTGCTGTGGAGCCATCGAGAAGAGAAGACCGAACCAGTCGGTGTTCCTGTACTCGGCGGCGCGGAGATAGTCTGCACGTGCCTCCGGGGTGTTCGCGAGACCGAACTGACCGCTGGTACTGTTATACTGGCCGATGAGCTGGTACATCTTACCGTATATACCGCTTGATGATGCGTTTGCTGTGGAAGCGTAGGAGAGGTAACCCTTCTGCTCGAGCTCCTGGTAGATTTCCATCTGGTCCTGGGAGTTCATGATGTTGAAGGTCCTGTAGTTTGGCTTGAGACGCATTGTGAACTCACCTGTGTAGTTGAGCCTTGTTGCACCCGCTCTACCTTTCTTGGTTGTTACAACGATGACGCCGGCCATCGCGCGCGCTCCATAAATAGAGGTTGCGGAACCATCCTTGAGGATGTCGAAACTCTCGATGTCGTCAGAGTTGAGTCCGGCGATAGCTGATGAGATAAGGGTGTTTGCATCTCCGGATGACAGCTGGTCGGCGCTGACGTCGACGACGTCCTCCATGATCACACCGTCAACGACCCAGAGTGGTTTTGACGAACCGTAGATAGATGTTGCTCCACGGACGCGGATCTTAGGTGCTGTACCGAATGTGCCGGATACGTTCTGGACTGAGACACCGGCTGCTCTTCCTTCGAGGGAGCGGCTGATGTCGGCCATACCGTTGATCTGGGACTCGGAAGCTTCGATCTTTGTGGTGGAACCGGTGAACAGTCGTCTGTCCATCTTCTGCATACCTGTCACGACAACCTGCTCAAGCATTTCTGAGTCTGCCTTGAGAACGATTTCCATCTCAGGCTGGATGTCGACTACCTGCTCGAGGTAACCCAGCGACGAAACGATGAGCTGCGTTGCGGACGCAGGCACGCTGAGGCTGAATTTACCGTCCAGGTCTGTGACAGTACCAAGTTTGGTATTGCCTTTCACAAAGACAGAGACGCCAATTGCTGGCAATCCGTCTTCTTCGGCGGTCACGGTACCTTTCACTGTCCTCTGCTGTGCATAGGCACTGAGAGAGAACGCAAGCATCGCGATCACTGCTAAAATAAGTCTAGCCTTTTTCATTGGGCGATAGTTAAAATATTAAAGTATTACTGTATATTGGCAATAAGTTATTATTTATAACAAACTGCATCATTATCCATTACTATTTGTAATGAATAAAGATGCAAGAGTTATAAATTGCTATCCGGTTATCTCAAAAATCCGATAGAGGATTGCCTTCTTGCTTGCAGGAAGGCGTTTTGGGAAACACTTTAAGTTACAAATATATTGATTTTTATAGAAAGTAACTAATATTTTGATGAAAATAGAGTGAATATTATTCTAAGTTGTGAATATTGGTGCCGAAAATCTTGTTTATCAGCTATTTCGATATTAATTTTGTAATATGAACGGACCAAAGAAAGAAAATGTCGAGCAGATGTTCGACTCGATAGCAAAAGACTACGACCGACTCAACCATATCATGTCCCTTGACATCGACAAGACCTGGAGGTACAGGGCTTTGAAGCAGATTGTCGAGAGGGGAAAGAAGCAGGAGATACTTGATATCGCCTGCGGAACCGGTGACTTCAGCATCGCGATCGCAAGGAAGTCGGATCATGGTACCATGGTCCATGGCCTGGACCTGTCCGCCGGTATGCTCGAGGTCATGAGACAGAAGGTCGAAAAGCTTGGCCTGCAGGACAGGATCACCGCCGAGCAGGGGGACTGCGAGAAGATGGCCTTCGCAGATGACAGCTTCGACCGCGTCACTATCGCTTTCGGCATACGCAACTTCGAGCACAGGGAGGCTGCGCTCCGTGAGATCCTCAGGGTCCTCAGGCCTGGCGGGAAGCTTGTCATATTGGAGCTTTCAGTTCCTGCAAATCCGCTCGTACGTTGGTGCTACAATCTCTATTTCACCAAGATACTCCCTCTTATCGGAGGAAAGATCTCGGGTGACCAGGCCGCCTACAACTATCTGCCGGCCTCCGTGCTGAAATTCCCTGGAAAGAAGGAATGGATGGCTACTATGTCCTCGTGCGGATACAGCAAAGTCCAGCACAAGGCTTTCACTTTGGGAATCTGCCGCATGTATGTGGCTCAGAAGTAGCAGGTTCGCGTCATTCTTTCGGGAGATTAGTCTTTCGAATTCAACATTAATATAGTATATTTGAGGAAAATCAATCAATTCTCTCATAGTGAAGTACATTCTTAAATCCTCAATCATAGCGGCCGCGCTTGCACTGGCTGCTTCTTCATCCGTATCTTTTGCCCAGAACGGCAACTATTCCATCCCAGAGGATGAGGTCTATGGCTATATGTTCGCCCACAAGTCAGCCCACGGCCAGTGGCCTGCCTTCGCGACCTCGCCTGACGCCATCCATTTCCACGACATGCTCTGCGGAGACTCTATCTTCTCGCAGGACGACAAGGGCCCTAAGGGCGTCGTGACCAATGTCTTCCTCTGCCGTATGGCGGAAGGAAAGGGCTATGTGATGGTGACGAGCGAGATCGGAGGTACCATGGTCCTGCAGACCAGTACTGACCTTGTCAGCTGGAAGACGGTCGCTTCTCCGAAGGTGTCGCCTGCATCGGATGCCAAGCTCATCTGGGACGGCAGCTCATACGTCCTGTATTTCAACAAGCTCGGAACGGACAGCATCTGGTTCTGCCGCCTCGACAAGTCTCTCTCCCAGATCGGAGAGGAAGCTCAGCTCTTCGGCTGGGACATTCCTGTCGGCAGCGTCGACATCACCTGGATGGGTGAGGATGGCAAGTATGCGATGGTCGTCGACGACCTCAGCCAGTCCGGGTTCATGGTGGCATTCTCCCAGAGTGTCGAGGGACCTTGGGCGAAGCCTTCTCAGTCGTTTGACGTCGAGCGAGGAAATGGTACAGGCAGCTTCGCTTCCCTCAAGGTGAAGGAGCAGAAGGGCTGGCAGTTCGGCTATGTAGACCACACTACAGGCGGTTATCGTCTCTGTTCTTCTGACGAGGGCATGACCAGATTCTACGGAGCAAAGAACATCGAGGGCCTCTACGGTCCTGACAAGGGTTCTTTCATCACTCTCAACCAGCAGGAGTACGAGCGTCTCCAGAAGTGGAGCGACGCCGAGGAGCCTAAGCACCTTGCGAAGAACATCAAGAACCCTATCTTCCCTAATCTCCATGCAGACCCTGAGGTCATGTACAGCGAGAAGACGGGCAAGTTCTATATCTATCCAACCACTGACGGCGCATATGGCTGGCACAGCTTCGACTTCCACTGCCTTTCATCAGAGGACTTCAAGACCTGGAAGGACGAGGGTGTGATCCTCGATCTTCGTGACCTCACATGGGGAGACAGGGAGTACGCATGGGCACCATGCATCATCGAGAAGCCTGTCTACAAGAATGCTAAGCACACCAAGATAAAGGGTTACAAGTACTACTTCTACTTCGTACACCACGGCACCATCGGCGTCGCAGTGGCTGACCGCCCTGAAGGACCGTTCAAGGACGTGCTCGGAAAGGCACTCCTTACCCAGGAGGAGATCAATGCTCCTAACCAGATCATCGACCCTGACGTGTTCCAGGACCCTAAGACCGGCAAGTATTACCTCTACTGGGGCAACTCATATCTCTGGATGGCAGAGCTTGCGGAGGATATGATCTCGCTTGTGCCTGGTACTATGCACGAGCTGATCCCAAGATCGAAAATAGGCGAGTACCACTATCTCGAAGGCTCATACGTGTTCGAGCGCAACGGCCTCTACTACTTCATGTGGTCTGAGAACATCACTCGCTCATCATATTACAGGGTACGCTATCTCATCTCTGATTCTCCGACCGAGCTCGTACGTGACGGCAAGCCTGCCAAGGTCGAGGAGACCATCGTGATCCAGCAGGATCCTTCCCTCCAGATATTCGGAACAGGTCACCATTCAGTGATCTGCATGCCTGGCACCGACGAGTGGTATATCGTCTACCACCGCTTCACACGTCCTGAGGGCGTGAAGATGGGCCTCTCAGGAGGTTACAACAGAGAGGTCTGCATCGACAGGATGGAGTTCAATCCAGACGGAACAATCATCCCTGTACACCCATCACTTTAAACATAAACAACACAGATACATGAAACGTTCACTTCTCCTTATGGGCATGTCTGCCGCACTTCTTGCTTCTTGTGCGACCAATGAGGCCCCAGCACCACTGGCTGACCTCAACATGCCTATCATCCAGACCAAGTTCACTGCCGATCCTGCACCTTTCGTGCATGACGGCGTGGTCTACCTGTTCACCACCCACGACGAGGACGGCGCAGAGGGATTCCAGATGCGTGACTGGCTTCTTTACACATCTACCGATATGGTCAACTGGCAGGACCATGGCCCTGTTGCATCGCTTCGCAACTTCCGCTGGTACCAGGGCAACAACGGCGCATGGGCAGAGCAGGTTATCGAGCGTAACGGCAAATGGTATATGTACTGTCCTATCCATGGACATGGAATCGGCGTCCTCGTGGCAGACAAGCCTGAGGGACCATACCGTGATCCTCTTGGAGAGCCGCTCGTATGGCAGAAGGAGCACTGGGACGACATCGACCCTACCGTATGGATCGACAAGGACGGCCAGGCATATATGTACTGGGGAAATCCGAACGTATATTATGTGAAACTCAATGAGGACATGATCTCTTACTCTGGCGATATCGTGAAGCTCCCTCATATCGAGGACTATCAGGAAGGACCATGGCTCTGGGAGCGCGAGGGTCATTACTACCTTGCCTTCGCTTCTACATGCTGCCCTGAGGGAATCGGATACGCAATGGCTGACAACATCGAGGGACCATGGGAGCATAAGGGCCATATCATGGACCATACAGTCCGCACCCGTGGTAACCACCCAGGTGTGATCGACTACAAGGGCAAGTCCTATGTATTCGGTCTCAACTACGACATCTTCCGTCTCTCAAACCACAAGCATGCTGAGCAGCGTTCAGTAGCTGCTGCCGAGTTCACATATAACGAGGACGGCACAATCAACGAGGTCCCTTATTTCCTTGATGCAAAGCTCGAGCAGGTGGAGAATTTCGATCCATACCGCAGGGTTGAGGCTGAGACTATGGCATGGGGCTACGGTCTTAAGACCGCACAGGCTCTCGCATCAGGTCCTAGGTTCGATTCTATCTTCGTGACCGACATCGACGAAGGTGAGTATCTTCTCGTGAAGGGTGTAGATTTCGGCAAGGGTGCAAGCAAGTTCACCGCATCTGTAGCGAGCCACCTCTATGGTGGATCGATGGAGGTACGCCTTGACTCTCCTTCAGGAAAGTGCGCAGGTAAGATCACTGTTCCTGCAACAAAGGACGTGTTTGAGCAGGTCTCATGCTCGCTCAAGGGCGCAAGCGGAGTGCACGATGTCTACTTCGTGTTCAAGGGCAATGCCCGTCAGAAGGGCAATCTCTTCAACTGGGACTGGTGGACTGTTGAATAACAGTCTAAAATAAGCTCTGGATGAAAAAGTAGAGGACAGGAACCAGCAGGGAAGGAAGAAGATTGAGGCTCTTGCAGTCCTTGAGTTCCAGAAGGCTGAGACCCGACGCAACGATAAGAAGACCGCCGACGGAGATCAATTCATGGATGAGCGCATCCGGGATTACTCCGCCGGCGAGTTTTGCAATAAGGTAGAACATACCTTGCCAGCAGAAGAGTACGGGTGCTGCGAATATGATTCCGATGCCGTAGGTCGTTGCGAATACGCATGACGTGATAAGGTCAAGCGTAGAGTTTGTAAAGAGGAAAGTGTTGTCTCCATAGAGGGCGCTGTTCATCGGTCCTACGATGGAGAATGTGCCGATGCAGAAGAGAAGGATGCAGGTCGATAGACCCTGCGCAAGGCCTCCTTTCGCTTTCCCGTCGGCAGAATCATCCTGCCCTGCGGAGCGCCTGTTCACGAGATTCTTGAATCTCGCATCGATGTCGATCCAAGTTCCGAACAGGCCTCCGACGGCAAGAGATATGATGAACAGGACAGGGAAGGTGCTTTCGCTGAAATGAGCACAGAATGCATTGACGCCCAGACCGAGGGACGCAAGTCCCATGGCTGTGAACATTACTTTCTGTATCTCAGGTCTGATTCCCTTCTTGATGAGGGAACCTGCGATGCTACCTATGATGATGCAGCTTGTGTTTACGATTGTGCCGATCATTTCCTGTCCTGTCTCAGTTTGTTTTACTTGTTGTTGATGTAGTCTGCTACCTCCTGTGCTGCAAGAGCAAGCATTACGTAGTTTGGTGTAGAGTTTACAACGCACTCGTTCTCACCCCAGTGGAATGGTTAGTCGTCCTTGTTCTCGTAGAAGTCAGGATTTCTCTGGAGGAGACCAGGGATGACGCTGCCAGGGATTGTGGTGTACTCCGCACGGGTGTTTCCGTAACCTACCTTCTTTGTGTTCACACCTACAGAGGTGATGAATGAAGCGTTGTGGTATGGATGTGTACCGTAGAGGTAGTTGAGGCTTCTGAGGATGAGCTCAGCGTCAACTGCTTCTGGGTTGTGCTTCCAGATAAGGTAGAGGTTGAGGGCTGTGCTGATCACGAGGTTGTTGCCGCCCCAGCCACCGCCGCTGATAGGAGCGTTGTATGGGTTGTCAGCACCGAGCTTGCCGAGAGTCTGTACGTATACAGGGATGGCAGCCTCGACCTGAGCTTTCTGCTTTGCATCGAGCTGGTCGTAGACGCGGAGTACGTTCTCGAAGTTAAAGAGCGAGATGAATGCACCGCCGCGGTTTGTGTTTCCGTCAGTCTCTGGCTGTACGAGTGTCATGATCTTTGACATGTAGTACTTCTTGAATCTTGGCTCACCGGTAGCATCGAAGAGCTCGATGGCTGCGCGTACCTTGTTGGCTTCACCGCCACCTCTTCTCATCATAGCTGCCATTGGGTCTGAAAGATCCTCCTGCTCGTTCTCGACATACTTGTCCCAGAGCATGAGAGCGTTCTTGAGGGACCTGTTAGCCTCGACAGGGTAGTAGTCCTTGAGCACTGGATAAGCGGATGCAAGACCGATGATAGCGCCCATGACACCTTGTGCTGAAGGCTTGCGGGTCATGATGATACGGTCGTCGTAGGTACCGCTGCGCTTTCCGTCTGCAGAAACCTCGTATGGCTTGAGGGTAGGGTCGTAGATAAGACCGTCGGTGAGGGTGAGAGCGTCACCGAGGTGATGGTACTGGTGCATCTGTGGCTGACCGATGTTTCCTGCCATGAAGCCGAGTGCCTCGATCTGTGCGTTCATGTTGAGAGTACCGTGCATTACCTGCTGCACTACATCCGGAACTCCGTCTGGACGGTGGATGTCGGCGAACTGTGTATCCTGGTCGATGAAGGTCATGTCGCGCTCAGGGGCGAAGAGTCTCCAGAGCTTTGCGAGATCCTGCTCGGTGGTCACTACTGAGTTCTGCTGGATGTCGAAGTCACCTGCGTCATACCAACCGCCGACTGCGAGGCCAGGGACGTGCTCGTATGGCTTGTAGCTGGTATAGTTCTCGTCTCCCTGTCTGTAACCGTCGTGGAGGCTGATGTTGGCAGGAGCCATGATAGCGTCGTCCATGTTGGCGCGTCCGTGCCAGATCCTGTAGCCTTCGTTGACCTCCATGTGGTCCATCTGGACTACGAGGGAGATGTCCATTGAAGCATGCCACTTGTCGCTGTAGACCTTAGGGTCGATAGGGAATGCATTGGTCTCGACACCTGCGTACTCGATTGAGTAGAGACCTGGCTCCTTGATTGAAGAGAAGTCGATCTGTACGTAGTTGTAGCGGTGGTTGAATACACCCCACTCCTTAGCCTCAGCCTGGAGAGCGACGACCTTCTGTCCGTTGTCGTCGATCTTGAGGATCTTGGCGGTCTTTTCTGGCTTGTAGTTCTTGTCAAGCTCTACTACAGCAACCTTTTTCTGAGCTGGAGTGTAGCCGACCTGTGAGAAACCGATGTTAGGCTTGCGGATCCATGAAGGGTCTCCGTCTGGCTCGAGATACCACTCGAGGACCTTGCCGCTCTTTCCTGCAGGAAGGATGGAACGTACTACGAAAGTACCGTTCTGGGCGAGGAGACGGCCGTCATAGAGGCTTACTTCCTCGTCTGATGTGACGCTTACGCGGAGGTTCTTGTCCTCTGGTGCCATGACGATCTTGTGACCGGTAGAGAGTGGGAGCGGAACGAGGAATTCGCCGCGGCCTCTGTCGTCGAATGTGGTCTCACCGAAGTACTGAGGAATCTTCTCAGATACAGGGCGTACCTTTGTGTCGTGCATAGCGTACTTAGGAAGGATCCTTGCGCTGCCGTCTACGAGGTAGTTCTTTCCGAAATATGAAGCAGGGAAGAACTCGAGGTTCATTCCGGCCTTGCCCACGAGGTTCGCAGGAACTGGCTTGTCGAGGACCACCTGGATGCAGGTACCATTGTCCTTAGGGGTCACGCGGAGCTTGTACTCGAAGTCGTAGTCCTCATATTTGAGGGTCACTTCGATGCTGTTGTCTGCCTTGTTGACCTTTCTGTCGGTCATGGTAGCGTAGATGTCCCACTGCTCAGGGGTGTTCATGAGACGTACGCCACCGCCAGTAGCGATACGTTCGCCTCTCTGGATGATTTCGAGACCTGCGAGTTTCTCGTCGCAGAATCCACCGTTGTAGATGTTGCTGTACACGAGCACGTTCGCACCGGTCTTCTCGAAATAATCGAGGTCGTTGAGCTTCATCGTCTGTGCATTCGCCTGGAATGCCGCGAGAGAAAGAGCTGCTGTTCCGATCAGGTAAAAGAGTTTCTTGTTCATTTATTTAGTGTTTTTGTGTCTTATGTTTTCCGCATATTCCGGATTATATTCAAAATTACGATAAAGAGCCGAAATTATCTATCAATCTTGGACCATTTGTTATAAAAAATGGGGGAAAGAAGTCACATATTGGTTATATTTGTGTTGATAATTACAATATATGCCACAGGAAGGTAACATAGTCATCAGGAAAGCCAGAGCCAACAATCTCAAGGATGTAAGTCTTGAGATTCCAAGGAACAGGCTGGTCGTAGTAACCGGTATCTCGGGTTCCGGAAAGTCTTCGCTGGCTTTCGATACACTTTTCGCGGAGGGCCAGAGGCGCTTCGCGGAGAGCCTGTCCTCATATGCGAGACAGTTCCTCGGCAGGATGTCAAAGCCTGACGTGGAGCTCATCGCCGGCCTTCCTCCGGCAATCGCCATCGAGCAGAAAGTCAATATCCGCAATCCTCGCTCGACTGTCGCTACTACGACTGAGATATATGACTTCCTCCGTCTGCTCTTCGCAAGGATAGGCAGGACGTATTCTCCTATAAGTGGTGTCGAGGTCAGGTGCCATACAGTCAACGACGTGCTTGAATATGTGCTTGATCCGGAGTCTGTTTCGGCATATCTTCTCGCAGACCTAGGCTGGAAGGAAAGGAAGGACAAGGTCGAGCTGATGCTCTCGCTCAAGGAACAGGGATACTCGAGGATGTGGACAGACAGGATGGTGCGAATCGAGGATATCATGCAGCTTTCCGAGAGCGGTCAGTTCCCGGATGAGCTGTATCTCCTGGTCGACAGAGTCCGTCTTCCGTTCGCCCCTCAGGACAAGGACGACATGGACACAAGACTTCGCTCGTCGATCGACAATTGCTTCAGCATAGGCCATGGTGCCATGTTCGTACGCAAGGAGACCGTTTCCGGGGAAGTCTTTTTCCAGCGCTTCTGCAGCCGTTTCGAGGCGGACGGGATGACATTCCGCCAGCCTGATGAATATATGTTCAGCTTCAACAGCCCTCTTGGCGCATGTCCTACCTGCGGCGGTCTTGGCAAGATAGTCGGAATCAGCGAGGACCTGGTCGTGCCGGACAAGGCAAAGAGCATCTACGAAGGTGCGATAGCCTGCTGGAGAGGCGATAAGATGGGATGGTTCAAGGACCATCTCGTAGAGGTGGCGGACATATACGACATACCTGTCTTCAAGCCATATTGTGAGCTTACCCAGAAACAGAGGGAACTGATATGGGAAGGACATGACACAGGTATCGAGGAGACCTCGCTGATCGGTCTGAACAGCTTCTTCAAGTGGGTCGACGCCAACAAGTATAAGATCCAGTACAAATATATGCTCAGCCGCTTTTCCGGCAAGACGACCTGTACGGACTGCAAGGGCAGCCGCCTGCGCAAGGATGCGCTGTACGTGAGGGTAGGAGGGAAGAACATACACGAGCTTCTTACCATGAACGTAGACGAGCTCCTGGCCTTCTTCGCCGCTCTCGAACTGACTGATACCGAACGCGGAATCGCAGGGAAGGCTATCGAGGAAATCTGTTCGCGTCTGCGCTGCATCGCCGATGTAGGACTTTCGTACCTGACCCTTGACAGGCCTTGCAACACGCTTTCGGGCGGTGAGAGCCAGAGAGTCAATCTGGTGACTGCGCTCGGCAGCTCGCTCGTAGGTTCGATGTATATCCTGGATGAGCCTAGCATCGGCCTCCATCCGAGGGATACCGAGAGGCTCATCGCTGTCCTCAAGAGGCTGCGCGACATAGGAAACACAGTCATAGTCGTGGAACATGACGAGGAGATCATCCGCTCAGCTGACATGCTGATCGACATGGGCCCGAAGGCCGGTGTGTTCGGCGGCGAGCTGATGTTCCAGGGTGCAGTGAAGCAAGACGTCGCGGAAGAAGACGTTGACAAGTCGCTCACTTTGCAGTATATCACCGGAAAGCGTCCTCGCTGCAGCAGGGAGAAACGCAAGCCGAACTATTGGATCAAGGTCGAAGGTGCCATGGAACATAACCTCAGGAACATCGACGTGAAGTTCCCGCTCGGAGTCCTGACCGTTGTGACCGGAGTCAGCGGCAGCGGCAAGTCGTCGCTGGTCGGAGACATCCTTTATCCGGCGCTTTTCAGAAGAATCAACGAGACGGGAGATCAGCCTGGCGTGTTCAGGGGGCTTTCCGGCAGCCTCGACAGGGTGTCGCAGGTGGAATATGTGGACCAGAACCCTATAGGCAAGAGTTCGCGTTCCAACGCCGTGACCTATCTCAAGGTCTATGATGACATCCGTAAGCTCATGGCTGAGCAGCAGTATGCGAAGATCAATGGATACACACCTTCGTTCTTCTCATTCAACCAGGAAGGAGGCCGCTGCTCGGAGTGTCAGGGCGATGGTTTCGTGAAAATCGGCATGCAGTTCATGGCAGACGTGAAGATGGTCTGCGAGGCCTGTGGCGGCCGTCGTTTCAAGCCGGACATCCTGGAGGTGAGATATAAGGAAAAGAACATTGACGACATCCTAAACATGAGCGTGGAGGAAGCCATAGCTTTCTTCAGTGCCCAGAGTGAGAACGAGGCGAAGACCATCGCCCGCAAGCTTCAGCCGCTGATGGATGTCGGACTTTCATATATAAAGCTCGGACAGAGCAGCAGTACGCTTTCAGGCGGCGAGAGCCAGCGAGTGAAGCTCGCATACTTCCTCTCGATGAACGACGCTGAGAGCAGTTCAAGGGCAAAGAGGATTCTTTTCATCTTCGACGAACCTACCACGGGTCTCCATTTCTACGATGTGGAGAAGCTCCTGCGCTCGTTCGACGCACTCCTTGCCAAAGGACATTCCATTGTCGTGGTTGAACATAACCTTGATGTCATCAAGGCTGCGGACTGGGTGATCGACCTGGGCCCGGACGCCGGTGACAATGGTGGTTCGCTCGTCTTCGAGGGTACTCCTGAGGACATGGCGGAGGGCAGCGATACATTTACAGCTAGATATCTTAAGCACAGTTAATAGACATGCAGGCGATCATTTTGGCGGCAGGTATGGGCAAAAGGCTCGGAGCCCTGACGAAGAACAATACCAAATGTATGATCGAGGTCAATGGAGTGACCTTGATCGACAGGATGCTCACACAGCTTTCGGCCCTGGACCTGAAAAGGGTTGTGATAGTCGTAGGCTACGAGGGACGCAAGCTGATGGACCACATCGGCAGCCGCTATGACGGCCGTCTCAGGATAGAGTACGTCGAGAATCCTGTATATGACAGGACCAACAACATCTATTCGCTTGCATTGGCCAAGGAAAAGCTGGAGGAAGATGACACGCTTCTGCTGGAATCCGACCTGATCGTGGAGGATTCCCTCCTTAAGATGGCCGTCGACAACCCGAGCCCGAACATAGCCCTCGTGGCGAAGTACCAGACCTGGATGGACGGTACCATGGTCAGAATCGGTTCCGATAACAAGATCCTCAACTTCGTCCCTAAGAACGGCTTCCGCTATGAGGATGTCCGGCACTACTACAAGACTGTCAATATCTATAAGTTCAGCCGCGAGTTCTCATGCAACGAGTATATACCGTTTCTTGAGGCCTACAGCAAGGTCATGGGTAACAATGAGTACTATGAGCAGGTTCTCAGGATCCTCACTTCTCTCGACAACATCGACCTGAAGGCACTGCCTATCGGAGACTGCAAGTGGTACGAGATCGATGACGTGCAGGACCTGGACATAGCAGAGAACATATTTGCGTCCGAGCAGGACAAGCTCTCGAAATACCAGAAGCGCTACGGCGGCTACTGGCGTTTCCCTGACATGCTGGATTTCTGCTATCTGGTCAATCCTTTCTTCCCGACAGAGAGGATGAAGGACGAGATGAGGGCGAATTTCGATGTAGTGCTGGTGAACTATCCGTCGGGAATGGGTGTCAACTCGCTTCTTGCAGGTAAGTACTTCGGCATTTCCCGCTCGCACGTGTGTGTCGGAAACGGGGCTGCGGAACTTATCAAGTCCTTGATGGAGATGTCTTCTGTGGGCAGGGTAGGAGTGACATATCCGACATTCGAGGAGTATCCTAACCGTCTGTCGTCAGAGTCTTTAGTAAGATTCGTTCCGGGCAACGAGGATTTCAGCTATACTGCAGAGGACCTCAAAACCTTCTTTGCAGACAAGAACCTCGATACTCTTCTTCTTGTCAATCCGGACAATCCGTCAGGAAACTATATTCCGCTGTCCGATGTGCTTGACCTGGAGGGCTGGTGCGCTGAAAGAGGCATACGTCTGGTTGTCGATGAAAGCTTCGTCGATTTCAGCGAAGGCTTTGAGAACAACTCCCTTCTCCATGACCATGTGCTTGAATCGCATCCTAGGATGGTCGTGATGAAGTCGATCAGCAAGTCGTATGGAGTTCCTGGACTACGTCTTGGAGTCCTGGCTTCAGCCGACAAGGAGCTTATCGCGTCGATGAAGAAGGACGTGGCGATCTGGAACATCAATTCCTTCGCCGAGTTCTACATGCAGATTTTCGGCAAGTACGAGAAACAGTATTTCGAGGCCTGCAGGCTGTTCATCGCAGAAAGAGAGAGATTCCGCACAAGGCTGGAAACCATACCGTTCCTCAGAGTCATCCCTTCGCAGGCCAACTATTTCCTGTGCGAGGTGCTTGCTCCGATGACTTCGCAGTCGCTGACTGCCAGCTTGCTCAAGGATTTCAATATCCTTGTCAAGGACTGCTCGACAAAGAAGGGCTTCGATGGACGCAGCTTCATCCGCATCGCCGTCAGAAGCGCCCAGGACAATGACCGTCTCGTCGCGTCCATGGCAAGTTATATAAGATAGACTATGGCTCCTTTCAAGAGATCTGATGTGACTGTGTGTGTCTGCGGCGGAGGTTCGCTGGGACATGTCTGCGCAGGCTTCCTTGCCCATCGTGATGGGGTCATGGTCAACGTGCTTACCAGAAGACCGTCCTGCTGGGGCGATACCATGGAACTGAATCTCCCTGACGGTACCTCATTTGAGAGCCGTCTTTCCAAGGTATCTTCAGATCCTGCCGAGGTCATTCCGGATGCAGACGTCGTACTGGTCTGTCTGCCGGGATTCTCAATAGAGCAGATGCTCTCTACAATAGCAGCTCATGTCAGGCCGGGGACATTTGTCGGCAGCGTTTTCTGCTCGACAGGTTTCTTCTTCATCGCCCATAGGTATTTTGGAAAGGACGTCCCGTTGTGGGGTTTCCAGAGAGTGCCTTTCATATCCCGTACAAAGGAATACGGTCATAAGGCTAATCTTCTGGGGTTCAAGCAGTCACATAATATTGCAGTGGAGAATGCCGATGATCCTGAATCCTTCCGCGCGCTTGTAGAGGATATGTTCGGCAGCCCTGTGAATCTGCTGAAGAACTATTACGAGGCAAGCTTCACTAACAGCAATCCGATCCTGCATCCTTCAAGGATATATACGATGTTCAAGGACTGGAAACCTGGCGTCGTATATGACAGGCAGTTCCTGTTCTATGAGGAATGGACTGATGAGGCTTCTGAGCTTCTGATAAGACTGGATGCGGAGCTGTTCAGCGTCCTGGACCGCCTTGACGTGACAGAAGGTTTCCTGAAACCGATCCTGGAATACTATGAAAGCGTCGATGCACCGTCTCTGACAAGGAAGATCCGCTCGATCGGCGGCTTCAAGGGTATTCTTTCTCCTATGGTTCAGACTCCGGATGGTTGGATCCCGGACCTTGCCAGCCGTTATTTCACGGAGGATTTTCCGTTCGGACTCCGTTTCATCCGTGAAAAAGCCCAGGAACTGGGTGTCCCAGTCCCTATGGTCGACGAGATATATCTTTGGTACGAGGGTCTTGAATAGTGGCTTCCGGGCCTTCCTTTATTTCTCGGGCCTTACATTTTTTTCACAGGCCTTACCTTATTTCACGGGCATTACCTTATTTTGTAGGCATTCCCTTTCTGAATCCCACTCCGGCGAAGCCTCCTTCGTTGTATTCGTACATGGTCTTGTTTCCGCCGTGCTTGAAGTGAGGGTCGTAGACTTTGTATCCTGGACCATATACCTCCATGATATGCTCCTCGGTGTTAGCAGGGACCTTTACCCTGACTCCCTTGAAGGTCGCTTCGGCTACGGTGAAAGTCTTGAAGATATACTTGGATACTTTGAAGAATGACGCCTTGTGGTGTCTGTAGTGCTGGTATTTCCTGAATCCATACGCTGCCAGATTGTCGCCTTCCGGCTCATAATAGAAGAAATCTATGTTCATTCCCTCCTTGTTGCGGAAGGTCTGCTCCATACCAAGGCCTCCTATGAGGTGGTACTCACGTCGGAGTGTATAGCCATGGGCAATCATGGTCCTGGTGATCACAGGAGCGTCCTTTAGCCATGCACCAAAGTCGATGTCATCGTCTGACTTGATGAAATCCTTGTCTCTGTACATGCCCAGAAGGGTGCCGAACTCGAGAAAACAGTCGACTCCTTCCTTCTCGAGGAATTCTGTTATGCTTCCGATGATCCCGGCTCCTTTCTCCTTGAGCATCTGCTGCTTGCGGACCCTTGGTCCCCAATGCTTCAGTCCCCACTGCCTTATCGCTTTCTTGATATCCATAGTATATTTTTCAAACAGGTTTTTCTCTCTTATAGTTCGAAGCTTGATTTCTCAGGGAACAGCGACTCGAATGCGTCCTCGATCTCCTTCATGACCATCTCGTAGTTCCGGATGTGGATGTTGTCGTTTATGCAGACAAGTTTGTGGCTCTGGGCCCTGATCGCTTCCACTGCCTGTTTCGGCTTGGTCAGGAGAGGGAACATCCTGGTGTCCTTATAAACATTGTATGGAGTGAAGTTACCCCTGCAGATCTGCCACGTGCGGAATAGCTCCTGGGTGTAGTCGTTCTCGCTGCGGAACCTGTTCACGGATACTTCCGTCAGCTCCTTCCCGAACTCAGCCCACACTTCCTCGTATGTCTGCTTGAGATAAGCGTTGGCGTTGTGCGGCACTTTCAGGGTGAAGAACCTGTTGAAAGGCTGAAGCAGGTGAGTCAGACGTCTCTTGCTGCCATATTCTTCTGCGAACCACTTATCCCTGTCCCTCCTGAGGACCTCCTTCTTGTCGAACTTGCTGTTGATCAGACGGACGTTGTTCTTGAGGCACTTGGCCCACAGGCTTGCTCCGGAATTGAAACGGAAGGCCGCGATGTCACATGGCAACCCGTCCTGGAAGAATCTCTCAGGGGTGGTAGGGGCTATCATGTACATGTCATCGTTGAAATAGACGAATCTGTCCGCGATGCCTTCGATCTTGTGGAAATACAGTTCGATGAGTGACGAGTTGAATACGGGGAGGAACTCATTCGGGATATAGTCCTTGTGGTCGACCAGATGGAGCTTCGGATGAGCGGTGTTCAGCCACTGGGGCTTCTGGCCGCAGGTCACGAAATGGATCTTCCGGACCCATGGGGCATTCTTCTCGACAGCGCGGAACCAGTAGCGGAGGAATCCATAGTCTCTGAATCTGGCCTCTGAATACTGATTGGTGCTGTTGTCTATCCCGGTCTTGAATTTCCTGAAGTCGGCCATCCATGCAGGATCGTTCATGTCGACCCATGTGATGACGAAATCAATTTCTGGTGTATTCTGCATTTCCATAATGCAAAATTACAAAAATTAACGATACTTCAAGGCAGACGTATCTGCAACAGATGACACAGGAAATCGATGATGGCGTGCCTCTGGGCCGGGTCGAAGTCCTTCAGCGGGGCAGTATCGATGAACTCGGCCCTGTCCGCTTTCTCAATTGCTTCGAAGAATGAACGGTCGTCGCAAGGGTCAAGCCTCAGGACCATGGTACCATGATTCCGCCGTCCTCTGCCAGCCTTGGCTTTGACGGTCTCCCGACTGTTTGCGATGAGCAGCCTTATATCTGTCTGCCCGTGGGGGTTGAACCTTGAACGGGGACTGTCCAGATGGTGACGGAGGTTGGCCTTAAGCAGGCCGGGATGGCTTGTCAGGCACTCTTCCATCGTCCTGCGGCTCATCAGCATAGGCAGCGTTCCCGGGATGAAGATGCGTTCTTTCTTTGTGCCTGAGATGGCATCGCTGCGTTCCCACTTCCCGTAGCAGACAGGGTTGTCGTCTTTGCTGAATTTCATAGGATCCATCTCCCTGACTGGTACGCAGCCTACATTGAAAAGATAGAAGCTGTCTTCGATTGATTTGGCCTTATATAGCTGAGTGACGGCCGCTACGGGGCTGAAGCAGGGGAGGAAACCTTCCATCCCGTCTGCAAACAGTTCGGCGAATTCCATTGTCCTGATGTCTGTCTCCCTCCCGGGGAAGTTCATCTCCAGGAATTCCTCCGGCATTTCGGACTTTATCGCGGATATCACTGATATCCTTCTAAGCCCGGGACAGTTCCTCAGGATTGCCCCAAGACATAGAAGAAACTCGGTCCTGTCGCGGTTCTGCCTACAGTCGTCGTTTTCTTCCGGATTGTCCTTGAAATAGCTGAGCCTTGACCTGCGGTATTCCTTCGCCTCGACATCCGTCCACACCAACACAGCATCCATACTCGTTCCTTTCAATCCAAAGCATTCTTGTCAATGCGCCAGCTGCTGTCTCCGAGCCCGTCCCCGAACGGCTGGACTACGAAGTGGTAGTGGCAGTTCCTCTCAATGTCAAAATTGCTGTTGCTTTCTCCGAGAAAGAAACGGTAGAGCAGATATTCTCCTGGTCTAGTGTGATGGTCCGGAGAATAGTATTCGCATTCAACCGCAATGAAAGAGCAGGATCCGGCAACAGCTCCTTTGATTATCTTGCCATGGTCGTCAACCGTGTCGTCCAGAAGGTCTCCCATCATATTCTCAAGCATATAGACACTAGCTTCTCCACTTATCCCGGGCGCGGCTTCCTTGTTCATCTGGTCTACCTGCGCAAAGGTCTTGATGTATCCTTTCTCAAATACGTCCATGTTGCCTTGCACTGAACTTGGCCCTGCAACGCTGGCGGACCTTGGACAGTTTCCTATCCATGCACCCTTCACGAGCAGTCTCACATCGCTGTCCAGCTCGGACCTGTCCATGGCTATCGAAATCTTTGACATCATCCTGACAAGAGGGATCGTGATGACGTCCTCGTCAACTTTGAAGATACGCTCGACTTCTGCAGTCATCGGTATTCCTCGCGAGAACTCGTCCGGATACGCGAGATTGAACCGGTACTCTGACAGCTCCTTATGTGTCTTTATTCCTTTGATCTCATACCCGAAATTGGCGCAGCAGACAATGCTTTCCTTTATTCCTCTTACCAGCGGTACCTGAATGCTTATTCTTCCTGCGGCGTTCTCGACAGCTCTTCTTGACAGGTATCGGAAATCCTCAAGATAACCATCTTCGCTGAAAATGAACAGGTTGATGTCAGATACCAGATTTTCGTCCGGGTCTGCAGACTTGGTCTTCATTGCCCCCGGCGCATCTACGACGATAGTGATCAGCTGTGCCTCTCCTGCTTTCTCACAGGACAGGAGAAGCACTGCTGCCAGGCTGACGAGCAGCCCTTTCACTATTCCTCTATTATATATGTAGGTGTTTCCGCTTCCTGTCATATTGTTTCTTTTCAATAGCTGACGTATTGTTTTTCTTTTTCGTTCCACTCCACTACGGACACTTTTATCTGCGCTGTCTCGGTGTCTACGGCAGTGTCAGGATCTGTCGTGCCGCGTCGTGTCAGTACCATATCAAGTATATATACGCAGTTCCTTTCCACTCCTATGGCGTCAGAGCGACGGTTGACGTTCACAGGGTAGTAGTATCTCTTGCCCTCAAGCGTCCCTTCTATGACCAGCCTTGTGAACGGCGAACCGAGACTTTCTTCCTTCTCGACATTGGGGTAGCAGAAGAAATGCAGGTCCGGTCTGACCGTCGTGGATCCGATCCTGGTTCCTGGGTGACTGTAGATATATTCCGGATGTGCCATCCTGGACATCGTAGTGCTGTCTGCTCGACCGACGTTCACATAGTCGGAAGAGTGGACTGGTGTATCCTTGACTACCGGCCAGGCCGTACATACATTTGTCAGATATACTTCAATATCTTCCAGAAAGGCGTCGCGGTAACTCCTGCTGCTGAAGTCACATCGTACTGAGCGCAGGACGACTTCGGACATGACAGGCCTGAATTTCATGCTGCAGGATGTCTGCTTTCCGGCCTCTATGTGCGCTACCGCACTCATTATAGGTTCAGAAGGGGAGTCTTCGTCCAGATGTACGACGACTTTCTCCAGAGATGGGAGAGAACTGATGTCTGACCAGCTGTATCGGTCTTCCCTCAGATTTGTGATGGCGACAACGGTCTTCTTCCCGTTGCGCGACGCTCCATTGACTTTTGCCCCGACATCTGTGAACCTTTGGTATGAGTCAAGACGGCTTTCTGTATCGTCATTATAATAGAACAGGTCAAGGCTTGATATTCCACTTGACGCTGCCTTGGTCAGTACTATCTCACATGCTGTGTCTTCCGGTGCGATAGACCTTGAGCATGAGACAAGTGAAAGGGAAAACGGGAGAAAGGCCAGAATTGTACTTACATGAATGGGGCCCTTGAAAAATGTGTTATAATGTTGTAGCAAGTCGGGCCAGAATCCATTCCTTGACCTCGAGGATTTTCTCCGACCTTTGTCCCTCTTTCCTATATGTATCGCTACGTTCATTCTGCACCTGGGTTTTGTACGGCAAAGCTAATGTCTGCGGCTTGTCAGAAAGTCAGGAGTAAAGAATTCCGATAACGAAATGCAGGATTCTTTACTAAATCCAGGTGGGTAAAGATTTTTTCGGGATGGGTAAAGGTTTCCTGCATTGACAAAAAAGAGGCTGACTTTTCAGTCAGCCTCTCATTATAGAGGTATGTGGTGATTATGCACCGAAGTTGTCGAAGAGGATGCTCTCTGGAGCTACTCCAAGGCTGTCGAGAAGATCGACAACGCACTTGGTCATCATAGGAGGACCGCACATGAAGTACTTGATGTCCTCTGGTGCCTCATGCTCCTTGAGGAATGTCTCGTACATTACGTTGTGAACGAAACCAGCCACGTACTTTACACCTGCTGCATCTGCTGCTGGATCTGGACGGTCGAGAGCAAGATGGAAGTGGAAATTAGGGAAGTCCTTCTCGATCTCAGCGAAGTCCTCGAGGTAGAATGCCTCGACGAGTGCACGTGCACCGTAGAAGAAGTGTACCTCCTTACCGGTCTTGAGAGTCTTGAAGAGCTGCATGATGTGGCTTCTGAGCGGAGCCATACCTGCGCCACCACCGACGAATACATACTGCTGTGAATCAGGATCGTTCTTAGGGAGAAGGAAGTCTCCGTAAGGACCTGAGATCATCACCTTGTCACCTGGCTTTCTGGTGAATACGTATGATGAAGCGATACCTGGATTTACAGGGAGAAGCTTAGGACCGAGCTCGCGTGGAACTGATCTGTCGAATGGAGGAGTAGCGATACGTACGTTGAGCTTGATGATGCCCTTCTCACCTGGGTAAGAGGCCATAGAGTAAGCTCTGATGGTATCTACAGGGTTTGAAGAATGGAGGTTGAAGAAACCGAACTTCTCCCAGTCACCCTTATAGATAGGATCTACGTCGATATCCTTGAAATCAAGCTCGTACTTAGGGATGTCGATCTGGATGTACTGACCTGACTTGAACTCGATGTTCTCTCCCTCAGGAAGCTTCACTGTGAACTCCTTGATGAAGGTAGCTACGTTGTCGTTTGAAATAACCTCGCACTCGAGCTTCTTGATGCTGAGAGCGCTCTCGTCCATCTGGACCTTGAGGTCTTCCTTGACCTTGACCTGGCAACCGAGACGCCAGCCGGCCTTGATCTGCTTGCGGTTGAAGAAACCGACCTCAGTAGGGAGGATTTCTCCACCACCTGCGAGAACCTGGATCTTGCACTGACCGCAGTTAGCCTTTCCACCACATGCTGAAGGGAGGAAGATGCCGTTCTCTGCGAGTGTACCCATGAGGTTTCCGCCAGGGTTGCATTCGATGACCTTCTTGCCCTCGTTGATGTCGAGCTTGATCTTACCCTTAGGAGTGATGGCAGACTTCACGATGAGGAGAGCCACCACGAGGATCAGTGTTACAATAGTTGTAACGATGATTGATGCTAAAACTGTATTCATATATCTGTCCTCCTAAAGTGAAATACCCATGAATGCCATGAATGCGATACCCATGAGACCTACAGTGATGAAGGTGATGCCGGTACCCTTGAGTCCTGCAGGGACGTTGGAGTATGACATCTTCTCACGGATTGCTGCGAGAGCTACGATAGCGAGGTACCAGCCGATACCGCTACCGAGCGCATAGACTGCTGACTCACCTACATTGACGAAATCCTTCTGCTGCATGAAGAGTGAACCACCGAGGATCGCACAGTTCACAGCGATGAGTGGAAGGAAGATACCAAGTGATGAGTACAGGGCAGGGAGGAACTTCTCCACAATCATCTCGACAAGCTGTACGAATGCGGCGATGACTGCGATGAAGATGATGAAGCTGAGGAAGCTAAGGTCAACGCCCTCTCCGAAGATACAGTTCTCACCAGGGGTGAGGATGTACTTGTTGAGAAGGTAGTTGAGCGGGAGGGTGCACACAAGTACGAAGATAACAGCGAGACCCAGACCGTTAGCTGTCTTGACATTCTTTGATACTGCCAGGTATGAACACATACCAAGGAAGTATGCAAAGATCATATTGTCAACGAAGGTTGACTTTACGAATAAGCTTAAATATTCCATAGTATATCTTGTCTAACTGTTATTTTTCCTGAAGGTCCTTCTGGATGCTTCTCTGAACCCAGATCACGCAGCCGAGGAGGATGAGTGCCATAGGAGGAAGGATCATGAGACCGTTGTTTGTGTAACCGATAGCTGAAAGTACAGGGAAACCGAAGAGGGTTCCTGAACCGAAGAGCTCACGGAAGAAAGCGACAATGATAAGGATAGCTCCGTAGCCTACACCGTTTGCAAGACCATCAAGGAGTGAAGGGATTGGCTCGTTACCGAGTGCGAATGCCTCGATACGACCCATCACGATACAGTTGGTGATGATAAGGCCGATGTATACTGAGAGCTGCTTGTCGATGCCATATGCGAATGCCTTGAGGAACTGGTCCACGAGGATTACCATCATAGCGACGACAACGAGCTGTACGATGATACGTACACGGTTAGGAATGGTCTTTCTGAGGAGTGATACTACAAGGCTTGAAAGTCCTGTCACTGCGATTACTGAAAGTGCCATTACGAATGCTCCCTTGAGCTCGACTGTTACAGCGAGTGAGGAGCAGATACCAAGGACGAGGACAGTGATAGGATTGCCCTTTGTGATTGGATTGAGAATGGTTTCTTTGAGATTTGCCATGATTATTCCTCCTCTGCATTAGTTGGCTCGGCAAGTCTGCCTCTGAGCTGGTTCTCCTCTGATGCAGGAACGACAGCTGTAAGGAAGCTCTTGTAAGCGTTGAGCCAGTTGTTGATAGCCTCGCTGACACCGTTTGATGTCATTGTGGCACCTGAAATTGCGTCGATGGCGTTGATCTTGCCTGCTGGAGCACCGCCCTTCACGATTGCGAAAGGAGTTGCGTCAGAGAAGTCAACAGCCTTGTCTTCGAACATTGCGCGGAAAGAAGGGTCGTCCTTGATCTTGCCACCGAGACCTGGAGTCTCAGAGTCATGGTCGAAGTATGCACCCACCATGTCCTGGCGGTTAGGCTCGAATCCGATGTAGCCCCATACTGGTCCCCAGAGGCCGGCTCCGTAGATAGGAACTACGACTGTGCCGTTCTTGAAGACGTATACTGGGAGACATACGTCGCTGCCGCCCTTGATGTTGTAGTTCTGAGCCTTGAGGTCAGAAACTGTGTAGACCTGTGCGTCTGCTGTGTTGAGGTCTGCGACCTTTGCACCTGCTGCATTCACTGTGTAAGCCTCAGCGATGTTCTCCTTGTAGAAAGCGAGGACGGCATCGTTGCCCTTTGCAGACCACTCGCTCTTCTCACCGAACTTGCCGGCTGTGAGGATCTGGCTGACTACCTCAGCCTTCTCGTTGGCTTCCTGTCTGCTCTTGAGTGAAGATGAAGCGAAGGCAAGTACCGCAGATACGATGATTACGATCACCGCTGTATATACGACTGTATATATGTTGTTGTTTGTATTCATGACTTATGCGATTTTCTTTGCCTTTCTTGAAATAGATGCGCTGATGACACAGTGGTCGATGATAGGTGCGAAGGTGTTGCCGAGGAGGATGGCGAGCATCATACCTTCAGCATAGCCTGGGTTGAAGAGTCTTACGATGACGCAGACTGCACCGATGAAGAAACCATAGATCCACTTGCCACACTCTGTCTGTGCTGCTGTTACAGGGTCTGTAGCCATGAAGACTGCACCGAATGCGAAACCACCCATCACGAGGTGATAGTAGCAAGGGATGTCTGAACCTCCGAGCTGTGCGAGGATACCTACGCAGAGAGCACCGAGGACAGAAGATGCCATGATCTTCCAGCTTGCGACGCCGGTCCAGATGAGGATGACGGCACCGATGAGGATTGCCAGAGCGGAAGTCTCACCGACTGATCCAGGGATTGTACCGAGGAACATGTCCATGAACGATGTGCCGTACTGTGTAGCTACTGAGTCAAGACCCTCGTTCACGAATGAAAGAGGAGTTGCACCTGTAGCGCCATCGATGAGAGCCTCACCCTTCTTGAGTGCGATCCATGTGCTCTCACCTGACATGCTGCTAGGATAAGAGAAGAAGAGGAATGCACGGGTAAGGAGTGCAGGGTTCCAGATGTTCATACCTGTACCACCGAAGACCTCCTTGCCGAAGAGCACTGCGAATGCGACTGCGACTGCAAGCATCCAGAGTGGAACGTCTACAGGGACGATGAGAGGGATGATGAAACCTGTCATGAGGTAACCCTCGTTCACTTCCTCGTTGCGGATCTGTGCAGAGGCGAACTCGATGCCGAGACCTACGATGTATGCGACTACGTAGAGAGGAATGACCTTGAGGAGGCCATAGAAGAAGTCAGACCAGAATGCAGGAGCTGCGCCGATGGCGAGGCTGTGCTGGTATCCGACGTTCCACATTCCGAACAAAGCTGCAGGGATTGTGGAGATGAGTGCGATGATGACGATTCTCTTGAGGTCAATGGAATCCTTGACGTGAGTACCCTTGAGGGAAACTGTATCAGGAACATTGAGGAATGTCTCAAAAGCATCGACGGTTGAATGCAGCCAATAGAGCTTGCCGCCTTTTTCAAATATGCTGTTCATAACTTTTAAGCCATTTCTTTAAGCATCAGGTCGATACCCTTTGCGATTATATCCTGAATGTAATTCTTCGAAGGATCCACGAACTCGCAGAGAGCGAGATCCTCAGGAAGCACCTCATAGATGCCGAACTTCTCCATCTTCTCGATGTCACCGGCAAGGCATGCCTTTGTGAGGTAGAGAGGGAAGATGTCCATAGGGAGGACGTCAGCATAGAATGAATCTGACATGAGGAATGCTCTTGGACCACCGTGGAGGTTTGTGTCCATGTTGTACTTCTTCTTAGGGCAGAGCCATGAGAAGTATGAACGTGTAGACGAGAACTGGTTGAGACGAAGAGGTCTTGCCCATCCGAAGAGCTCGTGTGTGTTACCCTCCTTGAGGATGCTGACCTGTGTGTCGAAGAAACCGAGATAACCTTCAGCACCTACAGTCTTGCCTGAAAGGACGTCGCCAGATACGATACGGATGTTCTCCGCACCAGCGTAGAATGACTCGAGGTCCTTCATCGCAACGCCTGGAAGAGCGGCTACGTATGCAGGGTTGACAGCCTCCGGACCGGTCACAGCGACCTTTCTGCAGAGGTCTACCTTGCCGGTAGAGATGAGCTTGCCGATTGCTGCTACGAGTGGAAGTGCGACAGTCCATACTGTCTCCTCCTTGCGGATGTAGGAGATGTTTGCGATCTGTACTCCGACGTTTCCTGCAGGATGCTTTCCTGTGAATGTGTGGAGAACGGCGTTCTGGAGCTTAGCGAATGCTGAAGAAGCGCTGTTTACAGATACATGGACCTGTGCGAGCTTTGCGAGAGCGTTGACACCAGCCTGGATAGCCTCTACCTCAGAACCGAGAGTGTACTCGTAGTCTGCTGCGAGAGGGGCTGTGTTGAAAGCTGAGATGAAGATAGCCTTAGGCTGAGCCTGAGGGTTGGCGAGGATACCGTAAGGTCTCTGGACGAGTGAAGTCCAGAGTCCACTCTTGAGAAGAAGGGCCTTTACGTCCTCAGCTGACATTGAAGCTACGTTCTGCACGCCGAAGTCGACGTACTCCTGAGCCTCGTCTGCCTTGATGCGGACTTCGAGGAGCTTTCTCTTATCGCCTCTTACAACCTCTGCTACAGTACCACTGACTGGAGATGTGAAAAGGATGTCCAGACAATTCTTGTCGGCCATCACTGGAGAACCGGCCAGAACCCTGTCGCCTTCCCTGACGAGGAGCCTTGGGACAAGACCCTTGAAGTCAGTTGGTTTCATAGCGACAACGCTTGGCTTAACCGTCTTGACGGTCTCCTGGGCTGCCACTCCGTTGATAGGAATGTCCAACCCGCGTTTCAGTACGATGTTGTTTGACATTATGATAAAATTAAATACAAATTTCTATGGAAAATTCCAGGCGCGAATTTAACCATTTTTTTCGTAATTTCGCGACACTATGGACAACAATATTGGAACAATTATCAAAGGATTGGATGCAGTTCAGCTAAAAGCAGTCCAGACGACCGACGGACCGGTCCTGATCGTGGCAGGAGCGGGCGCCGGAAAGACGCGTGTGCTGACCAGCAGAATTGCATATGTGCTGGAGAAAGGATGCGATCCCGGAAGGATCATGGCCCTGACTTTCACCAAGAAAGCGGCCACGGAAATGAAGGACCGCATCGGTCTCATGGTTGGTGAAAAGAAGGCCCGGAAACTGTTCATGGGAACCTTTCACTCGGTGTTCATCCGCTTCCTCAGGGAGTATGCGGACTATCTCGGATATCCGTCAGCTTTCACGATATACGACACTTCGGATTCTATGAGCGCAGTGAAGCGCTGCCTCAAGACCATGAACCTTGACGACAAGGTCTATAAGCCCAAGACGGTGCTTTCAGTCATCTCGGCTGCGAAGAATGACCTCTGGACAGTGCCTGCATACAGGAAGAACCTCGAATTCAGCAAGAGGGACAGCCAGAGGAAGATGCCTCGCATGGCCGATGTCTATGAGGCTTATCAGACCATGCTCAAGCAGTCGGGTGTCATGGACTTCGACGACATCCTGATGAACATGAACATCCTGCTGAAGCATAATCCTGAGGCTCTGGCGGACATTTCAGGACGCTTTGACTACATCCTCGTGGATGAGTACCAGGATACGAACTTCTCGCAGTATCTGATCCTGAAGGCACTCTCTGCAAGACATCGGAACATATGCGTCGTGGGTGATGATTCCCAGTCGATCTATGCTTTCCGTGGTGCCAGGATCCAGAACATACTCAATTTCAGCAAGGACTATCCGGACTATAAGCTCTTCAAGCTGGAGAGGAACTACCGTTCCACCCAGACCATCGTGAACGCGGCGAACTCCGTCATCGCGAAGAATGAAGGCAGGATACCTAAGGTCTGCTATTCCGCAGATGAGGAAGGAAAGAAGATAAGACTCATCAACGCCTATACAGACAAGGAAGAAGCACTGCTTGTCGTCTCTTCGATCATCTCGAAGATGGCTTCTGAACATGGTCAGTATCAGGATTTTGCAATTTTATATAGGACGAACTCCCAGTCGAAGGCTCTCGAGGAGGCTCTCAGGAAAAGAAACATCCCGTACCGCATCTTCTCGGGCAATTCGTTCTTCGACAGACAGGAGGTCAAGGATATGATGGCCTACTTCAAGCTAGCCGTCAACGTCAATGACGACGAGTCCTTCAGACGCGTGGTGAACACGCCGGCAAGAGGCATTGGAGATACATCTGTGGAGGCTCTCTCAGCTGCTGCGAAGGCCCATCAGATGCCGCTTCTCAAGGCGATCGATCTCTCGGATCTCGAACAGTTCGGACTGCGTGCGGCGGCAATAAAGAAACTCAAGGACTTCCAGACCATGATCCTCAAGGCCTACGTGTCCATGGCAACTGTAGATGCGTATGATGTCGCCATGACGCTCTCGAACGAGTGCGGTCTCTACAGGAGCCTGAAAGAGGACAATTCCGTCGAGAGCCAGTCGCGCGCAGCCAATGTCGAGGAACTCCTCAACAGCGTCAAGGACTTCGTGGACAAGCGTCATAATGACTATGTCGAGGAAATGATGTCAGATGGGCTTCTCTCTGATAATGAGGAGATTGCAGAGGACGAGCTCCCTGTGGTGACACTCGGCGAGTTCCTTGAGGACATCTCTCTCCTGAGCGCTGTCGACACTGCCGACGGAGATGAGGAGGATGCCGACAACAAAGTTGCCATGATGACGGTCCATTCGTCGAAGGGACTGGAATTTCCACATGTCTATGTGGTCGGAATGGAAGACGGCCTGTTCCCTTCATATAACGACTCGTTCTCAGTCTCACCAGAGGAACTGGAAGAGGAAAGAAGGCTTTTCTATGTGGCTGTGACAAGAGCGGAGAGGACCGTGGAACTCTCATTCTGCCAGAGCAGGATCAAGAACGGCAAGACCGTGGAGTTCCCGCCAAGCCGTTTCCTCAGGGACATAGCTGAACAATACGTAGAGAACCCTCTCAGGAAGAAAGGGGAGGACGATTTCATGCCAAGGGCAACCGGTTTCAGCCAGACAAGGATGGGCGCATTCCAGTCTCGTCAGGGCGGAAATACCTATGGAAGGTCCGGTGCCGTCCAGAGAGGGCCTGCCGTCCAGGGAGGACCTTCTGCTGCCCAGAGAGGACCAGCCGTCCAGGGAGGACCTTCTGCTGTCCAGAGACAGGCCCATGGTACCCAGCGTCCGGCGTCTGTACCTGTTCCGCCAAAACCACAGGTTCCTAAGAAGGCCGAAGATCCGGATTTCATCCCTGTCTCAGCTTTGTCTTTGCGCGTAGGCATGAGAATTGAACATAGCAGATTCGGCTACGGCGATATCCTTGAAATAAGTGGTTCGCCTGCAGACCTCAAGGCTAAGATCAGATTTGATGATTTCGGTGAGAAGATATTGATACTGAGATATGCAAAAATACGCATGGCGTAAAAAATATTTGCAAATGATGGAAACTATCATCATATTTGCGGTGAAGTTTTTCATAGTTTAAGTTTAGGTTAAGAGGCGCGGTATCGCAGTGATGCGAAGCCGCGCATTATTTTTTGCCTACATGTCAGGCAGTAAGGAATTATTCTGCCTTGGTAAAGGATTGCATTTACCTGGTAAGCAGGAGATGTTTACAAGGTAAAGAAAAATTGATACCTTGCTCTGCAGGAACAATTCAGGATTCTTGCCCTCTCTTTGTGGATGTGATCCTATATTGGCCGAAAAAAACTATGCAAGGATTTCTGTTTTCAAAAGCCCGGACTGCCATGGCCGCAGTCCTGTCGTCAGCCTTATTCTTAATGATTTCATGCGAAAGCCTTCTCGGGGACAGGAAGGAAGGCAGTCTTCGTATCCATTTCGTCCAGGGACAGTTTGCTACAAAAGCAGTCACCGAACTGCCTGACACGAATGATTTCAACCTGCTTATAAAAGACGGAGGAGGTAAGGTGATATTTGACGACATGTTCGGGAATGTGCCGGAAAAGATGATAGTCGAGGCTGGGACATACAGCATCTCAGTCCGCTCGTCAGTGTTCAGCAAACCGGATTTCTCATGTCCGGTCTATGGTGACGACCAGTGTGTGATAGTGCCTCCAGGTGGTGTGGAAAGCGTGGACATCCTGTGCTCGCAGGTAAATTCAGGTGTGAGGCTTAAGATAGAACCGAACTTCCTGACCTCGTATCCTAAGGGAGCTCTTTTCCTGAAGTCTTCGGAGGGCAAGCTGATGTATTCCTATTCGGAGAAAAGAATAGCGTATTTCCAGCCTGGAGAAGTGTCGCTTGTCATAGACAACGACGGCTCCCAGTCCAATCTGCTGACACGTTCGCTAGAACCTAAGGAAATACTGACTGTAGGCATATCTGCACCGGAACCGAGTTCTTCTGAAGGCGGAGTAGGAGGAATCCGTATATCGATAGATACGACCAGGAACTGGACGGGAACCGACATCGTCATCGGAGGAGATTCAGGACCGGGATCTGTCCCTGACAATGCCATTGACGTTGCTACTGCCCGTAAATCTATTGGAGCAGAAGATGTCTGGGTCTATGGCTATATAGTAGGCTCTTTCAAGTCTACCAACCATATTCAGTTTGAAGCACCATTTCCCACTGCCACCAATCTTGCCATTTCCGGCAAGACTTCAGCTTCGACGAATGACGTGTGCCTTTCTGTCGAGCTGAAGAAGGGCGAGATGAGAAATGTGCTTAATCTGGTGGACAATCCTGAGAACCGGGGGAGGAAGGTGTTCTTCAAGGGAGATATCGTCGAAGCCTATTATGGCCTCCCCGGTGTCAAGAATATCACTGAATATGTACTCAGGTAGGACTAGTATCCGAATACCTCTTCGAGAGAAAGCACCTGGACTGGACCGAGAGTCCTGAGGAAGTCAAGGTCAAGGTCACGGATGTCACCTACGATTCCGTAGATGTATGTCCTGTCCTTGATCCACTTCTGCTGGGTGGCTGCAAGGTCTTCCATGGTGATGTTCTCGAGATTCTCAAAGATTCGCTTCGCCTTTGGCTCGCTCAGTCCAAGCTCCCGGTCGTTGAGGTAGCTGTTGAGCACTGACGCTCCTGTCACTCTGCTTGTGCGGAGCTGCGAATCAAGCGACTTCTTCGCGATGTCGAAGTTCTTCTGCTCCTGAGGCATGTCGTTGATGATCTCGTCGAACGCAGTGACCGCCTTGACCAGCTTGTCGTTCTGGGAACCGATGTAGGCGTAGAAGCTGTAGTCGTCTCCGGCATATGAAGGGAAGTTCAGACGTGCGCGTGCGGAGTAGGCAAGGGCCCTGGATTCTCTCATTTCCTGGAATACGATGGTATTCATTCCAGCTCCGAAATACTCGTTGAAGAGTGTGAGGTCTGCGTCCTCGGAAGGATCATACTTCTCGCCTCTGTTGGTGTACTGAATGTAGTTGAACTGGCGGGCGTCGTAGTTGACGATGTATGTCTTAGGCTCCGAGGTCACCATCTGGCTGATGTGTGCCCTCTCGAGAGGGATAAGGCTGTCACCTATGTCATGGTGCTGTGCGATGAGGGCCTTTGCTCCATCCTCGCTCTGAGGTCCATAATAGAGGATGGTGTGCTGGTATCCGAGGATGCCGCGGATCTTGCTGAGGAGCTCCTCGGATGTAAGAGCAGCCAGCTGAGAGTCGCCCAGCACGGTCTTCTTCACATAGTCAGGACCATAATAGATATATGACTCAAGCGCTGAATAGCATGAGCTCATGCTGAGCTTCTCGTCGTGTCTCTGCTTGAGGTAGTCTTCCTTCAGACCTGCGAGCACATCATCGTCGGCCTCAGCGTTGAGGATGAGGCTCTCTACAAGGTCGATGGCCTTTCCGAGGTTCTCGTCAAGACCTGAGACCGAGAGCACAGTCCTGTCGTCTGAGACGCGGCAGCTGAAGTTGCATGCCAGTGAGTACATGTCCTGTGCGAATTCCTCAGCGCTCATATCGGCTGTTCCGAGGTAGTCAAGATATGAGAAGGCTATTTCAAGTGCAGGATCGTTGACAAGACCCTTGTCGAAGATGAAGCTGACCTGGGAGATGCCGTTCAGCTCATTCTTCTTGTAGAGGACCTCGACACCCTTTGCGTCGAACTTGGACATGTCCTTTGAGTAGTCCACGAACACAGGCTCGATCGGCTTGACCTCCGAATTCTGGAATTCGGCAAGGAAAGCGCTCTGCTTGTCGCGGTTGGTCTCGATAGGAGTGATCTTCGGAGCCTGGATCTTGTTGATGCCAGGGTCTGCTCCGATGTGCTTGTACGCTGCTGCATAGCTGTTTCCGCCGAGGTACTTGTTTGCCCAAGCGACCACGTCTGCCTTTGTGATGGCACTGATGCGGTCGGTCTGATGCACGTCGTCCTTCCAGTCGTGAAGAGAGATGAATGACTCCACGAACTTGCCTGCCCTCGAGCTGTTTCTCTCGAGCTGTCTCATGTCAGAAAGCTTGTAGTTGCTGATGGCAGATGCCACGAGGCTCTCGTCGAAGTCTCCGTTACGGAGTCTGGCAACTTCCGCGAGGATGATGTCGCGTACCTCGTCAAGGCTCTGACCGTCCTGAGGCATGCCTTCGATGATGAACTCACCATGGTCAGTCCTTGTATAGTTCTCGGCAAATGCGCCGAGCATCTTCTGCTGCTGGTTTATGTCAAGGTCGATGAGACCGGCCATGCCGTTGTAGAGAACCATGCTGACGATGTCAGATATCTCGCTTTCAGGGAACTTGCTGCCTGGGTATCTCCACGAGATGAATGCGAACTCGGCGTCGTTGCCATAGACATGCTTGATGACAGGGGATGTGATAGGCGCTTCCTCTGCTATCTTGAGCTCAGGGATGTCAGGATTAGGTTTCCAGTCACCGAAGTACTTCTCGATGATTGCTACCATCTCGTCAGGGTCGAAGTCGCCGGCAAGGCATATGGCGCAGTTGTTAGGAACGTAATATGTGGCCTTCTGCCTGAGAATTGCGCTGATGTCGGGGTTCTTGAGGTGGTCCTGGGTTCCGATGACGGTCTGTGTGCCGTATGGGTGGCTAGGGAATAGTACCGAGTCAACGGCAGTGAGAGCTTTCTCTGAGTCTGATGTGAGGCCCATGTTGAACTCCTCATAGACGGCCTCGAGCTCTGTGTGGAAACCTCTGACTACCATGTTCTTGAACCTGTCGGCCTGTATCCTGGCCCAGTTCTCGACCTGGTTGGAAGGAATGTTCTCGATGTAGCAGGTCACGTCGTTGGAGGTATAGGCGTTGGAGCCCTGCGATCCGATGAGTGACATGAGCTTGTCGTACTCGTTGGCGATTGCGATCTTCGAAGCTTCGTAGCTGATGGAGTCTATCTGATGGTATATGAATTCCCTCTCGATCGGGTCGGTCTTAGTCCTGTAGACGTCGTAGAGGGCCTGGATCTGGTCAAGAAGAGGCTTCTCTGCGGCATAGTCTGTCGTGCCGAAGTTCTCGCTGCCCTTGAACATGATGTGCTCAAGGTAGTGGGCGAGTCCGGTATTGTCGGAAGGGTCGTTCTTTCCGCCGACCCTCACTGCGATGTTCGCCTGTATCCTCGGAGTCTCTTTGTTTACTGACATGTAGACCTTGAGCCCGTTCTCAAGGGTGTAGATCTTAGTTCCCATCGGGTCGCCAGCTACGGTCTCGTACTTGTACCTGGCACATGATACGACGCACATGAGAGCGATGGCGCTCAGTGCGAATAGTCTGATTTGTCTGTTCATGGTAGATTGTTTACTGTTTCCGGAGAATCCGGACTTGGAGCGGAATACGGGGTTCGAACCCGCGACCTTCGGCTTGGGAAGCCAACGCTCTACCAACTGAGCTAATTCCGCGAAATCGTAGACAAATATACGATTAATTTTGTTTTTTATGACTAAATTTGCGTCGAATACAGCTTCGCTTAGGCTTCTGAGCCGTCTTTGAATGAAAGTAATTAAATATCATAAATGAAAGCAATCGTAAAGACAGATTTCACTTTCCCAGGCCAGGCCGGAAAGTATGTTGGCAAGGTTCGTGACGTGTACGACGCAGGCAAATACCTTGTTATGGTCGTTTCAGACAGAATCTCTGCGTTCGACGTAGTCCTTCCTGAGGGCATTCCTTACAAGGGTCAGGTACTCAACCAGATCGCAGCGAAGTTCCTCGATGCGACAGCAGACATCCTTCCTAACTGGAAAGTCGCAGTACCTTCTCCTTCAGTGACTGTAGGCTACAAGTGCGAGCCATTCAAGGTTGAGATGGTCATCAGAGGTTATCTCTCAGGCCACGCATGGAGAGAGTACAAGGCAGGAAAGAGAGAAATATGCGGAGTACCTATGCCAGATGGCATGGTTGAGAACCAGAAATTCCCAGAGCCTATCATCACTCCTACTACAAAGGCAGCTGAGGGTCACGATGAGGACATCTCCAAGGAGGACATCATCGCTACAGGTCTCGTGTCACGCGAGGACTACGAGCAGCTCGAGAAGTACACCCGTGCTATCTTCCAGAGAGGAACTGAGATCGCTGCAAAGCAGGGCCTCATCCTTGTCGACACAAAGTACGAGTTCGGAAAGAAGGACGGTGTCATCTACCTCATGGACGAGATCCACACACCTGACTCTTCAAGATACTTCTACGCTGAAGGCTACGAGGAGAGACTCGCAGCAGGCGAGAGGCAGAAGCAGCTCTCCAAGGAATTCGTTAGAGAGTGGCTCATGGCCAACGGTTTCCAGGGTCAGGAAGGCCAGAAGGTTCCTGAGATGACCCCTGAGATCGTCAACAGCATCACCGACCGCTACATTGAGCTCTACGAGCACATCGTCGGCGAGCCATTCGTCAAGGAGGATTACTCTCCAGCTGAGATCGAGGCCAAGATCACTGCTTGTCTCGCTTCGCTCAAGTAATTGAGTATTAAATAATTAACTAAAGTCCTGTGGGTCGGATTGGTCTACAGGACTTTTGCTATAGTGCTGACTGCCAACAAGTTAGGCGTTTTCCTGTGGGGCTTTTGTACCCACAGGAAAACGCCTAAGATATTGCTGGCCAGGGACCTGCGTGCGTCAGGGCTACATCCAGAGCGGCAGCTCAAGGCATTTGTCGAGCTCCTCGGCGATGAGTTTCTTGTCAAGATTCTGACCGATGAAGACGATCTTGATCATCCTGTCGCCGTACTCAGGGTCCCAGTCGCGGGCGAGTACAGGGTCTTTCATCAACATCTCGTCGATTTTCTCATCAGGCATCTCTGCGTACCAGTAGCCGGCGTCCTTGAGTGACTTCTGGATTCCGGCCTGCTCGAAAAGGTAGCACTTGTCTGTCTCGTCGCTGAACCAGCAGATACCTTTGGCGCGGATGATGTTCTTTGGCCAAACCTTTGAGACGAATCGGTCGAACATGTTGATGTTCAGCGCCGGACGACGGAAGTATACGTATGTTCCGATACCATATTCCTCCGCTTCACCCTCGCCATGATGGTGGTGATGATGGTGGTGCCCATGTTCATGCTCATGCTCATGTTCGTCATCATGTTCGTGGTCGTGGTCGTGGTCATGGTCATGGTCATGGTGGCAATGCTCGTCATGCTCATGCCCGTGCTCGTCGTCATCCTCATCATCGTCGTCGTGGTCGTCATGTGCGTCACCTTCGATGGCGGCGATCCATGCGGCTGAGGTAGCGACTTTCTCGAAGTCGAACATTCCGGTGTGGAGTATCTTGTCGAAATCGACGTCGCCGTAGTCGCAGTCGATGATTTCTGCCTTAGGCTGAAGAGCCCTGATGATCTGGCGTATCCTCTCGAGTTCCTCTGGCTTGACCTCTGAGGCCTTGTTGAGGAGCACGATGTTGCAGAATTCGATCTGCTGGATGACGAGGTTCTCGATGTCCTCCTCGTCGATATGCTCTTTGGTGAGGTCATCTCCGCACGCGAACTCGCTCTGGAGTCTGAGCGCGTCGACAACGGTCACGATGCAGTCCAGCACTGGCATAGGACTTCCGTCGTCGTATTTCGGACCGAGCTGAGGGAATGAGCAGATGGTCTGGGCGATAGGCGCAGGCTCGCATATTCCGCTGGCCTCGATGACGATGTAGTCGAATTTGCCCATGCGGCTGATCTCTGAAAGCTGCTCTACGAGATCCATCTTGAGAGTACAGCATATACAGCCGTTCTCAAGTGCGACGAGACTGTCGTCTTTCTTGTCTACGATTCCTCCTTTCTGGATGAGGTCCGCATCGATGTTGACCTCGCCGATATCGTTTACTATCACAGCGAACTTGATTCCGCGTCTGTTGGACAGAATCCTGTTCAGAAGTGTTGTCTTCCCGCTTCCAAGGTATCCTGTAAGGAGAAGTACTGGGATGTTGTTGTTATTCATCTTGTCGGTTGTTACAGTTGTCTGCATGTGCTTTGTGGATTTGCAGATTCCTTACAAAAATAGTAATATTGCGTGACATTTGACCATAGTCATGACAGAAGAATTGAACCTGGTGCACGACCTTGCGGTCATTCTTATCTCCGCCGGAGTCTTCACCATCATATCGCGAGCCCTGAAGCAGCCACTTATCCTTGGATATATCGTGGCCGGCTTCCTCGTGGGCCCCTATGTCGGCTTCTTTCCGGGCATTACGAGCACAGAATCCGTAGACCAGTGGTCGCAGATCGGTATCATCTTCCTTCTCTTCGCCCTCGGTCTGGAGTTCTCATTCAAGAAACTGCTCAAAGTAGGAAGCACGGGACTTGTCATGGCCGGTTGCCAATGCCTCGGAATGATGTGCCTTGGAATCATGCTGGGACAGGCCATGGGCTGGGCGACCATGGAAAGTGTATTCCTTGGAGGAATGCTCTCGATGTCGTCGACGGCCATAGTGATCAAGGCCTATGACGACCTTGGCCTGAAGAACTCCTCATATGCATCGACGGTCTTCGGAACTCTTGTCGTGCAGGACCTTATCGCCATTCTTCTGATGGTCGTCCTGTCGACGATGGCCGTTTCCCATACTTTCTCGGGCATAGAGACCGTGAAAGGTATAGGAAAACTGCTTTTCTGCATCATCCTGTGGTTCCTGGTAGGTATCTATGTAATCCCGACGGCCCTCCAGAAAGCCCATAAGTATATGACAGATGAGATTCTGCTCATCATAAGCATAGGTCTGTGCTTCGGAATGGTGATGATAGCACAGACTGCAGGTTTTTCCGCGGCGCTTGGTGCCTTCGTGATGGGCTCGATTATGTCTGAGACCGTGGAAGGGGAGAAAATCATGAAACTTGTCGGCAGCATCAAGAACCTTTTCGGAGCTATTTTCTTCGTCTCGGTCGGTATGATGCTCGATCCTTCAGTCATTGCCGCCCACTGGTTCGTGATCCTTCTGGTGACGATTTCTGCGTTGGTGGGGATGTCATTCTTCTCGACTTCCGGTGCCTTGCTTTCCGGAAAAGGTCTGGACGATGCGGTCAGTTGTGGCTTCTCGCTTGCCCAGATAGGCGAGTTCTCATTCATCCTGGCCGGTCTGGGCGTCTCCCTGGGCGTCATGAGGGACTTCATCTATCCTGTAATGATCGCAGTGTCGGTCATCACGACTTTCCTTACTCCGTACATGATCAAGTCAGCGACCCCATTCTCTGCATTCCTTCGCAGAAAACTCCCGACACGTATGATCGAACGTCTGGAGGCCTCTGACCGCGATCCTGGCAATACTGACTATGAACATGCCGAGTGGGTCCGCCTGGTCCGTGCCCAGCTGGTGCGTGTGGGCCTGTACAGCGTCGTCATACTTGCGATAATGTTCGGCTCGAAAATGATCATGGTGCCTCTGATCCAGCGCCTTCTCCCTGATCTGCCGCAGCTCGCCTCAGGAATTATCCGCGTTTCAGCTACCTTGTTCCTGATGGCACCGTTCCTCCTTGCCATGGTCATGGAGACTCACTCACAGAGAGCGTCGTCCCATAAGCTCCTGGAACGTAATGAGGCCAATCTCTGGCTTCTTCTTTCCATGAGCCTGATGAAGATGGCGATAGGCATGGTCTATATCTTCATGGTCATCGCGTCTTCTTTCACGCTGAGCGCAGCGCAGGCCATCGCAGTGGTATTCCTTGCCGTCCTGGTGTTCTTTTTCTTTATCAAGCAGTCGTATCACCGTCTGCTGAAGATAGAGTCCAGGTTCCTTCAGAATCTCAACAAAAAGGAGGAGATCCATAGAAGAAAGGCCCCTGTGACTACTTCTGTCAAGGATAATCTGTCTGTCTATGATATCCGATCCGTCATCGAGGAGATATCTCCTGACTATCCTGCACTAGGCTCAAAGCTGAAGGACCTGCCGTTCCGAACGGAATGTGGCGTCAATATCTTCAAGATCATCCGTGGGTCCAGAAGCATCGAACTTCCGTCTGGAGAAGAACGGGTCTATCCTTATGATAAGCTGGTAGCAGTGGGAACGGCAGATCAGCTTGACAGATTTGTGAAGACGGTGAGGGTGCAGTCGCCTCAGACCGAGTCCTATGAATCTGATTTCGCTATCAGGAAGTATATTCTTTCGGATGATTCTGAAATGGTCGGGCTGGCTTTGCGTGACATCGACCTCAGATCACAAAGAAAAATGGTTATCAGCGTCGTCAGAAACGGCAGTCCGATAACCAATCCTTCTCCAGATTTCGTGTTTGAGTCCGGCGACCTTGTCTGGATCGCTGGCTCAAAGATCTGATGTTATTCTTTGTTTTTTCCGAACCCGAGGCTCTGGAAGAATGCCTTGGCATCTTCGAACAGCTCGGAAATCTGGTTTGCAATCTCTGATACAGTGTCAGCGACAGTGACGACTCCAGATTTTGCGGCGCTCTTCACATAGGTAGCCATTGAATTGTGGATACGGCTTCTTTCTGAGCGGGTGTATTCTGTGAAGTGCTCTCTGTACTCATGGCAAAGAGCCTTGAACTTGTCATTCTTTCTTTCCCACTGGTGGATAGTGTAGTTGTCGCCATGTCGCTCAACGTTGGTTGCAAGTGCGTCAAAGCGTGCTGGAAGCATGCTGGCGCAGGAAGACAATGACATCATGGCGATGATTGCGACAATGATGAGTCTGATGTTTCTTTTCATGGTATAGTCTGGTCTTGTTATTCTGGGATTCCAAGCAGTGCATTAAGCGCTGGCTTTGCGCTGTGGTCTCTGTTGAACAGAAGCGGATAGTTTGTCCTGTTAGGGATAGGGTATCCGTTCTTCCAGGATTTATCGTCGGTAAGTCCCCAGAAAGATACTCGTTCTATCTGGTTCCTGTGCTTGTAGAAGATGCGGAACAGTTCCTCGAACCGTGCATCCAGCTCCTTGGCTACGTCTTCTGGAAGTCCGTCTCTGTATGGATCGAGGTACGTCTTGAACTCTTCGAGCTGGAACTGTGCCTCCTGGAGACACTTTCCGATGACCTGGCCTTCCTTGGTAAGCGGGAGAACGTCGATGTCAAGCTCGCCGATGGATACTTTAAGACCCAGCGACGCGAGTGTGTCGATCGCGTGTTCGATATCCTGAGCTTCCGGGTAGTTAAGCCCCCAGTGACCCTGAATCCCGACGCCGTCGATCCTGACACCGTCCTTTTGAAGCCTCTTTACCATCGATACGATACCGTCGAGATGGCTTCTTCTCCATACGTTGAAGTCGCTGTAGTACAATTCTGCCTCTGGTGCGTACTGGCTTGCGAATGTGAATGCATTCTTGACGACCTCGTATCCGTCGCCGTCAAAGGCCTTGACCCATCCGAGATTCCTGTATTCTCCCTGCTCACCGATAATCTCTATGACAACGTCCCAGGCGTCGATCTTTCCTGCATATCTGCCTGCTACGGTCTCGATGTAGGACCTCATGGTCTCTATCAGCTCCGGTTTGGTCTTCGGCGTGCCGTCTTCGTGGAACCAGAAGAATGAAGGGGTCTGATTATGCCATACAAGGGCATGTCCAAGCTTCCACATGTTATGGTCGAGTCCGAACTGTACAAATTCATCGCTCCTCTTGAAGTTCCATACATCAGGCTTCGGATGGATTGACTCCGGTTTCATGTCGTTTTCTGCAGTGATTGCATTGAAGTGCCTGTGTAGAATCTCCTCGTCTTCGGGGCTTCTGCCGTTTACAAGGTGGTTGTCAACGCAGGTTCCGATCAGGAAAGAATCCTTATAACAGTCTTTCAGACTGCCTGTTGTCTCCCTTGAACCCTGCTCACACGAGGAAAATGCCAGTAATGAGGCGATAATTGATAGATACTTAACCCTTTTCATAGTGACAAATCTACAAAAAACTATATATTTGCAAGAGAAAACGGACTAAAAAAAGAGTATAGTGGATAATATGATGTGTCGGGTGGAAAAATTTGTGCTAATTTTTCTAGCTCTTTTCTCTTCATGGAATATTGTTGATGCGCAGAACAGGTCGGTCGGCAGTTATTCATCAGTTTTTCTAACTGATATCGGCGGTCAGACGTATAATAATGTCGTAGATCTATACCAGGATGAGGCGGGTTTCATGTGGATTTCGCTCTATGGTGGAGGTTTGGTAAGGTATGATGGAACGGAATTCATCACTTTCCGTAGTGATACTCCGACCAGTCTCTGCAATAACTATGTTTCCGGAGTGGCGCAGGATGACTTTGGCAGGCTCTGGGTAGGCTCTGTCGGTGGTCTTGACATCATCGATCTGAAGACCCTCACGAATTCGGATATAGCAGAACAGTTCGTACCTTCCACCGGGGGCGCATTCTGCTCTGCGCCAGTCTGCACCAGCGATGGTGCTGTCTGGTATAGCAACAGGAATTACCTTCATCGTGTTACTTTCAGGACTAACGGACAGATTGAGTCCCGAGATTCCGTCAAATGCTCCGACAGCAATTTCGATCTCAGGCTTGTGCTCTCAGAAGTCGATGAGGATGCTTCTGTCTGGACTTTCATAGATGGTTATATCACTAAGATCAAGTATCTGGATGGCAAAGGCTTCCAGATGACAAACATCAATCGTTTCCTCTATCTCGGCGAAGAAATCCGCGCCAATGCGATTGTCAGAAAAGGCTATGAGGTCTGGGTCGGTACGAACAATGGTCTTTATGTGATCGACCAGGCGACAGGGGAGTCGAAGTCTTACTTCGATGATAAACTTCTCAGTAATGAGATCACCAGTATAGCCGTAACCTCCGATGGCAGCATAGCTGTAGGCACTCTGTCCGGCCTGAACATGTATAATCCGGTGAATGATACATTCGATGCCTACGATGCCTCTGTCAGCTCGTATGGATATCGTGCGCTGGCTGGCAATCAGGTGAGAAGCCTCAAGGCTGTCGGTGAGGACCTTTGGGTCGGAAGCGACCGTGACGGAATATCGATCCTCAGACGTAAGCATCTCAGTGTTACGGATGTAAGACATAGAGAGAATGATCTTCGATCCCTTCCTGATGCTCAGATTCTTTCAATTTTCTTCGACTCAAAAGGCAGGCATTGGATCGGTACGTCCGAGAACGGTTTCTTCCAGAGAGAAGACGGAACATACAATTTCCACGGTTTCAATACCCGAAATTCCGGACTTAAGCATAATTCGATAAGCGCTATGGCTGAGGATTCCAGAGGTATGATCTGGATTGGAACCCTTGGTGGCGAGCTGGATATGATGAATCCTGCGAATCCTTCGGCGATTACTCAGGTCCCTGGTATTCCGGAGCACTTTTCCCTTGACGATATCTACGATCTTGAGTATGACAGTATCAATGATTTCATGTGGGTGGCTGCTCGGACTGGCATCTATTACTATGATGTTGCATCGAAAGTATTGGTCAAGTGTCAGGAGAATGTGCGTATGTGCTCATGTATAGTACGTGATTCGAATGATAATCTCTGGATCTCTCACAGCGACGGTCTGCTCAGGATCAATATGGTTACCCGTGAATTGAAAACGCACGCCCTGCCGTTCTTTCCTGTTACTCTTGTCTTCGATACCCATGACAATTTCTGGCTTGGAGGTTTTGACAGTGGTCTATACCTATATGATATAGAGACATCTAAGACAATACATTTCTCTACATCCGAAGGACTGATCGACAACAGGGTCAGAGGACTTCTCCCTGACGGTGAATATCTTTGGATAAGTACAGACCAGGGTCTTTCAAGAATGAATGTGAACAGTATGGAGATCCGTTCATTCTCAAGCTATGAGGGTATTCCTGCCTATAGTTACTGTGGCAATTCTGTATTCATGAACCCGGCTTCAAAGGCGCTTCTTTTCGGGCATAAGAGAGGTCTTACTCTCGTCTGGTCCGGAAGTATTCCTCCAGCTGCTAAAAGGAATATCAATGTCTCGTTTACTGAAGCAAAGAGTGGAAAGGCTAATCTCAGCCTTGCTTATGCCGATAGGATTGATATCAAGCAGAAGGATAAGGTCTTTACTGCCAAGTTCGCTGATTTCTCCTTTGGAGATCCGACATCGGTTGTCTTCTATACACGCCTGTATCCATTGGAAAAAGAGTGGACGAAGGTTTCCGGCAATAACAGATCTGTGACTTATGCAGGTCTCGGAGGAGGCGATTATAAGCTTCAGCTGAAGGCAGAAAGTCTGTCTGGTAATCTTCTTGGCGAGGATTCCAAGGAAATCCACGTCAAGCCATATTTCCATCGTACAGTTCTTTTCTATCTTCTTCTGACTCTTTTCATCTTCCTTGTATGGCTTTATTTGGACAGAATGAGGACATACTCACTCAAGAAGAGGGAGAGGGAGCTCCAGGTCGAGGTCGATAAGCAGACTAAACAGCTGTATGACCAGAAACTGGAGCTTGAAAGAAGAGCAGAAGAACTCATGGAGCAGAACAGGATCCTTCTTAAGCAGAATGAGGCTCTTGCTGGCCATAGGATGGTTGCCAGTACGGATGCGGTGTCCAACGCTGTGGCTAATAAGGACACCAAGTTCGTCGAGAGAGTCATGGAGACTATCCGTGGCCTATATAAGGATCCGGATCTGGATGTGCTGACTTTCTGTAAGGCTATCGGTATGAGCCGCAGCGTTCTCAATGCGAAGATCCAGGATACCTTCGGTCAGTCTATCGCACAGTTCATCCGTACCTATAGACTCAATGTCGCAAAAGAGATACTTACGAACAGCTCCCATGGAAATATCAATATTTCCGAGGTGGCCTATGAGATCGGATTCAGCGATCCAAAGTATTTTACAAGGTGCTTCTCTAAAGAATTCGGAGTATCGCCATCGTCTGTCCTCGCTGACGACGGTGCTTCTGAGTAACCTGACCATATCTCTGCTTACTACATAAATGGATTAAGGGCCGACATCACGTCGGCCCTTAATTGAAGCAAATTTATACCACCTATGTTTGAAAAACAAATACTAAACTGTTCCTGTTCGCAAGTTGGGCATAAAATTCCATGTTTAGGTGGATAAAATGTAATATTTGGTGGAGTTTCCTGATTTTAATCCCTTTTTGAACAATATTTCGGGTATTCTAAAGTACGAGTATTTGCCCGAAAGTAGAATAATTGCATTCTCGTGCAGCCGAAAAGGTAAAAATTGCCGTCTGTTTCACAGGTTGTCTGGACTGCATTGGGCGGCCTTCGATGCAGTATAGAGCAAAAAAAGACCTCGCAAAAGCGAGGTCTTTTTAGTGACTCCATCAGGATTCAAACCTGAAACCTTTTGATCCGTAGTCAAATGCTCTATTCAGTTGAGCTATGGAGCCGTTTCGGAATTTCTTCCGTATTTGTCTGATCTGTCTACTACTTGTTGACTCTCTTCTCAGCGATTCTTGCCTTCTTACCGAAGAGGTTTCTGATGTAGAAGATTCTTGCTCTGCGAACCTTACCGATCTTGTTAAGCTCGATCTCCTCAATGAATGGTGACTGGAAAGGGAAAATTCTTTCAACACCTATACCACCTGAGACCTTGCGGACTGTGAAAGTTCTTGTGAATGCTGAGTTACCGCTGATCTGGATAACTACACCCTTGAACTTCTGAAGTCTCTCCTTGTCACCCTCCTTGATTCTATAGGTAACAGTAATTGTATCACCAGCCTTGAACTCTGGGAATGATGCAGCCTTCTCGTTCACGAAAGCCTGCTCTACAATCTTAATCAAATCCATTTTCTTAATCTTTTTTAATCTGCAACGTTACCTATGTAAACGATCTTGTAAGAGGTTGCTCTTTTTATTTCGGATTGCAAATGTATGTATTATTTTTCTTTCTTCCAAGCAATTCTATAAAAATTAGAAGTTTTCCTTCATTTTTTCAAAGATTGCCTTGTCGTCTCTGCTGAGGTCCGGAGTGAACGATGAACTTGCTCTCATGTTTTCAATCGCTTCCTTCTCGCTTCTGCTGAGCTTCTTTGGAATCCATACGAGAATCTTGACGTAGAGGTCGCCGGTTCCGCTACCATAGCCCTTTACAGCAGGAAGACCTTTCCCTCTGAGCCTTGTCACGGTGCCTGACTGTGTGCCTGGCTCGACTTTCATCTTCTGCGGTCCTGTCAGTGTAGGGATCGTGAGCTCAGTGCCGAGGATAGCGTCGGTAACAGATATCACCTGGCTGTAGAAGAGGTTGTTGCCTTCTCTCTTGAGCTGGCTGTGAGGAAGTTCCTCGATGAGGATGAGAAGGTCTCCGTTTACTCCGTTGTTCTTTGCTGCATGGCCTTCACCTCTTACAGTAAGCTGCATGCCGTTTTCCACTCCGGCAGGAATAGTAACCTTCACAGTCGCTTTCTTCCTGACAAGTCCGGTACCTCCGCAGTTCCTGCAGGCGTTCTTGATTATATTGCCTTCGCCGTTGCAGTGTGAGCAGGTAGTGTATGTTATGGTCTGTCCGAACAGACTGTTGACTACTCTCTGCTCCTGTCCGCTGCCGTGGCAATGAGGACATGTCTGGATGTCTGAAGCGTTCTTTGCACCCTTGCCTCCACACTCCGAACATGGTTCATTCCTTTCGATAGTGACTTCCTTCTCTACACCCTTGCTGATTTCCTCGAGTGTAAGTCTTACGCGTGTACGGATGTCCCTTCCCCTGTAGACTCTCTGTTGCTGGGACTGTCCGCGTCCGCCGCCTCCGAATCCGCCGAAACCGCTGAATCCACCGAAGCCGCCACCGCCAAAGAGGTCGTTGAGGATATCGTTGAGGTTGCCGAATCCGCCGCTGAAGTCAAATCCGCCGGCTCCACCTGGGCCTCCGCCAAGTCCTGCATGGCCGAACTTGTCGTACTTGGCCTTCTTGTCGGCGTCGCTCAGTACGGAGTATGCCTCGGAAGCTTCCTTGAACTTCTCCTCGGCGTTCTTCTTCTCCTCTTCTGATCCGTCAACCCAGCGGTCAGGATGCCACTTCATCGCGAGCTTCCTGTATGCTGACTTTATTTCATCTGCTGAAGCGCCCTTCTGGAGTCCGAGCACCTCGTAGTAATCTCTTTTCTCTGCCATAATTAAATGCCTACTACTACCTTAGCGAAACGGAGAATGTTTCCGTTAAGAGTGTAACCTGTCGTCACGACATCGAATACAAGACCCTTCTTGTCTTCCTCTGGGACAGGGAACTGAGCCACTGCCTCATGGAAATCGGTGTCGAATTTCTTACCCTTCGCGTCGATTACCTCGAGACCCTTTGTCTTGAGATACGCCATGAGCTTGCTGTAGATAAGGTTCGTGCCTTCCTTGGCGGCTTCGTCGCTTGACTTGGAAAGAATCTCGATTGCTCTCTCACAGTCGTCCAGCACAGGGAGAAGACCCTTGATGGTGTCGACTGACGCTGTCGCGATAATGTTGATCCTGTCTTCCGCACTGTGCCTGCGGAGGTTTTCGAAATCTGCCATGAGCCTGAGATAGTCATTCTTCTCCTTCTGGGCAAGCTCCTTGGCTGCTTCAAGCTCCTTCTCGAGCTCAGCGATCTTCTCAGTGAGCTTAGCGTTCTCCTTCTCAGCAGCCTTTTCTGCTTTTTCAGCGGCCTTCTCTGCTTTCTCAGCAGCTTTCTGCGCCTTCTTGTCCGTCTTCTGCTCCTTCTCAACAGCTGTCTCCTGTTTTGCCTGAGCGTCCTTGTTCTCTGTATTCTTGATCATGATATCTTATTTTCTTTTTTGTGTACTCTGACAGAACAAATAATCTGCCATCGCAGTCATTCTGCCAATCTGACATACAGGCCTATGCCAATTCCGACAATTCCAGCCAGCGCATCTCCTTCTCATCGATTATCGATGTCAGTTCTCCGAAGCGCGCCGACGCCTCCTGGATCTTGTCCATGGCAAGTGTCCCGCCGCTGAGAGCCTGCTCGATCTCCGCCTTCTCTGCGTTGAGGCTTTCCAGTTCTGCTTCCAGCTGCTCGAACTCCTTTCTTTCCTTGTAGCTCATCTTCTTCTTCGCAGGTGCAGTCGGAGCGGAGTTCTGGCGCTCCTGGGCCTTCGCTGCGTTGCGGGCTCTCTCCTCGCTTCTCTTTGCAGCCTGGAAATCAAGCATATACTGCCTGTACTGGCTGTAGTCTCCGATGAAGTCCTTGATGTTTCCTTCTCCGGTGAAGACCAGCAGATGGTCTACCAGACGGTCGAGGAAGTGACGGTCATGCGAGATGATGATGAGAGATCCCTTATACTCCATAAGGTACTCTTCAAGTACGTTCAGAGTGACGATGTCGAGATCATTCGTAGGCTCGTCGAGAATCAGCAGATTAGGCTGCTTCATCAGTACAGTGAGCAGATAGAGCCTTCTCTTCTCGCCTCCTGAAAGGGTAGAGATCCTGTTGTTCAGCATCTCATGAGGGAAGAGGAACTGTGACAGAAGCCTTGTGTCATTCACTGTCTCAAGTACTGTCTGGTCTTCGTCGAAGTCAAGTCCTTTCTGCCTGTAATAGCCTATCTGCAGGGACTCGCCGCGGTCAATGACACCAGAAAGTATACCTGGGTCGTCAGGCTGCATGTTCCCGGTCAGCAGGTTGATGAACGTGCTCTTGCCGACTCCGTTTCCTCCGACGATTCCGACTCTCTCGAATCTCTGGAAATTATATGTAAAATGGTTGAGATAGCAGTCTCCGCCGTAGTAGAAGCTGACATCCTTGCAGTTGATGACCTTCGATCCGAGCCTTGAACCGAGGCTCATCTCACTGAGACTGACCTGCTTGGAGACGTAGGTGTCCTCCGCTCTTTCCTTCAGCTCATAGAAGGCATCCTTGCGGTACTTCGCCTTTCCGCTGCGGGCACATGGCGTGCTGCGCATCCATTCCAGTTCTCTTCTGAGTATGTTGCGGACCTTGTCGGTATTCGCATTGTAGTTGTCTATCCTGTCCTGTCTCTTCTCGAGATAGTTCTGGTAGTCTCCTTTATATATATAGACATTACCCCTGTCCATGTCCATTACGGTATTGCAGACATGGTCGAGAAAATATCGGTCATGGGTAACCATGAACAGAGTGCATCTTGAACGGCTCAGATAGCCTTCGAGGAACTCGATGGCGTCGATGTCAAGATGGTTGGTAGGCTCGTCCATTATGTAGAAGTCAGCCTCGCTGGCGAGCATCTGGGTAAGTGCGACCCTCTTGACCTCTCCTCCGGAAAGGTTCTTCATCTTCATTCCCGGGTCCTTGAGACCGAAGCTGGTGAGCAGCTGGCGTACACGGAGCTCGTATTCAAAAAGATGGTCAGCGTCGAGACCGTCTGTGAACGACTTGCTGGATGCCATGATCTGGTCAAAGATGCAGGCATCTGGGTCGTGCTCATACTCCTGCTCAAGGAATGCGATGCGTATGTCCTTCAGGAAGGTGATCTTTCCTCCGCTGTCAGACTTGTCCTTGCCTGCCAGGATCTTCATCAGAGATGTCTTTCCTGTTCCGTTAGGCGCGATGAGAGCGATCTTGTCGCCCTCATTGATGTTGAATCCGATATGCTCGAACAGCACTTTCGGACCGTATGATTTAGATATGTTCTCTATCTGGAGATAACTTGCCATTTCTTTCTACTTGAAGAATCTGTCTACATCCTTGACCGCGTCAGGAAGCGCGAAGACAGCAACTCGGTCATAAGGCTCGATCCTGGTGTTTCCGACTGCGATGAATGCTTCCTTACCACGTATCACACCGCCTACGATGGCATTCTCCGGGAATCCAAGGTCCTTGAGCGGGGCAGTGGTGATCTTTGACCCAGAGGAGACGATATATTCCATGACCTCTGCCTTGGTTCCGGCCATTGACTTGACGAAATGTACCTTGCTGCTGAGGGTCATCTTGAAGATCTTTCCGGCGGTGATCATCTTCTTGTTGATCACTGAATCTGCTCCAAGCTGCTCTGCAAGGCTGATATATTCGAGGTTCTCGACCTCGGCAATCGTTCTCGGTACGCCGAAACGCCTTGCCACGACGCAGGCGAGGACGTTCTCCTCGTCATTTCCTGTGACTGCCACGAAGGCGTCCATTGCCTTGATGTTCTCTTCAATCAGGACATCTGAGTTCCTGATGTCACCATGCACTACGGTAACGTTGCTCGCGGTCCTGCTCCTGAGCTCTTCGCATCTTGAAAGGTCCGGGTCGATGATCTTGACTTCGTCGATGGCCTTGGACATGGCATTGGCAAGGATCTCTCCGATCGGGCCGCCGCCGACAATCATCATCTTGTTGACCTCGATGTTGCTCTTTCCAAGGAAGTCCATGATGACGCGTATGCCTTCTCGCGTCGAAATGATGAATACGAGATCATGGTACCTGAATCTGGTGTCCGGACCCGGGATCAGGGTCTGTTCGTCACGTGTGATCGCAACTACGCGGAACTGGGTGTTCTGGCTGTGGATCTTTGCCGAGAATTCCATGATGTTGAGGTCAAGGAGAGGGGAGTCCTCCTCCAGCTTGAACACAGCCATCTGGAGCTTGCCCTTGGCGAAGTCCATGGATTCGGTCGATGCTGTTCTCTTGAGCAGGTCAGCGATCTCATCTGCCGCGATCTTCTCAGGATGGAACATCATGTCGATTCCCATCTCAGTGAAGAGATATCTGTTCTCGTATGTGAGGAATTCCTCATTGTCTACTCTGGCGCAGACTTTCCTGCAGCCAAGCTTCTTCGCAAGGAGGGCACTGACGATGTTCACTCCCTGTGAAGTGAATGGATTCACGGCAATGAACAGGTCTGCTTTGCCCGCACCGGCCTCCTTGAGCACCTTGATGGTGGACGACGGGCCTTGGATTGATGACACGTCGGACATTGACGCCAACTTCGAGAGCTTCTTCTCGTCAGCATCGATGACAGTGATGTCATTGCCCATGTTACTGAGCATCTTTGCAAGATGTGAACCGACCTCACCGGCTCCTTCGATAATGATCTTCATGACCGCAAATATAGTATTTTTTCACTTACGAGCGGAACCTGTGCACTCTGCGCCACATCTGGCGAGTGCCTCTGAGCGAATCGTAGACTATCCATCCCTTGTACCAGCCATGGATGTGGATGCCCTTGCCGTGTGATGAAAGCCAGTCCCAGAGCTGAGCCTCGCTCATTCCGTGGTCCAGTTTCCTGTATTCGTCGTGCGCATCGATTACCGCTCTGAAATACTTCGGCTTGAATGTCAGCAGGTAAACCATGGCAGATGCTCCGTCGAGAAGCATCCTGAAGAAGATGACTCTCTGCGCTTTCTTCCATCCCCTGTGCGCAGCGAGATCTATCTTCCCTGTCCTGTGCAATATATCAGCCCCGTAGCTCTTCGCCAGGTTGTTGCTCAGCATCAGGAGGTTGTTCCTGAAGTTCAGCCTTAGCTTGAACGGAGATGTCGCCGGGAGGGTGCCTCCACCGAGGTGGAGTACTGTCGATCCTGGCACTACACAGACCGTGTAGCCTGCAAGCTGAAGCCTCCAGCACAGGTCGATCTCTTCCATGTGAGCGAAGAAGCGGTCGTCAAGACCTCCCATCCTGTGCCACAGCTGGCTTCTTACCATAAGCGCTGCGCCGCTGGCCCAGAATACTTCATTCGGATGTCCGTCGTACTGTCCTTTGTCTTTCTCGACAGATTTCATCACTCTTCCTCTGCAGAAAGGATAGCCGAAGCGGTCAATATAACCTCCTGCGGCACCGGCGTACTCAAACATGTCTTTCTCATACCATGAATGCAGCTTCGGGGCGCATGCTCCGCATTCAGGGTGGCTCTCCATCCATTCGACGAGCGGACCAAGCCATCTGCGAGGTACATCTATGTCCGAATTCAGAAGAAGATAGTATTCGAACTGTCCCTGGAGCTGGGCAAGCGCCCTGTTGTATCCTCCTGTGAAACCGTAGTTCTCTTCCAGTACGATCGTTCGTACTTTAGGGAACAGCTCTGCCATGACTTCCATGGATCCGTCCGTGGAAGCGCTGTCCGCAACTATCACCTCGTGGTCTGAAGCACTGCTGTCCCCGTCAGGAGCACATCCTGCAGACGCAAGAACCCCAGGAAGAAATTTCCTGAGGTAGTCCTTGGTGTTCCAGTTCAATATGACGACAGCTGTCTTCTTCATCATTGCCTAATTTCCGCATCCGCAGTTACCACCACAGTTGCAGCCTCCTTCGCCTTCGCCTTTACATCCGCCTTCGCCTTTGCAACCGCCTTCTCCGTGACAACCGCCGCCGCAGCCGCCACATCCGCCGCTGCAGCCCTGGTGAGGAAGGAATTCGCCGTGGAGACCTTCTGTGAGCTCTTTCTCGGTAGCCTCTCTTACTGAAAGCACCTTACCGGTGAAATTGAGAGACTTGCCTGCCATAGGATGGTTGAAATCCATGACCACACCCTCTTCCTTCACTTCGAGGACCATTCCTGGAACGACCTGTCCCTGGCCGTTGAACATCGGTATCATGCTACCGACCTTCACTGCCTGCTCCTGGAACTTGCCGTCAATCATGAAAGCGGTCTTAGGAAGTTCCACCACCTTCTCCTTCTCGTACTCGCCGTATCCGTCCTCCGGACCGACTCCGAATGCGAATTCATATCCTGGCTCCTGGCCTTCGAGAGCTTCCTCAAACTTTGGCAGGAGCATGTTAGCTCCGTGGATGTAGTCAAGAGGCTGAGCCTCTGATCTCTGGTCTACGATCTTACCTTCAACTTCTACTGCGTAGCTGATCTCTACGACTTTGTTCTGTCCAATTTTCATAATATGTCTTATGCGCTGAAATCTACATTTTCAAATGCGAGTGACGGGATTATCTTAGACATGCTCCGGCGTGCATCGCAGCCTGCTGCATAAAGATTCGCCCATAGCTCGAGGAAATTGCCTGTTATGACCATTCCCCTTACAGGATTGGTGATCCTTCCACGGCTGAAGGCATAGCCTTCGACACCATAGGAGAAGTCACCGGTGGCAGAATTGCAGTTTCCGCCGTTGAATCCGGTTACAAATATACCTTTTCCGAGCTTCTTTATCATATCCTTTGCCGAAAATCCCTCAGGAACAGCACCTTCCTTTATCCATGGCATGATGCTGGCCCTTGTCGAATCCTCGATCGTAGGCTCGATCTCCATCTTTCCTGAGATATAGGTATTGATGAAGTATCTCACCACTTTTCCATCTTCGATGATAGGAGTGTTGACAGTTGCGACACCTTCGCTGTCGAACATCCTCGCTCCGTTGGCTCCTGCCTCGCGAGGCAGGTCCATAATGGTGAAGCCCTCAGGGAAGAGTCTCTTTCCGAGAGAATCTACCATGAACGAGTTCTGCTGCTGGAGCGAATAACCGTTCAGGGCATTAAGTACAGGATTGATGAGCCTTGATGCGACCTCGTTCTCGACCACCATGTTGAACTTTCCGCCTCTGTGGCCCTTCGGACCAATCTGAGCGGCGGCTCTTCCGAGGGCCTTGCTGCAGCAGTCTGCTGTGCTGAGCTTGTCGAAATGCGACGAGGAATCCCACCAGTAGCCGCTGTACTTATGGCCGTCGGCATCCTCGATGGTGCATTCGCAGCCTATCTCGAACGAGCTCTCTATATGGCGGCAGCACGTGCCCTCTGAGTCAATTACATAGGTATCATATATCGAATCCGAGTACTCCATCTCCTCCGAGATGAGGGTGAATCCCTCGGGCCTGGCCTTGGCGAAATTGGTTGCGCTCTGTGCAATCTCCAGCCTTCTCGCAGAGTCCATCTGTGCGTAGGCAGGATCGTAGTTGCCCATCTCGAGCCCGGTCAATGCATCCTTCGCGACCCTTTCCTGGGAAGGCAGCTTCCTGCATGGATCCTCCGCGAGCATCTTCACAGTCTCGACAGCTTTCATGATGAAGTCGTCAAGCTCTGCCATGCTCAGCCTGTTGGTGGAGAAAGTACCGAATCGCCCGTCTGCAAAGATGTTCAGGACCATGGACCTGTCTCCCGAATGTGTGACCTTGTCCAGTTCTCCGTTGAGGAACATGAACAGGTCCATCAGGCTCTTGTTTATGGTTACCCTTACCTGGGAAGCTCCCGCCTTGAGCGCCTTCTCGATGCACTCGCGGGCTATGGCCATCTCCTCTGGAGTGATTGACCACGGAATTGTCTTCATTTCTGCCATGACTTATTCTCCTCCTACTGTAAGATTATTGACAAGTACTGTAGGAATGCCGCACATCACAGGGACGCTCTGCTCCTTACCGCATGTCCATGCCCCGTTGTCCACGCAGCTGTCGTTTCCGACCGCTACGATATCCGCAAGGGCCTTTGGCCCGTTTCCGATGATATTGATATCCTTGACCGGTCTGGTCAGGTGCCCGTTCTCGATGAGGTAGCCGTGCTTGACGTAGAAGGTGAAGTCTCCTTCGCCTATCTTGACCTGTCCGTTGGCGAACTCATCCACATAGATGCCCTTCTTCACTGAGGCCACGATATCCTTCGGATCGTCGTTGCCGCTTTCCATATAGGTAGCCCTCATGCGAGGGATAGGGTTGTACCTGAAGGACTCCCTACGGCCGTTTCCGGTAGGGCTTACATTATAGTATCCGGCACTTACCCTGTCATGGAGATACGATGTGAGGATGCCGTCCTCGACCATCGTAGTCCTCTGTGCAGGGACACCTTCGTCGTCGAAATTGAGGGAACCGCGGTTGCTTCTCAGCGTGCCGTCATCCACGATGGTGATTCCCTCGCGGCATACCCTGGTACCCATCTTGTCAGAGAAGATGGACTGTCCTTTCCTGTTGAAGTCTGCCTCGAATGCATGTCCCATCGCCTCGTGGAGAAGGATTCCTGACGCACCGGCTCCCATCACGACAGGCATCTTGCCGCCCTTTGGGCGTACTGCCTCGAACCTGTCGTCGAGCTTGCCTGTCACCTGGCTTGCGAGCTCTTCGAGAAGCTCGTCGGTAAGCATCTCCGCTCCCATCCTGAAACTGCGGCTGCAGTGGTTGTTCTGTGTGCTCCTGCCATCGTTGAATACGACAGAGACTGCCAGGGTTCCCATCGGACGGGTCTCATACTTGAACTCCAGATGGGAATTGAACATCATCACGTCGCTCACCGATGTCGACAGCATCGCCATGACCTTGATGACCCTGCTCTCCTTCGCCCTGATGAGGGACTCGAGCTTTGTGAGAACGGGTACGAACGAGTCCATGGTACATCCTCTCCAGTCCACTACTATCGGGTAGCGGTCGGCAGCTGGGTTGGGCTTTCCCTTAAACGGGAAAGTAGGCTTGGGCTCGGATTCGGCCTTGATGCCTCTGGAGATCGCCGCAGCAGCCTTTGCCGCATTCTGGAGCGATGCCATGTCGGTGCTCTCCGAGTAGGCGTATCCTGTCTTCTCTCCCTTGAGTACTCTGATTCCGACGCCGAAATCCACATGGAAGCCACCCGAGGATACTTTCCCGTCCCTCAGGTAGAGGTCTCTGTAGGAGGTGTTCTCGAAATAGAGGTCAGCATAGTCTCCACCGTCCTCGAGGGCGGTCTCGATAAGCTGTTCCATCTCCGGCACTCCGGTTGAGAACAGGTCTGTGTAATACTCTTTGCTGTTTATCATTTATGAATTGTTTTCTTATATATACTCCGGACAGGCGTTGACCTTTCACTGATCAGCCTTTCGGATGTGTCACACCGTAGCCGAAAAGGGCGAAGTCACCTTTGCATGGGTCGCCCGGGAACAATGGCTCGAAGGCAGCGGTTATCTGACGGACGGTCTCGATGTCCTTTTGCTTCCTGTCGGTAAGCCCGAGCTCGGTCGCAACGTCATGGACATGTACATCCAGCGGAATCAGCAGCTTTGCGGGATCGCTGTCCTTCCAGACTCCCAGATCCACTTTCCCGTCGTCCCTGACCATCCATCTGCGCATCATGTTGATCTTCTTGTCCGGAGCCTTCCTGTCGCTCTTCTGACCATAGACCTTCGTCCTGAAATCCTCCTGCGTGAACGGTTCCAGCGACGGTATGGCCTCATATATCGACTTCAGTCTCCCGCATATCGCAGCGACTTCGCTCCACTTGACGGTGCGGTGTATGCTGACCGGGTCGTCCTTCCATCCGCCACGCATGACATAGTCGTAAGGCTTCCATCCCATCTCGTCGAAAAGCCTCTGGCAATCGCGTACGATCATGGATCTCCGTCCCCAGGCAAAGTGCGCAGCGAACACCGCCGCTACCTCGATGTCGGCCAGGCAGGCCTCGCCTCGTCGAAACAACTCGGCGAACCTGGTCGGGAATGCGATCGGGTCCGCCTTGAAGTATTCAGGTGAATTATATGTCTCTGCCCACTGGATGAGCAGAGACCTTGTATCGTCCATAGATTATTTTGTAGCTGCTTCGATCTTCTTCATCAATGCGAACATGATTACAGCTGCTACAAGGCAGAGGGTGATGAGGATAGCCCAGTTTGCCATGAGCGGAATCTTGTTCCAAAGCATTGAAGGAATAGAGCTGAGGTAGTTGCCGATAGCGGTAGCTGCGAACCAGCAACCCATCATCATACCCTTGTACTTAGGAGGAGCCACCTTCGATACGAATGAGATACCCATAGGCGAGAGGAGAAGCTCGGCGAAAGTAAGAGTAAGGTATGTAGAGATAAGCCAGCCTGGGCTGAGGATGCTCTGTGTACCTGTTCCGAGGTCCATAGGAGAGGTGAGGTTGACAGATGCAACCGTGATAATCACGAAGCCGAGCGCAGCCACGAGCATACCGTATGCGATCTTCTTAGGCGCAGATGGCTCCTTGCCCTTTGCTGCGAGCGATCCGAAGATTGCCATCGAGATAGGGGTGAGCGCAACAACGAAGAATGGGTTGAACTGCTGGAAGTCAGAAGGCTGTGCGAGCACTGGGTTCGGCATGAGTGCGAAAAGAAGTCCTGCGAGTGCCCAGAGTGCGACTGTGACGCCGCATGATATGTACTTGCCCTTCTTTGTCTCAGACTGGAATGTTCCGAAGAGTGTGTAGACAGAAGCAGCGATGAGAGCGAGGCTCCAGATGTTGAAGCCGATTCTCATAGGACCGCCGACTGTGAGGTTGGTATACTTCTTCGCGAAGAATGTGAGGGCTGAACCGTTCTGGTGGAATGCCATCCAGAAGAAGATGACTACAGCGAACACAAGGAAGAGAGCGACCATCCTGTCCTTTGTCTGCTTAGGAGTAAGCTCCTCGACAGGGGCCGCGTTGGCCTTTGCCTGCTGAGCGGTGATATCTGCGTGCTTGAACCAGTTGCGGCAAGCGTAGTAGATAGCGATTGAAAGGATGAGTGATACACAGGCTACTGCAAAGCAGAGACCGTAGGCTCCTGAGAGAGCGTCGAGGTATGCAGGATCCTGGCATGCGGCGTCATATACGAAGCCCTGCTTCGCGAGGGTCACCTCGGTGATCTTCTTTGCCATTGAAGGAGCGAACATCGCACCGATGTTGATGGCCATGTAGAAGAGACTGAAAGCAGAGTCACGCTTAGCGGAATACTTTGGATCGTCATAGAGGTTTCCGACGAGTACCTGGAGGTTACCCTTGAAGAGACCTGTACCTGCTGCTACGAGAGCAAGGCCGCCAAACATGATGAGCTTTGCTGCGAGACCGTTGCCTGCAGGAAGAGCAAGGGCGAGGTATCCGAGGAACATCACGGAGATGCCGACGGTGACACACTTTCCGTATCCGAGCTTGTCAGCGAGGATACCACCTACGAGAGGCATGAAGTATACGCCTGCGAGGAAGATCGCATAGACCTGTCCTGCGGCTGCCTCGTCCCATCCGAACCTTGCCTGCATGAGCAGTGCGAGGATGGCGAGCATTGTGTAGTAGCCGAAGCGCTCACCGGTGTTGGCGAGTGCGAGGGCGAACAAACCTTTTGGTTGACCTTTGAACATAACTGATATCTGTTTTTTTTGTATTATTCTTCAGTTGCCGCCTCGATTTTCTTGAGAAGAGCGAACATGATGATCGTCGCTACGAGACAGAGAGCTGCGAGGATGGTCCAGTTGGCCCAGAGTGGAACTTTCTCCCAGAGGAGGGCCGGGATTGAGCTGAGGTAGTTGCCGATAGCGGTGGCTGCGAACCAGCACCCCATCATGAGACCCTTGTACTGAGGAGGCGCTACCTTCGATACGAATGAGATACCCATAGGAGAGAGAAGAAGCTCAGCGAGGGTAAGCACGAGGTAGTTCATGATCAGGTAGTGAGGAACCACTGGATCCGGAGATACGTTGCCTGCAAGCTCGGCAGGAGACATCTGACCGTTCGATGCGAGTACCATCACAAGGTATCCGACTGCTGCCACGAACATACCGAGTCCGATCTTCTTAGGTGCAGAAGGCTCCTTGCCCTTCTTTGCAAGAGCACTGAAAATCGCGAGGGATACAGGAGTGAGCGCAACAACGAAGAACGGGTTGAACTGCTGGAAGATCTGAGGCTGATACTCGAATGGGTCAGGAAGACCTCTGTAGATGAGATATGCTCCGATCCAAAGAGCCGCGGTAGCTGCGCCGCAGATGACCCTGCTCTGCTTCTTCTCAGACTGGAATGCTGCGAAGAATGTATATGCAGAAGCTGCGATCAGCATGATTGCAGGGAAACTGAATCCTATTCTCATCCATCCTGATGTACTTGCCTGGGTGTAGTCACGCGCGAACCATGTGAGCGAAGAAGCGTTCTGGTTGAATGCCATCCAGAAGAAGATGACTACAGCGAACACGAGGAAGAGAGCGACCATCCTGTCCTTTGTCTGCTGAGGAGTGAGCTCTTTGACAGGCGCTGCATCTGCTGATGCCTGCTTCGAGTTGTAGTCAGCGTGCTTGAACCATGGTCTGAAGCCGAAGTAGATCGCGATCGAGAAGATGAGCGATACGCAGGCTACGGCGAATCCCATGTTGTATGAAGACGAGAGATGCTCGATGTAGTACTGGCTGAATGTGCCCATGTCCATTGCCTTTACGGCGCTGTCCGGCATGATTGAAGCGAGTCCCTGGAGCTTCTCGACGTTCTCAGGAGTGATTGTGCCGTCTACGAACTGGTGGGCGAGGGCAGGGATGTCGGCCTTGTAGATGAGGCCGGCCTTGCCAAGGAACCAGTTGGTTATGGCAGTGGCAGCAGAAGGAGCTGCCATGGAACCGATGTTGATGAATACGTAGAAGAGGCTGAATCCGGCGTCTCGTCTGGATGCGTATTCCGGTGTGTCATAGAGATTTCCTGTAAGGACCTGGAGATTTCCCTTGAAAAGACCGGTACCGATCGAGATGAGCAGGAGCGCTCCGATCATCGCTACGATACCGACCGCGTTTGCAGGGGTAGGTATCGCGAGCGCGGTGTAGCCGAGGAACATGACAGCTGTTCCGTAGACTACGCACTTTCCGTAACCGATCCTGTCGGCGAGCATACCGCCGGCGACAGGCATGAAGTAAGCTATTGCAATGAAGATTGCGTAAATCTGACCTGTGAGAGCAGCGCTGAAACCGAACTTCGCCTGGAGGAACATCGTGAAGATGGCGACCATCGTGTAGTATCCGAAACGCTCGCCGGTGTTGGCGAGCGCAAGCGCGAACAGACCTTTAGGTTGACCTTTGAACATCGTATAAAGCAGTTATTATATTATATCTTATGGTATGTATGTCCTACAAAGATAACAAAATTGCAGAATATGCACCGAATTTGATTATATTTGTCAGGATGAGTACAGGAACAAGGATATTTCAGACATTGGTTCACCCGCTGCAGAAGCTGCCGCTGGGCTTTCACTATGCTGCCGTCCGTCCTCTGGTATGGTTCATCAGATCCGTGATGAAGTACAGGAGGGACGTGGTCATGGTAAACCTCTCCCGCAGTTTCCCTACAAGGAAGTGGAAGGAGATCAGGCAGATATCCAATGACTTCTACTCCCATTTCGGTGATATCTTCGCTGAGGCGATGTGGTTCGGCGGATGCCGTGGGAACAGTGAGCGTCTCCGCAGTTCCGGACTCTATACCGTCAGGAACCCGGAAGATCTTCTCGAAGCATACAGGAACAGCCCTAGTGTTCTTGTCCTGTCGTCCCATATGGGCAACTGGGAACTTACCGGAGGCCTTCTGGAATGCCTTCCTGAGGGGCATGGCATAGAGAATGATGACCTTGTCGTGACATACAAGAGACTTGCGAACGGATTCTGGGACGAGTTCATCGGTGAGAACAGAGCCGCTTTGCTTCCGGATTGGACCGGCTATCAGGAATCCGGTAACATCATGAGATATGCTCTTGCCAACAGGAACAGGAAAAAGGTCTACATCTTCATCGGAGACCAGTTCCCATACAAGGGCTCTGCAAGGCACGAAGTCCCTGATTTCATGCATCAGCCGACTCTCTCGATGAACGGAGGTGCGATGCTTGCCGCCAAACTCCACATGCCGGTCTTCTACTATGGCATGGAACGTGCGGGCAAGGGCCGTTACGAGGTGTCCTTCACGAAGATCTGTGACGATGCGGCAGCCATGGACCCGAACGCAGTGATGGCCCAGTACTACAAGCTGCTCGAGGCCGACATCGACAAGGATCCTGCGAACTACCTCTGGTCCCACAACCGTTGGAAACAATAGATTGAAAGTGTTGAATATGAAAAAGATAGCAATAATGACCATGGCGACTGCACTCGTGCTTTCCGCCACCAGCGCAAAGGCGCAGGAAATCTACACAGGCTCCGACCCTGTCGGAACTGTCTCATACGCGCTTCCTCAGACTGTCATCTCTCTTGAGGTGGAGGCTGTCAAGGAGGATTTCCATGCCGGACCGTATGCCAGGTTCGCAAAGAAGTATCTCGGAATCGACGTCCGTCAGGAGGATGAGACAAACTGCACCGTATCAGCGGTGAAGATGGCTCCGTACGCAGAGGCGGACCAGTCAAGAAGGTACAGTTTCACACCAGGCAAGACCCAGACTACCTTCCTCGCCCTTACCAACCAGGGACTCGTCTCTTTCGGCGGAGCGAGAAACGCTGAGACCCAGTGGAGGTTCTCGGCTGAGTCCAAGGGTGATTTCTCAGACAGGGGAGTCAGCTCGAATCTTACATCTGAGTCAGCAACTCTCTATAAGAACGTCAGGAACGAGAGCGGATACAATACAGTCGCAGTACAGCAGCAGATGGTTGTCGAGAAGTCTCTCGAGACACGTGCCAAGGAGGCTGCGGAGACTATCTTCAATCTCCGTGAGAAGAAGATGGATATCGTCACAGGAGATACCGATGCGACCTACAGCGGAGAGGCTATGGCTGCCGCTATCGAGGAGATCAACCGTCTCGAGAAGGAGTATATGTCTCTGTTCATCGGCTACAGCGACGTACAGATCCAGCAGATGAACTACGACGTAGTCCCTTCAGCTGATGCAAAGTCACAGCGCTATGTCGCTTTCCGCGTCTCTGATGAGGAAGGCCTCGTCGCTTCTGACAATGTCTCAGGAAAGCCATACCTTCTTGAGCTTACAGCGGAGAAGGTCAGCGACGCTCAGCAGGGCGGTGCAAAGCCGGCAGCTGTCAAGGTTGCTTACTACAGGATTCCGGCGATCTGCTCGGTAAGGCTTACCGATGGCGTGAACATCCTTCTCCAGAGCCGTGTCCCTGTCTATCAGCTCGGAGTCGAAAGCTCGATCCCGGTGCAGTAAAGGAATTCAACCGGTACGGTAAAGAATATAAAATAACAACATAAGACTATGACTATCAAAGATTTGAATCCAACGATCGTGTGGAAGAACTTCTATGGTCTCACACAGATTCCTCGTCCATCAAAGCATGAAGAGAAAGTAATAGAGTATCTCTACCAGTGGGGTAAGGACCACGGTGTCGAGACAATCAAGGACGAGACCGGCAACATCATAATGCGCAAACCTGCTACTCCAGGTTTTGAGAACCGTCGCGGAGTCATCCTCCAGGGCCATATGGACATGGTACCTCAGAAGACCGCCGCTACCAAGCATGACTTCCTTACAGACCCTATCCAGACAGAGATCCTCGGCGAGTGGGTCGGCGCAAAGGGAACCACCCTCGGTGCTGACAACGGAATCGGTGTCGCAATGGCACTTGCAGTGATGGAGGACGATACTCTCCAGCATGGTCCTGTAGAGGCTCTCATCACATACGATGAGGAGACCGGTATGACAGGTGCAGACGCACTCAAACCAGGTCTTTTCAATGGCGACATCTTCCTTAACCTCGATTCAGAGAGCGAAGGCGAACTCTGCATCGGCTGTGCCGGCGGTCTCGACGGAACAGGTGACTTCAAGTACAGGACATACAAGACTCCTGAAGGATATGCAGCATACAAGGTGATCGTGAAGGGTCTCCAGGGTGGCCACTCAGGTATGGACATCAGCCTTTACAGGGCAAACGCCAACAAGATCGTCGCACGTGTCCTCACACCGCTCATCGAGACTCTTGGCGTCAAGGTCGCTGACATCAAGGGCGGAAGCCTCCGCAATGCGATCCCGTTCGAGGGAGAGGCTCTCGTTCTCGTCCCTGAAGCAAACGTAAAGGCTGCCAAGGAAGTCGCTGCGAAGATCTTCGCTGAGGTCAAGGCTGAGCACCAGTACTCAGACCCAAGCGCAGAGTTCCATTTCGAGAAGGCAGCAAAGGCTCCTGCACGCTACATCCAGGATTCAGTGATCCGCCGTGCTGTAAAGGCTATCGTTGCCTGCCCTAACGGAGTGATCCGTATGAGCGACTCGATGAAAGGCCTTACCGAGACTTCTACCAACCTCGCTATCGTCAAGTGCGAGAAGGGCCACCTCAAGGTACACTCTCTCATGAGAAGTGCAGTCGATTCTTCAAAGGCGAACCTCGCTGAGCAGATGCGCGCTGTCTTCGAGCTTGCCGGCGCTGAGTTCACCACTGCTGGCGGCTACAACGGCTGGACACCGAAGCCTGAGACTCCTGTCTATGTTACAGTAAGGGAGGCCTGGAAGGCTATGACCGGCAAGGAGATGGAGGTCATGGCTACCCATGGCGGTCTCGAGTGCGCACTTCTCGGAGCCAAGTATCCGAACTGGGAGATGGTATCCATCGGACCTGACATCGTACATCCTCACTCACCTGACGAGCGCGTACGCATCCAGTCAGTAGCCAACGTCTGGGAGTTCCTCAAGAAGCTTCTCCTCGAAGTTCCTGAGAAGAAGTAATTTTTGGATAAATCAATTATATTTCATATATTTGCAGTCCTTTTGAGGTGGCATACGACCCCGAAAGGACTGTAAATTATTTATAAACAATCAATTACAAACAACAATGGTTAAACAGTACGAAACCGTTTTCATTGCAACTCCCGTTTTGTCTGAAGCTCAGATGAAGGAAGCGGTTGCCAAGTACGTTGACTACATCACCAGCAAAGGTGGTGAGGTAGTTTACGAAGAGGACTGGGGCCTTAAGCAGCTTGCTTACCCAATCCAGCACAAGACCTCAGGTTTTTATCACCTGATCGAATTCAAGGGCGCACCTGAGCTCGTAGCTAAGCTCGAGACCCAGTACCACCGTGACGAGCGTATCATCCGCTACCTCACAGTTGCTCTTGAGAAGAACGCTGCAGCATACGCAGAGAAGAGAAGAAACAACCGCCAGGCTAAGGCTCAGGCAGAAACAAAGGAGGCATAAACTATGGCACAGACAAACGCACAGAACAGCGAGATCCGTTATCTGAACCCTCCTACAGTAGAGGTTAGAAAGAAGAAGTATTGCCGCTTCAAGAAGGCAGGTATCAAGTACGTTGATTACAAGGACGCTGAGTTCCTCAAGAAGTTCCTCAACGAGCAGGGTAAGATCCTTCCACGCCGCATCACCGGTACTTCACTCAAGTTCCAGAGAAAGGTTGCTCAGGCAGTCAAGAGAGCTCGTTCTCTCGCCCTTCTCCCATATGTAACAGACCTTCTTAAATAATCGGAGACAGTAATATGGAAATTATTCTTAAGAAAGATGTGGCTAACCTTGGCCACGCAGATGATGTCGTAAAGGTAAAGTCCGGTTACGCTCTCAATTTTCTCGTACCTCAGGGCTATGCAGTCGTAGCTACCCCTTCAGCTCTCAAGCAGCACGCAGAGACTATCCGTCAGCGCGCTCACAAGGAGGCTGCTAAGCTTGCTGCTGCACAGGAGCTCGCAGCTAAGATCTCTTCAGTACTCGTGAAGGTTTCTGCAAAGGTAAGCGAGACAGGCAAGATCTATGGTTCAATCACTTCAGCTCAGCTCGCAGAGGCTCTCGCAGCTGCTGGTATCGAGGTTGACAAGAAGGACATTGCAGTTGTATCAGAGGATGCTAAGGAGCTTGGTATCTACGATGCAGAGGTAAAGTGCTACAAGGATGTAAAGGGCGCTTTCAAGTTCGAAATCGTTGCTGAGTAATCAGACCCGCACATAAACAGAAAGGCTGTCCGATCGGACAGCCTTTCTGTTTTTTTTAAATGCTTAGAATTATTCCTCGCTGATAGCGCCTGTAGGGCAGACACCTGCGCAGGTACCGCAACCGAGGCAAGCGTTTGGATCGATCTTGTAAACATCACCCTCGCTGATAGCGCCTACTGGGCACTCACCGATACATGTACCGCATGCTACGCATACGTTCTCGTCAATTTTGTAAGCCATAATAGTTTTCTTTTATTTGTTGTTGTTTTGTTTTCTGACTATGCGGAAACGCGTTCCCACTAGTGCAAATGTAACTCAAAAATTTGAATTATCAATTTTTGGAAAGATATTTGCATAAAATATACCAGAATACAAAATCCGGCCTTCGGCCGACCTAAATGATTGAATATATGTTCAGAAGAATTATAGCAACACTGCTTGTGACAGGTACCATGGTCCTGAGCCTCGCTGCGCAGGTGACTACAAAAGGCACAGCGACTGTAATTGACGGAATCGTCGAGATCGATAAGATCGTCCATGACTTCGGCGATGTCGTCACTGGTTCAGGTCCTCTTGACTGTACATTCACAGTGACCAATCTTGGAAGCAAGCCGCTCGCGATATACACTGTCACAGTGTCATGCGGCTGTACCGAGGCTGAATGGACGAAGGCGCCTCTCCAGAAAGGACAGAAAGGCACTATCAAGGTGTCATATAATAACGAGGATGGACCATATCCATTTGACAAGAACCTTACCGTATACTTCTCAGGAATCAAGCAGCCTGTAGTCCTGAAACTCAGGGGAGAGGCCCACGAGAAGGAGATTCCGCTCGACCAGATGTATCCTGTCCATTATGGCAACCTTGGTCTCAAGGAAGTAGAGGTGAAGGCCGGCAACATGAACCAGGGCAGCCAGAAGAGCGACGCGATGATGGTTGCTAATATCGGAAAGACACCTCTTAAGGTCGAGTTCCAGGATGTCACTAAGGGCATGACTCTTTCTGTGACACCTAATCCTATACCTGCAGGTGCGACAGCCCGTATACGCTATACTATCACATCGGACCGCAGCAAGTGGGGCAAGAACTACTATTTCGCGACTCCGGTGCTGAACGGAAAGGCTCAGCGCCCGATCTCCGTATGGGCATTTACCAAGGAGGACTTCACAAACTGGACTGAGGCTCAGAAGGCTAAGGCTGCCCAGCCTGTCTTCGACACCAATACATTCAATTTCGACACGGTCAAGGAGGGTACCAGAATTGAGGCTACCTTCACCGTGAAGAACAATGGAAAGAGTGACTTCGTGGTCTATAAGATCGACTCTGACTGGGCCAAGACCACTGTCGCACCGACCAAGCCTGTTGCCCCTGGCAAGAGCGAGACCTACAAGATCACACTTGACACTACAGGCATGTCTGCAGGCGAGAATATGGTCATCATAACCATGACCACCAATACTCCTAGCCGTCCGCTTGTCAATCTGTTCATCGGAGGCGCAGTCAAGAAGTAGTATTTCCGCTTTTTTTTGTATATTTGTTACCTTAGGATTGAAACGTTATGGCAGAATCCCAGAAGGTAAACTATACAGACGCGAACATCACGACGCTTGAGGGTGTAGAACACATCCGCAGGCGTCCTGGCATGTATATCGGTAGGCTTGGTGACGGCCGCAATCCTGGTGACGGTATCTATGTGCTGCTCAAGGAGATCATCGATAACTCCATCGATGAATTTGCCATGGGCTTCGGTAAGCAGATCCAGGTGACGGTCGAGGATGAGAAGGTGAGAGTACGCGACTTCGGTCGAGGCATTCCTCTTGATTCGGTCATCAAGGCGGTCAGCATTCTCAATACCGGTGGTAAGTTCGACAGCGAGGCATTCAAGAAATCCGTCGGTCTCAACGGTGTCGGTACCAAGGCTGTGAATGCGCTTTCAAGCTCGTTCTATGTGTGCTCGCACAGAGATGGCGAATGTTCATGGGCGCGTTTCGAGAGAGGTAAGCTGGTAGACAGCGCCAAGGAGCTTACCAAGGAGAAGAACGGTACTCTGGTCGAGTTCGTTCCAGATGCTCTCAAGTTCGGCGACTACCATTACAACCTCGACTTTGTCGAGACCATGATCAAGAACTACTCCTATCTCAAGAAGGGTCTCAACATGGTCTTCAACGGCCAGTCCTATAAGTCGGAGAACGGTCTTCTTGACCTCGTGAACGAGAACCTGACCGAGCCGTCGCTCTACCCTCCGATCCATCTTGAGGGAGAGGACATCGAGATCGTGCTTACCCATGGCAACAACTACGGTGAGAACATCCAGTCCTTCGTGAACGGACAGTACACCAGGGACGGTGGTACCCATCTGGCTGCATACCGTGAGGCCATAGCAAAGACTCTCAAGGAGTTCTTCAAGAAAAACTATGCTCCGGAGGATTGCCGTCAGGGCATCGTCGGAGCTGTCAGCATACAGATCCAGGAGCCTACTTTCGAGGCGCAGACAAAGACAAAGCTCGGTTCTACATACATCTGGGAGAATCCGGACAATGCTGAGCATGGACAGACTATACGTTCGTTCATCAATGACTTCGTCGGAAAGGCACTTGACAACTATCTCCATATGCACACGGACATAGTCCCTGTCATCGAGGAGAAGATCAAGGCTTCCCAGGCAGAGAGGGAAGAGATCTCCGGCATCCAGAAGAAGACAAGGGAGCGCAACAAGAAGGCAAATGTCTACAACAAGAAACTGCGTGACTGCCGTTACCATTTCAACGACAAGGTAGCTAAGGACAAGGTTGAACTCAAGGAACTCTCAAGCATCTTCATCACAGAGGGTGACTCGGCGAGCGGAACAATCACCAAGGTCCGCAATGCCAACAGCCAGGCTGTCTTCAGCCTTCGAGGAAAACCTATCAACTGCTATAAGGAAAGCCATAGGAAAGTTGCTGAGAATGAGGAGCTCAACCTTCTTATCTCCGCACTTGGAGTTGAAGAGGACATCGAGGATCTCCGCTACAACAACATCATCGTGGCAACTGATGCCGACGATGACGGAATGCATATCCGTATGCTCGTGCTGACCTTCTTCATGAAGTATTACCCTGATCTTATCCGCAGGGGACATGTACATATACTCCAGACTCCTCTCTTCCGTGTCCGTAACAAGAAGGAGACACGCTACTGTTATACGGTAGAGGAGAAGGAAGCTGCCATGGCAGCTCTTAAGTCAGGTGTGGAGATCACCCGCTTCAAAGGTCTCGGAGAAATCTCGTCAAACGAGTTTGTCGATTTCATAGGTGAGAACATGAGGCTTGACCTTGTCAAGATCTCTGACGAGGAGTCCCTCGCAGAGATCATGGAGTTCTATATGGGCGACAATACAATTGAAAGACAGAACTTTATCCGACAGAACCTCCGCAGCGAGGAGGAACTCGAGGATGTCAATATCTAAATATTATGTGGGCTAAATTCTGTGGATTTCTTCTCAGGGCAATGGGATGGACAGTCGCTACAGGACCTGTAGCGGAAAGCAAGGCTATCATACTTGGTGTCCCTCATACATCGTTCTGGGATTTCGTCGTATCGTATCTTTTCTATACCTCTCTCAATGCGGGAAAGGCCAAGGTCCTTATCAAGAAGGAACTTTTCTGGGGACCTCTCGGATGGCTTCTCCGCAAGCTCGGAGGAATCCCTGTCGACAGGTCCAATTCCACAGCGCTTGTCAAGAGCGTCATCGATGCCTTTGAAAAGGACGACTACTTCGTGCTTGCCATCGCGCCTGAAGGAACTAGGAAGGCCATAAAGAAGTGGAAGACGGGCTATCACCTTATGGCGAAGGCTGCCGGCGTCCCTGTCTATCTTGGTTTCTTCGATTGGGGTACCAAGCGTGTAGGCGTTGGTGAGAAGTTCGAACTTACAGACGATGCCAAGGCGGATACGGCAAGGATTCAGGAAATCTATGAATCAATGAATCTTGTCGGAAAGCATCCTGAAGGATATACAACCAGATAGAAGATCTAGCGCATTCAATCACTGACTATATGAGCCGTTTACGCAGGTTGACAACCAATCGTGAGAATTATGTCACGACTTTGGCTAAACTCTTTGAGTTCTGCACTATTGCCTACGCAAAGAAGCCACTCTCACAGTTTGTTGACGGTGATGACCAGAAATATACATACGGATCTTTCCGTGAGAAGTGCCTTGAACTTTCCCATAATCTTTCCAGGTATGGAATCAAGGCCGGCGACAGGGTAGCTATCCTGTCTCAGAACATGCCTAACTGGACAGTTGCCATGTTCTCGGTAGTTCCGTTCGGAAGAGTCGCTGTCCCTATTCTTCCAGATTCGTCAGAGAGCGAGGTTACCAATATCCTGAACCATTCAGGCAGCAAGGTGCTCTTCGTGTCGAAGAGGCTCAGGCCAAAGGTCTCTCAGGAGTGCATGGACAAGATGACCCTTGTCATCGAGCTGGATACTTTCGAGATCATCAAGAGGGACAATGCGGCATTCACCTGCGAAGGATGGGTCAAGGATCCTCAGCCTGACGACCTTGCCATCGTAATCTACACATCCGGTACTTCAGGCAAGGCGAAGGGTGTGATGCTCAGCCACAGGAACCTCTGCTGCAATATCGTCGAGGCCTACTATGCACAGAAGTGCAGCTCGAGGGACAAATGGCTTTCGGTCCTCCCTATGCCTCATGCATATGAGATGGCCATCAGCGTGCTGTACCCGCTCTATGTCGGTGCGTCCGTCTATTATATCCAGAAGGCTCCGACCCCTACGATCCTTCTTGCAGCTATGCAGAAGATCAGACCTACGATCATGTGCGTGGTACCTCTTATCATCGAGAAGATCTATCGCACCAGCATCGTCCCTACCATCAAGAAGAGCCGCATCCTTTCATGGATGCAGGAACATATGCCGAACATCCTCTACAGGCTTGTCGGCAGAAAACTCTATAAGTCTCTCGGCGGAAGACTCAGATTCTTCGGTATCGGAGGCTCAAAGCTCGATCCGGTTGTCGAGGAATTCCTTATCAAGGCGAGGTTCCCATACGCTATCGGATATGGCCTTACAGAGACTGCACCTCTCATCACTGCAGCATGTGTCGGCAAGACCAAGGTCGGATCGATCGGTCTTCCAGCCCATGGCGTCCAGGTGAGGCTTCAGGACGTGAATCCAGAGACAGGCGAGGGCGAGATCGTCGCTAAGGGTGACAATGTCATGCTTGGTTACTACAAGGATCCTGAAAGGACCAGGGCAGTGCTCACTGATGACGGCTGGTTCAGGACCAATGACCTTGCGGCCATGGACGAAAAGGGACGTTACTATATCAAGGGACGTCTCAACAATATGATCCTCGGCGCATCCGGTGAGAATATCTATCCTGAGGAAATCGAACAGGTCATCAATGCGGTCGACGGCGTGAACGAGTCGCTTGTCATGGAAAGAGACGGAAAGCTCGTGGCATTGGTGAAGTTCGATGATTCGATCCTCAACTGGAACCAGGCCGGCGAGGACAAATTCTTCGAGAATCTCCAGGAGAAGAAGGCTGCGCTTCTTGAGTATGTCAACAAGAGAGTGAGCAAACAGTCGAAGGTCAACAATGTCGAGGTCATGAAGGATCCGTTCGAGAAGACTGCGACGCAGAAGATCCGCCGCTTCATGTACAAGGATACCCTTGGCGACGACGTCAAGGCCCGCGAGAATAAGGAAAAATAAAAAGAGGATGGCAGGGCCATCCTCTTGGTATGTATAAGCGGAGGGTTAGCTGATGAAGAGCAGCTCGCGGTACTTAGGGAGCGGCCAGATCTTGTTGTCTACCAGCTCCTCGAGCTTGTCGATAGGAATCCTGAGCGCAAAGAGAGCCTCTGCAATCTCGTGGTATGCCACGGCCTTCTCATACTCATCAGTGATGGCATTCGCAGCCTTGCGCGCTTCTTTCATCGCCTCGGCCTTCTCCATGATCTCATTGATGTAGCCGTTCAGTTTATTGATGACCTTGATCTCAGACTCGCAGCCTTCGATGTTTCCGAAGACTTCCTTGTTGAGAGCGAGCTCCTTGAGTATCTTTGTCTTGTACTCGAGGGCTGCAGGACAGATATGGTTGGTTGCCATACGGACCATCACTCGTGACTCGATCTGGACTTTCTTGCTGTAGATCTCCCACTTCACTTCATTGCGCGCCTCAAGCTCAGAAAGCGTGTAGACTCCGGTCTTTGTGAACATCTCGACTGCTGCAGGCTTAGCGAATTCCTTGATCATCTCAGGGACACTGGTCTCGATGTCAAGACCTCTCCTGACGGCCTCAGCCTTCCATTCCTCGCTGTATCCGTTTCCGTCGAAGCAGACAACGTCGATGATTGATGCGATGATAGGCTTCAAGGCGTCCATTATCGCGACGTTGGTCTCCTTGCCCTTGGCAAGTTCAGCATCGACAGCCTCCTTGAACATCAGGAGCTGCTCCGCTACGGCGGCATTGAGGGTGGTCACTGCGCCTGCGCAGTTGGCTGACGAACCGACAGCGCGGAATTCGAATCTGTTTCCGGTGAATGCGAAAGGCGATGTCCTGTTCCTGTCCGTGTTGTCAACGAAGATTTCAGGAATCTCCACGAGGCCTACGCTCTTTCCCTTCTTGCCCGCAATCTCGATAGGAGTGTCCGAAGGAAGCTCGAGGAGCTTGCGGAGGACGTTGGTCATGGTCTTTCCGAGGAACGCGGAGATGATTGCAGGAGGAGCTTCATTTGCGCCGAGGCGGTGTGCGTTGGTTGCGGAAGCGATAGTCGCCTTGAGAAGCGCATTGTGCCTCTGCACTGCTGCGAGCACGTTTACAAAGAATGTGACGAATAAGAGGTTGCCCTTCGAGTCCTTTCCAGGAGCAAGGAGCTGCTTTCCTGTGTCGGTTCCGAGCGACCAGTTGTTATGCTTGCCTGAACCGTTTACGCCTTCGAACGGCTTCTCGTGGAGAAGAACTACAAAGCCATGCTTGCGGGCGATGGTGGTCATGAGGTTCATGACCATCAGGTTCTGGTCGTTCGCGAGGTTGCACTCTCCGTAGATAGGAGCAAGCTCGAACTGGTTAGGAGCCACCTCGTTATGTCTTGTCTTGATCGGCACACCAAGTCTGTGTCCTGCGATCTCAAGATCTCTCATGAACTCGGCGACGCGGGTAGGAATGGCTCCGAAATAGTGGTCGTCGAGCTGCTGGTTCTTAGAAGAATTGTGTCCCATGAGGGTGCGGCCTGTGATCATCAGGTCAGGACGGGCAGAGTAGAGCGACTCGTCGACGAGGAAGTACTCCTGCTCCCATCCGAGATAGGTGAACACCTTGGTTGCGGCAGGATCGAAAAGCCTGACTACCGGAAGCGCAGCGTCTGATACTGCCTTGATGGACCTCTTGAGAGGTGTCTTGTAGTCGAGGGCCTCGCCCGTGTATGAGATGAAGACTGTAGGGATACAGAGTGTGTCTCCCTGGATGAAGACAGGTGAGGTAGGATCCCATGCCGTATATCCACGTGCCTCGAATGTAGCACGGATACCTCCATTAGGGAAAGACGATGCGTCAGGCTCCTGCTGGGCGAGGGATTTGCCGTCGAACTGCTCGATCACTCCACCCTTTCCATCATACTCGATGAGGGAGTCGTGTTTCTCGGCAGTAGTGTCGGTAAGCGGCTGGAACCAGTGTGTGACATGGGTCACACCATGCTCCAGGGCCCATTCCTTCATGCCCTTCGCAACTCCGTCCGCAGTCTTGCGGTCGAGTGCCTTGCCGTTGTCGATGCAGTCAAGGAGGGCATTGAGTGAATCCTGGTCAAGATACTTGCGCATCTTGTCTCTGTCAAAGACAAGTTCTCCGAAATAATCCGAAGGCTTTCCTTCGGGAGCGTCTGCTGCTACCGCCTTCTTCTCAAAAGACTCCTTAACTAAATCAAATCTATCCATTTTGTCTTATTTTCTTGAAAGTCGCAATTATAGGTATTATTATCTTATTTTCAATAACTGTTATCCGTGTATTGAAGATTTTATTGAGCCAATCAGAAGCTTGCAGATTGATTTGGCGGCAAACTCCGGTACTGGGTTGAAGTGGCAGTCGAACGAGAAATCCGGGAGCGGTACTGGCAGCTGGATAAGACGACGTTCCTCAAGTTCACTTCTTACTGAAATTGCAGGCACGATACCGACAAGACTGTCGGATGCGGCAACCATGGACTTTATCGCCTCGATTGAGTCAGATGTGACGGCAGTCCTAGGGTGTAGGTCGGGTGTCAGCAGCGGGGCGTAGCCCTTCCAGATGGCGAATTTGTTCGAGACATGGATTCCGGCCAGGGTCGAGAACGGTTTTAGTTCGGCGTCGGCAGCATATGCGATGCTTCGGTTCATGGGAGAACAGACGACTGCTGCGTCGATGACCCCGACAAGGCGCCTCTCTCCTTCGAAGTCCATGGTTTCCGGGCTTGGGGCCATGCTGATCTCGACATCGGCGTCTTCCGGGCGTCCAAAGTGGGAACCGGGTACGTCGGTGGATACGGTACCATGGTCCTGAGCCTCAAACATGTTGTCCGAGTATCCGTCCGGGGCTTTGATTCCGTCGATTACGAAGCTTGCTTCCGGGTGGGATGCGTAGATGGCGCTCAGGGTCTGGGGCAGGAGGTAGGATGAGATGACCTGGTCGGCTGCAATTCTTATCGGCCTGTTGACGGTTATCTTTCCTTCCGAGCCGAACATTGCCTGTGCGGCGTCGTACCAATAAAGAATCTTTATGGCGTATTCCTTGAAAGCCAGTCCTTCAGGTGTCAGGTATACCTCGCCGCGGGCACGGGTGAGAAGCTGTGTGCCCAGGCTCTTTTCTAGTGCAGTGATGCTCTGGCTGACAGCAGGTTGCGATATGCCTAGCTCCTTGGCTGCCAGTGTGAAGCTTCCGGTCTCGGAAACCTTGAGGAATATTTTCAGTCTGAAGTCCTCCAGCATGATAAGAATTACTTATTGCAAATATACTGTAGTTTTTGCTTACCTTTGGCGTCTGAAAATAAAAACCTATATATCAATGAAAAAAATTGTATTATCAATTCTGGCTATCTTGTGTTCTGTAGCTATCTTCGCCCAGAACCAGGTGCTGCCCAATGATCAGGCAGTCAAGGTCGGCCAGCTTCAGAACGGCCTTACATATTACATCAGACACAATGAATTGCCTGCGGGCCGTGCGGAGTTCTATCTTGCGACCCATGTAGGAGCGATCCAGGAGACTCCGGACCAGGACGGTCTTGCCCATTTCCTCGAGCACATGTGCTTCAACGGCACGAAGAACTTCCCAGGAAAGGGCATCCTTGACTATCTCCAGAGCATCGGCGCCTCGTTCGGCGGCAATGTCAATGCTTCAACTGGAGTCGAGAAGACCCAGTATATGCTCAACAACATCCCTTTGGTGCGCCAGACTGTGATTGACACCTGTCTTCTCATCCTCCATGACTATTCTCATTTCGTGACCTGCGACCCGGTAGAGATCGACAACGAGCGCGGTGTGATCCTCGAGGAAAGAAGAGCGAGAAGAACTGCTGACTGGAGACTGCGCGAGCAGAGCTATCCATACTACTATGGTGATTCGAAATATGCGACATGTACAATCATCGGCAGTGCCGAGAATCTTCAGACATTCCAGCCCCAGAGTCTTCATGATTTCTATCATACATGGTACCGTCCTGATCTCCAGGCAGTTATCGTAGTGGGAGATGTGGATGTGGACTATGTGGAAAACAGGATCACTGAGATTTTCGCTGACATCCCTGCGGCTGAGAATCCGAAACCGAAGGATGTAATCATGATACCTGGCAACGAGAAGCCTAGGGTAGGTATCCTGTCTGATCCTGAGTGCGCTTCAGAGTCTGTCCAGATTCTCTGGGAGAGCGAGGCTTCGCCGAGAGAAATAAACAATACCGTGGCAGGTACGCTTACAGACCTTCTCAAGAGCATCGTCACCATGGTGTTCACCGAACGCCTTTCAGACATCGCAGCCCAGCCTGATGCTCCGTTCCTTTCAGCTGATGCCGGAATCGGTAACCTTACAGAGACCTGCGAGGTGCTTATCGGAGAGCTTACAGCCAAGGAAGGCGCTTCAGTGAGCGGATTCGAGGCGCTGATGACTGAGTTTGAGAAAGCCAGGAGATATGGCTTCACTGATGCTGAGGTGGAGCGTGCGAAGACAGAGATTCTTTCCAGCTACGAGTCATCTGCAAAGAATGCTGATACAAGAAAGAACTCCCAGTTCGTTCCAGGGTTGATCAGCCATTTCTTCGAGAACTATGCTTTCATGGATCCGCAGCAGGAATTCGAACTCGTGAAGCAGATCCTTCCTATGATTTCCAGCCAGATCGTGAATGTCGCGGTGGCTTCAGCCATTACTGAGGAAAACCTCGTCATCATCTATCAGGGACCTGAAAAGGAAGGCCTCGTCAAACCTACTGAGGAACAGTTCCTTGCCACTCTGGAGAAAGTGCGTGCCTCTGAGATCGAGGCAAATGCCGCAGACGAGATCGAGACTGATTTCCTTGATGTCACCAAGCTCAAGGGATCTCCTGTGAAGAAGGTCTCAGGCGGTATCTATGGCAGTACTGTATGGACGTTGAAAAACGGACTCAAGGTAGTCCTCTATCCTACTGAGCATGAGAAAGACAGGATTTCCTTCAATCTTGTCAAGAAGGGTGGTATGACACTCGTTCCGACAGCAGATATCGCAAGCTTTGACGACAATATCTTCGGCCTTTTCCTCAACAACAGCGGTGTGTCAAGATTCAGTGCCAGCACGGTTTCCAAGATGCTCGCCGGCAAGAATGTCAGCGTGGCGCCTTCGGTAGGAACCCTTACCCATGGAGTGAACGGCGTCTCTACCGTGAAGGATCTCGAGACTGCTTTCCAGCTTGCATATCTCTACTATATGGACCCTCGCTTCGACGAGACCGAGTATAACCAGGGAATCAACCAGCTCGCAGCCATTCTGCCTAACCTTGCTTCACAGCCTAACTATCAGCTTCAGACAGCGCTCTACAAGGAATTCTTCGGCGACAACCCACGTCGTCAGATGATCTCTGGAAAAACTCTTGAGGATGCTTCGCTCTCAACTATCGAGAGAGTATATCGTTCTCTCTATAAGGATATTGCAGGCGCTGAGCTCGTGATCGTGGGAGATTTTGTTCCTGAAGCGATCAAGCCTATGGTAGAGAAATACTTCGGCTCGCTTCCAAAGGGAAAGAAGGCTACCCACTGGCTTGACAACACTCCTCAGATTCTCGACAAGGATGTGCTTTCTGACTTCGCTGTCGACATGCAGACTCCGATGTCTACAGTAGTGGATATCTACAAGGTTCCTGTCAAGTTCAGCTATGACCTTCAGGTCGCAGCGGAGGCTCTCAGCTATATCCTCGACATGAGATACGTGACTTCTCTCCGCGAGGAGGAAGGCGGAACATACGGCGCAAGCAGCTCGTGTGACGTGGCTCTTGTCCCTAAGCAGTTCGCTGCTCTCCAGGTAAGCTACAACTGCAAGCCTGCACTGACAGACAGGCTCCGCGAGCTCGCTACAAAGGATATCGTAGCCCTTGCAGAGCAGGGACCTACAGCGGAGGAGTTCGACATGGCGAAGAAGAATCTCGAAAAGAATATACCTGAGAACAGGATCAAGAACAGCTACTGGATGTCGGCTATCGTCAGCCACGAGATCAACGGTACGGATAAGGATACCGACTACGAGGCTGGAGTACAGCATCTTACGGCTTCTGCGATCCAGGCTCTCGCAAAACAGCTTCTGTCAGGCTCGCATCTTGAGCTCGTGATGCGCCCGGGCAACACCGCTGAAAGTGAGTAGGGAGTCTGCCCGACCTAGGTCGGTGTCTGACCCTCCCATGATACGGAAAAAGGAGTGCCGCCGCACTCCTTTTTTCGTACTCCCGTGCGGATTCGAACCGCAACCGTCAGAACCGGAATCTGAAATCCTATCCATTAGACTACGGGAGCATTGGTGCAAATGTACACATTTTGTGGGGAAAAGTCGTCAAAGCTGAGGAATTGTAGTGTCAGAAGAGAAATCTTTGTTAACTTTGCAAAGTTATAATATTTAGAACTTTTATTTCATAGATGAAAGCATACGTTTTCCCTGGACAGGGTTCGCAGTTCCCTGGCATGGCGAAGGATCTCTACGAGAACGTGCCTGCCGCAAAGGAAATGCTTGAGAAAGCAAATGAAATCCTCGGGTTCAGAATCACAGACATCATGTTCGATGGAACAGCAGAGGACCTCAAGGCAACCAAGGTCACCCAGCCTGCAATATTTCTCCACTCAGTAGTACTCGCAGAATGTCTCGGCATCAAGCCGGAGATGGTCGCAGGCCACTCTCTCGGTGAGTTCTCAGCTCTCGCTGCTGCCAAGGCCATCAAGTTCGAGGACGCTCTCAGACTCGTCGCTATCCGCGCAAGGGAGATGCAGATCTGCTGCGAGAACGTTCCTGGCGGAATGGCCGCAATCATCGGCCTCAGCAACGAGCAGGTCGAGGAAGTCTGCCAGAAGGCGGAAGGCACAGTACTTCCAGCAAATTACAACTGTGACGGACAGATCGTCATCTCCGGCGAGAAGGAAGCTGTCGAAAGAGCATGTGCGCTCGCTAAGGAGGCCGGTGCCAAGAGGGCTCTTCCTCTCGCAGTAAGCGGCGCGTTCCATTCTCCGCTCATGCAGCCTGCAAGCGTAGAGCTCGCAAAGGCTATCGAGGCTACCGAGATCGTGGAGCCTGTGTGCCCGATCTACCAGAACGTCACAGCCCGCGCTGAGACAGACCCTCAGGCAATCAAGGCAAACCTTCTTGCTCAGCTTACATCTCCGGTCAGATGGACCCAGTCGGTCAAGAACATGCTCGTCGAGGGTGCTGACTATTTCATGGAAATCGGTCCTGGAAACGTTCTCCAGGGACTCGTGAAGAGGATTTCCGGAGGTATCGTGACCATCGAAGGAAAGGATCGCCTGTAATCCTTGAGGGAAACCTCGAAAAAACCTTGAAAAATGTAGTCGATTATCCGTGTGAAAACGCGAAAAATTGACTACATTTGTCTTAATGTATTTCAGACACTGAAATATAGCCACATCGGAACAACATTAACTAAAACATAAACGTCAAAAGTATGGCAAACGAAAAGAAATTCATCACTTGTGATGGTAACACCGCCGTTGCTAACATCGCTTACCTTTTCAGTGAGCATGCTGCCATTTATCCTATCACTCCGTCATCTCCTATGGCAGAGAACATCGATGAGTGGGCTGCTCATGGAAAAAAGAACCTTTGGGGTGAGACCGTGAAGGTTACAGAGCTTCAGAGTGAAGGTGGTGCTTCCGGTACAGTTCATGGATCCCTCCAGGCAGGTGTCCTCACTACAACCTATACCGCATCACAGGGTCTTCTTCTTATGATCCCTAACATGTACAAGATCGCAGGTGAGATGCTTCCTGCAGTCTTCCATGTATCAGCTCGTGCTCTTGCTTCAAGCGCCCTTTCAATCTTCGGTGACCACCAGGATGTAATGGCTTGCCGCCAGACAGGTTTCGCCCTTCTCGCCTCAAGCTCAGTTCAGGAGGCTCAGGACCTTGCAGCAGTGTCACATCTCGCAGCAATCAAGTCATCTATTCCATTCCTTCACTTCTTCGATGGTTTCCGTACATCACACGAAATCCAGAAGATCGAGGCTCTCGATGAGAACGCACTCCGCGGAATGGTCAGCAAGAAGTCTCTTGAGAACTTCAGGAACCGCGCACTTTCACCAGACGCTCCTGTGACAAGAGGTACAGCTCAGAACGGTGACGTATACTTCCAGGCTGTCGAGTCAAGAAACCAGTACTACGATGCAATTCCTGACATCGTTGCACGTTACATGGGTGAGATCAGCGAGCTTACCGGCCGTCAGTACCGTCCATTCTCATACTATGGTGACGAGAACGCTGAGAACATCATCGTTGCCATGGGTTCAGTGACCGATACAATCAAGGAGACTATCGACTACCTTTCAAAGAAGGGTCGCAAGTATGGTCTCATCACAGTTCACCTCTATCGTCCATTCTCAGAGAAGTATTTCCTCAAGGCGCTTCCTAAGAACGTGAAGAAGATCGCTGTCCTCGACAGAACCAAGGAGCCAGGAGCACTCGGAGAGCCTCTCTACCTCGATGTAAAGGCACTCTTCCAGGGCAAGCAGAACGCTCCTGAGATCGTAGGCGGCCGCTATGGTCTTTCTTCAAAGGATACAACTCCTGCACAGATCGTCGCAGTCTACGACAACCTCGAGCAGAAGGAGCCTAAGAACGGCTTCACAATCGGTATCGTCGATGACGTCACCTTCAAGTCTCTCCCTAGCAAGAGCGAGATCTCAATTGTGAAGGCAGGCACAACAGAGTGCAAGTTCTATGGTCTCGGTTCAGACGGTACAGTAGGTGCTAACAAGAACACCATCAAGATCATCGGTAGCCACACCGACAAGTACTGCCAGGCATACTTCGACTACGACTCAAAGAAGTCAGGTGGATATACCTGTTCACACCTCCGTTTCGGTGACGTTCCTATCAAGGCTCCATATCTCGTTTCTACTCCTGACTTCGTGGCTTGCCACGTTCCTTCATACCTCACAAAGTATGACGTTCTCAAGGGCATCAAGGACGGCGGCAGCCTCCTTCTCAACAGCCTCTGGGATGAGGAAGAGACAATCAAGAGGATCCCTGACAACGTAAAGGCTATCATCGGCAAGAAGCATATCAAGCTCTATATCATCAACGCAACAAAGATCGCTGCAGAGATCGGTCTCGGTGGTAGAACCAACACCATCCTCCAGTCAGCATTCTTCAAGATCACCAACATCCTTCCATATGAGGATGCAGTGAAGTACATGAAGGACGCTATCGTAAAGAGCTACGGTAAGAAGGGTGAGAACATCGTCAACATGAACTATGCAGCTGTTGACCGTGGCGGCGAGTACGTCGAGGTTTCAGTTCCTGCAGAGTGGGCAAACATCTCAGCTAAGTTCGAGAATCCTAACAAGGACCGCGTTGCTCCAGACTTCGTCAAGAAGATCGCTGACATCGTGAACGCACAGGCTGGCGACTCACTCCCAGTAAGCACATTCGTTCCTTACGCAGACGGTACAATGCCTGCAGGTACATCAGCATACGAGAAGAGAGGTGTCGCTGTAAAGGTTCCTACATGGAAGACAGAGAACTGTATCCAGTGCAACACTTGTGCATTTGTCTGCCCTCACGCTGCTATCCGTCCATTCCTCCTCACTGAGGAAGAGGCTGCAAAGGCACCTGAGGCTCTCAAGACAAAGCAGGGTATCGCTGCTCTCAAGGAGTATAAGTTCGCTCTCTCTGTATCTGTTGACGACTGTACAGGTTGTGGTAACTGTGTCGATGTCTGCCCTTCAAAGGAGAAAGCTCTCGAGATGGTTTCATACGAAGGCCAGAAGGCTGAGCAGGAGAACTTCAACTGGCTCCACAGCAAGATCGGTTACAAGGAGAATGCTGTCAACAAGGCTGCAAGCGTCAAGAACGCTCAGTTCGCACAGCCACTCTTCGAGTACTCTGGCGCTTGTGCAGGTTGCGGTGAGACACCTTACATCAAGAACATCACCCAGCTCTTCGGTGACCATATGATGATCGCTAACGCAACAGGTTGCTCTTCAATCTACGGCGCATCATTCCCTGCATCTCCATACTGTACAAACAAGGAAGGTCATGGTCCAGCTTGGGCTAACTCACTCTTCGAGGACTTCTGCGAGTTCGGTCTCGGTATGAAGCTCGGTTCAGACCGTGCACGTGAGACTGTCGCAAGACTCATGACTGAGGGTCTCGAGTGCTCATGCTGCTCAGACGAGATGAAGGCACTCTTCCAGCAGTGGCTTGACAACAAGCAGGACGCAGCAGTTACCCGCGAGGTTGCTGACAAGCTCGTTCCTCTCATGGAGGCCTGCGGTTGCGATACTTGCAAGAAGCTTCTTGAGTACAAGCACTTCATCCCTAGCCGCTGCCAGTGGATCATCGGTGGTGACGGTGCATCTTACGATATCGGTTACGGCGGTCTCGACCATGTCCTCGCTTCAGGTGAGAATGTGAACATCCTCGTTCTCGATACAGAGGTTTACTCAAATACCGGTGGACAGTCTTCAAAGGCTACCCCTGCAGGTGCGATCGCTAAGTTCGCTGCTTCAGGTAAGAAGATCCGCAAGAAGGACCTTGGTATGATGGCAATGAGCTACGGCTATGTTTACGTTGCTCAGGTTGCTATGGGAGCAAGCCCAGTTCAGTACCTCAACGCAATCAAGGAGGCAGAGGCATATGATGGACCATCACTCATCATCGCTTACGCACCTTGTATCAACCATGGTCTCAAGGCCGGCATGGGTCTTAGCCAGAAGGAGGAGAAGCTTGCTGTTGAGAGCGGTTACTGGCATCTCTATCGCTACAACCCTATGCTCGAAGGCACTGACAAGAATCCATTCTCTCTCGACTCTAAGGAGCCAGATTGGAGCAAGTTCCAGGACTTCCTCAAGGGTGAGGTTCGTTTCGCATCTCTCTACAAGCTCTTCCCAGAGCGCGCAGAGGAACTTCTCCAGACAACTGAGGAGTTCGCAAAGGTACGTTACAACACTTACAAGAAGCTCTCAGACAAGTAGTATGACACTTCATAACAGAAAAGCCGACCCATCCGGGCCGGCTTTTTCTGTTGCACTTGCTCTGTCTGCCAGGCAGAGCTGCGGGTATAAGGACTCAGGCCGACCTTTGCGACCACGCAAGGAGTGGGTATTCTAAGACTTTTGCAAGTATTTTTTAGAAAAGTTCTTCGTTTGTGCGTTTATAGAGTATATACTCATTTCGCTCAATGGGGCGTTCCGCCCCTGGCCGCGCGGCCTTGCCCCTGAGAAGTTT
>JAZRWK010000007.1:0-13140 GCA_045599665.1 Candidatus Cryptobacteroides sp.
TAGTGAGGCGCATGTACGTCGTTGCGAACCACACCGTCCCGGAGGATTCGGTGGCCGGCGTTCAGTTGGAGCTCTTCGAGGAACCAAGGGAGGACGCAGACAGGGAACGCAGGCGCCAGGAGGCGATACTGGAGATAAAGAATAAGTTCGGGAAGAACGCCATACTCAAAGGAATCAACTTCGAGGAGGGCGCAACTCAGAAGGAACGCAATGCCCAGGTGGGCGGACACAAGGCTTAGCATATGGGAATGGAGAAGTACATGGGAATCATCGGCCATGAGCATCATGTGTCGCAGAGGCATCCGAGGATGTCCAGGCAGGGCCGTGCCGCCCAGTTCGCACCGTTCGCGGCACTGACAGGATATGATTCAGTGATCGCGGAGACAGGCAGGGAGACGACCCAGAGGGCTGAGCTGGACGAGATGCAGCTGCTGCGCCTGAACGAGGCTATGATGGCTATCCAGGAGAGGCTCTCAGAGCGTCCGGAGGTGAGGATCAGGAGGTTCGTGCCTGACGCCCGCAAGGAGGGTGGCAGCTATGAGGTCCTCGAAGGCCGCGTCCGCAACATCGACCATTCGGCCGGCATGCTGGTCCTTGCTGACGGAAGGTCCGTGCCGCTGGAGGATGTGTGCGGGATGGAGGTTTAGATATTCTATGTTTCGTGTAACTGTTTGTTTGTCAGCGTGTTGCAAATTTACTTTCGGCTAATTGACCGAAAGAGAAATTGTAAGTAGTTGATAGTGAGGGAGAAGGGTTGGATTGAAAAAGCCGCAATGCCGAACACCCCTTTCAGACGGCAGGAAGAGTGGCTCAAACTGGACAGGATTTTCCACTCATGGAAACTAAACAGTTTCTGAACCGGAAATATGTAGTCAGAACGGCATTCCTACACCCAATGGCTGATTCTCTCCAGGCAGGCCTGGTCCCTGAGCAGGTCCAGGAACAGTTCCGCGGACTTCTTCCTGTAGCTGTTCTTCAGCCTGTGCGCGCAGCATGACATATGGTATCTTCCGTCTTCCAGAGGGACGGCCACGATCCCTTTCCTGTCCAAAGCCGGAAGGGGAGTGCTGATTGCAAGGAGGCTGCTTCCATGGACCAGGTCCATGGCAACCTCAGGGTCGTTGATCTCGACCTTGATGTCGAGCCTGCGGGTGTCGATCCCGATGAACCGGTCGAACGACTGCCTTGCCTGAAGTCCCTTTCCCGGGATAATGATCCCATGCCCTCCGAGCCTGTCCAGTGTCAGGCTCTTCTCCTCTGAAAGAGGGTGTCCTTCCCGCATCAGAATGTGCAGGCTGGTCCTGAAGAGGACCTCTGACTCTATCTCCTCGGATTCGGCCGCCGGCTTGTACGCCAGGGCCAGGTCGATCTCCTTTTTCCTGAGCATCTCCAGAAGCTCCACCTCTGTGGCGAACTGAATGTTCAGGTGAACTCCACCATGATCCTTGACGAACTGTCTCAGGGTGTTGGCCAACATGCCCTTGAAGGTCCTGGTGGCCCCGATCCTCAGCGTCCCGGCGAGTGCGCCGCGCAGGTCGTTCATCCTTGTCATACAGGCCTCGGACGCAGATATCGTGTCCATGGCAAGTGGAAGCAGCTCCTCGCCGGCCTCCGTGAGGGAGACGCTGTGCGAACTGCGCTCGAAGAGCTGGGATCCCAGGTCGAACTCGAGCTGCTGGATCTGCTGTGAGAGCGTGCCCTGTGTGACGTAGAGCCTGCGCGCCGCCTCCGAGAAATTCAGGGTCCGCGCCACCGTGACGAAGTATCTTAGCTGTCTTATCTCCATGTGTCGAATAACCATCAACAGTTGCAAATATATTGATATTATCAATAGCAACAAATAGATAATAATATAGATATTCAATAGAAAGGAGGAGTTTTGCTCTGTACTTTTGCATAGTCCGAAAGGACGCATAGGTATAACACTAAAATTCGTGAATGCCATGAAAAATAACATCAGAACCAATATGGTAGGCTTATGTCTAATAATTATCACTTCATTCTTTACATTATCTTGTATGGCACAGAAAGCAGACAACACTCCTGTTGGAGTATTCAATCTCAACCGTTACCTTGGAAACTGGTACGAGATCGCAAGGATGGACCACAGCTTCGAGAGAGGAATGTCCCATGCACAGGCAAACTACACTTTGCTGGGAGACGGGTCAATCCTGGTCGTGAACAGCGGAATCAAGAACGGCAAGGTGAAGGTCTCGCGTGGAAAGGCTAAGACGACTGACAAGGTCGGCTTGCTGAGAGTGTCATTCTTCGGGCCGTTCTATTCTGACTACAGGGTCCTGATGGTCGACAGCGACTATCAATATGCACTTGTAGGGTCTAAGAAAGACAACTATCTATGGATACTGTCCAGGACGCCCGTGCTCCCAGATGATGTCCAGAGTGCCATTCTCCGTGAGGCCGGAAACAGAGGGTACAGGACCGATGGCCTGATATGGGTCGAGCACGACCCGATCGATCTGTAAAGTTATGGAGCAGCCCCTGATGTCAGATGGCATCAGGGGTTTATTGGGTTAATAATGAAGAAATTCCGTATCTTTGAATTGATAACGGAATTATGAAAATGAAAGGACTCACATACGCGGTGATCGGGACCGGAGGTCTCGGCGGATACTATGGTGGCAGGCTCGCAGCTGCTGGACATGACGTGCATTTCCTGGCACGCTCGGACTATGGTACTCTTAAGGAAGCAGGTCTCAAGGTATGCTCCTGCGAAGGGGATTTCACCATCGACTCGGTCAATGTCTACCGTTCATCCGAGGAGATGTCCAAGGCGGATGTTGTCCTCGTATGTATAAAGACTACGGGCAATGCTGGGTTAGTGAAACTCATCTCACCGCTCGTCCAGGAGGGAACTGCTGTGGTGCTGATCCAGAACGGATTAGGCATGGAGCAGGATCTGGCGGCTGAGTTGCCATCAGCAAGGATCATCGGTGCGACGGCCTTCATCTGCTCGACCAGGACGGCACCTGGCACTATCATGCATGCGGCCTATGGCAGCCTTACCTTGGCGGCCTTGGAGGAGGGCTCAGATGAATTGATGCAGCAGATCTGCTCGGATATGATAGCCTCAGGCGTTCCATGTACAATCGCTGATGATCTCGTTACGATGAGATGGAAGAAGCTAGTCTGGAACATCCCGTACAACGGAATGAGCGTCGTCAAGGACGCGAAGACAGACATACTGACATTCGACCCGGAGCTCAGGAGGCAGATCATTGCCCTGATGGAGGAAGTCGTCGCTGCCGGCCGCGCCTGCGGCGCTGATCTTGACCGGAACTGCATCGAGTCCATGGTCGCCATGACCGAGAAGATGGCTCCTTATTATCCTAGCATGTACATCGACTATTCAAGCGGAAGACGCATGGAAATTGAGTACATGTACGAACGTCCGATCGAAGAGGCCAAGGCCCATGGAGTTGCCATGGTCCTGACCAAGGCGTTGGCGGAGAAGTTGAGAAGAGCCGGTAGTTAACATAATCGCAATTGTGTAACCATGAGGTCTACATTTCTGTATCGAGCATAAAGCAAAAGCTCAACGGCAACATCCGATCAACATTCTTGCCGATATCGGCAAGAATTGCTATATTTGTAAGGCAACTCAGACTGGATTTTTGCCGATAGCATATGGAATACATCTCAATCACAGAATTCGCCGCGAAGTTCGAGGTATCAGAGAGAACGGTACGTAACTGGTGCTCTACGGGTCGCATCCCTGGAGCGCACATCATCGGGAAGACCTGGAACATCCCTTCAGAGGCGACACCTCCATCCAAAGGGAAAAAGCCGAAGGAGTCTCCCCTTCTTTCAAGACTGCGCCAGGAGAAAGATGGGCGGATCAAGGGAGGCATCTACCACCGCACCCAGATCGACCTCACATACAATTCGAACCATATCGAGGGCAGCAGGCTGACTCATGACCAGACCAGATATATCTTCGAGACGAGCACCATCGGCATCACAGACGAAGCGATAAGAATCGATGACATCGTCGAGACCACTAACCATTTCCGCTGCATAGACTACATTATTGACCACGCCTTTGATAAGCCTACGGAGGCGATGGTGAAACAGCTTCACCTTCTTCTGAAGTCAGGCACAACCGACAGCCAGAAATCCTGGTTCAGGGTTGGCGACTATAAGAAGCTCCCGAACGAGGTCGGCGGCAATGCGACATGCCCACCTGAGAAAGTGCACGAGAAGATGTCTGCCTTGTTGAAAAGCTACAACGCCAAAGGACAGGTGACGCTTGAAGACATCATCGACCTGCACTGCCAGTTCGAGCGCATACACCCTTTCCAGGACGGCAACGGCAGGGTCGGAAGGCTCCTGATGTTCAAGGAGTGCCTGGCGCACGACATAGTCCCGTTCATCATCACCGAGGAGCTGAAGCTCTACTACTATCGTGGGCTCAATGAATGGGGAAAGGTAAACGGATATCTCTCCGACACCTGTCTGACTGCACAGGATGCGTACAAGTCCGCACTGGACTACTTCAAGATCAGGTATAAGGACTAAGGAATTGCATTAAGAAACATACAATGAAACTACTTCACACCTCAGACCTTCACATCGGTAAGGCCGTAGCGGCAAAGCCGATGCTTGAGGAACAGAAAAATATACTCTTCGGGCAGATGATTCCGATCATCGAGGAAGAAAGGCCGGACGCCATTCTCATATCAGGTGACGTCTTCGACCGTTCCAACCCTTCGGCGGAGGCGCTGGCCGTTTTTGATGAGTTCATCTCCGCCCTTGCTACCCTGCCCTTCAGGACCGAGGTTTTCGTCATAAGCGGAAACCACGACGGAGCGGAAAGGATAGCGTATGGCTCTCGAATCCTCGACAGGAACGGTCTGCACATGTCTCCGGTGTATGACGGAGCAATCAAGCCGCATACGATGACTGATGAATATGGCGAGGTCGACATATACATGCTCCCGTTCGTGAAGAAGGCGACAGCGAAGTACTTCTTCCCCGATGCTGAGATAGAATCCGAGAACGATTCAGTCGCACAGGCGGTCAGGGCCATGGACATGGACCCGGAAAGACGCAGCGTATGCCTTGCACACCAGTTCGTGTCGGGAGCAGCCATTTCCGGCTCGGAAGAGACCTGCATAGGCGGTCTGGACAGTGTGAATCCTGAGGCTTTCGCCGGCTTTGATTATGTCGCCCTCGGTCATATCCATGGTAAGCAGAACATCACGCCAAGCATACGATATAGCGGAAGCCCGCTCAAGTACTCCTTCTCGGAAGTCGACCACAAAAAGAGCGTGAGCATAGTCGAGCTCAAGGAGAAAGGCAACGTGGAGGTGCGCGAGATCCCGCTCACCCCGCAGAACGACTGGTACGATATAAAGGGCACGTTTGCAGAGCTCACCAGCAAGGAGTACAGGGATGCACATCCCGAACTGGAGGAGGGTTATGTAAGAGTGACCCTTACCGACGAGGATGATATCGTGAACGGATATAAGAGTCTCCAGGCGATCTATCACAACATGATGGAGCTGCACTACGACAACGCCAGGACCCGTGCGCTTGGAATCACCAGCGAGAGCGGTGACGCGTCCAAGAAGACGGACGAAGAGCTCATCCAGGAACTCTTCCGGATCCAGAACGGAAGGGACATGAACGAGGAGGAATTAGAGTACATAAGAAAATTCATCTAGATGAGACCATCAGAACTGACCATATCAGCTTTCGGATCCTATACCGGAACCGAGACCATAGACTTCAACATGATCGGAGACAAAGGAGTCTTCCTCATCTCAGGAGAGACAGGAGCGGGAAAGACCACGATCTTCGACGCCATCTGCTTTGTCCTTTTCGGTGAGGCCAGCGGCAATACCAGAGAGGGCAAGATGCTCCGCTCGGAATACGCTCAGCCTACCGACAGGACCTTCGTCAGGATGAAGTTCGAGTACGCCGGGAAGGAATATACCATCGAGCGCTGGCTCGGCTATGAGAGGAAGTCAAGCAGACGTACCAGGGACACAGAAGGTAATCTCGTGGAAGGCACTACACCTGTTCCACCAGGCGCTGTCCTCGAGATCGCGGGAGAGTCTCCTATAAGCGATACCAGAGCTGTGGATGCGAAGATCAACGAGATCCTGGGCATCACATACCAGCAGTTCACTAAGATCGCCATGCTTCCTCAGGGAGAGTTCCAGAAGCTGCTCCAGGCAGGAAACGACGACAAGAAGGTCATCCTCCGTCAGGTATTCAAGACCCAGAGGTTCAATGCCATCCAGGACAGGGTGACAAAGGACGTCAAGGCAATATCGGATGAGGCCTCATCCAAGGCAGATGAGATCAGGACCCTCCTGGGAACCATACGTGGCCGCGAGGACTCGGAGACATATGCTGAATTCTCCGGTCTCATGGATGCCTATTCAGACCCTGTAACGCAGCTTGTGGATGTGATAAGTACGATAAAGGCTCTCGTGGATGAGGATGAGACCATCAGGAAAGAGTCCCACGCTTCCAAGGAGAAGTTCTCCAAGGAGGAGACTTCCCTCACCCTCCTCAAGGACAAGGTCGTGAAGAACGAGGAGCATAAACGCAGCAAAGCTGATAAGGAAACCACTCTCGCCGGCCTTAAGGAGGGACTCGTGGCAATCATGGATGACCTTGCTAAGAATGAGGAGAGAGCGTCCAGACGTGACCAGATCATCGGTCAGGCAAAGGCCATTGAGCGTGAGCTTCCTAAGTACGCCGAGATCGCAGACAAGGAAAAGACACTCTCGAGTGAGGAGAAGAAACTTGCCATGGACAAGAAGAAACTTGCTGATACCGTATCTCAGAGGGAAGCACTTGATACAAAGATCAAGGCAGATGAGGCAGAACTTAAGGCTCTTGCTGGCTGCGATGTGAAGCTCACGAACGTCTTCAACGCCGGGAAGGAAGTCAAGGCCCTTATCGATCGTTTTGTCGATCTGGAAAAGGATAACAAGAAGGTCAGGGAGGCGGCCGATGACTATGGCAGACTGTCTTCTGCTCTCAAGGATGCTCTCAAGGCAAAGGAAGAGGCAGCAATGACCTACAACGAGGCATCAAACCACTTCCTGATGTCCCAGGCGGGCATTCTCGCGGAGTCTCTCGTGGAAGGGTTGCCATGTCCCGTATGTGGTTCTGTCCATCACCCGAGCAAGGCTGTCCTTGCCGATGATGCTCCGACACAGGCAATGGTCGACAGCTTCAAGAAGGCATATGAAGGGGCTGATTCCAAGGCGGTCAAGGCTGGTGCGGATTGCGCTGGTGCGAAACGCGGATATGAGGAACTCAGGCATAATGCAGACGAGACGCTCAGGAAGCTGATGGAAGACTCCGCTGGGAAGACAAAGGATGTCCTGGAGAACGAGAGGACTGAATTTCGAAGACAATACGCTGTTCTCGAGCCTCAGTGCAAGAGGCTTTCGTCGCTGAACGAATCCCTTCCGAAGGACAGGAAGTCATTGGCTGAGCTTAATGAGCTGATCGAGAAGGATAGCTGCAAGGCGGAAGAAGCAAGGCTCCTGGCCGAGAGGCAGAATCTTGAGGTCGCCAGGAAAGGTCTCGCATTTGAAAGTGAAGAGAAGGCCAAGGCTGAGATCGGACGCCTGAACAAAGAGGCCAAGGGCTGGCAGGATGCCATGGACTCAGCCATCAGGAAAGAGAAAGACTGCAGGACCGGCATCGCATCTGCCGAGGCTGCTATCGCTGAGCTCACCAGACTGATTGACAGCAAGTTGCCGACTGATGTCGTAGCAATCGATGAGTCCATAAAGGCTGCTGCAACCGGAAAGCAGACTGAGGAACGAAGGTACAATGAAGCTGAGGCAAGGTTGTCCGGCAACAAACCTACCCTCGCTACGGTCATCGCGTTGTCTGACGCCCTGAAGAAGATCCTCGGCGAGCTTGCATGGAAACAGAACATCTCGAAGACCCTGAGCGGCAGCCTTGCTGGCAAGCAGAAGGTTGAGCTGGAGACCTACGCGCAGATGGAATTCTTCAAGAGGATACTCTACAAGGCATCTCAGCGCATGATCCTTATGTCCGGAGGACAGTATGAACTTATCAAGGAGGAGCATTCCGACAATCTCCGTAGCCAGAGTGGACTCGGCATCAGCGTGCTCGACCACCACAGCGGTACGTCCCGTTCGGTGCGCTCGCTTTCCGGCGGTGAGACATTCCTTGCATCTCTAGCCCTTGCCCTGGGACTTTCCGACGAGACGCAGTCAAATTCAGGTGGAATCAAGATCGACACCATGTTCATCGACGAGGGCTTTGGAAGCCTCAGCCCTGAGGTGCTGAGACTGGCTCTCAAGACCCTTCAGGACCTCGCCGACAGAGGGACTCTGATCGGACTCATCTCCCACGTCGAGAGCATGAAGGACCTGTACAGGAGAATTGACGTCAGGAAAACAGACCGTGGATCGACGATTAGTATCAGTTGATCCGTATGTATCTCATGGCAGTTTTTCCCGAAGATTGTTCTATTTGTCCCATTCTTCGTCTGTGGGCGGATTGCGGCTTGCCTGAATTGGAGCATTGCAGTATTTTTGCGACCGCCGTACCTGACGGACGTCAGGAAAAGCGGGAAACAACTTAACAGAATCTGACAATGAACAATTTCGTGAAGAAGTTCGAACGCACTGTTCGAAAGTGCTGGGACATGCCCGCGCTGACCGGCTACACTTCAGGAGACGATTATACCTATGGCGAGCTCGCCAATGAAATCTGCTCGACAATCTCTCTTTGGAAGAAGGCTGGCCTTCAGTTCAATGAGAAGGTTGCAATCAATGCGAAAAGCAGTGCGAAATGGACTGTTATCCGCATGGCGTCATGCTGCGGAGGCTTTACCAATGTAGAGCTTCTGCCGGGTTTCACCCCTACCGACATACAGAACATGACAGTCCATTCCGAGGCGAGGCTTCTCTATACTGAGAAGAGAAACTTCGAGAAGATGGACTTCGAGAAGATGCCTCTCCTGATGGCTGCGATCGATCTTTCGACCGGTGAGATTCTGGCATCAAGAGGCGACTTCGCCAAGATATCTGCCGAGCACAAGGCTGAGAAGATCACCGCAGAGGAATTCTGCACTGCAGAGCAGGATCTTGACAGGATATGCGACATCATGTACACCTCTGGCTCGACAGGTAATCCCAAGGGTGTAATGCTCTCGATCAGGAACTTCGGCGCAAACGAGTACATCGTCCCTAAGAGGATGTACTACCACGAAGGAGCCACTCTCCTGAGTTTCCTCCCATATGCCCACATCTTCGGCCTTACAGTCGAGCTTACCCTTGCGCTCTGCAACGGTATGCATCTCTATGTACTTGAGCAGCCGCCTGTACCTTCAATCCTCCAGAAGGCATTCAAGGAGGTGAAGCCTATCATGTACTTCAGCGTCCCGATGGTCCTTCTCAAGTTTATCCGTGCGGTGATCGGCAAGGACCTCAACACAGCAGAAGGCAAGGCGAAGTACGATGCAAACGACCCTGAGTTCCTTGGTATGCTCCATAACAAGATGACTGAGGCTCTCGGCGGCAACGTCCAGCAGATCTTCACCGGTGCGGCAGCCATTCCTTACGAGACCGAGGACCTTATCATCAACAAGCTCGGCCTTCCTATGATCACAGGCTACGGTATGACAGAAGTTGCCGGCATGCTTTCGAACGGTCTAGTCGCAACATACAAGATCGGCTCAGTCGGCGAGGTCATGGCAAATCTCGGAGTCAGAGTCGACTCCCCTGACCCGTTCAACATTCCTGGCGAGATCCAGGTGAAGGGCGACCAGGTCTTCCAGGGCTATTTCAAGAACCCTCAGGCTACTGCAGACTGCTTCACAAGCGACGGCTGGTACCGCACAGGCGATATCGGAAAGATCACCCAGGACAGAACTGTCTATGTATCAGGACGCTGCAAGAGCCTTCTTCTTGGCTCAAACGGCCAGAACATCTATCCTGAGGAGATCGAGGTGATTCTCAATACCTTGCCATACGTCGAGGAATCGCTCATCGTCCAGAGAGGCGAAAACAGGACTGCACTTATCGTGCTCGCTTCTGATTCAATCGCCGGCGCAGGCCTTGATGAGGCTACCATCAGGAAGATCATGGAGCAGAACATCAAGGATCTCAACAAGCAGATCCCAACATACGCGCTTGTCTCTGACTACGAGATCATGGATGAACCGTTCGAGAAGACCCCTAAGGGCAGCATCAGAAGGTTCAGATATGTGTAAAAACCGATTACTGTGATTCAGTAATCGGTTTCAGACGACCGCCTCGTTGAATATGTCCGCCATACTATATGCCTAGAAGCCATTTCCAGCATGGAATGACTTCGATTGTTCCATATTCATCCTCAATCGTCTGTGCTTCGTCGTATGTGAGGATGATCCTTTTCCTGCAAGAAAGAACCTTAGGCAGTTTCTGGAGTGCGCCGACTTCTCTGTCCCATGTGTCTCTGTCTTTAGAGATAGAGAATGATACCTGAATCGCCAATTCATCTTCCGGTACATAGAAGTCAACTTCTACGTTGCTGTTATAGAAGAATACTCGTTCGTTATCAGGGTCATGACCATAGATACGGAACAGATGGAGGGCCACGAGGTTTTCCAGAAGTGTGGTCTCCGGGTCGATCAGAAGGATGCTCAGAATACCATTATCCACGAAGTAATACTTACAGCTTGTCTCCTTCTCGGAGAAGGCTGAGGAAATGTTGTGCAGTCTGAGAATCAACCAGGCATCTTCGCTGTACCCGATATAGCTGCTGGTGGTTGGCACGGTTATTTTACCTCCCACACTGGAAAGCACCTGCGCGAGACGGGAGTAGGAAACAGGTTGCTTGACTCCTTCCGCAATCTTCTTGGTCAGAAGTCGAAGAAGATTAGGGTTGCTTATCTTATTTCTGGTGCATATGTCGCCCAGGTATATCTTCTGATATACAGAACTGATATAGTTCCTCTTGACCGGAAGGCCAAGACTCTCAGGTAGACCTCCCCATTTGAAATATTCATCATAAGCCTGTTTCAGCCTGACACGATCCCCTGTACTCAACAGGCTCTGCCCGTCAAATGAGATGCCCGCCCAACGCAGGTATTCAGCAAAAGAGAAAGGATATACTTCGATCGGGATGTATCGGCCGCCAAGAGTCTTCATCATCTCTTTGGACAGCATCTTGGCGTTTGATCCGGTAATCCAGACCATATATTTGCTGTCGGCCACTCTTCGGGCAAACTTCTCCCATCCGTCAATGTTCTGTATTTCATCGAGGAACAGTGCAGGTTTTGGAACACCGCCCATCTCCATATGGCACTCAAGAATGGTATCCAAGTCACTTAATTCCAGTCCGCCCAGACGGTCATCCTCAAAATTCATGTATAGGATTTCATTCCAGGAGTGTCCTTCGCCAAGCATCTGCTGTATCTTCTCATAGAGAACAAACGATTTGCCGGCCCTTCTTACACCAACGAATATACAACAGTTGAAGTCGTCTGTCTGGACATCTCTGTGGACGACCTGAAACTGTCCGATTTCTTCCCGACTATTCTGGAGGATCTGTTTGAGAACCAATTTGTCTACCATCTTTAAAATGCCATTTTAAATAATGATACAAATATATAAAACATTGCTTAAAAGTCAAATAAACAACGCGGATTGACTGACCTCGATTCACATGTTTTAGTTTACAGACAAAATTGAGGTCAGCAGTAGCGTCTGCGCATAAGAAAAGCGAGCCATAGAGTAATTCTCTGGCTCGCTATTGTAGAATATTCTGAGGTCTCTCCCCTCCTATATCAGTTCCCTGATCGCAGGCTCTATGTCCTTCTGGGTCGCAGTAGGCTCGAATCTTCTTACCACGTTACCTTTTCTGTCAATAAGGAACTTCGTGAAGTTCCACTTGATGTCTGGGTTCTCGGCGTAGTTTTCGTCGAACTTCGTGAACATGTTCTCAAGGATCGGGGTGAGCTGGTGCTCCGGGTCGAGCCCGGCAAACCCTGCTTTGCTCTTGAGCCATGTGTACAGAGGAATCTCATTCTCCCCGTTTACATCAATCTTGTGGAAACGTGGGAACTCGGTTCCGAATCTGAGCTTGCAGAACTCCTCAATCTCCTCGTCAGTTCCAGGCGCCTGGGCACCGAACTGGTTGCATGGGAAGTCCAGGATTGTGAAGCCATCCTTGCTGAACATGTCATAGAGATTGTCAAGGTCCTCATACTGAGGAGTGAAGCCACATGCTGTCGCGGTGTTGACAACTAGAATGACCTTTCCATTGTAGTCGTTGAGAGATACCTCATTGCCAGAGTTGTCTACAACAGTGAAGTTATAGATCGAATCCTCTGGGATAGATGTCTTAGAGCCACATGAAGCTGCAGTCAAAGTTATTCCTGCGGCCATTATGATTGTTCTGATTGCCTTCATTTCTTTCTGAGTTACCATAATCCTGTGAAAAATTAAGTCGTATGCGACAAATATAGATACTATGGCTGAAAGACCAAAGGGGAATCGTAAAAAGTCCCATCGATTTTTCGGTCGATGGGACTTTTTATCTTCTACTGACTCTTAGAGAGTCAGTTCCATAGACTACTTGACCTCGAAGTTGATTGCCTTGAGGTCAGCGTCTGCTGACGATGTACCGTAAAGGATCTGGTACTTGCCTGGACGTACTGCGAGACCGTCTACAGACTCCTTGTAGTAAGAGAATGAGTCAGGTCTGAGTGACACCTTCACCTTCTTGGTCTGACCAGGGTTGAGGTCAACTCTCTGGAAGCCCTTGAGGGACTTGATCGGTGCGTCTGGGTTGTCAAGGCTCTTCACGTAGATCTGGAGAACCTCAGTACCGGCTACCTTGCCTGTGTTGGTCACTGGAACGGTGATGTCTACGCCCTGGCCTGCTGGGATCGAAGCCTTTGAGAGCCTGCCCACGCCGATGCCGAAGGTGGTGTAGCTGAGACCGAAACCGAACTGGTAGAGAGGCTGGCCCTTGAAGTAGCGGTATGTTCTGCCTTCCATGTCGTAGTTGAGGAAGTCTGGGAGCTGGTCTGTAGATGCGTAGAATGTGACAGGGAGCTTAGCTGATGGGTTGCAGTCACCGAAGATGATGTCAGCGAGTGCCTGTGCACCGCCCTGACCGCCGTACCAT
>JAZRWK010000008.1:0-124234 GCA_045599665.1 Candidatus Cryptobacteroides sp.
CATATATTGCGGTGGCTATAGCGGCGGGGAACCACCTCTTCCCATTCCGAACAGAGAAGTTAAGCCCGCCATCGCCGATGGTACTGCCCCACCAGGTGGGAGAGTAGGCAGCTGCCGTTCTTCGAGGACCCGATCATCACACGATGGTCGGGTCCTTTTGTTTTTGTACGTGTCGGACTTCTGCAAGTGTCTGACGTTCAGTGTGATGGCAGAATACCCTTCGGTCGGTCAGCCGAAGGGTGAAGTGCTAAACCTCTGGCAGCCAGCGCGATACAGAAAATCCTGTAGGGCGAAATGCACTACAGGATTATGTGTAATACGCTGAAAGTCAGTAGGCTATTAAAGTGTCTGTCCTCCGATGAATTCTCTCATGATTGAGGTAGGAGGGATTGTTGCGATCTCGGCTGGGCTAAGTGCGGTGATGTAGCTGAGGAAGCGGAGCATTCTGGCTGCTTCAGGATATGCTGGAGAGTTCGGAGCGATGCGTCGGAGCAGTGGCTCGGCGTAGTATTTCAGCATAGGGAGCTCGAATATGAGGGCTGAGTTGAAGATCACGTCTGCATTCTCCTGGAACGGGAAGATGTTACGTACTTCGCCGCGACGGACGCTAGGCCATCTCATGATGGTTGACTCTGGATCGACACCGCGTACTCTGTTGTCTCTTACCATTCGGCGGAGGAGACGGTTGTCGGAGGTGCTGATGTTGTTGTTCTCGTCGAGGTTGAGCGAGGTGAGCGCAGAGACATAGACTCTGAATATCCTTGAGCTGTCGACAGCAGAGGTCATCTCAGGGTTCAGTGCATGGATACCTTCCATGATAAGGATGTCGTTCTCCTCAAGCTTCAGCTTGGTGCCTGTCGCGGCGCGGCATCCGGTCCTGAAGTCGAACTTAGGTATTTCCACCTCCTTGCCTTCGCAGAGCTCGTTGAGCTGCTTGTTGAGGTATTCAAGGTCCATGGCATAGAGTGACTCGTAGTCCTTCTCTCCATCCTCGTCAAGAGGGGTCCTGTCCCTGTCCACGAAGTAGTTGTCAAGCTCTATGACCTTCGGATTGAGACCGAGCACCTTGCACTGAAGCGCGATTCTGAGCGATGATGAAGTCTTCCCGCTTGATGAAGGACCTGCGATGAATACGAACTTCACCTGCCCGCGCCTCTGATAGATCATGTCCGCGATTGCGGCGTATTTACGTTCATGGAGAGATTCAGCGAGGTTTATCACTGGAGTTGCGCTGCCCTCTGTGATGGCTGTGTTAAGCGAACCTACGCCCTTGATTCCTACGACACCGCACCATGCGGCATAGTCCTCGAGAGCCGTAGCTATCTTTGACTGCCTCTTCTGAGGCATCACCTTGTCGGCCTTTCCGAATACAGGCGGCTGCAGGCAGAGGCCATGGCTGAACGGAATCAGGTCGAACTTGCTGAGCATGCCGGTCGACAGAAGAAGAGGACCATGGAATGTGTCAGACCATCCTTCAAGGTCGTAGAGGATGACGCTGTACTGGCCAAGGCTCCTGATGAGCTTTGCCTTGTCGCTCTGGTGGTGCTCCTCGAAGATTGCGATGGCTTCTTCAGCAGGGACTCTCTTGCGCACGAAAGGAAGATCAGCGGCGATGAGCTCCTGCATTCTTGCCTTGAGGGCCTCTATCTCGTCGTCCTTGATGAAGTATGGCCTGTTCCTGCCGTCCTCGGCCTTCTCGATCTCGACCACCTCGCAGTAGATGCCGCTTGGCAGCGAGTGCTCGACTACGAGCACCTTGTCAGGGAAGATCTCGCTTACTGCTTTCTGGAGGACGAGCACGAGCGAATGGATGTAGCATGCTCTTCCTTCAGGAGAAGCATAGGTCAGGAATTCAACGGTATGTGGCTCGTAGATCCTGTATCCGAGATTGTTGACATTGTGGTCTACAAGTGCTATGAGCACCGGCAGCGAGGTTCCGTCCTTTGCGACCTTGACCTTGCTGCACCACTTCTTTGATATTTCAGCGAGGGTAGTACCTGCCTCGACCTTATGTCTTACTCCGTCATTGGTACAGTTGACGATGATTTCTGCTTTCTTTTCTTCCATGGTAATTGTCAAAGCCTCTGGGAGGCCTGTTATTCTGTGGTTGCTATAATATCTCTTTGAGGAAAGGACCGGTAACCGAGTTCCTGTTCCTTGCGATGTCTTCAGGAGTACCTTCTACTACTACCATGCCACCTTTGCGGCCACCTTCCGGACCGAGGTCGAAAAGATAGTCTACAGACTTCAGCACGTCCAGGTTGTGCTCGATGATGATAACCGTGTTTCCTTGGTCCACAAGCTGCTGAAGAACTCCGAGAAGTATCTTGATGTCTTCGAAATGAAGTCCTGTGGTCGGCTCGTCAAGTATGTACAGAGTATTGCCGGTAGCGCTTCGGAAGAGTTCTGCAGCAAGTTTCATTCTCTGGCTTTCACCTCCGGAGAGAGTCACCGCCGACTGTCCGAGCTGGACATATCCCAGACCGACGTCGACCATAGCCTTGAGCTTCTGGGCGATCTTAGGCACGCTCTTGAAGAACTCATAGGCCTCGCTTACAGGCATGTTGAGCACGTCGTTGATGTTCTTGCCCTTGTAGCGTACGGCAAGAGTGTCCTCCTTGTACCTGTGGCCGCGGCACTCGTCGCAGACTACATTGACCGAAGGAAGGAAATTCATCTCTATCACCTTGATTCCGGCGCCCTTGCACTCCTCGCAGCGTCCGCCTGCAACATTGAACGAGAACCTGCCTGCCTCGAAGCCGCGTACCTTTGCGTCGATAGTGTCTGCAAAGAGGTTCCTGATGTCGTTGAAGACGCCGGTGAATGTCGCCGGATTGCTTCTAGGGGTCCTGCCGATAGGGCTCTGGTCAATCTCGATAAGCTTGTCGATGTTCTTGAGTCCAAGTATCTCGTCGTATGGGAGCGGCTTCAGCTTGGCCCTGTAGAACTTGTTCTTGAGCACCGGCATGAGAGTCTCGTTTATGAGCGATGACTTGCCGCTTCCGCTGACTCCGCTGATGCCCACCAGACATCCAAGCGGAATGTCTATGCTGACGTCTTTCAGGTTGTTGCCCCTGGCTCCACGTATTCCGATCGAATGTCCGTTGCCGAGCCTGCGTCGCTTAGGGACAGGGATCTCGTCCTTCCCGTCGAGATAGTCGAGGGTGCGGGACTTGTCCATGGTACAGTGCTTCAGCGTATCTTCGTCAGGGGTCTGTCCGCCAAGTGCGTAGGACACAGGGGCGCTGATACATATCTCGCCGCCCTTGTCTCCGGCGCCTGGACCTACGTCCACGAGCCAGTCGGCTGCGTACATCGTCTCGGCGTCGTGTTCCACGACCATCACCGAATTTCCCTCGTCCCTGAGAGACTTGAGCGAATGGATCAGCTTCCTGTTGTCCTTCTGATGAAGGCCGATGCTCGGTTCGTCGAGGATGTAGAGCACGTTGACGAGCTTCGAGCCGATCTGGGTGGCAAGCCTGATTCTCTGGCTCTCACCGCCCGACAGAGATGCAGTCGCGCGGTCGAGCGACAGGTACTCAAGTCCGACATCTACCATGAACCTGATTCTCTCGCGAAGCTCCTTGACTATGTCCCTTCCGATCGACTGCTCACGCTTGGTGAACTTTGAAGGAAGGCTCTCGATCCATTTCTGGAGCTCGCTGATCTCCATTGCGGCTACTTCAGTGATGGTCTTTCCGTCGATCTTGAAGTAGTTGGTCTCTTCGCGCAGGCGGCTGCCGTGGCAGACAGGACATACGCTCTTGTCGTCGATGTCGTCGACCACTCCGCCGTAGGATACCATCTCGGATTGCGGACCGTCCCCGATGCGGAACAGTTCGTCGGAACCGAATACCAGAAGGGAGATATATTCCTCCGGGATATCATCGATCGGGTTGTAGAGCGAGAAGTTGTATTTTCTTGCTATTGAGCGTATTATGTCGAATTTCTTTGTCTCTCGTATTTTTCCTAGAGGGACGATTCCTCCACTGGCGATGGAGATGCTGCGGTCCGGGATGATCGTGTCGATGTTTACGTCGACGATCTCTCCGAGACCCTTGCAGTGAGGACAGTAGCCCTCAGGGGAGTTGAAAGAGAAGGAGTGTGGCTGAGGTTCCTGGAGTGAGAGTCCTGAGTCCGGATCCACGAGGTGCTTTGAGAAATGGCTGACTTCTCCAGTCTCGTAGTCCATGACAGCGAGTGAACCTTTTCCACGGCTCAGTGCCGTCGCTACTGATTCTCTGACTCGTTTGATGTCTCCGTCCTCAGGCTTCAGCCTGTCTACCACCAGCTCTACGAAATGTGCCTTGTAGCGGTCGAGCGCCGTCACTTCTGAGAGGTCGGTCAGTTCGCCGTCGATACGGCACTGGGTGTATCCTCTCTTGCGCAGCTGGTCGAAAAGTTCCTTGTAGTGTCCCTTCCTGCCTCGTACAAGAGGTGCGAGAAGGTAGCACTTGCGGCCCTTGTAGCCGGTCATCACCATGTCGATGATCTGCTCGTCCGTATATCTGGTCATCTCCTTTCCGGTGACGGGGGAGTATGCCCTTGATGCCTTGGCATAGAGCAGTCGCAGGAAATCGAATATCTCGGTGATTGTGCCGACTGTCGAACGAGGATTGTTGCCGGTGGTCTTCTGCTCGATTGCAATTATAGGGCTGAGTCCTGTGATATCCTCCACCTCAGGCTTCTCCAGTATACCCATGAAATGCTTGGCATAGGTGCTGAGCGTATCCATGTACCGTCTTTGGCCTTCTGCGTAGATCGTATCGAACGCGAGCGAGGACTTGCCGCTTCCGCTGAGTCCGGTGATGACTACGAATTCATTCCTCGGGATGCTGACGTCCACGTTCTTGAGATTGTGGGACTTCGCTCCCGTTATGTCTATATATTCCTTTGCCATACATCACAAATTTACGAAAATGTGTAATTTTGTGAACACTAATAACGAAGAAAACTTATGCTGAAAGTCAAGTCATTCTCATTCAATGCTTTCGAAGAAAGGACTATCCTTCTGTGGGACGAGACAGGAGAAGGTGTGGTGGTCGATCCGGGCTGCTGCAGCGATGCTGAACACGATGCGCTGGATTGCGAGATCGCCAAGGAAGGAATCACATTGAAGGCTGTCTGGCTGACACATGGCCATCTTGACCATATCTATGGAGTGAACCATATCGTGGCGAAGTGGGCGGTGCCGGTCCTGATGCATCCGGATGACAGGCAGATACTTGACTACAATCCAAGGATGGCACAGGCCTTCGGCATGAGCGATCCAGGCCTCGTGCCGGCTACCATGGACATAGAAGACGGTCAGGAACTGAGATTCGGCAAAACCTCGTTCAAGGTGTACGCGACCCCTGGCCATACTCCGGGATCCGTGTCGTTCTGGTCGGAGGAGGAAAGGCTTCTCCTCAGCGGTGACACCCTCTTTGCAGGAAGCATTGGCAGGACCGACCTTCCGGGAGGAAACTATGACAAGCTGATTGTCAGCCTGATGGACGGAATCATGGGACTTGACGGCGACACCGACGTCATTCCGGGCCATGGTCCTGTGACCAACATAGGCCGTGAGAGGACCCATAATCCGTTCCTCCAGCCATTCAACGAGAGGGAGGAAATTTTCCCTGACGAGAACCTGCTGTCTTGATAGTTTGGGCCAAGTTGAGTATCTTTGGGTATTCAGGAAAAGGACATGCACATAGGCGTAGCTGGAAATATCGGTTGTGGAAAGACGACTCTCACCCGTATGCTCTCGGAGCATTACGGCTGGGTGCCTAAGTATGAGTCAGTTACCTACAATCCATATCTGGAGGACTATTACAAGGATATCCCGAGGTGGTCCTTCAATCTCGAGGTGTACTTCCTCGAGCAGAGATTCCAGGATGTGATCGATATCTCCCGGAGCAAGGAAACAATTATCCAGGACCGTACGATATTCGAGGGCGTCTACGTCTTCACGGCGAACAACCACGAGATGGGAAACCTTTCCGACCGCGACTTCGAGACCTATATGAGGCTCTTCAACTCGATGATGTCGATGGTCAGGACTCCGGACCTGATGATCTATCTCCGAAGCTCGATCCCGCACCTGATCTCGCAGATCCAGAAGAGGGGAAGGGAATACGAGCAGACTATGAGCATCGACTACCTGGCGAGTTTGAATGAGAAATATGAGAAGTTCATAGGCGAGGACTACAAGGGCAAGGTGCTGGTGATAGATGCGGACGACCTCGATTTCGAGAACCGTCCGGAGGATTTCCGGATGATCACGGAGAAGATCGACTCGGAGCTTTTCGGCCTTTTCGAGATGTAGGACGGACGCCGGAACAGGGTACCATGGACATAGAATCTGTAACAAATTAAAGATAAGCGACATGCATATAGCTATTGCAGGAAATATCGGAAGCGGCAAGACCACACTCACCAAGATGCTGGCCGCACATTATGGCTGGACTCCAAAGTTCGAGTCGGTGGACTATAACCCATATCTCGCTGATTTCTACGAGGATATGGAGAGATGGTCGTTCAATCTCCAGGTCTACTTCCTCAATAAGCGCTTCAAGGATGTCGTGGATATCTCGAAGTGTGACGACGTCATCATCCAGGACCGTACCATCTACGAGGATGCCAGGATCTTCGCTCCTAACCTCCATGCGATGGGTCTCATGTCTTCGAGGGATTTCGAGAACTATTCGGATCTCTTCGACCTGATGATGTCTCTTGTCAGCGCGCCAGACCTTCTGATCTATCTCAAGAGCTCGATCCCTAATCTTGTGTCCCAGATCCAGAAGAGGGGCCGCGAGTATGAGAAGAGCATCCGTATCGACTATCTTACTGGTCTCAACGAGCGCTATGACGCATGGATCTCGAAGTATGAGCACAACCTTCTGATCATCGATGCCGACAACATCAAGTTCGGCAACAGACCTGAGGATTTCCAGAAGGTGACGGAGATGATCGACAACCAGCTCTTCGGTCTTTTCTCACAGAAATAGCATCTGCTTCGGATGGAGATCGACGTACAGGCAAGAGTGGCTTCGGCAAGGGGCTATTTCATGGAAGGATGCAGCTGCAGCCAGTCTGTTGTGCTTGCGTTCCAGGATCTTCTTGGTGTCGATGAGCCGACCTTGAGGAGGCTCTCCATCGGCCTGGGCGCCGGAGTCGGACGTCTGAGGGAGGTGTGCGGTACAGTCAGCGCGATGGCGATGGTGGCAGGTACCATGGCCCGTCCCGAGGGGAAGGACATCAGACAGCAGAAATCGGACACATATGCGATAGTGCAGCAGCTTGCGGGCGAGTTCCGGGAAAAGAACGGGACCATCGTCTGCCGGGAGCTCCTTGCTCTGCGTGCCGGTGCTGCTACCAGCCATGTCCCCGAGGAAAGGACTGAAGAATACTATCGTTCAAGGCCTTGCCTCGGAATTGTTGAATGCTCGACCAAGATTATTGCAGAATATATCGCAAAAAATTATTAAATTTGTCCGATATCCATAACAAGGATTAACTAGATCAATTACATATCGATATGATTTACACAAACGAAGTGCAGCACATGTGCTGCGTAGCAAAGGGCGCAAACCACGCCAATGCTCCTATTCCTGAGGAAGGAAAGTGGGTGCATGCTAAAGAAATCAAGGACATCTCAGGCCTTACCCACGGTATCGGCTGGTGTGCTCCTCAGCAGGGTTGCTGCAAGCTTACCCTCAACGTCAAGGATGGTATCATCGAGGAGGCTCTCGTAGAGACACTCGGTTGCTCAGGTATGACCCACTCAGCTGCTATGGCATCTGAGATCCTCCCTGGCAAGACTCTCCTTGAGGCTCTCAACCAGGACCTCGTATGCGACGCTATCAACACAGCGATGCGCGAGCTCTTCCTCCAGATCGTTTACGGTCGTACACAGTCTGCTTTCTCTGAGGGCGGTCTCCCAGTAGGTGCTTCACTCGAGGACCTCGGAAAGAACCTCCGCAGCCAGGTAGGTACAATGTTCGGCACACGTGCTAAGGGTTCACGTTACCTCGAGATGACAGAGGGCTACTGCACAAGAATGGCTCTTGACGCAAACAACGAGGTGATCGGTTACGAGTTCGTAAACCTTGGCAAGCTCATGGATGCTCTCAAGGCTGGCGCTACCGGCCCAGAGGCAATCGAGAAGGCAAAGGGTACCTATGGCCGTTTCAAGGATGCAGTTAATTATATTGACCCACGTAAACAGTAAGCACTATGGCACTTTTTGAAAGCTACGAGCGTCGTATTGACCAGGTCAATGCAGCTCTCAACAAATATGGTATCAAGGACATCGATGAGGCTAAGGCTATCTGCGAAGAGAAGGGTATCAATCCTTACCAGATCTGTGAGGATACACAGAAGATCTGCTTCGAGAATGCAAAGTGGGCTTACGTAGTAGGTGCTGCAATCGCTATCAAGAAGGGTTGCACAGTCGCTGCTGACGCTGCTGAGGCTATCGGTGAGGGTCTCCAGGCATTCTGTATCCCTGGATCAGTAGCTGACGACCGTAAGGTTGGTCTCGGCCACGGAAACCTTGCAGCTCGTCTTCTCCGTGAGGAGACCGAGTGCTTCGCTTTCCTCGCTGGTCACGAGTCTTACGCTGCTGCTGAAGGCGCTATCAAGATCGCTGAGATGGCAAACAAGGTACGTCAGAAGCCACTTCGCGTCATCCTTAACGGTCTCGGAAAGGACGCTGCTAAGATCATCTCTCGTATCAACGGTTTCACATACGTTCAGACACAGTTCGACTACTACACTGGTGACTATGAGATCATCAGCGAGACACGTTACTCAGAGGGTGTACGTGGTGGCGTTCGCTGCTACGGCGCTGACGATGTACGTGAGGGCGTGAAGATCATGTGGAAGGAGGGTGTAGACGTTTCCATCACCGGTAACTCTACCAACCCTACACGTTTCCAGCACCCAGTTGCAGGTACATACAAGAAGGAGCGCGTGCTCGCTGGCAAGCCTTACTTCTCAGTTGCATCAGGTGGTGGTACCGGCCGTACACTTCACCCAGACAACATGGCTGCAGGTCCAGCTTCATACGGTATGACAGATACACTCGGTCGTATGCACTCTGACGCTCAGTTCGCAGGTTCATCTTCAGTTCCTGCTCACGTTGAGATGATGGGCTTCCTCGGCATGGGTAACAACCCTATGGTTGGTTGCTCAGTAGCTGTTGCAGTTGCAGTTTCACAGGCACTCTCAAAGTAATTCCTGATTACTTTCAGATATGACGAGGTCGACCATCTGGTCGGCCTCGTTTTTTTGTTGTCGGAACACATCAGGGGCGGCCGGCGGCCGATTCTGGCTATCGTAACAAACCATCGCCGATTGCTGAAAATTATCTGACGATGATGTATCTTTGCGATGTCAGATTATGAAAACAACAAATTTCAAAGGAGACCTATTCGGTGGAATAACTGCAGGCATCGTGGCACTGCCACTCGCGCTTGCGTTCGGTATTCAGGCATTCGGAGGAATCGATGATCCTTCGGCTACTTCAATCGGAGCCCTTGCCGGACTCGTCGGAGCAACCATGCTCGGTTTCTTCGCATCCCTCTTCGGCGGCACACATTCGCAGATCAGCGGCCCGACCGGACCTATGACTGTCATTACTGCTTCGCTGGTGAGCGCGGCGTGGGCGTCCTCGGGAAACATCTCGACGGTCCTCGTCTCAATGTCTCTCGCAGGACTGTTCTGCGGACTTTTCCAGATTCTCTTCGGTGTGATGAAGATCGGAAAGTACGTGCGCTACATACCTAATCCTGTGCTGTCCGGATTCATGAGCGGTATTGGAGTGATCATCATCCTGCAGCAGCTTTATCCGCTGATCGGAATGAAGTCACCGGTGCTTGTGGTAGACATGGTCGCAGGCTTCCCTAAGGCTGTGGCGTCCGGAGTCTCGCTGATCCCTGTCGCTCTCGGACTCGGGACAGTTGCCATAATCCAGCTTTTCCCTAAAGTCACGAAGAAGGTCCCCTCGACGCTGGTGGCCCTTGTCGTGATGACCGTGATATCCCTTTTCCTTGATCTTGACGAGAAACTGATGATCGGGTCGATACCATCAGGCGTGCCTATGCCGATATTCTTCAAGGAGGGCGTCTCTCTTGGGGGCATAGACTGGAAGACCGTGATCGAAGCTTCTGTCATCCCAGGACTTACTCTTTCATGCCTGGGCTCTATCGATACCCTGCTTACTTCTGTCGTCGCTGACAATATCACCAAGACAAAGCACGACAGCAACCAGGAACTGATAGGTCAGGGAATCGGAAATGCGGTAGCAGGTCTTTTCTGCGGAATCGCAGGAGCCGGAGCCACGATGCGTACTGTCGTCAACGTTCGTTCCGGCGGTCGCAACAAGATCTCCGGAATGATCCACTCATTGATGCTCCTGTCGATTCTTCTCGGTCTCGGAAGCCTCGTCAAGTATGTCCCGCTTTCGGTACTCGCGGGAATCCTCATAACCGTAGGCTGGGGAATCATAGATTTCAGAGGCTTCAAGGACCTTGTGAAGGTACCTCGTGCCGATGCGGTCGTCCTGATGATCGTATTCCTCGTGACCGTTTTCGTCGACCTCCTCACCGCTGTGGCTATCGGTATGGTAGTGGCCTGCGTGGTGTTCATGAAGAACATGGGAGACATAGTCGAGGCTTCCAGCGACATTTCGTCGATGAAGTCCAGCGACGCTGAGTCTCCATGGGAGGATGAGGGAGAGATTCCTCAGGGAATATTCGTAGCCAGGCTGCGTGGCCCGCTCTTCTTCGGCTATGTGACCGGCTTCAAGAACATGCTGAGTTCCGTTCCGGAGGGGACCAGGACTGTCATAATCCGTATGAAAAGATGTGCCTACGTCGACCAGTCCGGCCTCTATGCGATGGAAGACGTCATCCGTGACCTTACAGCCAGCGGTGTCGAAGTGATGCTCACCGCTGTCCCTCAGCAGCCTATGACGATGCTCCGCAACACCAGGCTCGTCCCTGGTCTGGTCCCTGAGAGCAATGTCTACGCCTCATTCGAGGACTGCGCAGAGGCCCTGAGGTCAAGGTCGGCCTCATAGCCGCGGGGTCCAGGGGGCTCATGGACGCAGATGCCAGAAGAACTTTACAGGACGAAGATATTTTTGTAAATTTGGACATTCAACATAATAATACTAAAATGTCCATAATGCAATGAAAAAGCCTTTGTTCACAATTCTGGCAGCCATGGCAATCTGTGCTGGCGCCAACGCACAGGAAATCATGGAAGACTTCAAGCCTTCTGAGCTCAATCAGCCAGGCCAGGAGTATCCTATGGTAAACTCTCAGGGCTATGCCCGTTTCCGTATCAATGCACCAGGTGCTGCACAGGTGAAGGTCAGCCTCGGTCTCGGCGGCCAGGGCGGTACAACTCTCAAGCACATGGGTGACGGCATCTGGGAAGGCACGACAGCTGGTCCGATGGATGAGGGTTTCCACTACTACCACGTGTCGATCGACGGCGGTATCTTCAACGACCCTGGTACCAACAACTACTACGGATCATGCCGTTGGGAGTCAGGTATCGAGATCCCTGCCCACGACGCTGACTTCTATGCAGAGAAGAATGTTCCTCACGGAAACGTACAGCAGGTACTTTTCTGGTCTGAGAGCACAAAGCAGCTCCGCCGCGCTTTCGTATACACCCCTGCAGGCTACGGTGACGCCAAGAACCAGAAGAAGAAATATCCGGTGCTCTATCTCCAGCACGGTTGGGGCGAGGATGAGACCGCATGGTCAAACCAGGGTCATGAGAACCTTATCATGGACAACATGATCGCTGCAGGCGAGGTCGATCCTTTCATCATCGTCAATACCTATGGTATGTGCAACGACATCGTGTTCGGCCATATCAACGAGTTTGATGCGAAGGAGTTCGAGACAGTGCTCGTAGACGAGCTCATTCCTTACATCGACGCAAACTTCAGGACAAAGGCTGACAAGTGGAACCGTGCAATGGCAGGCCTTTCAATGGGTGGATTCACCACTTCACTCATCACTCTCCGCCGTACCGAGACCTTCGGCTACTATGGTCTCCTCAGCGGTGGCTCATACACTCCGGATGCAATCAAGGATCCAAAGCAGGTAAAGCACATCTTCATCAGCTGCGGAAGCAAGGAGAATCCTGAGTCTGTCGAGAAGTCAGTCGCTGACCTCAACGCAGCTGGCATCAAGGCTACCTCATACGTATCTCCTGGTACCGCACATGAGTTCCTTACCTGGAGACGCGCCCTCAAGGAGATGGCTCCGCTTCTTTTCAAGTAAAAATCATTCATCAGCACAAACATGCGTAGGACACTATTGATTATTGCCGCCATGGTCCTGTCGTTCCAGACAGTCGTTGCCGCGGCATCGAAACCTGACCCTAAATTCTATATCTACCTCTGCTTCGGTCAGTCGAACATGGAGGCTGGCGCCGTTCCTGCAGAGCAGGACAAGGATTATGACAATCCTCGCTTCCAGTTCGTGGCGGCTGTGGACATGCCTAAGTTCGACAGGAAGATGGGCAACTGGTACAATGCCACACCTCCTATCTGCCGAGAGGGCAACAACCTGGGACCAGTCGATTTCTTCGGCCGCAAGATGGTCGAGGAGATGCCTGCTGACTATAAGGTCGGAGTAATCAATGTGTCTGTCGCAGGTGCGAAGATCGAGCTCTGGGACAAGACTGACTACAAGGAATACATCGATTCCGAAAGGGACTGGATGAAGGATATCGTCAAGCAGTACGGAGGCTCTCCTTACCAGAGACTCCTCGAGATGGCGAAGATCGCCCAGAAGGACGGTGTCATCAAGGGTATGCTCCTCCACCAGGGCGAGTCCAACTCTACCGATCCTGACTGGCCGAAGAAGGTCGCGAAAATCTACCATGATCTCTGCAAGGACCTCGGTCTCAACCCTAAGGACGTTCCGCTCCTCGCCGGTGAGCTCAAGTATGCGGAGGTCGACGGTGTGTGCTCTGCTTTCAACCAGGAGATACTTCCTCACCTTCCTGAGGTGCTCCCTAATTCGTACATCATCTCTGCCCTCGGCTGCGAGTCTACCGGCGACCAGTTCCACTTCAGCACAGAGGGAATGCGCCTTCTCGGTTACAGATACGCAGAGAAGATGCTTCAGCTCCAGGGCTTCAAGAAGCCTCAGACCAGACAGCTTGTGCTCAACACTGCAAAGAAGGGCATCGACATCAGCCCGCTTCTGAGCGGTATCTTCTTCGAGGATATCAACAACTCTCTCGACGGGGGTCTCAGCGCCCAGCTCATCCAGAACAATTCGTTCCAGGCCTATGACGTCCCTGAGGCTCCGGATCCAAAGGAGTTCTCTCAGTCAGATACCACTTTCTTCGGATGGACAGTTGTCAGCAAGGAGGGTGCGGCCGGTACAGCAAGGCTCGTCTCAGACAAGCCTCTGGTAAAGGGTCTCAAGAGATATTACAACTGGAATCCTTCTGACGAGTATGACGACGAGCTTCGCTACAGGCAGTTCAGCGTACGTTTCGAGGTCAGCGAGGCTGGCCAAGGCTACGGTATTGCAGCCAACGGCTATGGTATCTCGGAGTCTGTCAGAAGCAGAGATGCATTCTATTCAAACAATACCCAGGTCCCTTCGATCGCAGTCAAGGAAGGCGTAAGCTATGACCTTGGGCTCTACCTCCTGGGCGAGGCATACAAGGGCAAAGTGAATGTCTACCTCGAGGATGTTGACGGGAATGTCCTCTCGAATGTAATTACAATTTCCTCTCTCGCGAATGACTGGAAGCAGTATACAGGCCAGCTCAAGGCTACAAAGACCGCGGACGTGCGTCTTGCGATCGTGGCTGACAGCAAGGGTGTGTTCTATCTCGACTTCGTGACCCTCGTTCCTGAGGCATCGGAACTCTGGATGGACGGCAAGGTCGGTCCTTTCAGGAAGGATATGATGCAGGCACTCGCTGACCTCCATCCTAAGTTTATGAGATTCCCTGGCGGATGTGCTTCCGAGGGAAGTACCTACTTCGGCCAGGTGTTCTGGAAGAATTCCATCGGTCCTAGGGAGAACAGGCTTGGCTTCAGGAACCACTGGGGCTACTGGACCTCACAGTATATCGGATTCTATGAGTATTTCCTCATGGCAGAGGCCCTCGGCGCAACTCCTCTCCCTGTCCTCAACAACGGCGTGACCTGCCAGTTCGCAGGACACAAGTATATCGCTCCGCTTGGCACTGCACAGGAGCGACAGTACTTCCATGACATCTATGTCAAGGATGCCCTCGACCTTATCGAGTTCTGCAACGGTAGCGTCAATACCGAATGGGGCGCAGTCAGAGCGAGCCTCGGCCATCCGGAACCATTCAACCTCAAGTACCTCGGTATCGGCAACGAGAACAGGGGCGACGAGTTCTGGGAGCGTTTCGACATCATGTACAAGGCAATCAAGGAGAAGTATCCTGAGATAGTCATTGTGTCTTCGTCAGGAGCATCCGATGCAGGACGCGAGTTCGATGCGAACTATGCCCAGATCGATGCGAAGTATCCTGACACCATCGTCGACGAGCACTACTACAAGGGCGACGACTGGTTCTTCTCTAACCGCGACCGCTACAATGTGGCCAAGGCCCGTGGCGGAGAGAACAACACATACGACAGAAGCAAGCCTACCCGCGTATTCGTCGGAGAGTTCGCCAACAACCGCACCAATAACGCATATTCATCTACACTTGCAGAGGCTGCCTACTGGACAGGCCTCGAGAGGAATTCAGATATGGTCGTAATGGCTGCATACGCACCTCTCTTCTGCAAGAAGGGCTACAACAAGTGGACTTCAAACCTTATCTGGTTCGACAACCGTGGTCTCTGGAGATCTACCAACTACTACTATCAGAAACTCTTCTCGGAGGCAGGAGACAAGGCCTTCGAGATGTCTGACGTGATGGACGGCGCTGCAGTCGATGAGAAGGTCTACACTTCACCGACCATGGACTCGAAGACAGGCGAGATCTATATCAAGTTCGTCAATGCAGAGGCCCTCGACAAGGTGGTGAGCGTCGCTACAGGCAACAAGACCGTCTACAACGTCGAGATCGAGTTCATCTCGTCCCACGACACCTCAGTCAAGAACCAGAAGGACGTAAACTACTACTCAAGCCATCCTGACTTCGCTCCAAGAAGGCCTCAGGCGGCTCCGGGCAACACCCAGGGCATTCCTAGAGGATTCCCTGCATTCCGCAGGCAGATCAGCTACCTTGAGGCGGTCGTTCCTCACACCATGCAGATCGGACAGGTGAAGAAGAACTTCACTTTCACCATGCCGGAGAACTCTGTAGGTATCATCAGGCTCGTGCCGGTAAAATAAAGATTCTGCCACACGGCAGATGAGACAATAAGATAATGTACAGAACTTTCAAACTCAACGAAAGACTGGTCAGGAAGTATGTCGTGTCATTGAATGACATGCTTCCTGACTACAGGCTTTCAGTATTCGCAGCCTTCGGATATTTCCAGGATTCCGTGGCAAGATTCTTTTCTGACAGACACTCTGGAACCTTCGACATGCTCCCTCTCGGGATAATGTGGGTCATCCCTGACCATTCGATGACCGTGACGGGGGAGTTCCCTCTGTGGGGCGATGAGGTGACGGTCGACCTGGTGCTCTCGGAGATCACCTCCGCCAAGCTGACCTTTGACTACCAGCTTTTCGGCAGGGACATGGCTGTCTTTGCCAAGGGCAGCGGAACCTGGGTCGCCGTAAGTGCCGAGACAGGAAGGCCGACCTCCATAGAGACAGTCTGCAGCGTCGACCTTGAACCGGTCGACGGCATGCCCGGGACGTTGCACAAGAAGGTAGTGCTCCCGAAAGCAGGTACCATGGTCAAGGAAGAAAGCAAGCTGATGACGACCAGCGACATGGACTTCAACCGCCACGTCGGCAACCGAAGCTACATCAACTTCGCCCTCAGTTCGCTCCCTGTCGACCTTGACGAGGCCTACGACGTCACCGACATCGCCGTCCGTTTCCTCCGCCAGACCTATATCGGCGACACCCTGACCGCCAAGGTCATGGTGCCCGACTCTCCGTCCGAATCTTCCGACACCGCCACCTATCTCGTCAGCGAGACCAACTCCGCCGGCGAAGAAGCCTGCAAGCTCCTCATCACCGTCCGCCGCCGCTCTGAAGTTCGTCAGGACATCGGCAGTCACTTGATACGCTGACAGTTACGCATTCTCCTGTGGGGCGGATTGCACTACAGGAAAACAAGGAACCTGCTGATAGACAGCGAAATAAAAGAAACCCTGTAGGCCGAACTGACCCGCAGGGTTTCTTGTAAAGCGATATGTATCAGAGCTTTAGAGCTTGATTGTGTACATCTGGAAGGTGTAAGGTGCAAGGTCGACAGAGGTCTTTGCAGACATCTTGACGGTCTCCTTGACTGGAGCGATTGGCTGCTGGTCGAAGTTGTTCTCCTGGTCTGGCTGACCGTGGAGGGTTGTTACGACTGCTTCCTTGATGCCCTTGAAGCGAGAGAGGTCGATGTTGATCTTCTTGGTCTGGTCGCTGGCGTTGCAGAACTTCACATAGAGCTCGCGGTCCTTGACGTTGAGGACTACTGACTGCTCCTGGAGGTTGGTCTTGTCCTCGATAGTCACGCAGTCACCGTAGTAGTACTGACCTGCTGACTGGCCGAACATCTGCTGTACATAGTAGCTGCAGGTGAGGAATGGACGCTCGTTGTCGAAGTAGATGAGATCTGGGTTCCAGTTGTTGGTGCCCTTGCGTGCGAAGAGAGGCGCGTATGAAGTCATTACGACTACATCAGCGTTGCGCTCGACGTGGAGGAGGTAGAGAGCCTCTGCGAGAGCGTCAGCCATCTTCTTGTCCTTTGCAGCGTACTCGCCGAGGTAAACCTTGGTGGTGCGGTTGCGGTCATAGTTGTCGTACTGGCGCTGCTCCTCGAAGAATTTGCGTGGCTCGTAGTAGTGCTCGTCCAGGATAGGAATCTGGAGCTTGTCTGCGAACTTCCATCCAGCCTCGTAGTCACGTCCGCCAGGATGTGAACCAGGACCATCTGTACCGACGATCACGATCTCAGGATGCTTCTCCATGATCTTGTTGTACATGTACTCGAAACGCTCCTCGAACTCTGGAGAGATTCTCTCCTCGTTACCGATACCGAGATACTTGAGGTTGAATGGCTCTGGGTGGCCTGCCTCTGCACGTACCTTACCCCACTTTGTGGTAACGTCGCCGTTGGCCCACTCGATGAGGTCGAGAGCCTCGTCAACCCACTCGTCCATCTCTTCCATAGGAACCCAGTCCTGAGCCTGGTCTCTCATGCTCCAGCCACCGTTGGCACCCTGGCAGTTCACACCGCAAGGGAGGATTGGGAGAGGCTGCATACCGAGGTCCTCACAGAACTGGAAGTACTCGTAGTAACCGATGTTCATTGACTGATGGTATCCCCATGTGTTCTTGATTCCACGACGTGTCTCCTTAGGACCTACAGTGGTCTTCCAGCGATATGTGTCCCAGAAACCGTCACCACCACCGTGTACGACGCAACCGCCGACAAAGCGCATGAACTTAGGCTTGAGGTCTGCAAGTGCCTGTGCGAGGTCCTTGCGGATACCATGTCCCATATATGTGTCCTCTGGCATGAGTGAGATCATGTCCACGTCTACAGAACCTGTGTTGAGAACGAGGATCTGGAGGCTTGCGTTAGGGCAGTCCTTGGTAGGAACGAGAACGGTCTCATACTTGCTCCACTGCTCCTCGTTGATGGTGATTTCAGACTCGGCGATCACTTCTGGCATTCTTGGGCCCATGCGGCGTACGCCTTCCTCGCCCTGCTGGCCGGTCACGGCTGTGTTCCTTACTGCTACAGGAGCTGTGAGGACGATGCGTACCTTCTTGCCCTTGTTGTCACCTACGTTACGTGCGAAGAGAGAGAAGTCGTACTTCTGGCCTTCCTTGACGGTCATGCCGTCCCAACCGTTGTTGAGAAGACCGAAACCTGTCCATCCGTTGTAGTCATAGTAGTGACCTACGCGCTCGACGTTGAGGCGGAGGTAGGTAGGGTTGTTCTCGTGGATAGGCTTGTCCATCCTGATCTCCACGAAACCGAGAGAGTGACCTGGACGCTGGATTGTCCACTCTGTTGCAGGACCCCAGCCGTTCCTTTCGTTAGGGTTGTACTCGAAAGAGCCGTTCTGTACGAGCTCTGCGTTGAGACCGCCGTCAGCTGACATGCTGATATCCTCGAAGAAGATACCGATGAGCTCGTCGCTGATCTGCTTTCCACCTGCAGGAGGTGTGAGAGGCTTCTGTGCGAAGGCACAGGTTGCAGCCATGATTGCTGCTGCTGAAAGTAGAATCTTTTTCATTGATATGGTATTGGTTGTTAATAGTCCGATTTATCGGAAAGTTACGCAATATACGAAATAATCGGCAATATACGAGCAAGGATTGTCGGAATGTCCTGCAGTTATTGACTTTTGAGGAAATTGTGAACAATATTGATTAAAATAAAGTATATTTGTTTGTTTGCGTTTGCTAAATTTGACTTTGGTGAATGCCTTGTAAAAGAAATTGATGTAATATGCCAAATACAATTGTCGGACATATCTCACAGGTGATCGGACCTGTAGTGGACGTACATTTCGACCTTGATTCAGCGTCGGAGGCTCTCGTCCTCCCTCGTATCCATGACGCCCTCAAGATCAGGAAAGACGACGGAAAGTATCTTATCGTCGAGGTGCAGCAGCATATCGGAGAGGATACGGTCAGGACAGTCGCAATGGATGCGACCGAAGGACTCCGCAGAGGCATGGAGGCTGTCTGCACCTCAGCTCCTATCTCGATGCCTGTGGGCTCGCAGATCAGAGGCAGGGTGATGAACGTCACAGGTGACGGTATCGACGGACTCGGTGAACTTGCCATGGAAGGTTCCCTTCCTATCCATCGCGAACCTCCTAAGTTCGAGGATCTCACCACCTCGCAGGAAGTCCTCGCGACAGGTATCAAGGTCATCGACCTCCTTGAACCATACCTCAAGGGAGGTAAGATCGGTCTGTTCGGCGGTGCCGGAGTTGGAAAGACAGTGCTCATCAAGGAGCTCATCAACAATATCGCGAAGAAGCACAACGGCTTCTCTATCTTCGCCGGTGTCGGCGAGCGTACAAGAGAGGGTAACGACCTTCTCCGCGAGATGATCGAGTCCGGCGTCATCCGCTATGGCGACGAATTCGTCAAGAGCATGGAGGAAGGTCACTGGGACCTCTCGAAGGTAGATCAGGAGGAACTCAAGAAGTCTCAGGTAGCGATGGTGTTCGACCAGATGAACGAGCCGCCTGGAGCGCGTTCTTCAGTAGCGCTCTCAGGTCTTACCCTCGCAGAGTCATTCCGTGACAGCGACAGCGGTGCAGGTCCAAGGGACATCCTCTTCTTCATCGACAACATCTTCCGTTTCACCCAGGCCGGCTCAGAAGTATCCGCCCTTCTCGGACGTATGCCTTCTGCGGTAGGTTACCAGCCTACCCTCGCGACCGAGATGGGACAGATGCAGGAAAGAATCACCTCTACCAAGAACGGTTCCATCACCTCTGTACAGGCCGTATACGTGCCTGCGGACGACTTGACCGACCCTGCTCCTGCGACTACATTCTCCCACCTTGACGCGACTACCGTGCTTAGCCGTAAGATCACAGAGCTCGGTATCTATCCTGCCGTCGACCCTCTCGAGTCGACCTCCCGCATCCTCGATCCTAACATCGTGGGCCAGAAGCACTATGAGGTTGCCCAGAGGGTGAAGCAGATCCTCCAGAGGAACAAGGAACTCCAGGATATCATCTCCATCCTCGGTATGGATGAGCTTTCAGATGAAGACAAGCTGACTGTGAACAGGGCAAGAAGGGTGCAGAGATTCCTCTCGCAGCCTTTCGCTGTAGCCGAGCAGTTCACAGGCGTTCCTGGCGTGATGGTCGACATCGAAGATACCGTAAAGGGCTTCGAGATGATCCTCGACGGAAAGGTGGACTACCTTCCTGAGCAGGCCTTCCTCAACGTAGGAACCATCGAGGACGCAATCAAGAAGGGCGAGGCACTCCTTGCCCAGGCAAAATAAACGTCGCATATAACAATGAAAGATATCAGGCTGAACATAATCACACCGGAAGCGACCCTCGTGGACGAGATGGTGGACAGCGTAACCCTTCCGGGAAGCCTGTCCCCGTTCCAGGTACTCAAGGACCATGCTGCCTTGCTGTCGTCCCTCACCAGCGGCAACGTCTGCTACGATGTCGAAGGCAAGGAGAACGTGGTTGCCATAAAGGGCGGCTTCGTCGAGGTGCTTGACAATGTGGTTTCGGTCTGCGTCGAGATATGAAGAAACTGAAATTCATATTGCTGTCATTCTTCATGCTTCTGCCGCTGGTGGCAAAGGCAGAGGATCTTGACATGAACGAGTATCTATTCGGTCATGTCGGGGATTCGTATGAATGGCACATCACGACAGTGAACGGACACCATGTGACCGTTCCTCTTCCCGTGATAGTCCACAGCAGGACGAGCGGCTGGCATCTCTTCTCTTCGGCCAGGCTCGAGGAAGGTGAGCACGAAGGTTTCTACATCGCTCCGGAAGGGGAGAAGCACGCGGGCAAGATCGTCGAAAGACAGCCTGACGGCAGCTCGGTGAAGCCACTTGACTTCTCCGTCACCAAGAATGTGCTCGGACTGATGATCAACAGCCTCGTGCTGCTTATAGTCATCCTGACTGTCGCAAGGTGGTACAGGAAGCATGACGCGCGCGAAGAAGTTCCGACCGGATTCGCGGGAACGATGGAGATGATAATCAGCATGGTCCAGGACGATATCATCAAAGAATGTATCGGAAAGGACTACAGACGCTATTCCCCATATCTGCTGACCGCATTCTTCTTCATCTTCGTCAACAACCTTATGGGAATCATTCCGTTCTTCCCGGGCGGAGCAAATGTGACGGGCAACATCGCGGTGACGCTGTGTCTCGCCATCTTCACTTTCCTTGCGGTCAACCTCTTCGGAAACAAACATTATTATAAAGATATATTCTGGCCTGAGGTCCCTATGTTCCTCAAGGCTTTCCCTCTCATGCCGCTGATTGAAATCATCGGTATGTTCACCAAGCCATTCTCCCTGATGATCAGGCTTTTCGCCAACATCCTCGCGGGACATGTGATGATACTCGGCGTGGTCGCCGTGATTTTCCTCACTGCCAGGCTTGGTTTTGCGATGAATGCGGGAATGACCGTCATCGCAGTACTCTTCGGAGTGTTCATGGATGTCCTCGAGTTCCTCGTGGCCTTCCTTCAGGCATACGTTTTCACAATGCTTTCTGCCGTGTTCATCGGATTGTCGCGACAGGAGCCGGAGTCAGAATAACAATTTAAACTCATTATAGCATTATGTTACTTTCAATGTTACTTCAGGCAGCAGCAGGCGCTTCTCTCGGAAAGTTCGGCGCAGCAATCGGTGCAGGTATCGCAGCTCTCGCAGCAGGTATCGGAATTGGAAAGATCGGTCAGGCAGCTGTCGAGGCAGGTGCCCGCCAGCCTGAGCAGGCTGGTCACTATCGTATGACAGCGATCATCATCGGTGCCCTTGTCGAGGGTGCATGTCTCTTCGCAATCCTTGTCTGCCTCATCGGTATCAATAGCTAGACAGGATGTCACTGATTACTCCAGATTTCGGCTTGCTCGTATGGATGACGCTGATATTCGGCATTGTCTTCTTCATACTTGCAAAATTCGGTTTCCCTATGATTACGGGTATGGTCGATGACAGGGCTGACCGTATCAGCAAGGCTATCAGCCAGGCGAAGGAGGCCGAACAGCGCATGCAGGATCTGGCAAAGGAACAGCAGCGCATGCTCGAAGAGGCACGCAGGGAAAGGAATGAAATGCTCAAGGACGCTTCTGCTACCAGGGAACAGCTCATTCAGCAGGCAAAGGCCGATGCACAGGCAGAGGCTGACAAGATCATCGCCAAGTCAAAGGCTGAGATCGCCGCTGAGAAGGAGAGCGCGCTCCGTGCAGTCCGTTCAGAGGTCGCAGAGCTTTCAATGCGCATAGCCGAGAAAGTGATCCGCAGGGATCTCGAGGGTGATGCTGCCCAGTCACAGTATATCGACCGTCTTATCGAGGAAATGTCTTCTGATAAGGCAGACCGCACAAACAGCTGATACAGATGAACTCAGGAGTCATAGCAACAAGATACGCCAAGGCCCTCCTCAAATATGTCGGAGAAATCTCTGACGGGGAAATCCTGTGCAGTCAGGTGATGACTCTGGAGAATGCCTTGGACAAGGTACTGCAGCTCCGTGCATTGGTCGAGAATCCTGCCGGTGTGGGTGTCGAGGAGAAGCTTGGTCTTCTCAAGGCGTCTCTCGGAGGCGGGATGCATCCTTCGCTGGAAAATTTCGTGCGCATGGTGCTTCAGAACGGCAGGGAAAAGCTGTTCAGGCAGATCTTCCATGGTTTCGTGGATATGTACTTCCGCTCGAAGAACATACTCCGCGCAAAGCTGGTCTCAACCGTGCCTTCCGAGAAGCTCGAGAAGGCTCTCACTGCGATGGTGAAGGAGAAGACCGGCTGCGATGTGCTCATCGAATCATCCGTGGACCCGGAGCTCATCGGTGGCTTCGTCTTCACCGTGGATGACATCAGGTTTGACGCCAGCGTTTCGGGACAGCTCGATACGCTCAGACGTCAGTTCATTCAGAACAATAAGAGAATAATCTAGTTATGTCGCATAACAATATCAGGCCAAGTGAAATATCGGACATGCTGCTCAACCAGCTCAAGTCCATTGATATCACTGCAAGGTTCGAAGAGGTCGGCACTGTCCTCGAGGTCAGTGACGGTGTTGCGCGCATCTACGGGCTCGCAAATGCCGAGGCCGGCGAGCTCCTCGAATTCGAGAACGGTATCATGGCGGTAACCATGAACCTTGAAGAAGACAATGTCGGCGCCGTCCTTCTCGGTCCGACCGACCTCGTCAAGGAGGGAATGTCCGTAAAGAGGACCAGGAGAATCGCCTCCATAAATGTCGGCGAGTCCATGGTTGGCCGTGTCGTGGATCCTCTCGGCAATCCGCTCGACGGAATGGGTGCTGTCACAGGAGACCTCACAGAGATGCCTCTCGAGAGAAAGGCTCCTGGCGTGATCTACCGCCAGCCTGTGAACGAGCCTCTCCAGACAGGTCTCAAGGCCATCGATGCCATGATCCCTATCGGTAGAGGACAGCGAGAGCTCATCATCGGTGACCGTCAGACAGGAAAGACGGCCATCGCCATCGACACCATCATCAGCCAGCGTTCAGAGTACCTCAAGGGCAACCCTGTCTACTGTATCTATGTAGCAGTAGGTCAGAAGGGTTCGACCGTGGCCAATATCGTTGAAACCCTCCGTGCGAAGGGTGCGATGGACTATACCATCGTCGTAGCGGCTACAGCAGCGGATCCGGCTGCTCTCCAGTACTATGCACCTTTCGCAGGTGCTGCCATCGGAGAGTATTTCAGAGATACCGGCCGCCATGCCCTTGTAGTATATGACGACCTTTCTAAGCAGGCAGTTGCATATCGTGAGGTATCACTTATCCTCCGCCGTCCTTCAGGACGTGAGGCATATCCTGGCGATGTGTTCTATCTCCACTCAAGACTTCTTGAAAGAGCTGCGAAGATCATCGGCCAGCAGGAAGTTGCAGAGCAGATGAACGACCTCCCTGAGTCGCTCAAGGGTAAGGTGAAGGCAGGCGGTTCACTCACTGCGCTCCCTATCATCGAGACCCAGGCAGGTGACGTTTCGGCATATATCCCTACCAATGTGATCTCTATCACCGACGGTCAGATCTATCTCGAGAGCTCCCTCTTCAACCAGGGCTTCCGTCCTGCGATCAATGTAGGTATCTCGGTGTCACGAGTCGGCGGCAGTGCGCAGGTGAAGAGCATGAAGAAGGTAGCCGGTACCCTCAAGATCGATCAGGCTCAGTACAACGAACTCGAGTCATTCTCGAAGTTCTCTTCAGAGATGGACAAGGTCACAGCCATGGCCATCGACAAGGGACGAAAGAACAACCAGCTTCTCATCCAGCCTCAGTACAGCCCTATGCCTGTAGGAGAGCAGATCGCGATCCTCTACTGCGGAACCCATGCGCTTATGAAGGACATTCCTCTTACCTCCGTGCGTGATTTCCAGGCAGACTTCCTCACAAGGATGCGTGCAGAGCATCAGGATACTCTTGAGACTCTCGCAAAGGGCAAGTATGACGAGACACTTACGGCAGTGATCGAGAAAGTCGCTGCAGAAACAGCTTCAGTCTACGCACAGGCTGAGTAACAATTCAAAGGAATATGGCATCATTGAAGGAAATAAAGGGAAGGATCGATTCGGTCAAGAGCACCCTTAAGATCACTTCTGCGATGAAGATGGTAGCGTCTGCAAAGCTTCACAAGGCGCAGAATGCCATCGGGAACATGGTACCTTACGAGAGCCGCCTGAGGGAAATCCTGGGCAGCCTCCTCGGAACCGTGTCCGCCGCCGGAGCCTATACTGATGTCCGCGAGGTGAAGAAGGTCGCTCTTGTCTGCTTCGCCTCAAACTCGTCACTCTGCGGTGCTTTCAACTCGAACGCCATAAGAGAGGCGAACAAGGCCCTTGTCCAGTACAGGGAGGCCGGTGTGGAGATCACCGTCTTCTCGGTTGGCCGAAGGATGGCCGACGCTATGCGCAAAGCAGGATATCCTTCACCGGCGGACTATTACGAACTATCAGCGAGGCCTTCGTACGCAGGTGCTTCGCAGCTCGGAGAAGAACTCCTCAAGGGATTCCTCTCCGGGAAATATGACAGGGTGGAGTTCATATACAACCACTTCAAGTCCACTGCCTCGCAGACAGTCATCCGCGAAACCTATCTTCCTCTTTCTCTGGATTCTCAGGAAAGCACTGTTCAGCTGGATGAGGAGAAATTCCTGGTCGAGCCAGGAAAGCAGGAACTTCTCGAGGAGCTCCTTCCAAAGGTGATACGCCTGAAGATATACACCGTCCTCCTGGATACCATCGCGGCCGAGCATGCGGCCAGGACTGTGGCGATGCAGACCGCGACCGATAACGGTAACCAGCTTCTCCAGGATCTTACGTTGGAATATAACAAGGGCAGACAGCAGAAGATCACAAACGAAATACTTGACATTGTCAGCGGCTCTGCCGTATAACATTGCCATAATATGGAATTTGACTCATCAATCAACCTCAAGACCGTCGCGACCCATTCAGTCGCGTCAGACAAGGACATCGAGGCTTTTGTCCGGAATCTCTGGGACAAAGGCGCCCAGACAGCGAAGAATGTAGCCCAGGCGGGCGAGACCGAGATCTGGCTTGACTACTCTGACACGCTTCGTACAAAGTATCTGTCTGTATATGTCGAAGCTGAAGAAGGAGGATACAGGCTCAGCTATAAGGCAGGCTCCAAGCCAAGCCGCATAGGTGACGCAGTAATAATACTGTGCCTTCTCCTCGCATTCTGGCTTGGCAGCAAGGTGCTCGTCCCTCAGCCTCCGACCTTCAATGTCGTCGGTGCAGTCCTGGCTCTTGCGGCGGCTGGAGCAGTTGCTGTATATAGTGGCAAGGCTTTTGGAAAAGCAGAGGCTGAAGATCTAACAAAGAAAGTGAAATGAAAAAGATTCTAACTGTCGCAGCAATGCTGCTGATGCTCATAGGCAATGCCTCGGCTCAGAACCTTCTGAAACATAACTACAAGAAGAACAGTCTCATCTATTCCGGCACAGAGAGGATACGCGTCACATCCGGTCCAAAGGACACTCCTGTCCATGTCAAACTCACCAAGGTCCTTTTCACGGACGGCCAGCCTGTCTATATGCTGAGGATGGAGTTCGAGGAGGCGACGGCCTGGAAGATGCCTAAGAATGCTCCCATGACCATAGTCCTTAACGACGGCCGCAACCTTGTCCTCAAGAACAATTCGGATTCTCCGAATCTCGTGGCTCCAAAAGGCGTGAAGAACTCCTCAGGCAACACTGTTTTCATGAACTATGGCGAGTATTACCTTGAAGAGGCGGACATGAAGAAGCTGACCTCAGGCATCGCGAGCATCGACGTGACCAAGAGATGGTCCTCTGACGGTGTCATCAAGGTGACGTATAAGAACAATGAACTTGGTGCTGCCATCTCAAAGCTTTATGATACGATCAAGTCGGCACCTGCACCTAAGGAGGAACTCGGAAGCAATCTCAAGTCGCTTCAGGACCAGTCTGGAAGCCGACTTGTAGAAACCAATACCTTGCCTGCGGGCGATAAGGTCTCTGCAGCCCTTGTCTATCTCTATTACGCTCCAAGCAATATCGAGAGCATAGACCTCAACATCTATCTTGAAGGCTATACAGTTCCTTTCACATCAGCGGTAAAGGTCATCACGAAGTCAGGGGAGACAATCAATCTCCGTCAGGAGAAGGACCTCGTAGCCGGGCGCATCATCTGCTATCCTACAAACGAGCAGATCAAGATGATGATGGACGGCGTGGCCAGGATCTCGGTCCAGACCACTTCGGAAGAAGTCTCAGTCAGCTTCCCTTCTGACGAGTTCGCAAAAGTCATCACAAAGCTCTGGAATTCACTCCAGACTATGGCAATTCTCTAATATACAAGGAACCATGGTAAGAAGATTTCTACATATTACGGCAATTCTCGTGGCCGCAGTGGTCGCGGTTTCCTGCCTCGGTGCATCAGATGCACCGGAACTCCGTACAGGCGACCTCGTTTTTGTCGGCCTTCCTATGGACTACAGTCTTGACAACAAGGATGATACTACGATGGACAATGCGATCGTGGCAGCGACCGGAGGCGAGGAACTGAATATGATCCACGTTGCGATCGTCGAGGTGGCAAATGACACTACATGGATCATCGACGCGACCATCAAGCATGGTGTCGACCGCCATCCGCTCTCGGTTTTCCTCAGCGACTTTACTCTTAAGACAGGGGATTATCCTGAGTTCATTGTGAAGAGAGTCAAGGACAATTCGCTCGCCCAGCAGTGGGTTGAGACCGCGAAGTCTTTCTGCGGAGCGCCCTACGATGTGTATTTCAACGCAGGGGACAGCGCATACTATTGCTCTGAACTCGTCGAGACCTCATATCTCGACGCATCAGGCAAGAGGATCTTCCATAACGCTCCTATGAATTTCAAGGATGAGAACGGGGAGTTCCCTCTTTACTGGCAGCAGCTTTTCAAGATGATAGATTCAGAGATTCCTCAGGACAAGCCAGGAACCAATCCTCAGGCTATGTCGAAGGAGGAATGTCTCGAGACAGTTGAAGGTATAGATATAACTGTTCTGTAGGCCATGGCTAAGAGATTCCTTGATTTCCTCGCGGGAGCGGCAGTAGGAGCTGCCGTTGTCGCGTACCTCAAGTCCGACAAGGAAAAGCTTGCCGCGATTCTTGATAAAGCAGAGGCGGCCCTGTCCGGGGGTACTGATGCGCAGGATGTCGAGGACTCCGAGGTGGCTGAAGAAGTGCAGACAAAGGAGGAAGAGTGATGGCTGATTTCAAGAAACCAATAGAAGATCTTGTCGGTGATATCCGCGACTATGTGGATCTCAAGACTGACGATATAAAGCTCAAGGCTACCAAGGGACTTTCTGTGTCCATTGCAAGAGTCCTTTCAACGCTTGTCCTTCTTTTTGTGCTAGGGCTTCTGATTATCACCCTTACTGTGGCGTTTGTTCTTGTCATTGGTCATCTGACCGGCAACTACGCCATAGGTGCTCTGATAGCATCAGGTGTTTTCCTGGTTGCTTTCCTGGTGCTTTTCGCACAGAGGAAGAGACTCTTCACGGACGGTTTCGTGGAGGTGTTCGTCAATATATTTTTCCCTGAAGATGAACAGAATTAAGACAATGAAGGAACTGGAGGCGGCTCAGATCCGTGTCCGCAGAGACCTTGCCATCAGGAAGAATTCAATGGCGAGAAGGTTCGACGATGCCAAGGAGTTCTACACTCCGGCCAATATGGTCAGCAATGCCATAGGGAACATTGCTCCTATGCTGGACATCCGAGGACTCCTGCTCAGTATCATCAGGGATCTGAAAAGCAAGTTGTAGAATAGTTTTTTACCAATAGTGCTATGCCGACCGTAATATCTAAAGAAACCAGAATGTATCTGAAGATCAGGAATGTATGTGGTCTTCTCGGTGTGATCCTACCATGGATCGCTCTCTTCTCTGCCGGAATCGCTGACCGACCAAGCAGCGAGTGGTGGTGGAGCATCTCCGCTACATATTATCAGAGCCCTGCTCTGGTAGGTGTGCTTGTCCCAGCCTGCATCGTGCTTATCGCGTATATCGGCTACAACGACATGGACAATCTCGTCACATCCCTCAGCGGTCTTTTCGGACTGGGCATCGTGTTGTTCCCATGTAAGGTAAGCTGGCTTGAAGCCGGCACTCCTGTCGGATTCTTCCAGATTCCTATGGAGGTATCGAATATCATCCATACTGGATGTGCTGCAATGTTCTTTCTTCTGATTGCGCTCAACAGCCTTTTCCTCTTTACAAAGTCCGGCCCGACCATGACCGACAGGAAGAAGCTTCGCAACAAGATCTACCGCATCTGCGGCATTGGAATGATCGTACTCGAGATATTGTTCGTGACAGTCCGCCTTGTGGGTGCACCTGGCTATACCGTGATGATCCTCGAGATCCTTCTTCTCCACCTTTTCGGCTTCTCATGGCTTGTCAAGGGCGAGGCTTTCCCGTTCCTCAACGACAAGGAAGAAGCAAGATAGAGCTATCCTCTGCAGACCAGTTCGTCGAAAGGCGGGATGGCTTCCGGATAATCAGAGATACCTACGAATGCAATCACCCGGATATCGGGGTTGTATGACTTAGAACGACGCGCAACCGTGAAAGGGAGTTTTCCCTGGAAGGTCTGCGCGTCAAGCTTTCCTTCTCCTGTGATGACTATGTCGGCTCCTTTGAGATGCTTTTCGAACTGAAGAATGTCAAGCACTGCGTCGGCACCTGGCTTCAGTTCTCCGCCGAGTACAGCCCAGATCGCTCCTGACATTCCACCAGCTGCTCCTGTGCCTTTCCGGGTCAGGACATCCCTTCCGAGCACCTTGACATATTCTTCAGCCAGAGACCTGAGCCTCTCGTCCAGTACGGGCACCTGCTCAGGCGTAGCGCCCTTCTGAGGCCCATAGATGGCCGCGGCACCACTTGGTCCGCAGAACGTTGCCTCGACATCGCAGATGGCCGTGAAACGGCAGTCTGAAGAAAACTTGACAGCCTTCTCGATAATCGTCCCTATGTCCATGGTACCTTCGGTCCCGGCGTCTTCCGCCTGCGCGAGCGCCCTTAGGATCCCGAGCCCTCCGTCGACCGTGGCGCTTCCTCCGAGCCCGACATATATATCCCTCGATCCGCGCCTGATCGCATCGACTATCAGCTCACCTGTACCCTGGCTGCTGGCGGACATCGGATCAAGCTCGTCCATGCCCAGCAGCGTCAGGCCGCTGGCGGCCGCGCATTCAATCACAGCCGTACCCCCGCATAGTCCGTACCTTGCCTTTATGGTACGACCCAGGGGGTCATGTACCATGGTCTCGACCATCTGGCCTCCAAGGGCCTCTGTCACGATTCCGCTGAATCCTTCTCCTCCGTCGGAAGATGGTATTATGTCGGTATCGATTCCGGGGAAGCGCTCCTGGATCATTGTTGATGCTGCATCTGCTGCCTCACGGGCTGTCAGATGTCCCTTGAATGAGTCTATGGCGATGACCGCTTTCTGCGACGTTTTCAGAGCCTTCTCCATTTTTTTGTTTCCTGGCTTGTTGTTGATGTTTCGGCAAACTTAATTAGAAAATTTGACTGCGTGGGTGGAAAAATGCGATTTAAGAGGCCTTATTCTATAAAACTTACAATTTTAATTCAATAATTATAACAAATCGTTCACAATCCAATAATGAAACAAAACAGTTGTTATTTGACCATATTTACTAATTCGCGTGAAGTATTTTTGCGCGCTTATATGTCCGACACAAACTTATTAACCAAATAATTTCTGATATGAAACGTTTCTTTTCGTTTTTCGTTCCTGCCATGATGCTTCTTGCAAGCTGCGGCGGAAACGAGGCCCAGGTCCCTCAGACAGACATTGCGATCAAGGACGCATATGCTGGAGCCTTCAAGATCGGTGCTGCTATCAGCAACCGTGACTTCAGCGACCGCAATCCTGAGACCAAGGCACTTCTTCTCAAGCATTTCAATGCGATTTCTCCTGACAATGACCTCAAGCCAGGCAGCCTCCACCCAGCACCGGATGTATGGAACTGGGAGCGCGCTGACAACTATGTCAACTTTGGTAAGGAGAACGGCATGTGGATGCTCGGCCATACCCTCTGCTGGCACAACCAGACTCCTGAGTTCTTCTGGTCAAAGCCAAACGGACAGCCTAAGTCAAAGCAGGAATGCTTCGACACGATCGAAGAGTACATCAAGACAGTCGTGACCCACTTCAACGGCAAGGTCAACGCATGGGATGTAATCAACGAGATCGTCGCTGAGGACGGTGGCTACCGTGACCTCGGCTGGGTACATGCTCTCGGCGCAGATCCAGCTGTAGTAGACGAGTTCATCAAGCATGTCTACAGATGTGCAAACAAGTATGCGACTCCAGAGACTGAGCTCTACTACAATGAGTTCAACGTATGGCGTCCGTCAAAGCTCGAAGGTGTGATGCATATCGTCAAGATGCTCAAGGAGGAAGGTCTCCGCATCGACGGTGTAGGTATCCAGGCTCACTGGGGACTCAACTATCCAAAGAACGAGTATGTGGAGAACGCAATCGACAAGCTCTCTGCTCTCGGCGTGAAGGTTCTCATCACTGAGATCGACATCGACGTACTCCCACTTTCAAAGGAAGGTCAGGTCATCGGCCGCTCACTCCACGATCCTCTCTATCAGGCTGAGGAGTTCGAGGAATTCCTCGATCCATACAAGGACGGTCTTCCTGCAGAGGTTGAGCAGCAGCTCGCTGACAGATATGAGGAGCTCTTCAAGATTTTCTACGCGAAGAGGGATAAGATCGACCGCGTCACTTTCTGGGGCGTGAACGACGGCACATCATGGAAGAACGGTTCTCCTATTCCTAACAGAACCAACTATCCTCTTCCATTCACTCGCCAGAACACCCCTCACAAGGCTTACTACTCTATCGTAGGTGTTCCTTCTGCAAAGTAATGAACAAAATATATTTTCTTTATTAACCACATTTTTTATGAAATCATTGCAAAGAATCTTTGCTCTTTGTGCATTGATGGTTGCTCTCGTGTTCAGCGTGGACGCCAATGCACAGAGTAAGGCAATCAGCGGAACCGTTCTTGATTCCACTGGTCAGCCAGTTATCGGTGCTTCTGTGATGTCAGCAAGCAGTTCTACAGTAGGAACTGTGACTGACATTGACGGTAAGTTCTCTCTCAGCGTTCCTCAGGGAACGTCACTTATTGTATCCTGCATCGGATATACTTCAGTTACAATCACTGTAGGTTCTCAGTCTGAGTATTCAGTGGTTCTCCAGGAAGACACAGAGTTCCTCGAGGAGACAATCGTCGTGGGTTACGGTGTCCAGAAGAAGAGTGATGTGACAGGTTCTGTCGCTTCAGTCAACGCTGATGACTTCATCGGAAGATCTACAGCCAGCGCTGAGGCAGCCCTCCAGGGAAAGGCAGCCGGCGTACAGGTCCTCAGCCAGTCAGGTGCTCCTGGCCAGGGTGGTGCGATCCGCGTGCGTGGTTACTCTTCAAACAGTGGTAACATCGGACCACTTCTCATCGTGGACGGTCTCAAGGTAAACTCTATCGACTACCTCAACCCTGAGATGATCGCAAGCATGGAGATCCTCAAGGATGCTGCATCTGCTGCCATCTACGGTGCTGAGGCAGGTAACGGTGTCGTTCTCATCACAACCAAGAGCGGATCAGGCAACAACGGCAAGTCTTCTATCGAGTACAGTGCCAAGTTCACCAACCAGTTCCTCGGAAAGGTCGATGCTTATATCTCTGATGCACAGGAGTACATCGACTACCTCAAGATGAAGAACTACGACATCGACAGCCAGCTCAAGCTCTACAATTACGACGGTACCAGCACCAACTGGTTCAAGGAGACCTTCGAGCCTTCATGGTCTATGCAGCACACTCTCTCAATCCAGGGAGGTAACAGCAACGGCCATTATCTCGCATCTATCAACTATGTTGACGATGACGGTATCGTAAAGGGCAAGTATGACACATACCAGAGACTTGGTTTCCAGATCAACGCTGACTACAACGTCTATAAGTGGCTGAGCGTAGGATCCAACATCTCTTTCACCCATACCAAGACCAAGTCTGTAAGCCAGATGGGTAACTTCGGTTCCCTCTTCGCAGCCGTTCTCCAGAACGACCCTCTTACTCCGTTCTACTACACAGATCCAAAGGACTTCAACCCAGATATGTACGCAGCATATCTCGAGGGCAAGACCATCTTCGGTGACGAGAACGGTTACTATGCAACCTCTAAGTACAGCAATGGTCCTAGCGGTCATCCATTCATCCAGAGAGACCGCAACAAGAACCAGTATGGTCAGAATGACAGACTTAACGGTACCATCTTCGCCAACATCACTCCTCTCAAGGGTCTTGTGTTCACATCGCGTCTTGGTGCACGTCTTACACAGTCTAACTCACATAACTTCCAGGTTCCTTACTTCGGTACAACAGCTACCAACGGAGGTTTCTCTAATCAGTACAGCATTTCTGCAAACATCAATACCAGCCTCTATTTCCAGTGGGAGAACTTTGCTAACTACAATGTGACCCTTGGCAAGCATTCAATCGGTGCGATGGCCGGTATGTCATACATCCAGAACAATACTGACAATGCAAGCATCTCTGCTAATGACGCAGACCTTATGACAGGTTATGAGTCTAACATGCAGTACATCAACTATATCAAGAGTGATATCATGAAGACTGTAAGCAACGCTCCAGGCGTGTCTACAAGCATCGCTTACTTCGGACGTCTTACATACTCTTATGACAACAGATATAATCTCCAGGCTAACTTCCGTGCTGACGCATTCGACTCATCTAAGCTTTCTAAGCAGAGCCGTTGGGGTTACTTCCCTTCATTCTCAGCAGGTTGGACAATCTCTAACGAGAAGTTCATCAAGGACAATGTAAGCAGAGACGCTCTCTCATTCCTCAAGTTCCGTGCATCATGGGGCCGTAACGGTAACGTAAACGTCCTCAGCGGATATCCTTACGATGCTACTATCTCTGTAAATGGTGCATGGTACCAGTTCAACGTCGACAGCCCTGCTCTCTCTCTCGGATCAGCACCTAACGGTATTGCCAATCCAAACCTCAAGTGGGAGACTTCTGACCAGGTTGACCTTGGTCTCGATGCAAGATTCCTCAACAACAGGCTCACATTTGCAGCTGACTACTTCATCAAGGATACAAGGGGTCTTCTCGTAAGCATTCCTCTTCCTAAGGAGGTCGGTGTAGGCAGCGTAATGAAGAACGCTGGTTCTATCAGGAATACCGGTGTCGAGCTTGAACTCGGTTGGAAGGACACAGTAGGTGACTTCTCATACAGTGTAAACGGTAACTTCTCTTACCTTACCAACAAGGTTACTGACCTCGACAAGCTCGCTGGACGTATCATCGCTTCACGTGGTGGTGTGTCAGGTACTGACAACCCAATCCACACCGTATTCGAGAAGGGTTATCCAATCTGGTACTTCGAGGGTTACAACTACCTCGGTGTAAACAAGGAGGACGGTTCACTTATCGTCGAGGATGTGAACGGTGACGACGTCATCTCTGAGGCCGACATGAAGATGATCGGTTCCGCAATTCCAGACATGACCTTCGGTCTTACCGTGAACATGGCTTACAAGGGATTCGACCTTACAGTCTTCGGTACTGGTGTAGCCGGCAACGATATCTTCAACTGTGTATCACGCGCAGGTGACCCAACCAGAAACGCCCTCAGATATCTTTACAAGAATTCATGGACTCCTGAGAACAAGAACGCTAAGTATCCTGATCCTGCACAGGTCGTTACTGACTGGCATTTCTATGGATCTTCAGCTCTCCTCTTCGACGGTTCATACTTCAAGATCAAGCAGATCCAGCTTGGCTACACTCTTCCAAGCTCTCTTCTCCAGAAGGCACATATCTCAAGAACAAGACTTTACGTATCACTTGATGATATGTTTACCATCACCAGGTATCCAGGTCTTGACCCAGAGTCTGCAACTACAACCAGCACAGGCGGTATGGGCTTCGATGCAGGTTCTTACCCTGTCATGAAGAAGGTTCTCCTTGGTGCAACTATCACATTCTAAAAGATCAGACAAATGAAAAAAATATTAGCAATATTCGCTGTATCTCTCGCGCTTGTGTCTTGTAGCCAGAGCTTGCTTGACATCCCGCAGAAGGGTGTTACGTCTATCGACAACTTCTACGAGACAGACGAGGATGCACAGAGCGCTCTCGTAGCAATGTATCAGAGCTACGCGAATGGCTTGATGACAACAGATTACCCTGCAGGTAACTATATTCCTTGGTATGTTCTTTTCAATCTCTGTGGCGACGATTTCCGCTCAGCAGGTAAGACATACGGCGCATCAGATTTCTATGGCGAGCTCAATGAGTTCCGCTATGACTCACAGAATACCGTCATTGACCTCGTATATCCAAGATACTATCAGATGATCTATCACGCCAACCTCGTGATCGACAACTTCAAGGATGGTACAAGCGATATCATGAAGGCTTGTGTCGCTCAGGCTAAGGTCCTCCGTGCATACTGCCACATGATGCTCGCTATCGGTTGGGGTGCAGCTCCGCTTGCTGACCACCTCCTTGGTCCAGATGAGAACCTTCCTAACTACGAGGGTGGCCAGAAGGGTCTTCTCGAGTGGGCTGCAAAGGAGTGTGAGGAGGCTGTTCCTTACCTCGTAGAGCGTAAGGGTACTGACGACAAGGATGGTACAGTTGTATTCACAAAGGGTGCTGCATGGACAATCGCAGGTAAGGCTTATCTCTTCGCAGGCAACAACGCAAAGGCTAAGGAGAACCTCAAGAAGGTGATCGAATCAGGCAAATACGCTCTCGTTCCTGGCGAGCGCTGGTCTGAGCTCTTCCACTTCAGCGGTGACGGTAACGAGGAGAAGATTCTCGAGGTCAACTTCTCAGAGACTGATGCAAAAGCAAACAACACACTTGCAGGCCGTTCTAAGTGGCAGCAGCTCCAGTCATGGTGCTGGCGTACTGACCGTCTCGCTAACCCTAGGCTCCCTTGGCTTGGTGTAAACGGTGGTTGGGGCTGTGCTGCAATTCCAAAGGATTTCGCAGAGGAGTTCCTCGCAAACGATGGCGACAGCTACAGACGTAAGGGCTCATTCTACACACCTGAGGAGTTCCTCTATGAGATGGAGTGGTACGCAGGATCGAATGATCTTACTCAGGCTGAGAAGGAAGTTGATTCAAAGAGAGGTATCAGCAACTCTCTCGGTATCTATGGCCAGAGCGAGTACATGTTCATCAAGACAATCGCACTCACAGAGGACGTTGACCCAAGAAAGTCATTCGGTTGGACAAACATGATGCTCTTCAGATATGCTGAGGTTCTCCTCATGTATGCTGAGATCGCTGCAGTTGACGGTGACTCTGACGGCCTTGGTCTTCAGTGTCTCAACGACATCCAGAGACGTGCTGGCGCTCCTGTGACTGCACTCTCTCTTGAGCAGGTGAAGAAGGAGAAGAGCTACGAGCTCTGGCTCGAGGACTGCCGCTGGGCAGACCAGGTTCGCTGGGGCGACACTGCAAAGCTCAAGAACCACGGTGCAAACATCCCTACACTCTACGATGCTTACTTCCAGAATGGTGAGTCTAAGCACAGACTCTACACAGAGATCAGCAATCCTAACGGTGTGGGTTACTCAGGTTATGAGCCTAAGCACAACCTCTTCCCTTATCCATACGCAGCAATGCAGACCAATCCTAACCTCAAGCAGAATCCTGGTTGGGAGTAGTATTGGACTAAATACCATGATTAAGGCTGGCCCGTCGGACCAGCCTTTTTCTGTATCTGTGCAGCGACTCGGTATCTGTGCGGAGGCACGCCGCACTGCGCGGGTCACCCGTCTACTGAGGTATCTTCACATCGACTTTACGTCCGTCCACGACTCCCGCATCGACCATCTGGTTATAGATCATCTCGCCTAGGTAGCGGGACCATGATGCTGTGAAGTGATATGCGTCCTTGAGCTTCGAGCTGCTCATGTCGACAAGATGGAAATTCGGGTCCTCTGCCGCGAGTCTTTTCTGAGCCTCCTCGACTATCGGGCTGTACTGGCCTGAGAGATGGCTGAAGCTTCCGGTGAAGAATGGTAGTTCGGGATTGCCGACGAAATCCCTGACGTATGCTACCATGTTCCTGAGATTGTCGTAGTATCTGAGCGAGACCGCCTCGTCCTGGGCGTCACCCTCTCCCTGGTGCCAGACGAAAGCCTTGATGTCGAAGCCTTCGCCCTTGGCCCTGACCGCAGCCTCGACTATAGATCTGAAATCGAGAAGAAGGGAATGCTGAGGATCGGAAATGGTGCTGAAATCCGAGGTCCAGTGGTATTCGGTCGCACCGAGAGCGTCGATGCTGGTTCCTCCCATGGATCTTTTCATGACGTATATTTCGTCCTGAGCGCCGTATTCCGGCGAGGTCAGCAGGCTGTAGACGATCGAGTCAAAGGCCCAGTCCTTGTCGTAGCCGCCGTCGACTATGGTGAAATCGCTGAAACTGCCTTCGATGTTGCTGCAGAAGCGGATGGCTGGATTGGGGTTAGGAAACTCTGATGGGAAGTCCGGGTATCCGTTGCGCCCGTCGATGTTGGACTGTCCGGCAGAAATGATGGCCATTTTCTTTCCGGAGGTGATATCTGCAGCGTCATTGCCATCTGTACATGCGGGGAAGAAAACAAGGGGTCCTGCCGCTGCCAGCAGGATCCCGAATCTTGTTAAATTACCTTTCATTGATAAGTCCGTCAGAAGAATTAGTCCTTGAAGATAAGCGGAAGGAACTCATGGAGGCTGCGGCGCCATGTCTGCCACTCGTGAGCAGTGTTCGGCGATACGTAGGTAGCTGCCTTGATTCCCATGCTGTTGAGGAGCTTGACGTTCTCAGCAATCCTCTCAGGGTACTCAAGCTCTCCGCAGGTCTCGAAGATGAACTTCACTGTGCTCTTGTCGATTTTCTCAGGTTCAGAAGCGACTCCTCCGCTGAAGATTCCGTAGTAAGCGAACATGCTGCTGTTGCCGAGACCGACGTTGTTTGTCAGCATTCCACCGAGGGAAAGACCTGCCATGGCCCTGTGCTGAGGGTCTGCGATGGTCCTGTAGCTCTTGTCGATATCAGGGATGGACTCCTTGATGAACATGTCGTTGAAGTTCTCTGACCATGTGTCAGCCATGGCGAGACGGCCCCTCCTGTCACCTGGACGGTAGACGAAGTCGTTGTTCATGACGATGATCATAGGCTCGACTGTGCCTTCTGCGATCATGTTGTCGGCGATGATTGCTGCGAAACCTGAATGCGTCCACTCGAATTCCATCTCTCCTGCACCATGCTGGAGGTAAAGGACTGGATAGCGCTTTTCAGGGTTGGTCTCGTACTCAGCAGGAGTGTAGACGTATGCTCTGCGCCATTCGTGTGCGACGTCAGACCAGAACCAATGCTCACGTACCTCTCCGTGAGGGACGTTCTTCATCTGGTAGTATGAGTCCTCTGCGGAAGGAACTTCCATATAGGCTGTCCATCCGTTGCAGTATACGAGCTCTGCGCCTGGGTCAGCGTAGCGTACACCGTCGATAACTATATAATAAAGGTTGAATCCGACCTTCGGAGACTTTGTTATGACGTTCCAGTAGCCTTCCTTGTCCTTCTGGGCAGGGAAGTCCTGGCTGCAGAAGTTGACCTTGACGTCCTTTGCCGTCTCAGGAGCCTTGAAGCGGAACCAGTATTCACCTTTCGCATTGACCTTAGGATACTCTGACTGGCGCTGGGTCGATGAGGTGCGGACCCATCCTTCAGGTGACGGAGTCTTGAAGTACTTTGTCTGAGCATATGAGCCTACGCCTGTCATGACGAGGATCACCATCATGGCGAGTGACGAAAGGATCTTCTTCACGAGCATTGAGATGGTCTTGCCTTCTGCCAGTCCTGCAAGCTGCTTTGTAGCTACACCCATCACCTTACCCATGTCTGAAGGTGCCTTTGCACCTACCTGGGCGATGATTTCCTTGAGTCTGGCCTCGGTCTCCTCCTCGCTCAGCATCTTAGGAAGATACTCGTCAAGAACAGCGGCCTCAGCTATCTCGTTGTCAGCAAGTTCCTGACGACCGGCTGCTACATACTGCTCGGCAGCTTCCTTGCGCTGTTTTGCAAGCTTTCCTATGATCTTTATGATATCAGCGTCTTCGAGCTCCTTTGCGCCTTCTGCGGTCTTGGCTACGAGTACAGCTGTCTTGATTGAGCGTACGGCGTTGAGGCGGACGGTGTCCTTTGCCTTCATAGCCGCCATGATATCCTTCTGGATTCTTGTTTCGAGTTCTGCCATGGTTATTTTTGTTTGTTATATTGTAAATATACTAAAAATGACAGAATATCCGTATGAAGGTACTTCAGAATCTGAAAGTATAGCTGATGGTAGGGATGACAGGGATGATTCCATAGGATTTTCCGACCATCTCTCCAGTCTCTTCATCTGTCCTGATCTCGGCATAGATAGGATTGATCCTGCAGTAGGCGTTGTAGATGCTCAGGTTCCAGATGCTTTCGTTGCCCCTGTTTGTCTGCTGCCTGAAGTTCATACCGATGTCGAGTCTATGGTAGGCAGGCATCCTGATGTTGTTCGGCTCGGTGTAGCTGTCAGAATAATCGTAAGATGTGTTATTGCTGCCACCCAGGTCTCCTGACACGAGTTCGAGATACTCTATTGCCTGATCGGCGAATGTGATGCGGCTTCCTGTGTGGTAGGTCCATCCGCAATAGATGTCGAAAGAATCTCCGAATTTATGCGAGACATTGATGTTCAACATGTTGCGGTAGTCGTTCTTGTCGAAGTACCAGTCATAGTACAGTTCGGGGAAGAATCTTTGTGACCATGAGAGCGTATAGGCGAGACTGATGTCTGTCTTGTCCGTCGTCCATCCAATGCCCATCTCTGCTCCGTATGAGCGTCCTTTACCGGATGTGAAGGATGACTCCCACTGCTCGATAGGAGGGTAGAGGGCAAATCCGCCCGAGTATTCGTAGAGGTTGTCCATTGTCTTCCAGAATCCCTCCATCTCAAGATGGAAACCTCCTGGCAGCCTTGAATACAGGCCTCCGGCGATCTGCCTTGAATGCATAGGCTTCATTTCCTCGGTACATGGCAGCCAGCTTGAGGTAGGGAGCTCGATGAAGAGGGTCTTGACCATATGGACGTACTGGCTCATCTGGGTGTAGGACATCTTGAAAGCCAGATTCTTAAGGATGTCGTATCTTACTGCCAGACGCGGTTCGGGGGACTGGTATGTCTTGCTGTTGACAAGGAATGCGGAGTATCTGAGACCAGGGGCCATGGTGAGCCTCCTTCCAATCTGTATCTCGTCCTCGACGTAGACGTCTATCTCCTCGCCCTTGTAGATCTGCTCGGAGTCGATGTCGTAGTCAAATTTCTCCATGTCTTTGTTCTCCATCCACTCCTTGGCTCTTCGCACCGGAGTGTAGATGTGGTGCTGTACAGATGCCCCGAAACGCAGGTGATGGCTGAGAGAGAGGGCCCAGTCGAAGTCGGTCCTCATGCAGTAATCCTGGACCAGGGATCCGTTGTCTTCCGTCTGGAAGACTGACGCCCAGCTGAGATCGTCAGGGTCCTCGGCTTTCTTCTTCCATGACCATTTACCTATCTCCAGACCGATCTTGTTGTCACTGCGGGCGTAGAACGTATGTGTTCTGACGGACGCGCGGTCGGAGATGACATGGTCCCAGGTCAGTCCTGCAGTGGTCGAACCCCATCCGAGATCAAGTCCGAGCTTCTGGCGCATGCGGTCCTCGTAGTAGGTTGTCTTCCTGGTCTCCTTGTCGTATTCGCTGTAAAGGAATTCAAATCCGCCGTCCATCTTGTCCATGCCGGAGAAGGCGCTGAGCTTCAGCTTGTCGTTCTCGGAGATTCTATGGGTGAGGGAGAAATTCATGTCCCAGAAGCCGTAGTGTGCGCGTACGGACTCGCCGCTTTTACTGAATGTCTTCTTGTTGAGCAGAGCAAGTACCGGGGTCGTCAGCAGATTCTGCCAGGCCTTTCTCATGCCGAAGTTGACCGATGTCCTGCCTTTGACTATCGGACCCTCGATCTGGAAGCGGCCGTCTATAAGACCTACGGACAAGGTTCCATGCCACCCGTACATGTCGCCTTCCCTGGTGCTGACATCTACGACTGACGAGAGCCTGCCTCCATATCTTGCTGGGAAGCCGCTCTTGTAGAAATCGACGTTCTCTATGACGTCAGGGTTGAATGTTGAGAAGAGGCCGATGAGGTGGCTTGCCGAATACAGTGGCATCCCATCGAGGAGATACAGGTTGTCGCTGCCTGTGCCTCCATGGACATACAGTCCCGAAAGAAGCTCCGTCCCGGATGCGACTCCGGGGAGACGCTGGATTGTCTTGATGACGTCAGGGGAATTGAAAAGTGCGAATCCGTTGTTGATCTTTCTTGAATCAAGTCTTGTAAGCCCTGTCTGGGAACGGGCTGCTGTCTTATGTCTGTCAGTGGAGATCCTTGATGCGTCGAGAGAGTCGAGGACAATGTCGTAGTCACCTTCTGCATACGCCGCAGGCTGGGCATACGCATTACTGAAAGATATTAAGATAGCAAGCAATAGCAGTGCTGCCGTAGACGGTAGTCTGTTTGCCATATTTACAAGATACAAGAGTCAGTATCGCAAATATAGCATTTTTTTCTTATTGTGCTCCTATTTTATGCAGAACCAGTCAGTTTCGCTGGTGAGATATGAACCGCAGACGCCTGCTCCGTTCCTGACATTCGTGAATGCGAAAGATACAGGGGCGAGTCCTGGGATTGCGAACTTGTCGTCGCGGATGTTCTCCTGGGCTCTGAGATGGTTGTAGCTGTTCTCGTCGAAGCTGTAGAATACAAGCCTGTAGCGATATGTGCAGGTAGTCCTGAAACCGTCGTTTTCCTCGACACTGTCCATCCCGGCCGGTACCCTGACCTGCAGCTTTCCGGTATCAGCGGACTTTCCGGGAATGTCTGTCCATGCGAGGACTCTGCTGTCCTTACTCTGGGGATCCGGCTTCCAGTTGTCGTTGATCCTTTCTGGCTGGAAGACGAGGAACTTCCCGCTGAGTGAAGACTGTGGCTCGCTGCTGTAGATTGAAGTACAGCTGCTTGTGATGTCCCAGCGGCCATCGCGATATTCTTCTTCGATAGTTGTGCGCTCAGTCATCACTGCGACTCCGTAATGGCCGGATGCAGAAGGTCTGTTCTCGTACTCGATGTCGAAGCATATCTGGCTGTCTTCTGTACGGCTGTTCCATCTTACCTCAGGGAATGAAGCAGGTACTTTGGTCGACGAGTAGACAGACTCGATCCCCGGGATGGATGCTTCTACTACGATCTCGTCTCCGCTCTGGAACCTGTAGCCGGTCCAGTAGGCCTGGCAGCCATTCTTGCGGCTTCTTCCTGGAACTTTCTCGAGAGTGATGGTCCTGCCGTTGACAGTGGCGCTTACGCTTTCTCCTGCGGTCTTCACAGCCTGATATCCGTTCTTGGCCGGAGAAGTCGCCTGTACGTAGAAGAAGGTTGAATCGTGGTCGTTTGACGGTGCAAATGAAATACGGACAACTCCGTCACCCATCTGATCTTTTACATCGAAATCGCGCTCGCATGCACAGAAAGCCAATGCGGCAATAAAAAGAAGAATAGTTTTTTTCATAAGTCAAGACCTCGGTCAGAGGCTTATTGTTGTTAGTTTTTTAGGACAATGCAAAGGTATGCAATAATTTCCCTTCTATCCTTCTGTCTCATGGCCTTTCTAGTTGAAACGCCGAATTTCGGCGATGAAACGGGGAGAAAGCCCTCTTAGCAGAAAATCAGATATATGCACCATACTGCAAGCATCGAGCAGAGTCCGCACACCAGGGTGCCTACGCTCTGGAGCTTGTAGCCGGTCTTGACGTTCATGCCTGACATCTGGGTCACTACCCAGAAGAAACTGTCGTTGGCGTGGGATACTACCATCGCACCGCTGCACAGGGATGTGACGCAGAGGGCTGCCTCCAGCGGTGTGTCGAATCCGAGGGCTCCGAGCATAGGTGCAACGAGAGAAGCTGTCGTGATTATGGCCACTGTCGACGAGCCCTGGGCTGTCTTGAGGGCCGCGGCTATGATGAAAGGAAGCCAGATTCCTATATGCGAGCCTGCGAGCAGGTCACCGAGTACGTCGGCGATGCCGGAATCCCTGAGGACCATTCCGAATGAACCTCCGGCTGCGGTTATCATTATGATCATGGCAGCAGAAAGCAGGGATTTCCCCAGCCATCCAGAGGTCGAGAGCATCTCGAGGTCGAATTTCCTAGGAAGGAGGAAGGATACGCCCATGCCGATCAGGAGAGCTATGACCGGTTCGCCGAGGAAATCTACCATGGTCCTGAAAGTTCCCGCTCCGAACGGTTCCGAAGGCAGTCCTGCGACGGTCTTGACGATGATCAGCACAAGCGGGATTATTACTGGGAGGAAGGATTTCGCGGCGGATGGCGCGTTCTTGACCTTTTCGGCTATCTGCTCGTCGCTTTCGCCCGGATTCGGGTCGATGTAGGTCTTCGATGCGACTTTGGTGATGAAGATCCATGCTGCCACGAGCGCGAAGACACTGGCTGCCAGTCCCGTCAGGATGACAAGCCCGAGGTCTGCTCCCATGATTCCGGCCGCGGCGACCGGTCCCGGTGTCGGCGGAACAAGACAGTGGGTGATGAACAGGCCCATCGAAAGGCCTATGGCTGATGCTGCGAGGGTGATCTTCGCCCTTTTGGAGAGAGCTTTCCCGAGCGGTGTCATGATCACGAATCCCGAGTCGCAGAACACCGGTATGGAGATGAAGTATCCGAGGAAGAGCATGGCGAGTGGGACCCGCTTCTCTCCTGTGAGCCTGAGGACGCTTCTTGCCATGACATATGCGCCGCCGGATTCCTCGAGGAAGGTGCCGATGATGCATCCGGCGATGATTACGATTCCTATCGATCCCACGGTGTTTCCGAATCCGTTGTTCACAGCCTTGACGATGTCAGAAAGCTGCATTCCTGAGCCTATGCCGTAGCCTATCGCTGCGATGATCAGTGCCAGGAAAGGATGGATCTTGAGCTTAGCTGTGGAGAAGATGATCCACACGATTGCGAGTATGAGGAAAAGTATAAGCATCTGATTGGATTGAAGTGATTTGGTTGGAAATCGTGATCGTGTTGTGCTTGAGTTTGAAATCAAGTACAAGTTACGGAAAAATTGTAGTTTTTTTTTCTAACCATCAAAAAAACAGACTGATTATGGACAAATTTTGTAAAGATTGTCCGCTTTGTCAGCGGGTAAGTTCCGGAAGGATTTGAGGTAGTCTGCCATGATGGCTATTACTATCTCTTTATCGCCTACGATGAGCTCTCTAATTTGTCGGTTTTAGAGTAAAAAGTGTCTGAAAGGGTGGAAATAATGAGGAATTGACCTTGTTTTGAAACAAAGTGTGCCGCTTTGAGTTTCTGTTGATTGGATTTCTGCATATATTGCGATATCAAATTATCAACTAATTATTCATTCATGAAAAAGAGAGCTATTATTTCTGTCAGTGCGGCTTTGCTGTGCCTTGTCTCTTCGGTGACAGCATCCGCTCAGATGCGTGGATTGAAGGATGCTTACAAATCTTATTTCAAGGTGGGAGTAGCAGTCAATCTCAACAATATCAGTGTTCCTGAGCAGGTCCGCGTAGTGAAGAGCAACTTCAACAGCATGTCTCCTGAGAATGTCATGAAGCCTGCACTCGTGCAGCCTTATCAGGGTCAGTTCTACTGGGACGATGCAGACAAGATTGCGAATTTCTGCCGTGAGAACGGTATCAAGATGCGTGGTCACTGCCTTATGTGGCATAAGCAGATCGGCCAGTGGATGTTCTATGATGAGGACGGCAAGCTCGTGTCAAAGGAGATCCTTTTTGACCGTATGAGGACCCATATCTATGCGGTTGTCAACCGCTATAAGGATGTCGTATATGCATGGGATGTCGTCAACGAGGCGATCAACCCTGATGACAACAGCTCTGAGGCATATCGCACAGAGTCCCGTTTCTGGGAAATCTGCCACAGCGGTGAGTGGATCGAGAAAGCATTCCAGTATGCAAGAGAGGCTGATCCTGATGCACTTCTTTTCTACAACGAATACAACGAGTGCGACAAGATCAAGAGAGACCGTATCTATAACATGGTGAAGACCATGAAGGCCAAGGGCGTTCCAATCGACGGTATCGGTATGCAGGCTCACTACAACATCAATGGCCCTAGCGCCAAGGAAGTTGATGCTACAATCAAGCAGTTCGCGAAGATCGTAGACCACATCCACATCACTGAGCTTGACGTCCGCCTCACTTCAACCAAGGGTGGTGCAAGCCTTTCAGCAGAGGAAAGAATGCGTACTCCGAACATCAGTGCGGAGGATCTCAAGAAGCAGGAGGACTATTATGTCGCTCTCTTCGACGTTCTGAGGAAGAACAGGAAGGTCATCGACGCAGTTACTTTCTGGAACCTTGCAGATGCAGACAGCTGGCTCGGTCGCGTGAACGCACCTCTTCTCTTTGACTTTGAGTTCAGACCAAAGCAGGTCTACAGGGCAGTAATGGACTTCGATGAGCCTGACAACATCACCAAGTGGCTTAGATAGTACACTATAAGTGAATTGAAAAAAAAGCCTGAATGCGTACAGCGTTCAGGCTTTTTTGTGTAGTCAGTATTGCGGGGTTGTACGTGTCAGAATACAAATCCTATCCTGTACTGGAGGTGAGGGGTGAGCCCGTTGTATTCGCCGATGTTGACCCTTGCACCGAAGGTGAACTCGTGCATCCAGTGGATTCCTGAGCTGCGCCTGATTCCGTACATCGGTGTGAATCCGAGGTTGACGCCGTCTCCGGTAAGGAATACCTGTGAACGGAACGATACGAAATCGGCGGCGTTGTTATAGGTGTCCCTGCCCATTTCGATGCGCCTTCTCATACTGGTGTAGATTCTAGGCTCGAGGGTGACTGTCGGGAGTAGGTTCACGTTGTATGATGCGGACTCAAGGTCGTAGTTGAGTTCAGCACCCACAGGTGCCAGGCCTGCTCTTCCGATGAGGGACCAGTTGCCTCCTAGGCACTGCTCATAGCTGTATTCAAGTCCGATGAGCTGCGCTGAGATAGAGTGGTTCGAACTAACGTTCCTTTCTCTCTTCTGGGCATCAGCCGTGGCTGATGTCATAGCCATCGCAACTGTCAGCGCTGCAGTCATGGCAAATGTGAGTATGAGTGTCTTGCTTTTCATAATTGATCTTTTCTTATATGACGACGAAGATAGCAAAAAGTACTATTCGCAGGTGTTCCACCTACGTCAGTTCGGTGAGGATTTGCGGTAGGTGGGAGGAATTGGTTGCCACCCATGGCAGTTTGGTGAGGATTTGCGGTAGGTGGGAGGAATTGGTTGCCACCTATGGCAGTTTGGCGGGAATCTGCGGTAGGTGGGAGCAAACGGTTGCCACCTATGGCAGTTTGGTGGGGATTTGCGGTAGGTGGGGGCCAGAGGGAGTTCCGTAGGAATTAGCCTCGCTGCGCGAGCCTTTTCCCTGGCCCTGCGAGGGCCCATCCACTCAAGTCAAGCCTTCCTGACCCCAGCCTTCCTGTGGCAAGCCTGCGAGCTGCGCTCGCTACGGCTTTTTCATGATTCCTTGCTTACAAGAGACAAGCTCTTGACGCCTACGGAATCACGAAAAAAGCCTGTCGAATTTCGACAGGCTTGCTTGAGTGATTCCGTAGGGATTCGAACCCTAGACCCACAGATTAGAAATCTGTTGCTCTATCCAGCTGAGCTACGGAACCGTCCCTCATCTCATGCAGGTCGGTTTCCCGACACTGGCTTACTGAAATGGACTGCAAATATACGAAATATTCCGATATTTCAAAATATTATGCCTCCTTCTTGTTGCCGAAATACTCAAGTGCTCCGACGACGGCGATGCCGACCAACGCGAAGATGACGGCACCGAGATAGTGGACGTCGGTGATGAGCGGCTCTATCTTCTGGCCGGATTCCACGAGAGCTGCGACTGCCTGGCTGGCAGCTTCCTTCTCGGCGCCCTGGTGGAGAAGCTGGGCCTTGATGATGGCAGATGGGTCACTCCATGGCCATACCCTTACCAGCGAGCCGATGACAAAGCCAAGGAGCACGAGCATGGTCTGTCTCTCGAAACGCTCCAGCAACCAGTGGAGGAACTTTGAGAAGGCGAGGATGCCCACGCCGCAGCCGATGACCAGCGCGACGAGCACAGGGATGTTCATCTCGTTGACGGCGTTCATGATGTACTCGTACTTGCCGAAGATCAGAAGAATGAAGCTTCCGGACACACCCGGGAGGATCATGGTGCAGATCGCGATGGCTCCGATGATTGCGATGAACCACAGGTCGTCAGGGGTGGTGGTAGGGGACAGGGTACAGATGAGGATGCCGAGAATGAGTCCCAGGACTGCCCACAGGACGTCGACTGCCTTCCAGCCCTTGATGCCCATCAGCATGACTACTCCCGATGCGGCAATCATTCCGAAAAAGAACGCCCAGGTCTGGACAGGGTAGTAGTTGAGAACATATTCCATAAGCCTGGCGAGGGAGAAGATGCTGGCTACGACGCCGATGAAGAGGGCGACGAGGAAACGTCCGTCGACTTTCTTCCAGAATTCTTTCCACTGTCCCTTGAGGATAAGCTTCCATGTCTCGATCTCCATGAGGGAGTTGAGACATTCGATGATGCGTCCGAATATGCCTGTGAGGAGCGCGATGGTGCCTCCTGATACTCCAGGTATTACATTAGCAGCGCCCATGCCGAAACCCTTGAGCGCTACGATGATGTCCTTTGTCAGATTCATTTTTGACTAGTTGTTCTCGGTGACTACCTTGATGTATTTCTTGATGCCCTCGAATACCTCGGCTTCTGAGTAGTCCTTGCTCTTAGGGTCGGATACTACGAGGTCGTAGACATTGCCAGGAAGCTGGGTCCTGCCGACCTTGAAGCTTGCACGGCAGTATTTTGCCATGTACTCGATAGGGAAATCGGTTCCTTTGATAAGAGAGATGAACAGATCGGGATTGAGGTTGTCGAGATATTTCATCTTCTCGGCAGAAGGTCTTCCGTACCAGTTGATGTCCTTCTTGAGGACTGTGTTGGTGATGCTGGTGATAAGTCTTTCCTCGCTGGTGATCTTGCGGAAGTCAAAGAAGAAGATCTCTCCCTTGATCTTGTGCTCGCGGTAGAATGCGAGGATCGATTCCTTGCAGGCATCGAAAGAAGTGTCCTCTACGTCGATGAAGGTCACTGCCGTCTTTATGAGTGACAATGCCTTGATCTTTGTAGGGACTGTGCTGGCGTTCTTCTTCAACGCCCTTCGCCTCATGAAATCCTTTATGCTCTCTATTAAGTTCATTTACTTTGTGTTAGCTTCGATCAATTCCTTGATCTCAATTTTTGCCTCCCTCCATCTAGGGACATCGATCTTGGTTCCGATGACCTCCACGACCTTCGCCGCGATGATGGATCCGATCTGTGCGCAGACCTTGAGCGGAAGGTCCTGTGCAAGGCCGTACATGAATCCGGCTGCGTAGGTGTCTCCTGCTCCGGTGGCATCGATCGGCTTTGCCGGACATGCCTCGATGAAATGGAACTCATCGCCCCTCTGCACCATCGATCCGTCCTTTCCAACCTTCACTACAGCGATCTCGCAGTGCTTCGCGATCTCATTGATCGCCTCGCGAGGCTCCTTGTGGGTGAATGCGCGTGCCTCGGTCTCGTTGGCGAAGACTATGTCGACATAGTTGTCGACAAGATTATGGAGGAATGCGTCATTCGACTCCACTACATTGTATGAAGCCATGTCGATAGAGACGATGCATCCAGCTTCCTTCGCCAGCTGAGCTGCTCTGCTGATGAGCTCCTGGTCCTGTACGAGGTAACCCTCGAGGTGGAAGTAGTCATAGCCCTGGAAGTACTCGGACCTGAGGTCCTCAGGCTTCATCTCGAGCGCTGCGCCCATGTAGTCGGCGAAGGTCCTCTCGGCATTCGCCTCGGTGATGAAAGCCATGCATCGGCCGGATGACCTGGTCCCATAGAGCATGGTGGTCTTGACTCCATACTGCTCCATGGTGCTCTTGAAGAGGTGTCCAAGCTCGTCGTTTCCGATCTTTCCGATATAGCCCGAAGGCATTCCGAAGATCGATGTGCAGGTCACTGTGTTGGCTGCGGAGCCGCCTGGAACATACTTCACGCCATATTCCTTGAGGGCATCCCAGATCTTGTCGCCAGTCTCCATGTCGACGTGCTGCATACTTCCCTTCGGAAGATGGTATTCTTCAAGCAAGGTGTCGTCCGGAAGCACGGCAAGGATGTCTGTCAGTGCGTTACCGATTCCCAAAATTGACTTCATGTCCGTAAAAAAGGTTGAAATACAAATTTAGTATAAATTTTCCTAACTTTGTCCAGATGTCTGACAAACTGAAGAACATACTGAGATACTTTGTATCTGCCGCGGTCGCTGCCGTCCTCCTCTATGCCTGTTTCAGGAACGTGAAGTGGGCCGACTTCACCGCTGCGCTCGGGAACTGCCGATGGGGCTTCGTCGTCCTCTCGATGGCTGTCGGCGTACTGTCCTTCTGGCTCAGGGCAATCAGATGGCGCATGCTTCTGGGCCCTATTGACCCGTCCATCAGAGGCAGGGTCTGCTTCAATTCTGTCAACATCGGCTATCTGGCCAACCTCGTCCTTCCGCGTGCCGGCGAATTCGTCCGCTGCGGTTACATCACCAATGCCTCGGCAAAGGGGGAGGACGGCCATCGCAAGGCATCCTACGACAAGGTCATCGGCACCGTCGTGCTCGAGCGTGCATGGGATACACTGACCATGCTCCTCTGCCTTTTCCTCGTACTCGCATTCACTTGGCAGCGCTTCGGCGGCTTCTTCAAGGAAAACGTCATCGGCCAGACGCTCGGCTCGATGAGCGTCCCATGGCTGCTCGTGTCCATGGCAGCTGCCGCGTCCATGGGTCTCTGCCTTGTCTGGGCGCTCAGGGAACGCGTAGGCCTGTTCGGACGCATCTGGAAGATCGTCAGGGGAATATGGGAAGGCGTCGTCTCATGCCTCCATATGGAATCAGGATGGATGTTCATCGTCCTTACTGTAGGAATCTGGGCCTGCTACTGGATGACCGCCGCATCGATAATATGGGCGGTGCAGGGCATAGGCGACGGAGCAGGTACCATGGACCCGTCTGTCGTCTCCGCACTCGGCTCTATGGGCCTTGTCGACGCACTTTTCCTTATGACGGTGGGCTCGGTCAGCTCGCTTGTCCCAGTCCCTGGCGGCTTCGGGGCCTATCACTACCTCGTCTCTCTCGCCCTGCTTTCTGTCTATGGCATCCCTATGCCGGTGGGCATAGTCTTCGCCACTCTTTCGCATGAGAGCCAGGCCTTGATGCAGATGGTCTGCGGACTCGGGGGCTACTTCAGTGAAACATTCAAGAAACAAATACTATAGATATGAACCTTTATACATTGACATCGGATCTCCACGGGGAAATGAGCATGGTTGCCCGTCAGGAGAAGTTCATCAAGGATATCGAGGCTGTCCTCGGATATTCTTTCTGCTATAAGGACGCCGATTTCTCTGACTATGGCCAGGGAGACGACGTGATCTATGTACGCACCGGCGGTACAGAGGGTATATTCCGCAGCATCTTCTGCAAGGACGGAGCGCCTGTCATTCCAGGAGGAAAGAAGGTAAGGCTCCTGACCAGCGGCAAGAGCAACTCGCTCGCTGCTTCGATGGAGATTCTTTCATATCTGTGCCAGAACAAGATCGAAGGCGAGATCGTCCATGGTGACCCAGCCATGATCGTGGCTGCCCTCGCAGGTGGGTCAGACGAATTCAGGTTGACTCAGCGCATTCCTCTCTCAGATACTGACATGCTCAAGGGCAAGAGGCTCGGAGTCGTAGGTAAGCCTTCGGACTGGCTTATCAGCAGCAATGTGGACTATGCAAGGGCTATGAAGATGCTTGCAGTCGAGATTGTCGACATTCCGATGGACGAACTTCTCGAGGAGTACAACAAGGGCATCATGGAACCGATTCCTGCCCTCAATCCGATGAACGAGCCTAAGTTCGGAAAGCCTATCTCCCAGAAGAGCTTCAATGATGCTCTGATGGTCTACAGCGCACTTAAGAGAATCGTTGCGAAGTACTCTCTCGACGGTCTTACGATACGTTGCTTCGACCTTCTCACAGCGATCAGCAACACCGGATGCATGGCACTCGCAATCCTCAATTCAGAGGGCATGACAGGCACATGCGAGGGCGACGTTCCTGCATTGCTTACAATGGCTGTTGCTCAGGCCGTGACAGGTCAGCCAGGCTTCCAGGTCAATCTTTCGCAGGCAATCGGTGACAAGCTTCTCTTCGCCCACTGCACCGTGCCTCTCAACATGGTCGACAGCTATGTCTACGACACCCATTTCGAGTCTTCGATCGGAGTCGCTGTCCATGGTGTGCTTCCTTCAGGACCTGCGACCCTGTTCAAGATCGGCTCTGACCTTACCCACTATGTCGTAAGGGACGTCGAACTTGTCAATAACCAGTATGAGGGCAGCCTCTGCCGCACACAGGTAGTGGTGAAGGCAGAAGGCCTCAAGGACTATATGCTTACCGAACCTCTCGGAAACCACCATGTCCTCCTTCTCGGCCACCATGCCGGACACATCAACAGATATCTCGGAGCATAGTCTCTGTCCCGATATGAATGAAGAAGCCGACCTGCAAGGGCCGGCTTCTGTCTTATCCTATTACAAGCTCCACAGGACAGTGGTCTGAACCTTCGATGTCATTGTGGATCTCTGTGCTTTCAATCCTGTTCTTGAGATTCTCGGAAACGAGGAAGTAGTCTATACGCCAGCCCACGTTTCTTTCGCGGGCCTTCATACGATAGGACCACCATGAGTATTTGACCTCCTCCGGATGCTGGAATCTCCAGCTGTCGACGAAACCTGCACCGAGAAGCTCGGTCATCTTCGCTCTCTCTTCGTCTGAGAAACCGGCACTCATATGGTTGGTCGCGGGATTCTTGAGGTCGATCTCGTTGTGGGCGACGTTCATGTCTCCGCAGATAATGACTCCCTTCTTCTGGGCAAGGCGGGTGACATATGCACGGAAATCGTCCTCCCAGCGCATCCTGTATTCGAGCCTGCGGAGTCCGTCCTGTGAGTTAGGGACATATACGCACACAAGATAGAAGTCCTCCATCTCGAGGGTCACGGCACGGCCTTCATGGTCATGCTCGTCAACTCCAAGGCCGTAGCTTACGCTGATCGGGTGGTGCTTGGTATAGATCGCAGTTCCGCTGTAGCCTTTCTTCTCGGCATAGTCCCAATAGGATTCATAGCCTTCGAATTCAAGGTCGAGCTGACCGCCCTGCATCTTGGTCTCCTGAAGACAGAAGAAATCTGCGTCAAGAGCCTTGAAATAGTCCTGGAACCCCTTTCCGTTGCAGGCCCTGAGTCCGTTTACGTTCCAAGATATCAGTTTCATGGTACCCTGTTCTACTCGATTGTCCACTCAGCACCGTTTTTGCCGTCCTTGACGCTGATGCCAAGAGCCTTGAGCTGGTCACGTATTGCGTCGCTTCTAGCCCAGTCCTTTGCGGCCTTGGCAGCGGCCCTGCCTTCGAGTACCATGGACATAAGACCTCCAACGATGTCCTTTCCGCCGTCAGCTGCCGCTGCGGCACTTTCGTCGCGGAGTGCGAGGACGCCGAAGATGATGTCGTCGAAAAGTGTGACAAGTACCTTGTAGTCAGCTGCGCTGAGCTTGATGCTTCCGTCCTTCGCTGAGTTGATGATACGCACAGCCTCGAAGAACTGAGATAGTGCCATCGGGGTGTTCATGTCGTCGCAGAGGTTCTCGTAGATCTTGTCGTAGAGAGCGCAGATTTCTGCAGATGCTCCTTCCGGACACTTGTCAGCTGCGATGTCGTCGATGAACTCACCATAGACCATGGAAGCGGCAGGATTTCCCTCTGTGCCTTTGATCTCTGACTTCACACCGGCAGCTGCTGCCAGGTTGCAGAGGTCCTTGTATGCAAGCATGATCCTCTTGAGACCCTTCTCTGCGGCCTGGAGAGCCTCATTTGAGAAGTCGAGGGTGCTGCGGTAGTGGGCCTGGAGAATGAAGAAGCGGATGGTCATCGGCGAGTATGCCTGTTCGAGCTTTGCGTGGTCGCCGGCGAAGAGCTGAGGCAATGTTATGAAGTTGCCGAGTGATTTGCCCATCTTCTGGCCGTTGATGGTGATCATGTTGTTGTGGACCCAGTAATGTACGCCCTGGGTTCCTCTTGAAGCCACGTTCTGTGCAATCTCGCACTCATGGTGAGGGAACATGAGGTCCATTCCGCCACCGTGGATGTCGAACTCGTGTCCGAGGTACTTCTCGCCCATCACTGAGCACTCGAGGTGCCAGCCTGGGAAGCCGTCTCCCCATGGTGAAGGCCACTTCATGATGTGCTGAGGCTCGGCCTTCTTCCAGAGGGCGAAGTCGTACGGAGCTTTCTTGTCGCCCTGTCCGTCAAGCGCTCTGGTTCCCTCGAGTGTGTCGTCGAGGTTGCGTCCTGAAAGGATGCCGTAGCGGTGGTCCTTGTTGTACTTCTCCACATCGAAGTAGATGCTGCCGTTGCTTTCGTAGGCATAGCCTGCATCGAGGATGGTCTGGACTGTACCGATCTGCTCGATGATATGGCCTGAAGCCCTAGGCTCGATCGAAGGCGGAGCAACATTGAGGAGACGCATGGCTTCATGGTACCTGAATGTGTAGGTCTGTACTACCTCCATAGGCTCGAGCTGCTCGAGTCTTGCCTTCTTTGCGATCTTGTCCTCTCCTTCGTCGGCATCGTGCTCGAGGTGGCCTACGTCTGTGATGTTACGGACATAGCGCACCTTGTAGCCAAGGTGCTTGAGAAGCCTCTGGAGGACGTCGTAGGTCACACCTGGTCTTGCATGGCCAAGGTGAGCGTCACCATAGACGGTCGGGCCGCAGACGTACATGCCTACATGTCCGGGGTTGACTGGCTTGAAAAGCTCCTTTGTTCTTGAAAGGGTATTTGTAAGGAAAAGATCTCTCATGGTCAATGTGTCTTAATCTTGCGAATATACGTATTTTTTGTGTTATATTTGCCCATCTGACATCTACGATGTCCTTTTTGAGAACAAACAGACGAATAAGATATGATCATCAGCGGAAAAGACTTGTCAGCCAAAATGAAGGCTGAGATGGCCGAAAAGGTCGCAACATTCCCCCAGAAATACGGCAGGGTGCCGCATCTGGTTGTAATCCTTGTCGGAGAAGATCCTGCCAGCCAGTCATATGTGAAGGGCAAAGGCAAGGCATGTGAGGTCGTCGGAATCAAGAACACGACTATCCTCCGCCCCGCAACAATTTCAGAGGAAGAACTCCTGGCTCTCATCGCCGAGCTCAACGCAGACGAGAGCGTAGACGGAATCCTTGTCCAGCTCCCACTTCCTAAGCATATCAACGAGGACCGCATCATCGCAGCTATCGACAAGTCAAAGGACGTCGACGGCTTCCATCCTCTCAATGTGGCTGCACTCTGGATGAAGCAGCCATGTACCGTGGCATGTACCCCTAAGGGCATCATCAGGATGCTTGACGAGGCAGGCATCGAGATCAGCGGCAAGAGAGCAGTCGTCATCGGCCGCAGCCAGATCGTCGGCCTTCCTGTCGCCAAGCTCCTTCTCGACCGCAACGCGACAGTCACGATCTGCCACTCAAGGACACAGAACATGGCCGAGATCACCCGTCAGGCCGAGATCCTCGTGGTCGCAATCGGAAAGGCGAAGTTCGTGACCGAGGACATGGTAGCGCCTGGTGCAGTGGTCATCGACGTAGGTGTGAACCGCATCCCTGAGACAGGAAAACTCTGCGGTGACGTAGATTTCGAAGCAATCGAGCCAAAGGCTTCTGTCATCACTCCAGTCCCTGGCGGCGTAGGTCCTATGACCATCACCTGCCTCATGGAGAACACCATCGAGTGTTTCCTTGCCAAGATGGGCTAGCCTGGCAATATAATGCGTGGCTAGAGTCCCCAGTCGGATGCCTTGAAGCTGGACTTCGGTGCATCGGGGACATGTGGGAAATAGGTGACCCCTGTGATTTTTTCAAGTTCGGATACGCTCATCATTTCCTTTGCAGTTACTTTCTGCCCCTTGAGGGCGTTGGTGTGTGACCTTACCAGGGCCACACACTGCAGTTCGTCTGCAGTGCACTTGTCGACGGCCTTCCCGCTGGAACCTTTCCTGGTCCTTAGAAGGACGTAATAGAACATTGTCGGCATTGAGACATCACTGCGTCCTCCGAACTCGATTGTCTTTGGGCTGACAGTGTTGCCGTACCCGTCGGTGAACTTGTCGAAATAGCAGCCGACCACTTCGTAAAGAGTGTCGGCGCAGACCTTGCTGTCAACCCAGTCTTCGAGGATGTTCCATCCGCCTCCACCTGTGTTGAATCCAGTTGAAAGCTGAGGTGCTATGTTGCTGTAGAAGAAGACCTGCTGGTTGGTCGCTGTCGAGGATGTCCTTTCCGCAGAGCCTAGCATATGCCCTTTGTTGCATCCTCCTCCTGTGTCTTTTGAATCGTACTGGATGTCGGATGGGATGGATGGGTCTTTCTTGTATGCGTCGCTTCTTCCTGCAGCACCTACATACATCTGGTGCCTAGGCGCAGCCACCCAGACAGGACACTTGTACCTGCTGCTGTAGCATACTGTGTAGTTGCGGGCTGTCTTTCCATAAGGATTCTTCTCACTTCCTGCACACCAATGGTAAGCAAAGTACTCTGTCGCGTCATCCTTGTTGACAAGGTAGCTGCCGTTTCTGGTGAAGTCCATCAGCGGAAGCTCGAACCAGTCTATTCCTCCTGTGCCGACCTCGCCGCCTTGACTTGATGTCTTGAAGGATACGGCCGGTCCATAGTAGTATCTGGCCTGACCGCTCTTCATGAGGACTACATAGGCTCTATAGTAGTATGTGGTGCCTTCGTAGAGGTTGTCGACAGCTGCGCTGAACGATCCGCTTGTCCCGGAGACTGCATCCGGGGACTGTATGAAATCACTCATCGAGGCAGGGGATGTGCCGTATTCGAATCCTGTCTCTCTAGGTGCGGATGACGCATCCTTGAATGAACCGTGGAGGACTGCGGTCGTATTGGTGACAGATCCAGCAGCCGAAGTCGTCAGCTGGATCTGCTCCGCAGGGTCGCTTTCCTCTCCGCTGCCTCCTGGAACTCCTTTCTGTACGAAACTGTACTCGGCAGATTTCGAGCCTGCCTTCACTGTGATGAGAGCGCTCCTGTCCTGTTCTGAGGTGTTGGCTGAATAGTCGATTCTTACGTCTCCGTTGTCTGGCGCTCCGGAGGTTTTGCTGGCCTTCACCCAGTTGCCTTCGCTGCTTATGCTCAGCACCCAGTCTGTGGCTGCCTTGACATTGATGTGCTGGCTGGTGCTTTCTGCGGCATCAGGATTTTTCTGGAACTGGATGGTAGGGATGGTCTCTGTGACCGGGGCGCTGCAGGAGATGACAGCTATCAGCGCTATACATAGGTAGATGATCTTTCTCATTAAGATTCGATGTCTTTCATACAGGTTATTGCGGCGTCGGCGTCCGGCAGGCATTCAAGTGAACGGCATTTCACGCAGCCGACAATCTTCTCGGCGGTCTTGGTGAGTCCGTCCATGACTTTTTTCTCCCAGCGTATGGACGATGCTGACGAGATGATGCAGATATACGCCTCAAGGCCTTCGATCGTACTGATCTTGTTGTGCGGAGCCTGCTGGAGGCGTACGATGGCACGGACCGGAACCGAGATGTTGCGGTAGCACGGGGTCTTGCCGCTCCACGGGGTACCATGGACATAGGCTGTTGTGCCGTCTTCGGAGACTTTGATGGCGGGATTGTCGTCGTTTATCAGGTCGCAGCCTTCGATGTTGTCGAGCCAGAGGCGGCTGTGGGTGCTCTTGCCGGTGCCGCTTGTCCCAAGGAACATGTTTGCCATGCCGTTGTGGCGGATTACAGAAGAATGCATGAGAAGCGTCCTGTCGAGCGCCCCGCGGTAGGTGAACAATATCATCGCCGCGGTGCTGACCTGGTAAAGTATTCCGGACGCGCTGCGGCCGGCCTTCGGATAGAAATCGCCTGTGCGGGCCTCTTCTCCGACTACTAGTGTGCCGGCGATCGTGCCGACTTCAGCTTCGAACTCGAAAATGGTGCGTTCGCCGTTCCTGTAGATGAAATAGCGGGGGAGAGTGTCGTCGACGCTGATTATGAGTCTGCTGGAACCGTCTTCCTTGCCCTGCGCTATCCACGACGGCTCTTCGCTGCGGATGGTGAGAGTGAACTCGGCTGTGCATGGGTCGCAGCGGAACGGCTCGTACTGGGAGAGGTTCAGGTCATATCTGGTGCGGCCCTCAGGCAGCTCTTCCTTGCTGCGGATGAAGGTTCTTGAGGGAACTTCGTCTCCTGCCCTGCAAGGCTCGATGTCAATCTCGTCGCCATTGGCTGCCCTCGAGATGCGTTCCTGCACTTCGGGAGTATATTCCATGATCCTCCATGGCTCTTCCATGGCAATCTCGAACGGTATGCCAGCTACCTTGAAGTATCTGCTCTCCATAGTTGTCTATTCGCTTTTTCCGATAGGATTTCCCTGGTCAGGGACAAGCAGGCGGAATGCCTGCTCCGGGCTCAGTGCATCCTCGACACAGAAACCACCGGTCTTGGTCCTGCGAAGTGAATCCAGATGCGCACCGCTTCCGAGAGCTTCACCGAGATCTCTTGCAAGCGCCCTGATGTATGTGCCCTTGGAACATGCTACCCTGATCTCGGCATGTGGCAGATGGAGTGAGCTGTTGTCGGTCACGTTGAAGCGTAGGCTCCTGCCGTCGAGCTGGGAGACGTCCTCCTTCTCGGTTTCCTTGCCCTGCGGCCAGAATCCGAGGAGTTCCATCTCATGGATATTGATCATCTGACGGCTGAGCGACTCTGCCTCGGTGTGGTCGAAGTCGTCTCCTCCCTGCTGGGCCTCCATGTACTTGCGGCGGGCGATCTCATATGCCCTGACACCATCTACTGACTTGGCTGAGAAAAGGGGAGCGATCTGCTCCTGCTCTCCGATGAACGACGGTATGACATTCCTGAGACTCTCCTCGGAGACGCCGTCGGTCGGATACATCCTGTCTATCTCCTTCTCGAGATCGTAGGATGCGGTCGTCGCTCCGAATGAGACACCGGCAATATATTCCTTGTCATGCTTCTGGAGCCCCTCTGCCAGCTTGGTAGCCTTGCCTATGCAGACCAGGAGAACTCCTGTCGCTAGCGGGTCAAGGGTTCCGGCATGGCCGACCTTGAGGTTCTTCTTGTCGAAATGCCTGCATGCGGCCCACTTTATCTTGCGGATCACGTCCGCTGAGGTCCACCTGTAAGGCTTGTCGACGGGTATGATTATGCCTTCCGGATAGTTGTCGATACTGTCCGAAAGGCATGTAAGGTTTCTTGAAGCAATCAGTACGCCCATTACCAGGTGATCATCTTCTCGATGCGGCGCTGGTGACGTCCACCCTCGAACTCAGTCTCGAGCCAGGTGTTGGTGATGTTCACAGCTGCACGGAAAGAGATGAATCTTGCAGGCATTACGAGAACGTTGGCGTTGTTGTGAGCCTTCACGAGGCGGCCGATCTCAGCTGCCCATGCGAGACCTGCCCTGATGCCCTTGTGCTTGTTGAGGGTCATGGCCATACCGTTGCCGGTGCCGCAGAATGCGATGCCGAGGTCCACATTCTTCTCCTCGACTGCTGTTGCAAGAGGATGAGCAACGTCAGAATAGTCCATGCTGACCTCTGAGTCTGTACCGAAGTCAACTACTTCGTAACCCTTCTTTGAAAGGTATGCGATAAGCTTTGTCTTGTAAGCGAAACCAGCGTGGTCGCTGCAAATTCCAATCTTCATAGTGTTATGATAATCTGTTAGTTATATATTCGATTCTTGCCTTGAACTCGTCCTTTCCGATGAGGGAGACTATGTCTGCGATTCCGAGTCCGCTCGACGCACCGGCGAGGGCGAGCCTGAGACAGTTCATCACCTTGCCCATAGGCCACTCATTTGCCTTGATATAGTCCTCGAGCTCCTTCTCGATCGACTCTTTGTCCATGGTACCTGCCCACTCGTCCGCTATATGCTTCACCGTCTGTGCTGCAAGGCTGGCATTCTCCGGTTTCCAGAACTTGTCCACGTCCTTTGCGAGGAAAGGAGCGGTTGCAGCGTCGTCGAACACCTTTGCGCGAGGGTCCGCAGCACGGCGTGGATCTGCTGGTTTCTGCTCTACGGCTGCACCGGCCTTGACTCCGAATGCCTCGAAGTCAGAAGGGGAGATGAAGAGATATGACGCGATCGTCCAGAAGTCTGATACGAATGTAGCTCTTTCCTTGACAAGGGAAACGACGTCCTTTACATAGTTCTTTGTGCACTCGTGCTTTGCGAAATCCACTGATGCAGGACATCCATAGCAGCCTGTCACCTTGATCCCGTGGCTCTCGAGCACAGGAATGAAGAGCTCTGTAAGTTCCTGGTCGCTCTTGAGGCGGAGGTACTCCTTGTTGTACCACTTTGCCTTGTCCGGGTTGAACTTCGCACCGGCCTTCTGCACCTTGTCCATCGAGAATGCCTTGATGAGTCCTTCCATGTCGAACATCTCCTGGTCGTTGCCAGGGTTCCATCCGAGCATCGCGAGAAGGTTCACGAATGCCTCAGGGAAGTATCCGTCCTCGCGGTAACCATGGGAAGTCTCGCCCTCGGCATTGGTCCACTTGAGAGGGAATACAGGGAATCCGAGCTTGTCTCCGTCTCTCTTGCTGAGCTTGCCGTTTCCGACAGGCTTGAGAAGGAGCGAGAGGTGTGCGAAGCGTGGCTGTGTCTCCTCCCATCCGAATGCCTTGTAGAGCATGTAGTGGAGAGGGAGCGATGGAAGCCATTCCTCGCCGCGGATCACCTCTGAGATCTCCATGAGGTGGTCGTCTACGATATTTGCGAGGTGGTAGGTAGGAAGCTCGTCGGCTCTCTTCCAGAGCACCTTGTCGTCGAGAGTGTCGGTGTTTACTTCGATGTGGCCTCTGATGAGGTCGTCCATCTTGACTATGGTATTCTCAGGCATCTTGAACCTGATTGTCCAGTCAGTGGTCTCCTCGAGGCGCTTTGCTGTCTCCTCAGCTGAAAGGGTGAGGGAGTTGCAGAGCTCGTTCCTTGTCTTCTGGTTGTAGATGAAGGTCTGTCCTGCAGCTTCTGCCTCTGCTCTCTTTGCATCGAGGTCAGCGGCTGAGTCAAAAGCGTAGTAGGCATAGCCGTTGGCGATGAGCTGCTCGGCATACTTGCGGTAGATAGGTTTTCTCTGAGACTGTCTGTATGGAGCATGGGGATGTCTCTCCGACGGAGTCTCTACAACCTTTCCTTCTTCATCTACTCCTTCGTCAGGGATGATGCCGCACCATCTGAGCGACTCGATGATATATTCTTCTGCTCCCGGAACGAATCTGTGGGAGTCCGTGTCTTCAATCCTGATGATGAAATCACCTCCGTTCTGCTTGGCGAAGAGGTAATTGTAAAGCGCAGTCCTGACGCCGCCCATATGGAGCGGACCGGTCGGAGATGGCGCAAATCTAACTCGTGTCTTTCTTGTCATAAAAAATGGTCCAGGAATAATTCCTGAACCACAAAGATAGTGAATTATTTCCTTAAAAGCTTACTCTTCAGTCTTTGGCCTGCGCACTGTTCTCTTAATTGCTGCGGTTTCCTCGAATTCGGCCTTGTTCTGTCCTGGCTCGAGGATGAGACATGGCTTCGTCTCGGCAGTGAAATGGAACTTGCGTGTGTTCTCAGAACTGTTGAATCCAATCTTGTTGATATGGATGTTCTCCTCCGGAAGGACGACTTCCCCGTTCTCGGTAGGAAGAGTCTCTTCGTACTTGAAGTCCTTGTTGATGAGGATGAGCTTGCCGAGGTCCGAACCTGCGATTCCGATGAGGTTCATCTTGAAGCCTGTGGCGATCGCAGTGATATGGATTGTGTCGCCTACATCAGGATTCTCATCATAGATGATACCTCTCTTGAATTTGTTGACGCTTCCTGTGTATTCTGTGATCATGTCGCTGATCTTTCCGAGCTCGTCCATCCTGAGACCCTGCACGTTCATAGGAGCGGTGATGTTGATCAGGAGGTTCTTGCAGCTCTTGAGGTCGAAGTCGTTGAGAAGAGGTGACTCAAGGGCACCTTTGACAGCGTCACGGAGCCTGTCAGGACCGCTTCCGCTTCCGCATCCCATGAGAGCCATGCCGCTGTTCTTCATCATGGTCTTGACATCCTCGAAGTCGACATTGACATAGCCGCTCTTGGTGATGATCTCGATGATTCCTCGTACGGCCGTGGCGAGGACTTCGTCAGCACGTGGGAAAGCGTTCTGGACAAGCTGGTTGCCGAAGAACTCATAGAGCTTCTCGTTGTTGATGATAAGAAGGCTGTCCACGTTCTTCTCGAGCTCATGGATGCCGTCCACTGCCTTTGAGAGGAAGTCGTCTCCTTCGTTCCTGAAAGGAATCGTCACTACACCGACGGTGAGGATGCCTCTGTCCTTTGCCATCTTGGCGATCACAGGGGATGCACCGGTACCGGTTCCGCCGCCCATTCCGGCAGTGATGAAGAGCATCTGTGTGCCGTTGTCAAGCACGGTCTTGGCGATGAGATCCTGTGACTCAAGCGCGGCGTTGCGTCCCTTTGAAGGGTTCGTTCCCGCACCGAGACCCTCTCCGAGCTGTATCTTGGTAGGTACATCGCTTTTCTGGAGTGCCTGTGAGTCGGTGTTGCAGACGATGAAATGGCAACCTTCGATCTTCTGGTTGTACATGTAGTTGACTGCGTTGCAGCCGCCACCGCCTACTCCGATGACCTTGATGATGGAGTTCTCTTCGCACCAGTCCATCGGTCTGAATTCTGGTGAGTTATATTCAAGTCCGTTCATGATTTCCTAGATTTCTTCTTGTCCTGCGTTTTCGTACATGCCCTCGAGCTGCTGCTTCACCTGCTTCCACTTGACTGAAAGGAAGCCAGGCCCCTTCTTCTCCTTCTCCTTCTTCTCCTTAGGCGGCTTGTTCCTTCCGAATCTGAATCTTGACTCCTTCTTAGGCTGTGGCTGCTCTACCACAGGGACTTCCTCTTCTCCGAAGATATCGATGCTCTCTCCTTCTTCTGCGTCCTCAGGAATCACAGGCGCGTTTTCAGTCTCCGCCTCTTCCATAAGCTCCTCGATAGGGGTGTATCCTGTCTCTGCCGTCTCTACTTCGATCATCTCATCGTCGTCCTCAGCCGGACACACGCAGTCGATGAGCGGGTCGCCTTTGGCTGTGAGGATCATACCGAGAGCCGTGGTTGCGGAAGGATCCTTCACATTAGGACATCCTGTCGCAGAGAAGAGAGGCCTTGGGAAACCGATTCTTACATCATATCCTGAGATGTCCTTGATGAAAGGTGCGATATTACCAAGGTTAGCGCCACCACCGGTGATGACGATGCCGCTGCGCAGCGCGTCTGCGAGGCCGCTCTGCTGAATCTCCCAGAGCATGGCGTCGACAAGCTCCTGCACTCTTGCGCTGATGAGCTCTGACATGTACTTGACCGGAATCTGCTTAGGTCCTGTCATGCCCTCTTCGCCCTCGATCTGGATGATCTTCTCAGAAAGGGTGATGAGCTTGTCAGGCATACATGCGCCGTAGGCTTTCTTGATGTTCTCGGCGAGCTCCTCTGATATCATGCACTCGTTCTTGATGTCGCCGGTGACGGTTTTGCCACCGAATGGAATGCATGCGTAGTGTCTGAGGATCTTGCCCTTGTATACAGAGACAGAGGTCGCTCCTGCTCCGAGGTCGATGAGTGCGACTCCGGATTCTTTCTCGTCTTCGGTGAGGACTGCCTTTGCGACAGCGTCAGGTGTGAAGCATTTCTTTGCGATTGCGATCTTTATCTTGTTGAACACGGTGTCGATGCTGGAAACCGAGCTCTTCTTTCCGATGAAAAGCTTGAAGTTGCCGGTCAGCTCCTGACTGATCATGCCGACAACGTCGTTCTCGATGATCTGGAAGTCGTCATCGCAGTCGAAGGACTGAGCAACTGCGCCGTAGAGCTCCTCCTTGCCTGTGTCGATGTTAGGGTAGTCGAGAGCGAGGCTCTTGAGCTCCTCGACTTCTTCTTCGGTGATGCACTCCTCAGGGTATGGCCTTTCGACCTTGGCGCTGTTGTTCTCGCTCCTTACCTCGCAGCGAGGAAGGCCCACCACTACCTGAAGGATCTGGATGTTCAGTTCCTTCTCGGCGTCTTCGATGATTCTCTTTACAGGTTCTGCCGCCTTGCTCGGATTGAACACGGCGTTGCGGCGGATACCCTCTGAAGGAGTCTCCTTGTAGTACTGGATCTGAATGTCATTTCCGCTAACCTTCGCGACTGTCAGTGCGACCTTTGCAGAGCCGAGGTCCACGGCAGCAATGTAACGTTCTTCCATATCGTATATCTTTATTTTCTTCTGCAGACAATCTGACCGTCGAACTTGACGTTCACGATTGTGTAATAACCTTCATCCTGTGTCGGTACAATGTACCTGTAGTAGTCTTCGAGCCTGCGGAACTTGTCCTTGAAGTCCTCAGGGCGTCCGAAGATGAATCTTTCCTTACCTTTGACCGGATACAGCACCAGGTCGCCCTTGCTGTCGACGGTGATTGACTTGAGCGCGCTGTTCCAGGATCTGTCGGAGTCAAGATACTTAAGCATCGAGACTATGCCTCTGAGCCACTGGACCTCACGTGCTGTCTTAGGCTCGCCCTTGTATCCAAGCGGAATCTCCATAGGTATCGATCCTGAGATTACAGGTACCTTGGTCTCGTAGCCCTCTACAAGAGGGAATATATAGCCTGTCTCGTCGGCATAGTACTTGACTATGCCGTTGTTGAACATGACGATAGGCTCTCTCTGGGTCACCTCGATATGGAGAATTCCATCAGGCGTTGTGTATGCCTGGCTCTTGAGCACTGCACTTCTGCCGTCAAGGATTTTCTCGATGCGGGCCAGTCCGACACTGTCAAGCCTCTGTCCCATGAAGACTCCATACTCCTTGGCAAGCAGTCCCCGTACGTCGTCCTTGGTGACGAATCCAAGTCTTGCGCTGTCCAGTATCTCTACCTTGAGCCCAGTGCAGGTGGTCTCATGACGGATCTGCCTGCTCTGCGAACTGAGCAGGACAAGGATCATCACCACTGCGGCAAGGACCGCGGCTGAAATGGATATGCGTACGACTTTCTTCATCTATGCGAGTCTTTTGCTGAGCATTTCTGTAATAGGACCGATGTAGCGGTCCACGTTTCCTGCTCCGAAGGTGATGAGCACGTCGAGATCTTCCTTCCCGAGATACTCCATCAGTTCCTCCTTCCTGATCAGGACTTTCTCCGGAGCGGTCACCTTGTCGAAGATGATCTCTGAGGTCACTCCTGGAATAGGCTCTTCCCTGGCAGGGTAGATGTCAAGAAGGATGAGCTTGTCGACCATGCTGAGCGACTGGGCGAATCCGTCTGCGAAATCCCTGGTCCTGGTGAAAAGATGTGGTTGGAAGACAGCTGTGAGCTTCCTTCCAGGGAATATGTCTCTCATGGAACTGATCGCCGAAGCGAGTTCCTGAGGGTGGTGTGCGTAGTCGTCGATGTAGGAGAGCTTCTCGGTGTTCAGGTGCAGGTCGAGTCTTCTCTTCACGCCCTGATAGTTACCGATCGCCGCCTTGACCTTCTCTGGCTCGATGCCGTAGACCAGACAGATCGCTGCTGCCGCGATGCTGTTCTCGGCGTTGACCCATCCTGGTATCCCGACCTTTATGTCCTTGACGGTGCCCATAGGGGTCACGAGGTCATAGATGAAGTATCCGAGATTGTCCGGCCTTGCGTTCTGGGCATGGAAGTCCGCACCTGCGTCATCGTACGAATATGTATATATCTTCGCCTTCGTATCGGCAGTGCTGACCGGAAGGCCCTTCTTTATGATCATGGTACCACTGACCTGGGCCGCAAAATCCCTGAATGCCTGCTGGTAGGCCTCGATGGTCCCGTAGATATCAAGATGGTCGGCGTCCATGGCGGTGATGACCGCTACTTCAGGGAAAAGCTGGAGGAATGAACGGTCGAACTCGTCCGCCTCTGCGACAACGGTCTCGTTATGGCTGACGAGCATGTTGGTGCCGTAGTTCTTCGAAATTCCGCCGAGGAAGGCTGTACAGCCCTCTCCGCAGTCGGTGAGGATGTGGGCTGTAAGGGTGCTGGTGGTGGTCTTTCCGTGGGTTCCTGCGACAGCGAGGCATCTCTGGCCCTTGGCGATCTCGCCCAAGGTGCGTGACCTCTTGATGACGCGGTAGCCATGCTCCTGTACGTAGACGAGCTCCTTGAGGTCGGAAGGAATGGCCGGTGTGTAGACTACCAGAGTATCCTCGACGTCCTTTGGAATGAAGTCGATGTTGTCCTCATAGTGTACGCCTATGCCTTCTTTCTCGAGCTCCTTGGTGAGGTCGGAAGGGGTCTTGTCATAGCCTGACACATTGAGTCCCTTGAAACGGTAATATCTGGCGATGGCACTCATTCCGATGCCGCCGATTCCGATGAAATATATATTCCTGTACATCTTACTTCACGAGTTTATATGCCTCCTGGGCGATTGTCAATGCTGCGTCCGGCAGGGCCAGGGCTGCGATGTTCTTCTGCATTGTAAGCACTTTCCTGTTGTCCTTCAGGAGATAGAGCGCACTTGCCATGAGCTTGTCCTCAGCCTCTGCGTCCTTGACCATGAGGGCTGCGTCCTTTCTGACGAGGGCCATGGCATTGTGTGTCTGATGGTCTTCCGCTACGTTAGGAGAAGGGACGAAGATGGCTGCCTTGTGGGCCGCGCAGAGCTCAGATACAGTACTTGCTCCTGAACGGGATATGACGATGTCGGCGACTGCATAGGCGAGATCCATCCTTGCGATGAAATCGAAATGGTGGATGTTCTCCAGGTTCTTTCCTCCTATGCCTTTCGCACGTGCCTCCTCCATGAACTCATCGATGCCGGCCTTATAGTAGCGTCCGCACTGCCAGATGATGTCGACGTTCTCTCCGCCGATGCATCCCTGCTCGATCCACTTCTTCATGGACTTGTTGAGGGTGCCGCTTCCGAGACTTCCGCCGACGATGAATATGTGCTTCTTGTCAGGATTGAGACCGTAGTAGTCCAGACCCTCGAGTATGGCTTCCGCCTTGGCTGGGACTATCTCTTTCCTGATAGGATTTCCTGTCATCACGATCCTGTCTGCAGGGAAGAATCTCTCCATACCATCATATGCGACACATATCGAACCTGCCTTCTTTCCAAGAAGCTTGTTTGCAAGTCCGGCAAATCCGTTCTGTTCCTGGATCAGGGTAGGTACTCCCATCCGCTGGGCGGTCCATAGAAGCGGAGCGCTGGCATAGCCACCCACGCCTATCGCGATGTCAGGCCTGAATGACTTGATGAGCTTGCGGGCCTTGTTGAGGCTGCTGCAGACCTTGAACGGAACCTGGATGTCGTTGATGATGTTCTTCATGTTCAGCTGTCTCTGCAGCCCGACGATAGGAAGTCCTTCAATCTTATATCCCGCTGCCGGAACCTTTTCCATTTCCATCTTTCCTTCTGCACCTACGAACAGAATCTCGCTCTCAGGGTTGAGTTCCTTGAGCTTGTTCGCAATAGAGATCGCCGGGAAGATATGTCCACCCGTGCCACCGCCGCTGATGATGATCCTTAAAGGTCTGTATTCCATTTTCTGCTATATGTTTTCAAGCTGGTCTAGATCGCTCAGCGTATCCTTGACCTCGTCTGTCTGTTCAATTATCGGAGCCGCGTTGTCAGACTCCCTGTCAATCTTCTTCTTGGCCATCCTGCTTATCGAGAGGATGATACCGAACGCCATGCTGAATGCCAGGAACGAACTGTTTCCATGGCTGATCATCGGCAGGGTCTGTCCCGTAAGAGGACCCATGTCCGCATTGATCATTATATGCATGAATGCCTGCAGCGATATCAGCAGGACAAGTCCCGCAACCGCTACCTTGGCGAAGTTGTTGTCACAGTTCCTCACTATGATCGAGCCTCTGGCAACAAGGGAGGCGTAAAGGGCAAGGACAAGCAGGGCTCCCCAGAGTCCGTACTCCTCGACTATGAAGCTGAACATATAGTCCTCGAACATGATTGGGACTATATATTTCTGAGTACTTCTGCCGACACCCTTTCCAAGCACGCCTCCTTCGCTGATGGCGACCTTGGCGCTGATAGGCTGACGGGCCTCGTCGAGTGCTTCGGAGAATTCCTTTGTGTTCCTCGGGTACTTGAGAAGCATCTCCTCTGGGTCCTCGGAATGTCTGGTCACACGGCCTACGGCGGTTCCTATACGTCCGAACATCTTGCCGTCAGAGGCATAGTACAGGCCGATGCAGAGTCCGAATATCAGGACTGCTCCTATGGCATACGGGATGACCGTCTTGATCTTCAGTCCTCCGACAAGGACGGTGATGAACAGGATTCCTCCGATGAAGAGCGTACTTGATACACTTCCGTTGAGGATCAGCAGACATACTGAACCGATAGGGAAGTAGATGTAGAGGAATTCTTTCCATGGTTTCCTTGCAAGGAAGCCTAACCTGTTGATCTTCGACAGATTGTTTGCCAGCGGAAGGTCATCGAGCTTCAGAGCGCTGATCGCCCACGCCAGATACATGATCATCATGATCTTCACGAACTCGAAGACATGGAGCTGGAATCCGAATATGGATATCGCGCGGGTCGCACCGTTTATGGTTACCGCCTTTATGACTCCAAGGTTAAGTTTCATCTTCAGGAACAGGAGAGCTCCTAAAGACAGTATGAAGCCCATCTGGGAAACAATGCGGAAGATACCTATCTTCTTGATGTTGTATAGCCCGACGATGAGCAGGATACCAAGACCTACGATGAATAGCTGCTCTCTGATTATGGCATCTCTGGTCGTGTGTGTCTGGATAGCGAGCAGCGGAGTAGAAGCGGAGATGGCCAGAATGGACATCATGACCAGGAGCAGCACGATCATCCATATGACCTTGTCGCCCTCAAGACTGTCCGCGATGTTCCAGAATCCTGAACCTTTTCCTTTCCTGCCCATCTTGCTAGAGATTTCTTACTGCTTCCTTGAATTTCTGTCCTCTGTCCTCATAGTTCGCGAAGAGATCGAAGCTTGCACAGCAAGGGCTGAGGAGAACTACGTCTCCATCCTTTGCGAACTTGCTTGAAGCCTTCACGGCCTCGTCAGCGGACTTTGCGTCGACTATGTTTTCCTTGCCGACGATGCCCTCGAATGAGTCATGGAGCTTCTTGTTGTCAAGACCCATGCAGACGATGGCCTTGACCTTCTCCTTTACGAGACCCTCGAGTACGCTGTAGTCGTTGCCCTTGTCCTTTCCGCCTACGATCCATACCACAGGCTTCTTCTGGCATTCGAGAGCGTACCATGCGGAATCCACGTTGGTGGCCTTCGAGTCGTTGATGTAGAGTACTCCTCCTACGCTCAGCACCGGCTCAAGCCTGTGCTCGATAGGCTGGAATGTCTCAAGAGAGTTGCGGATTACCTTGTTGTCGATGCCGGCTGCCTTTGCTGCGAGAGCTGCTGCCATCGAGTTGTAGACATTGTGCTTTCCGCCGAGGGCAAGCTCCTCGAGGAAAAGGTCGCACTCTTCCTTCTCGTACTTTACGACGATCTTGTTGTCCTTGAGATATGCACCCTGCTCGAGTTCCTTGCCGCTCTGGGTGAAAGGAAGCTTCTTCGCACGGATGATGATCTGGTCAAGATGGTTGATTGTGATCTCGTCGTCTGAATCGAAGATGAAGCAGTCCTCAGGACGGAGATTCCTTGTGATACGGAACTTCGCCTTGGTGTAGTTCTCCATCTTGTGGTCATACCTGTCAAGGTGGTCAGGGGTGATGTTTGTGATGATCGCGATGTCCGGCCTGAAATCGTAGCAGTTGTCAAGCTGGAAGCTGCTGAGCTCAAGGACATAGTAGTCGAATTTCTCGGTGGCAACCTGGAGAGCATAGCTCTTTCCGATGTTCCCGCCGAGACCTACATTGAGACCTGCCTGCTGGAGAAGGTAGTAGATAAGCGATGTTGTAGTGGTCTTTCCATTGCTGCCGGTGATACAGATCTTCTTCGCAGTGTCGTAGCGGCCTGCGAACTCGATCTCCGAGATGATGTGTATACCTTTCTCCTCGGCTTTCTTCACGAGTGGTGCGGTGCAAGGAATTCCAGGACTCTTGATGATCTCGTCAGCGTTGAGGATGAGCTCCTCGCTGTGACCACCCTGCTCAAAAGGGATCTCCCACTTGTTCAGAGTCTCGACATACTTGTCCGCGATGCTACCCATGTCTGAGAGGAAAACATCGAAACCTTTTACCTTTGCGAGAACGGCTGAACCTACGCCGCTCTCAGCTCCACCTAATACTACAATTCTTGACATGACCTTGCTTGACTTATCTTATTTTGAGCAGAGCGAGTGTCGCTACTGCCAGTAAAATTCCTGTGATCCAGAACCTGATGACGATCTTCACCTCGTGGTGAGGATATGCAGGCTTCTGTATGTATGCAGGTATACCTTGCTTCTGGAAGTGGTGGTGGAGCGGAGTCATCTTGAAGATTCTCTTTCCTTCACCATATCTGATGCGGGTATACTTGAAATAGTATCTCTGAATGAGCACTGTGGCACTCTCTACGAGGAAGATTCCACAGAGGAGCGGGAGGAGAAGCTCCTTTCTGATGAGCACTGCACTCACACCGATGATTCCTCCGATCGTGAGACTTCCTGTATCGCCCATGAATACCTGTGCAGGGTAGCAGTTATACCAGAGGAAACCGATCAGGGCACCTACGAATGCGGACATGAACACCGCGATTTCTCCTGTTCCTGGTATATACATGATGTTCAGGTAGTTGGAGTTGACAAGGTTGCCGCTGAGCCATGCGAGTATACCTATTACAACCGCAACGATGGCAGAAGTTCCGGCAGACAGTCCGTCAAGTCCGTCTGTAAGGTTGGCACCGTTCGAGCATGCCGCGATGACGAGAAGGATCATCAGCACGTAGATGGCCCACTTGGTATACCAGCCCATAGCTCCGTTGAAAGGAGAGAGCGAAGCGTAGTCGAACTCGTGGCTCTTTACGAACGGGATGGTTGTCTTGGTGCTCTTTACGACGTTCTCGTTCTTCCACTGACCCTTGGTCACGATTCTCTCCGCATTCACATCGAGGGAATCCGTTCCCTGAGAGAAATATACGGTCTCTGTTGTATCCATGACTTTCTCCCTGACTACGATGTCGGGGTTGTAGCATACAGTGAGACCTACCACGAATCCAAGCACCACCTGGAGGATGAGCTTCATCTTCTCGCTCATGCCTTCCTTGTTCTTCTTGAAGACTTTGATCGAGTCGTCGGCGAAGCCTATGCCTCCGCACCAGAGTGTGGTGAACACGAGAATCTGGGTGTAGATGCTCTTGAGGTCACAGAAGAGCAGAGCAGCGACAAGTATGGCGAGGATGACGATGACACCTCCCATGGTCGGAGTTCCTTTCTTCGAAGTCTGTCCGTCGAGACCGAGGTCACGGATGGTCTCTCCGATCTGCTTTTTCTGGAGCCAGCTGATTATCCGTTTGCCTATGATCATGGAAATGAGCAGCGAGGTCATCGCCGCCATGATCGCTCTTGAGGACAGGTGCGTGAACAGCGCCTGCCCAGGAATGTCGTAGTAGTCTGATAGGTATTGGAATAGGTTGTAGATCATCTTTCTTACATATTTTCAATTACTTCCGCCACTACCTCTCTCTCATCGAAGTGGTTGTATGTTTTTCCGATGATCTGGTATGTCTCATGACCTTTGCCTGCAAGCAGGATGGCCGAGTCTGGCTGGGCTGTGAGGATGGCTGTGCGGATCGCCTCCTTCCTGTCTGCGATGAAAAGAGCCTTCCTGAGGCCCTCTGCGCTGAATCCTGTGCGTATCTCGTCGAGGATGTCCTCGGTCTTCTCGGTACGGCTGTTGTCGGATGTCACGAATATCCTGTCTGAATATTTCTCTGCCACCTTGGCCATCTCAGGCCTCTTTGTCCTGTCTCTGTCACCGCCGCAGCCGAAGAGGCACACGAGCGGGTTCGAAGGAGCAATCTCCCTGAGGGTCTTGAGTACGTTGTCCATTGCGTCAGGAGTGTGGGCGTAGTCGATCACGACTGTGACTCCGTTCGGAGCCTTGATGGTCTCGAGGCGTCCCTTGGCTGAGTCGAGCTTGCTGAGCGCGATGAGAGCTTCTTCCTTTGTGGCACCTACGAGCACTGCCGCAGTGTAGATGGCGAGGAGGTTGTATGCGTTGTGCTGTCCGATGAGCTTGGTCCATGTCTCCTGGCCGTCGATGCGGAGCTGCATTCCGTCGAAGCTTTCTTCCATGATCCTTGCAGTATGGTCAGCGATGCTGCGGCATGAATATGTCACGACCTTGGCCCTGGTGTTCTGCACCATGACCATGCCGTTCCTGTCGTCGATGTTCGTGACGGCGTATGCGTCTGAAGGAAGCTGGTCGAAGAAGAGCTTCTTGCAGCGGAGGTATTCAGCGAAGGTCTTGTGGTAGTCAAGATGGTCGTGGGTGAGGTTGGAGAAGATTCCGACCTTGTACTTGAGCCCGCTGACTCTTTCCTGCTCCATTCCGATAGAGCTGACCTCCATGAAGCAGTACTGGCAGCCTGCGTCTACCATCTCTGCCATGAGGGAGTTGATGGTGATAGGGTCGGCTGTGGTGTTCGCGGTCTCGCTCATGCGGGTTCCCACGTAGTTTGCGATGGTCGAGAGAAGTCCGCAGTTGAAGCCGAGGTTCATGAAGAGGTGGTAGAGGAGGGTGACGGTGGTGGTCTTTCCGTTGGTTCCGGTGATGCCCACGAGTGTCAGCTTGTGCGAAGGATTGTCGTAGAAGTTCGCTGCCATGATCGCTTCTGCGTGACGTGCGGAAGCGACCTTGACGAGGGTGATGTCATCCTTTCCTGCCTTTGCTACCTGTTCCATGGCTGCGGCCTCGTCCTCGAATACGACTGCCTTGGCGCCTTTCTCGATAGCCGATGCAATATAGTTGTGTCCGTCTGTAGCGAGACCCTTCACTGCTATGAACAGCGATCCGTCAACGACTTTCCTCGAGTCGCTGCATATGGATGTAAGATCGATAGACTTGCTGCCCTTGACTTCAAGGACGCCGCTGTTTTCTATGACGTTTCCTAAGATCATCTTGTTCTGTCTTTTGTTATTCTGCTGACCAGTCAGGCATCGCAGCCTTCTGGGTCAGGATTTCTCCGTTGTTGCTGTCAAGCGCATAGACGTTGTCCACGATTTCCCTGAATGCCATCGCAGGGAGGGTTCCTCCGTAGAAGATTTCCCTGTCGAGGTTGGAGTAGATCACGACTATGGCTGTATACTGTGGCTCGTCCGCAGGGAAGAAACCTACGAAGGTCGCCTGGTACTGCATTCTTCCGTACTCGTCCATGTATGGATTGCGGCTCTTCTGGGTGTACTTCGGATCAAGCACGATACGCGATGTACCTGTCTTTCCTGCGATAGGACATCTCGCCCTTGCGAGCCTGGTCTTGCCGGTACCCTCGGATACTACGTTGCGGAGCGCCCTGGTGAGGGTGTCTGCGGTAGCCCTTGAACAGATCGAACCGTTGAGTATGCTAGGTCCTCTTTTCTCCTTCACGCTTCCGTTGGCCTCGATGCTTTCTACCAGATATGGCTTCATCATCTTGCCTTTGTTCGCTATGGCGTTGTAGAAGGTGACGATGTGCAGCGGTGTCTCTGCTACCGAGTATCCGATTGCCACTGAACCGAGGTCCGTATTGCTCCAGTACTTTCCGGCCGGGTCAGGAATGGTAGGGGACTTGAAACCGTCAAGGTCGAAGTCGTATGCCTCTCCGAGTTTGTAGAGATAGAGCTTGTCGATCATCTTCTTAGGGTTGTCACCGTAGTTGTCAATCGCCAGCTTTCTGAATACATAGTTCGAAGAGATCTCGAAACCATGGAGGATCGAGATCTTGTCCGTATGGTTCTCTCTCTCGTAGTCCGCGATATGCTGGTCGCGGCTGAATCCCTTCACGTCACCATGGTTGGTAGGGATCTCGTCGGTCAGCTTGACCTTTCCGTCCTCGAGCAGGCTCATGAGAGTCGTGCTCTTGAATACCGATCCAGGCTCTCCTGTACGTCCCACAGCCATGTTGTAGCTCTCGTTCATCCTTCCTGAGGTGGAGTCCCTGAGGAGGTTCACCATGGCCCTGATGCCACCGGTCTTCACATCCATCACGATGACGCAACCACCCTCGATCTTCGGATTGTCCTCTATCTGGGTCCTGAGCGCATGGTCGGCGATGTCCTGGATGTCAATGTCGATGGTGGTCCTGATGTCCCTTCCGTCCTCGGCCTTGACGTATGAGCTGTCGTAGTTATGGATGAGGCCCCTGTTGTCGGTCACCTTCATCCATTCGTAGCCCTCCTTTCCATGGAGCTCGTAGTTATAGCGTCCCTCAAGACCGATGAGGTTGTTTCCGTTGCTGTTGGAGTTGTCCTTCACATATCCGATCACTCGTCTTGCGAGGGTCCCGTAAGGATACTGCCTGCTGTCCTTCTTCTCATAGAGGAAACCGCCCTTGAAAGCGCCTTCCCTGAAAAGAGGAAGGGCAGACACTGCCTGAAGTGTCTCGTGGTCGATGAGAGTCCCCATCCTGACGTAGCGTCTTCCACGGCTTCTTGAGTCCATGATCAGCTGGTAATACTCTGATCCGCTCCTGTCATGGTAGATCTCGGCGAGGCCGTCGGCGAGATCCTTGGCCTTCGATCTCCATGTATCTTCCTCTTCCTTGCTGTTCACATCCTTCATGACGGTGCAGTCCATGTAGACCTGGTACATAGGGGTCGACATGGCGAGAAGCCTTCCGTCATGGGAGATGATCGATCCACGCATAGGCTCGAGGATCTGCTTTGTGCTCCTCGGCTTGAAGAGGTCCGCTATCTTAGGGTCCGGCTCGTATGTGAGCTGGATCTGCACGAGCCTTCCCATGATGAGAATGCTCAGGCCCAGAAGCGCCAGGTATATGATGTAAAGCGCGAGACCTACTGAGTCGCTCTTCTTTTTCTTTTCACTAGCCATATACCGTTACTTCTTTATCCTGATTGCCGGTTTCTCCGGAAGTGTGACATTGGAACCTTTTTCCTCGAGCATGCTCTGGACGGTGCTGATCCTGTTGAGGCTTACCATCTGCACTGTTTTCTGGGCATGGTAGATTTTCATCTCGCTCAGAGTCTCCTTGTTCTTCTCCACCTTCGCCATTGTCTTCTCGACCCTCATGTCGAGGAGGATGACCATCCACATGAGCAGGAATGTGTACAGAATATGCATGAAGTACCTGTCCACCCTGAGCCTGAGCAACAGTTCTCCATGAACTATCGCGTTCGCTCCGTTGCGGACCGCTTCCCATATTTTCCTTATACTTGCCATTTCTGCTTGTCTGAGGTTGTTTCGTTCGTTCTTTCTTTCTTTACGTTACTTTCTTTACGTTCTTTCGTTGTTTCTTTCTTTTCGTTCTTTCTTTTCGTCCTTTCTTTCTTCTCTCTATTCCTTCTTCTCTGTAGTCTCTGTCTATTCCTTTCCGTTTCTTTCCGCTACCCTGAGCTTGGCGCTGCGGGCCCTGGTGTTGGCCGCAATCTCCTCCTCGCTCGGGAGAATAGGCTTGCGGTTGACTGCCGAGAACGGAGTATGCGAACGTCCGAAGACATCCTTCTCCTCCTTGCCGTCGATGTTGCCTGCCTTGATGAAGTTCTTCACCATCCTGTCCTCGAGGGAATGATAGGTGATGACCACGAGCCTTCCACCTTCCTTGATTGAAGCGGCCGTGCCTTCGAGGAACTTCTCAAGAGAGCGCATCTCCTGGTTGACCTCGATGCGGAGTGCCTGATAGACCTTCGCGAGATACTTGTGCTCCGCGAACTTCGGAAGCACTGGAGCAAGCGCCTTGTCCAGGTCTCCTGTGGTCTCGAGGACCTTCTCGGCCCTGGCCTTGACGATCAGCTGAGCGACCTTGCGGGCGTTCTCCACCTCACCGTAGACCTTGAAGATCTTCTCCAGCTCCTCGGCCTCGTAATTGTTTACCACATCTGCTGCCGTCATGTCCGCTCCCGTGTCCATCCTCATGTCGAGAGGGGAGTCGTACCTGAACGAGAACCCTCTTTCCGCCGTGTCGAACTGGTGCGACGACACGCCCAGGTCGGCAAGGACTCCGTCCACCTTCGCCATGAACGGGTCCATGGTACCTTGACCCTGCTGATTCAGGGTACCATGGTCCTTCTGGTCAATGGCTTCCTGACCAAGGCCGTTTTTGTGGGCCTCGAACATCACGTAATTGTGGATGAAGCGGAAATTGTTGTGGACCAGCGTCAGACGAGGGTCGTCGATGCGGTTTCCTATAGCGTCATTGTCACGATCGAAGGCAATGACCCTACCGCTTTCGTTTAAGCGTGAAAGAATCTCAGCGGTGTGACCACCGCCTCCGAATGTGGCATCAATGTATGTTCCTGATGGATTGGTAATGAGTGCTGAGATACTCTCGTCGAGCAGCACCGAAGTATGGTATTCTGACATCTCTGACCTCCTATCTCAACTGAGAGAGTTCTTCGGCCATCGATTTGTATTCGTCTTCCGAGATGATCTGGTCCTCGAACTTCTCCTTTGACCAGATTTCAATCTTATAGTCGCTGCCTAGGAACACTACCTCTTTGGTTATACCGATCTTCTCGAGAAGCTCTGCAGGGATGCTGATGCGGCCGACCTTAGGATCGGGTGTCACCTCAGCTCTCTCGAGCATGTATCTTCTCCAGAACTTCGCGTGCTTTTCATTGAGCATGTTCAGCTTAGACTTGACGATCTCGCTTTGACGTTGCCATTCGGCGATAGTGTACATCTCAAGACAGTCGGAATAGATGTCTTTGTGTACGACGAAGGTCATCGGTTCACCCTCGGGCATGGCATTCTTGAACAACGAAGGGAATACGATCCTTCCCTTGTCGTCCACCTTTGCAACTGCTTTTCCGATGAATGTGACCATAACCTGATTAATACTCTTTCACGCTTGCCACAAAGATATGAAGAATTTTTCCATTTTCTTCCACATTGTTCCAAAATTTTCCACACTTTTCCCACAATGCCATCTGGGACTCCTGGGCGGCCTTTCTCCCATGCTCTTCGTCAATGGAGTCCCGCAGCTCCTCTATGAACTGGGATATCTCCAAGAACTCCTCCTTTCCCAAAATCGTCCCTGCTCCTTCGTCATGGTATGGACGTCCTACTTACCGCAAAATAGGCTGATTCTGACATAGGCGGTCATTATTCTCTCCCACCTACGCCAGATTCTGGGGAAACTGCCGTAGGCGGGCTTTCCCCCTGCCCACCTACGGCAGATAGTGGCCAGAATGCAGTAGGCGGGACGAATTCCATCCCGCCTACCGCATTTTCCCTGCCATTTGACCTAGGTGGTCGCCGCCCTTACCGGTGAGTGCTGGTCAACTGCCGTTACCGGGATGCTGGTCAACTGCCGTTACTGTTACTGTCACGGATGTTGTTCTCGCTCCTGACTCTGGTGGCTTTGCATAGTCAATTGTTACCGGAGTAGTTCAATCACATCCTGATCCAGTCCAAGAATTCGTGAAATCTGTTTGCTCGAGGCACCATAGTCCTTGCGCAACTTCATGGCAACGATGCATTTATCCCTTGTCGGCAGCAGATCGGCGGACTTGACTTTGAAGTCCCGTGAGCAGAGGTTCTCGACAATTTTGATGAGTTTACCGTCCTCAATGGCGATTTTCTGTGCGAGTCCGTTCTCCAGTTCAAGGTCCATGTCAAATGATTTGAATGACATTACGTTGTAAATGAATGCTTTGGCCGTTCTGAATATGTCTATGACGGCATCTTTGTCGACATATTGATCGGGTGTGATCATTCCGTACCTGTCAAGACCGTAACTTTTTATAGCCGAACTGTTTGTTTTGCATAGGATTCCCTTTGATCTGTCGGAAATGACTTGATTGTCGTTGGGGTGTTTTTCATGGAAATAGCATTTCCCGCTTCCCCATCGATAACTCTCGACAGTGCAGTTGATTCCAGCTACGATCGGGTTACGCAGCACGTAGCCGATGACCTTTTTAAGGTAGTCGAGACTGTCAATTTCCTTGATGGTGAGATCTTGTCCTTTAAGGAAATGTGAAAGACGGTACTTTCTGTGAAGCCACATTGAAATCCTTGTTTTCAGAAGAGTGTTGAATCTTTCGATGTCGCTTTGTTTACCGCGTACGATGAAGTGCCAGTGATTTGACATGAGACAGAATGCCAGGATTACAAGCCCGCACTCCTTTGCAGTGATCGCTACGTAATTCATTCCGACGATAAAATCCTCTTCGTCCCTGAAAATGACGCCCTTCCTCAGTCCCTCTGTGCAGAAATGATAATATTTCATAGAGTTTTTGCCGGGAAATATATCAAATGGAACTCAGTGACTTAGTCAGAATAGTCCTGACCTCATGAAATAATCAGGATTCTTTACTGAAATATTGAAATTCTTACTGTCTTACTTCTTTCTTAACCTGATAAGGACAATGTTTTACCGAGTAAGGTGTTGCCTTCCTTGTATCCACTTACGCCAGAAGCGTGGAAAAATGCGGTAAGTGGAAGTCAAATGAGACCACCTACGCCAAATCATGGCGTAAATGAGGTAAGTGGGAGGAAAAGATTCCCACTCACGCCAAATCTGTGGGAAAGTGCCGTAGGTGGGCAAAGCAAACACCCGCCTATGCCAGATTCTGGGGAAAGTGCCGTAGGTGGGCAATGCAAACACCCGCCTACGCCAGATTCTGGGGAAATTGCCGTAGGTGGGCAAAGTGAGGCAGGTGAGGGCGAATAAAAATGGCGAACGAAAAGCCTAACGAAAAACAACAAAAAGCCCCAACGAAAAGCCCAACGAAAAGCCCCAACGAAAAACAACGAAAAGCCCAACAAAACAATCCAACAAAACAACCCAACAAAAAAGCGAATCATGACGATTCGCCTTTTTGTTGTTTATTCGCATGGGGGATCTGAGGCTTAACTCTTTCGTCTGGCCTAAGCCTCAGGAGCCTGGATTAGGCCTCGACCAGCTCGCAGAGGAGGGTTGCGGAGGTGGCAGAGAGGACCTTGACGGTCACATAGTCACCTGCCTTGTGGATCTTGTCGGGGAAGACGCACATCTTGTTGTTGGATGCGCGGCCGCAGAGTTCGTCTGCGCTCTTCTTGGAAGGACCTTCGACGAGAACCTTGAAGATCTTGCCGACCTCGCTCTGGTAGCTCTTGAGAGAGCATTTGCCCTGGAGGGCGATGATCTCGTTGAGACGGCGTGTCTTGGTCTCGATGTCGATGTCGTCCTTGTATTTCCTGGCTGCGAGGGTGCCTGGCCTTTCAGAATAGTAGAACATGAAAGCTGAGTCGAAGCATACCTCCTCGAAGAGTGACAGGGTATCCTGATGGTCCTGCTCGGTCTCGCCGCAGAATCCGGCGATCACGTCGGTGGTGAGTCCGCATCCAGGGAGAACTTCCCTGATCTTGGCTACTCGCTGGAGGTACCACTCGCGGGTGTATCTTCTGCGCATCTTCTCGAGCATCACGTCACTGCCGGACTGCACTGGAAGGTGGATGTGCTTGCAGATGTTCTCATAGGCAGCCATGGTCTCGATGACCTCGTCGCTGATGTCCTGAGGATTTGATGTAGAGAATCTTACGCGGAGTTCAGGGCTTACCTCAGCGACCATCCTGAGAAGTGCTGCGAAATTGACGTTGCCTTCCTCGCTCTTCCAGAAATATGAATCCACGTTCTGTCCGAGAAGTGTGACTTCCTTGTAGCCCTTGCTGAACACATCGCAGGCCTCGCGTACGATGGTGCGAGGGTCGCGGCTTCTTTCTGCGCCTCTGGTGTAAGGGACGACACAGTATGAGCATACATTGTTGCAGCCACGCATGATCGAAATGAATGCAGATACTCCGTTCTTGTCGATTCTGACAGGGCTGATGTCGCCATAGGTCTCTTCTCTCGAGAGCATGACATTGATCTGAGGATTCCCTGGTCTCGCTGCTGCCACCAGTTCAGGGAGCGTGCGGTATGCGTCAGGGCCTGCCACGAGGTCAACCTTGTGACTGTCGAGGAGGTCTTCCTTGAGTCTCTCTGCCATGCATCCGACGATGCCGATGATGACAGAAGGCTTTGCCTTCTTGGCAAGGTTGAACTGCTCGATCCTGCCCCAGATCCTCTGCTCGGCGTTGTCTCTTACCGAACAGGTGTTGGCAAGGATCACGTCTGCTTCTTCCATTGATTCAGTACGCTCATATCCTTCCTTGCCGAGGATAGAGAAGATGACCTCGGTGTCGTTGACGTTCATCTGACAGCCGTATGTCTCGATATATAGTTTTCCTGCGCTCATAAAAGTGTTTTCTTGTTTTGGCACGACCATTGCTTTGGTCTGCTCTGCAAAGATAGGATATTTTAACGAATCTATTATTTTTTCATATCTTTGCGTATTATGCGTAATAGAATTGCAGCCATAGCAGCGGCCCTCATGATGGTCCTTCTGACGGGATGTTCAAAGATCTCGCAGATAGAACTGAAGTCCTGTGCCCTTGATTCCGTGTCCTTGGTAGGACTCCGCGGAATCAGTGCCAAGCTTCTTCTGGAGGTAGACAATCCTGCTCTCCAGTTCGGTCTGGAGGATATCGAAGGTGTCGTCTACCGCAACGGAGTAGAGTATGTCAACTACAGTGCAGATCCTATTACCGTAAGTGCAAGGACCTGTGCCGTATATCCGCTTGACTGTGTCGCGACTTTGGCGTCTGGCGTCTCGCTCATGCAGGTGCTCTCCTTGGCGAACAACTTCAATATAGAAGAGTTCACTACGGATATCCACGCCAAGATCAGACTGAAGAGCGGGGTGGCTAAAGGTTTTACTTTTAAGGATATACCTATCAAGGATTTGTTGGAGGACTAGTGATAAGACCAACTTGTTTTTTATTGGAAGACTGACTTAGATGAGAAGAATTACCGCAATAGCATTGCTCATGCTGCTCTCGGCTCTCGCCCTGAGAGCTCAGAATGTACAGACCGCAGACTCAGTTGTGTATCGTCAGGCGGCTGCCGTCGACTCTACGCTTTATGGCAAGAATATCATGAACCTCATGCCGTCCAAGGCCAAGGGTGACAAGGCGGATGTCAAGGTATACCAGTCGCAGGCCATCGTGGATGCTCTCAAGAAGCAGGTCGCTTCAAATCCTTCCAGGACAATCAGCGGCTACAGGGTCAGGATTTTCTTTGACAACAGCCAGAGTGCCAGAAATTCTTCAGAGGCTACTCTCGCACGCTTCTGTGCCGCCCATCCAGGCATCGCGGCATACCGCAGCTTCCAGAGCCCATATTTCAAGGTCACTGTCGGCGACCTCAGGACAAAGAGCGAGGCTATGGAACTCCTTGAGAGGATAAAGGGCGAGTTTCCTTCTGCTTTCATCGTAAAGGAGAACATCAATTATCCTGTGGCAGACAGGAAGCATTCCTTCGTGGCAGATACCATCACTGTCGTCAAGAGAGTAAAGAAGTAGTAAGATGATCAAACAGGAATTAGGACTCAAGCAGCAGCAGAAGCTGTCGCCACTTCAGATCCAGACCATAAAGCTCATTGAGCTCCCGGTCCAGGAACTGGAGCAGCGTATCCGTAAGGAACTTGAGGAGAATCCGGTGCTTGACGACGGCCCTTCCGAGAGAAGCGAGGATGGCGGAGACGACGATACACCAAGAGATGTCTCTCTCTCTGAGATCAACGAGGACGATCCTATCCCATCTTACAAGCTCAAGGTAAACAATTACGGCAAGGACGAACGTCCTGAGTACAACACCTTCTCGGTCAAGCAGAGCTTTACCCAGAGCCTTATGGAACAGCTCGGATTCAGGAACCTTAACGAGCGCCAGAGGCAGATAGCTGCTTTTCTTATAGGAAGTCTCGACGATGACGGCTATCTCAGAAGGGATCTTGACAGCCTTGTCGATGACCTTGCGTTCAGGGCAAACATTGAGACTGACGCAGAGGAACTGGAGGAACTTCTTTTCGTCATACAGGAATTCGAACCGGCCGGAGTCGGTGCACGTGACCTGAGGGAATGCCTTCTCATCCAGCTTGAGCTGATGCAGCAGGGTCCGGAGGTCAAGAATGCGATAAGGATTCTTACTGACTATTTCCAGGAGTTCGCCAACAAGCACTTCCATAAGATAATGTCGAAGCTCGGCCTCTCTGAGGACGAGATGCGTGCTGCCATGGCCAAGATCGTCAAGCTCAATCCTTCTCCAGGCGGGCAGGTCGACGACTCATACGATGACCAGGCTCAGCAGATCATTCCGGACTTCCTCCTTGAACTTCTTGATGGTGAGCTCAGACTTTCGATGCCTAGGTTCTCGATTCCTGAGATCAGGGTGAACAAGAAGTACGCTGAGATGCTGATGGACAAGGGCTCCACCGACAGGGAAAAGAAAGAAGCCGAGGTGTTCGTGAAGCAGAAGATGGATTCTGCGAAGTGGTTCGTTGAGGCTCTCAAACAGCGTCACAACACACTGCAGAGCACAATGCAGGCTATCGTTGACTACCAGCATGAGTATTTCATGGACGGAGACGAGACACATCTGCGCCCTATGGTCCTCAAGGATATCGCTGAGATCACCCACTTCGACATCTCGACTATCTCGCGAGTGGTCAACAGCAAGTATATTGAGACCCACTTCGGAATATTCCCTCTGAAGTACTTCTTCTCGGAAGGACTTGAGAACCAGGACGGCGAGGAAGTATCGACCCGCGAACTCAAGAAGGTGCTCCAGGAGTGCGTCGACAACGAGAACAAGCATAAGCCTCTGACCGACGACCAGCTTGTCACAGAGATGGAGAAGCGAGGCTATAAGGTTGCACGAAGGACCATCGCCAAATACCGTGACCAGCTTGGCATCGCGAAAGCCCGCCTACGCAAGGAGCTATAGGTCCATGGATACAGAAAAGACCAGCCATCGAGGCTGGTCTTTTCTGTATGGGTCAGATCTGGTCTGGAACTTTCCTGTCAGCATTGACCTAGAACTTCTTTCCGAACACGATGCTCATGAAGGTCATGCCGAGGATCCTGATGTCAAACAGCCATGAACGGTGCCTGAGGTAGTGGAGGTCGTATTCCAGACGCTTGAGCATCTTTTCGATGGTGTCTGTGTAGCCGTTGTAGAGGGTGGCATATGATGTGACACCTGGACGGATCTGGTAGAGATAGTAGTAACGAGGGTCTCTTTCCATGATCTGGTCGATGTAGAACTTTCTCTCAGGTCTCCAGCCGATGAAGGCCATGTCGCCTACGAATACATTGAAGAGCTGAGGAAGTTCGTCGAGGTGGTGCGCACGGATGAACTTGCCGACCTTGGTAAGACGAGGGTCTTCCTCTCCGGCATAGAGCGCAGGACCCATTGCCTCGGCGTCGGTTCTCATCGAACGGAACTTATAGATATAGAAAGGACGTCCGAAACGGCCGATCCTCTCCTGCTTGTAGATTGCAGGACCATGGTCCTCCATCTTGATGGCGATGTAGACGATGAGGAAGAGAGGGGAGAATACGATGAGGCAGGCTCCGGAGATGGCGCAGTCCACGATTCTCTTCATGTTCTTTCCGAAGCTGGTCATACCGTCGGTGATGTATTCCACGTCGCGTGAGATCTCCTGTACGGCTTCCTTTGACATGTTGCCGTACTTCGCATCCTCGATCTTAGGCGCGTTGAGCACATGGATGCCGAGCGCAAGGCACTGGTCGATAAGGTTGTGGTTGATTGCAGCCTGGTCTGAAGAGTCGGCGAAGAGTATGCACTCGATTCCGTGTCTCCTGCGGAGTTCGTCGAGTTCTTCCTGTGTCTGGTAAGTGAATACTTTCTTGTCCTGGATGATCTGACCGGCCTGCTCCGGCTTGTCGGAGAGGATGCCGATCACGTCGTAATGCTGCGATACGCTCAGACGGGTGAGCACGGCAATGGACTTGTTGCTGGTACCATATACCATTACCCGGACCTTTCCTATCTCGTCCTCTACCGATGTCGACAGGGTGTTGAGGGCCTGGATCATGACGACTCTCACGATGATGAGGAAGAATACTGAGAACAGTGCATCAAGGACTATGGTCGTGATGTCGACTCTCACCAGCCCGTTCCCGATGAATCCCAGAAGGATGCCCAGACCAAGGATGCTTTCCTTGATAAGAGTCGCGTTGGTGAGCTTGGATACGGCAGTGAGGCTCGAATAGCGTATGACTATCCTGTACGTCTTCATCAGGTAGAAGCCAATGAAGGATGCGATGACTGATACCATCAACCAGATGAGGGTGAATTTCTGGAAACCGAAGAACGGCTCGGACATCCATCTCATGAGGAGGATGGCGACGAGAGATGCTACGCCGGAGATACTTAGGTCAAGCAACAAGATGATCCAGTTCCTTGCAAAGTCTTCCTGAAGGTCTTTAGTGATTTTCGCCATAATAGTGGGGATATTGAAAGATTAAGTAGAGTCCGTCGGTAGATGCTCTGTCATAGTTTCTCGCCGTAGGCAAGGTCGCCTGCGTCGCCGAGTCCAGGTACGATGTAGGAATGGCTGGTCAGTTCCTCGTCAATGGCGGCAGTCCAGAGCGTAACCTCGTCGCCGTACCTCTTCTGGAGGAACTCGACTGCGTATGCGCTGGCGATAGGACAGATAAGGTGTATGTGTGATGGCTTCTGCTCGTCGCAGATCTTGTCAAGTGTCACTTCGATGGATGCACCGGTGGCCAGCATCGTGTCGGCAAGAACGAGGATCCTGCCGTCGAGTCTTGTGGCCGTCGCGTATTCGACATTGATCTGGTAGGAATCTCCCTTGCCGTATTTCCTGTATGCTGCGATGAATGCAGAGTCGGCATGGTCAAAGCAGTCGAGGATTCCCTTGTGGAGAGGAATGCCGGCGCGGAGAATTGTGGCGATTACAAGGTCGGAGTCACATACGTTGAGGCTTGCTATACCAAGGGGAGTCTGTACCTCCTTCCGGGTATAGTCAAGCACTTTGCTGAGTTCGTAGCCGAAGATATTTCCGATTCTTTCGAGATTGCTGCGGAAGCGTACTCTGTCTTTCTGAATAACCTTGTCTCGGATCTGCTCGATATAGTTGTTCAGAATAGAGTTCTGTTCTCCAAGATTGATGACTCTCATAATTGCCTAGGTTTATCTCCAAAAAGCAAAGTTATGAAGAATCTTTTTTTTGTCAAATAGTTGAATCTATGCTGTTTGTTGCAATTCTTTCATCTGCGAAGCTGAAATAACAGTCGTCGCAGACTATGATGTGGTCAAGGAGGTCGATTCCCATAGGGGAAAGGGCTTCCTTCAGGAGCTTGGTCTGACTGATGTCCGCGTCTCCCGGCCTGGGATTCCCGGATGGGTGGTTATGTACCACGATGATCCCGCATGCCTTTTTTTCCATTGCCTTGATAACTAACATGCGGATGTCTATCGTGGTGCTTGTGAAGCCGCCCCGGGTGACCATCTCCTTCCCTATGATGTAGTTGGCCCTGTTGAGATAGATGACCCAGCACTCCTCGTGGGGAAGGCCTTTGAGCCGTGGCAACATGGTCCTGTAGACCATGTCCGGTCCGGTCAGAGCCTTCTTTTCTATGCCGGTTCCTTCTGCTGCAAAGCGGCGGGCGAGTTCGAATGACGCACTGAGGCTAGCGGCTTTCTTGGGACCTATGCCGGGTATCTCACGTAGCTTGTCCGCTGACATGGACGACAATCTGACCAGTGAGCCTTCTGCGTGGCTCAGTGCAAGTCTTGCTACGTCCATGGCATTGAGCCCGGCAGTTCCGCTGTGAAGCAGAACGGCAAGTATCTCGACATTGCTGAGCGCGCCGGCCCCCTTTTCGAGCAGCCTCTCTACTGGACGCTCGTCGATTCCTAGTTCCTTGATTTTCATAGAGGCAAGTTAAGACAGATTAGCCGTTTCCTTGCAAAAGGAAACGGCTAATTCTTTAATTGACTGGTCTATAATGGCTTATCGGCGGCTCGCGATCAGCATTTCTGCAAGTTCCGCTACATTTTCTACTACGAAGTCAGGAGGGAAGAATTCCGGGTCCGGATTTGTACGTGCGTCTTCTGCTACTTTCTGCGCAGTCTCGAGAGTAGTCTCTCCCGAAAGCACGAGTACTCCGACCGCACCTGCGTTGTGCGCCATCGCCGTGTCGGTATAGATCCTGTCTCCGACCATGGCAATCTCTTCGGGCTTCAGACCATGTTTGTGCATTATGCCCTGGAGCATCGTAGGGTCCGGCTTGCCAAGTACGATGTCCGGCTTGCGTCCTGTGGCGTGTTCGATGCACTTCTGGAGGGAACCGCAGTCTACAAGCACGGTCCTCTGGTCTGTAGGACAGACTCTGTCAGGGTTGGTCGCTACGTATGGGATCCCCTGGGATGCCCACCATGCAGCGCGGCAGAGTCTAGGGTAGGCGAGAGTGGTGTCGAATGCGACCACAAGTGCGTCCGGAACGTCGTCCGGATCGTCTGCGCACTCCTCGAATCCCGCTTTCCGGAACTGCTCGATCATACTTGGTGTTCCGAGCATGAAGAGTCTCTTCGCGTCCGGGTACTGCTCTTTGATGTAGTCGATCGCGGCGAGCGATGTCGTGTACAGGTTGTCTTCGTTCGCCTGTATGCCAAGACCTTTCAGCTTCTTGATGTATGCTGCTACTGATCTTGTCGGGTTGTTCGTGAGGAAGGAATGCCCTATGCCGGCATTCCTTATGTCTTCGAGGAACTTTAGAGTGAAGGGAAACAGTCTGCTGCCCAGATAGATGGTCCCGTCCATATCAAGAGCCAGGTATTTCACCTTGCTGAGCTTTTCTTTCTGTTCCTGTGTCAGTTCTTTCATTGTATGTGTGGCTGTGTTGTTAGGTAAGCCGATACAAATATAATAAAAAGCTGGCAGTCATGCTTCGTCATGGATGAAATAAAGCACAGCTACGGACTTGACCTGTAGCTGTGCTCAAGACTTTGCAGTATGTGTGCGGGATTACTGGATGAAACCTACGATCTCGCCCTTTACGACATCCTTGCCCTGCTTGCCGATTACTGCTACGAAGCGGCCGTCGACTGCCGGCATGATCTCTTCCATACCATATGATGTCTGGACGTAGCCTGCAGGCTGTCCAGCCTTTACTTCTGAACCTACGATCGGTGCGGTTGACTTGTCGTCAACGTCGATCTGCCAGAGGAGCTTGCCCTTTGCAGGAACCTGTACAGGGGTAGCCTTAGGATACTTCTCAGCATAAGCCTTTACGTCGAACTCAGGCATCTCGACCACTGGCCTTACGACTGTGATAGGAGCACCTGCCTTCTTCTTGAGGTCCTCGAGCTCAGTGTTGAAGCGCTGCTTTGCGATTCCGCTCTTGTAGTCACGATACTGACGCTCGTGCATAGCGAACTCGAAGAGCTCTTCCTGATCCTGGCCCTCGTCCCAGCCTTCTTCCTTCATCATCTGCTGGAACTTAGGAAGCTCGTTTGGATATGGTGCCTGTGGGTCGCCCTCGTAGAACTCGAGGCCCTTTGCCTTTGCGATCTCGATGATCTCAGGAGCGAGCTTTCCAGGGAGTGTACCTGTCTTGCCGAGGATCATTCCCCATGTGTCCTTGTCGATGCTTGAGAATCTTGGCTTGCCCTTGAGTGTGTCGAGCACGTTCATGAGAGCGGTGTTCTTCACGTACTGGCTGAATGGGGTCACGAGTGGTGGATAACCGAGGCGTGGCCATACATACTCAACCTCCTGGAAGAGCTTGACCATAAGGGTGTCAAGGCTCATCTCAGGTCTGCCGTTAGCTCTCTCGGTAGCGTTGATGGCACCCTGGAAACCCTTGAGGTCGGCCATCATGGATCCCATCATACCACCTGGGAGACCGCAACCTACGAGGAGTGAGGTCATCTTTGCGTTTGAAGGGTTGATCCAGTATCCGAGGAAGTCGTCCATGAACTTCTGGGTGAGGCGTCTTACCTCCATGTAAGCGTCCATGTTGAGGTCCTTCACCTGGAAACCGTCTGCCTTCATCATCTCGCGGATGGTGATGACGTCCGGATGGACCTTACCCCATGAAAGTGGCTCTACTGCTACGTCGAGGTAGTCAGCGCCTGCACGTGCAACCTCGAGCATTGAAGCTGGAGAGAAGCCTGGGCCTGTGTGGCCATGGTACTGAACCTTGAGGTGAGGATATTTCTTCTTGATCTGAGCTGTAAGCTGAGCGAGGAAGGTAGGACGGCCGATACCAGCCATGTCCTTGAGACAGATCTCGTCGCAGCCATACTCTGCAACCTTGTCGACGATGCCCATGTAGTACTCTACTGTGTGGACAGGTGAGTTGGTGATCGAGAGGGCTACCTGGGAGATCATTCCGCCCTTCTTAGCATACTCTACAGAGAGCTTGAGGTTTCTGTGGTCGTTGAGTCCGCAGAAAGATCTAGCGATGTCTGTGCCCTGCTTCTTCTTCACCTTGTACATCAGCTCTCTTACGTCGGCTGGTACAGGGTTCATACGGAGGGCGTTGAGACCTCTCTCGAGCATGTGGGTCTGGATACCTACCTTGTGGAAAGGAGCTGTCCACTCGCGTACTGCGACGTTAGGGTTCTCGCCGAAGAGGAGGTTTACCTGCTCGAAGGCTCCACCGTTGGTTTCAACTCTGTCGAAGCAGCCCATGTCGATGATAGCCGGAGCGACCTCTACAAGCTGGTCTACTCTAGGTACATACTTACCAGATGACTGCCACATGTCTCGGTATACGAGAGAAAATTTGATTTCGCGTGCCATTCTATATGTTTTGTTATTTTATTTCAATTCGTTTTGGACCTTTTCCCCAAAATCATACAAATCTACATAATTATTCCTATTTCACCTAATTATGGAACCCGTAATAGTTGAATTATTCGCAACTTTTCAAAATTTTCAGGCAAAAATTTTCAAGGGTAAAAAAAATGCGTATATTTGCAGTCCCAAACATGGTGCGAGTAGTTCAGTTGGTAGAGCATCGGATTGTGGTTCCGAGTGTCGTGGGTTCGAGCCCCATCTCGCACCCCATGTTGAAAAAAGAGATCGGCGATGCCGGTCTCTTTCTTTTTTATCTCCTAAAGGACACTTATTTTCTCAGGACACCATTCGTCACCAGGTCCACAGCCTGTCCTGTACGGACGTCTCCATCGACTGTCTCATACCATGGTGCCGAGATCTTGACAGGGATGCTCTCAATTCCGTCCGGAACCATTCCGCTGACATTGAAGCATGCGAACCCTGCGGATTCTGCATAGTCGCTCCTGTTGCCTTCGTGGGCGAATCCTTCGCCAAAGCCGTTGTGCCTGAGGGTGAATCTGAGAGTGTCCATGGGCTGCTTGTCGTCGTAGACAAGGTTGATCAGATGGGGCGTCTCAGAATCCTTCATATGTGACAATATGAAGCGTAGGTTGATATAACCGCCTGATATCCAGCCTTCTGCGATCATTACGGGGTCATAGGCGAGTTCTTCCTCGGAGGCTTTGCTGAGATCGACCTTGTCTTTGCAGAGCGGCTTGAACAAGGAAATCAGCCTGATGCTGTATCTTCTTTCTCCTGTCTTCCTCAGGACGTCGAAACGGGCAAGGGCCCTGTCCATGTCGGATACTTCCACTCCATTCAGGACTTCCGTTATCTCGTAGACTGTCCCGTTGTCCTCCGTAAATGTGTCTCCCGATACAGAACCGGTAGTCTGGACGGCGAAGGCTATGGGGAATTCATATCTTTCCTTGGTACATGATACGGCAGCTGCCGCTGCAAGCATCGCTGCGATTGCGTATATGAGTATCCTTTTCATGGCTATTCTGTCTTTGAAGATTTTCTTCCTCTCCTGGTAGGGTGGCAAAGTATCTGGATGTCAATTCCGTCTACCTTGAAACCTTTGAACTTCTTCCTGCTGAGCTTTTCGCTGACCAGGGCGGTCAGTTCTTCGTCAAGGATGTCCTTGTAACTGTTGTTGACCGTGTCGTAGAGGTGTGCGTGTGTGAAATTGTTGACGTCGAAGTACATTTTGCTGTTAGAACTCAACCGGTGCGTATAGACTCCATGGTCTGCAAGTCCGGTCAGGATGTTGTACACGGATGCGACGGTGATGGCGACATTGCTGTTCTGTCTGATGTGGTCAGCTACCATGTCAGCGCTGGCGTGTCCCAGGCATATCATAGCCTCATGTACGGCAACTCTCTGAGGCGTCGCCTTCAGCTTCTGCCTTTTCAGCAGAGCTTTGAATTCTTCTATGTCCAGAGGGTGCGGAGCTTTGGTCTGCATTGCCGTGACAGTGTTTTTGTAATGTACTCGATTGGTGCAAATATAATTAAAAATGCTATATTTGTAACCTTATATTGTTATTATGGCAGAAAACGTCAGAACTCTTATCATAGGCTCAGGCCCGGCGGGCTATACTGCAGCTATCTACTCTTCAAGAGCATCTCTTTCTCCGGTTGTGTACGAAGGTATGGAACCGGGCGGACAGCTCACCACTACCACTGTCGTGGAGAACTACCCAGGCTTTCCGGAAGGAGTTGATGCCAACATGCTCATGGATGCAATGAAGAAGCAGGCGATACGTTTCGGTGCGGACGTCAGGCGTGGAAGGATCAAGAGCATCGATCTTTCTTCCCGTCCGTTCCTTGCGGTTGACGATAAGGGCAATGAGATACTTGCCAGTTCTGTCATCGTAGCGACAGGTGCTGTAGCAAAGTACCTCGGTCTTCCTTCAGAACAGAAGTTCAGGGGCCTCGGAGTCTCTGCCTGTGCTACATGTGACGGTTTCTTCTACAGGAAAAAGACTGTCGCTGTCGTAGGAGGTGGCGATACCGCCTGCGAAGAGGCGAGCTATCTCGCCAATCTTTGCAGCAAGGTCTATATGATCGTCAGAAGAGACGTCCTCCGCGCTTCGAAGGCCATGCAGGAAAGGGTCATGAACAATCCTGGCATCGAGATTCTCTGGGGCTGCAATACCCAGGAGATCCTCGGCGACATGAACGGTGTGACCGGTGCAAGGCTCGTCGCAAATGATGGTAAGGTTTTTGATATCAAGATCGACGGATTCTTCCTTGGCATCGGACACCACCCTAATTCCGACCTTGTCAAGGCTTGGGTCAATACTGATGAGAATGGATATATCATAACCGACGGAACCAGTTCCAAGACCAATGTGGAGGGTGTGTTCGCAGCCGGTGATGTACAGGACCCTCACTATCGTCAGGCCATCACTGCAGCCGCTTCCGGATGCCGTGCAGCCCTCGATGTCGAGAAGTTCCTTTTAGAAAACAACGAATAGAGATGAAGATACTTAGAATGGCGGCTGCGGCTGCCCTCGCAATACTCGCTGCTGTGTCCTGCAAGTCACAGTATGATGCAGTGATGTCCAGCACCGACCCGGATGTGAAATACAAGGCGGCGTTCGACTATTTCAACCAGGGCAAGTATACAAAGTCTGCGGCTCTTTTCGAGTCGCTCTCGATGATCACCAATGGTACCATGAGGGACGACACTGTACAGTATTACTGGGGATTGAGCAACTATCGCTTCAAGGATTACTATACAGCAGAGACGAATTTCGACAAGTTCACCACCAACTTCCCGCGCAGTCCGTTCGCGGAGGAGGCACGTTTCCTCAGGATCGACTGTCTCTACCGCCAGACCCTGCGTTACGAGCTTGACCAGACTCCTACCTATAACTGTATCAATGTGATCGGTGAGTATCTCAAGGAATTCCCTGTCAATGACCATCTCAGTGACTGCTCGGCGATGCTCAGCGAACTTGGAGCCCGTCTGGACAGGAAAGCCTACGAGAATGCGAAGCTCTATTTCAGGATGGAGGACTATCAGGCTTCACGTGTGGCGTTCAGGAACGTGCTTAAGGAGGACGCAGAGAATATCTTCCGTGAGGATATCCTCTATTATATCGCAAAGTCTTCTTATAAATATGCATCGCTTAGCGTCCAGTCAAAGCAGAAAGAGCGTTATCTCGTGTTCATGGATGACTATCTCAATTTCGTGAGCGAGATCCCTGAGTCTCCATACCGCAAGGAACTTGACGTCCTCTATGCGAAATCACAGAAGGCACTTGGCCGCTATTCAGGATCCGACGAGCTTGTGAACCAGAACACAAAGGAGTTCGACAAGGAGAGAAGAGCTGAGGACAAAGCGCTTTTCAGATCAGAGAGACAGAGCTCCGGAAAGAAGGCGAAGAAGTCTGAAGACAACTAGAAAATATTTTGAAACCTGCATCTGATAGCCTTCGTATCTATTAGTGTAAAGGCAAAGAATTTAGAAATATGGATAAGAAGAAAGTACCTACAAACACGATCACCCGTGATATCAAGAACCTTGCAGAGCCTACAGGCAACATCTATGAGACTGTAGCCATCCTCTACAAGAGAGCAAACCAGATTGCTGCAGCAGAGAAGAAGGAGCTTACAAAGAAGCTCGAGGATTTCAAGAACGAGCGTGATACAATGGAGGAGATGTTCGAGAACAGAGAGCAGATCGAGATCTCAAAGTATTACGAGAGACAGCCTAAGCCGAGCCTTGTGGCTGTAGAGGAGTTCCTTGAGGGAGAGCTCACCTATCGTACTGCAAAGCACGAAGACGAGTAATATCGTATGCTGAAATCGCTTCAGGTAAAGAATTTTGTACTTATAGACTCGCTGGAAATCAATTTTCCGGCGGGTCTTAGCATTATTACAGGACAGACCGGCGCCGGTAAGTCGATCTTGCTTGGAGCAATCTCCCTTGTACTCGGTTCAAAGGCCGACGCGTCCATGGTAGGAGAGTCTGGCGACACCTGTGTCGTCGAGGCTGAGTTCGAGATGGACGACGACAGCGTGCGCGCTGCAGTCGAGGAGGAAGGGCTCGAATGGGATGGCGGCAGCCTTGTCGTACGCAGAGTTCTCAACCGAAGCGGAAGATCCCGTTCTTTCATCAATGACGAGCCGGTCCAGGTAGGAGTCCTCTCCAGGATCTCCTCCCATCTTATAGATATCCATTCCCAGCATCAGACCCTGCTTTTGAACAACAAGGCGTACCAGCTTTCCATGCTGGACCATTATGCCGGGAATGCGGCGCTTCTTGAGGCCTGCCGTGAGTGTTATACAAGACTGAACTCCAGAGAGCGTGAACTGTCCGAACTTAAGTCCCAGATAGATACGATCGCCCAGCAGAGCGAATATAATGAAGCCCGTTTCCGTCAGCTTGACCAGGCTAAGCTCGCAGAAGGCGAACTTGAAGAACTGGAAGCGGAACAGAAGAGACTTGCGAATGCGGAGGAAATCCGTCAGAATCTCTTTGAGGCTGAAGATATCCTGTCTCCTCAGGACGACGAAAGGCGTCCTCTTGACTCGATGCTCAAGGATGTCGTCAGATTCCTCGAGCGTGCTGGAAAGTATGTCGAAGGCGCTTCGCAGATAGCATCAAGGGTCGAGTCTTCACGTCTCGAACTTGACGATGTCCTCTCCGAGATCCAGGCTGTCTCTTCAACCGTCGACGTCGCTCCGGACAGACTTGAGACGGTTGAGTCACGAATGTCTCTTCTCTATGAGCTGATGAGGAAGTTCGGATGCTCGGACGTCGCATCCCTGATTGCCGAACGTGACCGTCTAGGCGGGCTCGTGACTGGAAGCGAGGTCCTCGAGGAAAGGTATCATGATCTTGAAAAGCTAATAGCCGAGGACCGTGCCGAACTCGACAATATAGCCGGACGTCTCCATGAATCCAGATCTATGTCCATGGTACCGTTCGCGGCCGCCATCCAGGACTCTGTACGCTCGCTCGAGATGGAGCAGGCTGTCTTCCAGGTCGTCCTCTCCGAAACAGAAGTGTCTGCAAGCGGCAAGGACGGGATTACATTCCTGTTCTCGGCTTCAGGCCGCAATCCAGTAGATGTCTCTAAGTGCGCATCGGGCGGCGAGATGTCTCGTATCATGCTTTGTCTCAAGGCTATGATGGCAAGATATACCAACATGCCTACCATGGTATTCGACGAGATCGATACCGGTGTCTCTGGCAGCGTGGCGGACAAGATGGGCTCTATGATCTGCAGCATGGGCGCAGACATGCAGGTCTTTGCCATAACTCATCTTCCTCAGGTGGCCGCAAAGGGCGATGCACATTATCTTGTTTCGAAGACCGTCGCTCAGGACGGAAAAGCAACAACGGCCATCAACCAGCTTTCTGGTGATGACCGCGTAATGGAACTTGCAAGGATGCTCAGTGGCTCGGTCATTACGCCGGAAGCCATAGCAAATGCAAAATCTCTGATCAGTTAATCAGCGTTTCTGATGCTGAAGTCAGCGTCGTAGATCACTCTTCTGATACCCTGGTTCACAAGACCTCCGTCTTCCTGTTCTGCAAAGAAGAATGTGTTCTGCAGAAGGGCTTCGCTGTCACGTCTTGTGAGTGCTTTCTGCCACTTGTTTCCGTACTCAGCGGCTGCTCCGATGAAGTACTTCGCAAGGTCGTAGCCCTGGAATGCGAAGCGGGTAGGCTCTGTGTTGTAGAGAGCTCTGTACTCAAGGAGGAATCTCTTGACTTCAGGGTCATCGTAGTCGATGTAGTAGGAGAGTGACGCATGCAGGTTGACTGCGTGGAAATTCTCTGCGTCGATCGTGTTGAACGACCTGATCCTCGATGAGCTGTAGAGCACTACGTCGTGCTTGCGGAACTTGAGCTGGCTGAGGTTGCGCACCGCGTCGTTGACGAAAGCCTCGCTGTCTGAAGCGATGACAAACCTGTTGGTCCCTTTGCTGACGACCTGTGTAAGCGCATCGGTGACGCCGCGTCCCTGGAGAATGCTGTATGAGTATGGAGTGAAGCTGACGCCGAGAGAAGTGAGATATGAAGTGACACTTGCGTTGATGCTTGTGTTCTTCGCACCTTTCTCAGAGATGACGATCACCTTGTCTCCTGGCTTGAAATCAGATTTGATCCATTTGCAGAGGTCCTCATACTGTACGTTGTAGGAAGCAGGGGACTGGATGAAATTTGAATGTCCGTCCACAAGGCTCTCTGCCTTCTGGTCAAGCGGTGAGACGATAGGAGTGTCTGAACCGATCGCAAGTACTTTCTGGAGGTCAGCGACTGCGATAGGACCTATCACGACGTCTGTCTCCTCAAGTTTGGAAGCCGTCACCGGGATTGTGCCGTTCGCAACGTCATAGACGCTGAGGTTCGTGCTGATACCTTTCTCTCCGAGATCTCTGACTCCCATGAGGAATCCGCAGTACATATCCATGTTCGTGCTGTTCGGCGTGCCGCTGGCATTGAGAGGCAGCATCAGGACAGCGTTGACGGTGTTCTTTCTCGTGAAGAAGTTCGCGATGTCCTCAAGGATGGAGGTGTGCTCCTGTGACTGCGTATCCGCTACCTGTGTCTCTGGTGTCACCTGATCCGGCTCGAGGGGCGCTGTACCTTCTTTCTCGATCTTCTCATCTGCAGGGATCCTGAGGACCTGTCTGCTCTTGAGCTTCCTGCTCTTCAGTCCGTTTGCCTGGAGGATGGACTCTACGGAAACCTTGTACTTCGCAGCGATCTCCTCGATGTCCTCATACCACTTCACCACATGGGTGATGACACCTTCCTTTACCTGCTCTGCTGTCTGGGCGACAGACTGTCCTGCAGGCTTGGCCGGTGCAGGCGCGGCAGTCTCTGTCTGAGGTGTGCCTGTTGTCGGGATCCTGAGGATGGAATTCTTCTTGAGTCCAAGGTTCTTGAGGTCAAGGTCCTTGTTGGCGTCGTAGATGTCATTCACTGTGACGCCGTAGGCCTTGGCAATTGAGAAAAGAGTCTGTCTATCCTGCACTACGTGGGAATAATACACCTTGCCGTCATTGTCGCGGATCTTTTCCTTCGATACAGTGACAGGAGTCTGGGTGTAAGCCTGGTCCTGCGCATTGGCAACCATTCCGGAAGCCAGGCAGACCACAGCGGCAAGAATAGTCAGTGCTCTTTTCATCGTTCAGTTCGATTATGCCGGGAACTACTTGTTCTGGCTTGCCTTTGTCTTTACGTACTCCTCGTTGAGACCGGCGATGACTGCATCTGTGATGTCGAGTGATGCGTCGCCTGCTACTACAGGAGCTGAGAGGATGTCACCCTGGGTGGTGAGCACGAGAGCATACTGCTTCTCCTCGTTGAGCTTCTGGATGTAGGTGTTGATAGCATCTGCGAGCTGGTTCATCATGACAGCCTGCTCCTCGTTGATCTCCTGCTCCTTCTGGAGAGCATAGTTCTGGAACTCTGCCTGCTGGTCGGTAAGCTTCTGGCTCTGTACCTCAGCTACTGAACGGGTGATGAGACCCTTGTTGATCTTGTCCTGGAATGCGTTTACATCGCTCTGGAGCTTGTTGCCTCTGCGGGTAACCTCCTGGTTGATGTTGGCAACCTTTGACTCCACTGCAGAACGAAGCTCGTTGGCCATGTCGTACTCGCTGAGGACCTTGTCAAGGTTGAAATAAACGATGGCGCCCTTGGTAGCTGCGGCTGTGCTTGTCTCGCTTGCTGCTGGTGCGCCTGCTCCTGCGTTGTTGCATGACTGGAAACCGAATGCAGCGACTACGAGAGCGAAGGCGCTGAGAATGAGTGATGTCTTTTTCATTGTTGTTTATTTTTTGTTTTTTGTATTCTGGTCGTTTGCCTTAATAAAATGCAAAATTACTAAAAAATCCTAATCTTCTCAAGGTATGCCTGGATAGTTTTCTCCAGGCCCATGTAAAGGGCGTCGCAGATGATCGCGTGACCGATTGATACCTCGTCAGTCCATGGGATGGTCCTGATGAAATACTCGAGGTTCTCAAGGCTCAGGTCATGGCCGGCATTAAGCCCTAGACCGCATTCCCTGGCAGCCTTGGCTGCTTCAAGGTAGCTGGCTATGGCTCTCTCCGGTCCTGCAGGGTAGTCGGCTGCGTAGCCTGCTGTGTAGAGCTCTACTCTGTCTGCTCCGCATGCTGCGGCTCCTTCTGCCATCCTGGGGTCAGGGTCGATGAAGATCGAGGTTCTGATTCCCTTGGTCTTGAACTCCTTGCAGATCTCTGTGAGGAAATCTCTGTTCTTTATCGTGTCCCAGCCTGCGTTTGAAGTGATGGCGTCCTCAGCGTCAGGGACGAGTGTCACCTGATGGGGAATGACTTCGGTGACGAGGTCGACGAAAGAGGGAATAGGGTTTCCCTCGATGTTGAACTCGGTCTTCACGAGAGGCTTGAGAAGCCTTACGTCTGAATATCTGATATGTCTTTCGTCCGGTCTTGGGTGGACGGTAATTCCTTCTGCTCCAAATATCTCACAGTCCTGTGCGGCTTTCTGGACGTCTGGCATGTTGCCACCTCTGGCGTTTCGGACGGTGGCTATCTTGTTTATGTTTACGCTTAGTCTTGTCATAGCTCAATTTCCTTTTGTCGGAACAAAATTATACATAATTATACACAATTAACAAATTATGTGCTAATTTTGGACTCTTTAAGGAAAATCAAAGAATAGACCGGCTTTATGAAGATAGGAATTGTCATCAAGAATGAGGCATTGAAGGGGGACGAGAGATTCCTGGCACTTCTTGGACAGATTGAGAGAGAGTCGTACGAAGCATACTTCATCAACTCGAAATCTGACCTGCGTGCCGGAACTGACCTGGTGCTCGGTGTCGGTGGTGACGGTACTTTCCTCCAGGCTGCACAGCTCGTGGCTGATCTTGGAGTCCCTATCCTGGGCGTAAATCTTGGCAGGCTTGGTTTCCTTTCGGAAAACAGCCCTGAATCCGTAGTCCCGGCCTTGGTCAATGGCGATTTCTCAGTTGAGAACAGGACTATGCTCAGCGCTTCTGTCAGAGGCCTCGATTCCCGCAGGGACATCGGCCTGCTGCCATATGCGGTGAACGAAGTCTCCATCCATAGGAAGGGTATGGCAGTGCTCGGCATCCGTGTGACGGTCAATGGAGAGGCTCTCCCTACATACTGGGCGGATGGTCTTCTCGTCGCGACTGCATCGGGATCGACAGCGTATTCCCTCAGTGTCGGCGGCCCTATCTGCATGCCTGATTCAAAAGTTCTCATCATTACCCCTATTGCTCCTCACAACCTGAACGTGCGCCCTCTCGTCGTGCCGGAGGATGCGGAAATCTCAATCTCGTTCTCGGCCCGCGAGGACAAGGCTGTCCTTACAGTCGACAACCAGAGCGTGGAGATTGATACGGACTGGAAAGTCGACGTGCACGTGGCACAGTTTTCGCTTAAACGAATCCGTCTCGCCAAGTCGGAGTTCGTCAAGGCGCTTACAAGCAAACTCTTCTGGGGAGAAGACATCAGAAATACAGAAAACTAATGGAAAGCAAGATACCTCAGCATATATCCATCATCATGGATGGCAATGGCCGTTGGGCCAAGGAAAGAGGCAAGGAACGCGTTTTCGGACACCTTAACGGCGTCGATAGCGTGCGTGCCGTGACAGAGGCCTGTGTGGAGCATGGTGTGAAATACCTGTCGCTCTACGCATTCTCTGAGGAGAACTGGAACCGTCCGGAATCCGAGGTCAGCTACCTCATGAAGCTTATGCAGAAGGCCATCGGCGACGAGGTCGAGACTCTTATGAAGAACGGAGTCCGTTTCAGGGTTCTCGGCAACAGAGCCAGGCTGGAACCTGTCCTCAACGAGTCTATCACCGCTTTGGAGGAAATGACTGCAGGCAACGAGACACTTACCATGGTCATTTTCCTCAGCTATAGCGGCAAATGGGATATCCTCCAGGCTGCAAAGCGTATGGCTGCGGAGCATCCGGACGACATCGATTCCATGACCATGGATGATTTCAGCTCGTATCTCGTGACAGACGGCATTCCGGATCCTGACCTTATCATCAGGACGTCAGGAGAGCAGAGGATAAGCAACTATCTTCTCTGGCAGGGAGCATATTCTGAGTTCTATTTCACAGAGGTTCTCTGGCCTGATTTCAGGAAAGATGAGTTCAAGAAGGCTCTTGAAAGCTATTCGGCAAGGGATAGAAGGTATGGTAAAGTGAAATAATTGCTATATTTGCAAGATTAATCAGAGACAGATGAGGTTTAGAATGATATTATGTGCAGTGGTCATGTCGCTCATGGGAGCGGCAGCTTCTGCGCAGAGTCAGTCCCAGACATACGAAGTAGACTATAATAACCCTAAGGAGTTCGTCCTTGGAGGTGTCAAGGTCCATGGTAACACTTACCTCGGCCGTGACCAGATCCTCCAGCTTGCAGGACTCAATGAGGGAATGCAGATCACCATACCTGGCGATCAGGTTTCTGCCATTGTGAACAGACTCTGGCAGCAGAGATACTTCCAGGATGTCTCGATTGCAGTGGACTCTCTTTCTTCGAGACGTGACAGCGTATGGCTTAAGATCAACATCGTGGAAAGACCTCGAGTCTCACAGTGGAACTTCTCAGGTATCAAGACTTCGGAGAAGAAGGATATCCAGGAGAGGACAAATCTTCGTCGAGGCGGTGAATTCTCTGAATACGTTGAAAAGACTACCGCCGACATCATCAAGAGATTCTATAAGGAAAAGGGCTTCATGAACGCAGATGTCCACGCTGAAGTCCAGAAGGATTCAATCGTCAGGAATGCGATCCGTGTGACATTCGTCGTCGACAGAGGCGACAAGGTCAGGATCAGGGACATCAATTTCCTCGGCAAGGGAGATGATATCAGCGAATATAAGCTCGCCAAGTCGATGAAGAAGACAAAGTCCCACAAGGCATACAACTTCTTCCATAGCAAGAAATTCAGCGAGAAGGAATATCCGAACGACAAGAAGGCTCTCATCGAGGCTTACAACGAGGCCGGCTACCGTGACGCAAGGCTCGTGAAGGATTCCATCTACTATGTGGACAAGGAGAAGGGCAGACTTGGCATCGACCTTGAAGTCGACAAGGGACGCAAATACTATTTCAGGAACATCACATGGACTGGTAACTCTGTCTATGATGCGGACCAGCTCAGCTCGATCCTTCAGATCCATAAGGGAGATGTCTATGATGTGGTGACCATGCAGAAGCGCCTCACAGGTGGTGGCAAGCAGAATGAACTCGATGTTTCCAAGGTCTATCGTGACAATGGATATCTTTTCTTCAATGTCCAGCCTGTCGAGCTCAATATTGAAGCCGATTCAGTAGATGTCGAGATGCGTATCGTCGAAGGCAAGCCTGCTACCCTCAACAACATCATCATCAATGGTAACGACCTTACCAACGAGCGTGTCGTGAGACGTCAGGTGTTCACCAAGCCAGGATATCTCTTCAGCCAGACTGACTTCGAGAGATCCATCCGAGAGATCGCTTCTCTCGGCCAGTTCGACCCTGAGTCCATCTCCGGTCCTGGTGGATATTCAATCATGCCTAACCAGGCAGACAATACTGTCGACATCATCTATAACGTGACAGAAAAGCCATCCAGCCAGCTCGAGCTTTCAGGAGGTTGGGGCGGTAAGACTTTCGTGGCTACTGCCGGCGTCAGCTTCAACAACTTCTCTACCAGAAGAATCCTTGACAAGAGTGCCTGGAGACCTGTTCCTCTCGGCGATGCCCAGAACCTCGCGTTCCGATTCCAGACCAGCGGTACTTACTATACAGCGCTCTCTGCAAGTTTCGCGGAGCCTTGGCTCTTCGGAAAGGAACCTACCTCGCTCAGCTTGTCGGCGTACTACACTAGGCAGACCAACTCATACCTTGCGTGGAACATTCTCAACAATGACCGCCAGATGGAGGTCTATGGATTCTCTGCGGGACTTGGAAAGCGACTCAAGTGGCCGGATAACTACTTCGTCCTTTACAACCAGCTCAGCTGGCAGACATATAAGCTGACCAACTGGTATGCGAACTACTTCATCTTCGATGACGGTGTCGCCAACAACCTCAGCTATACAATCGGACTTTCAAGAAATTCTACCGACCAGCAGATCTATCCTCGTCAGGGCCAGGACCTCTCGTTCTCTCTGTCAGTCACCCCTCCTTACTCATTGCTGAGGAAGCATGACCTCGATGCTGAAGGCAACAAGGTCGCAGTCGATGACTACAGGGATGTCAACTATGACAGGTGGTCTGCACAGGACAGATACAAGTGGATCGAGTACCATAAGTGGAGCTTCAAAGGAAACTTCTACCAGAGACTGCTCGGAGACCTTGTACTCCATACCAGAGTGCAGTTCGGTTATCTTGGCTACTATAACAGGAACTGGGGCTACTCTCCATTCGAAGGCTTCCAGGTCGGAGGTGACGGTATGACCGGATACAACACCTATGGTACAGAGGTCGTTTCCCTCAGAGGTTATGAGAACTACTCTCTTACACCTACCGTCTACTCTCAGTACAACTCAAACGGTATGGCCTATGCAGGAAATGTCTACGACAAGTTCACTGTCGAGCTCAGATATCCTCTGATGCTCCAGACCCAGTCGACCATCTTTGCTCTCGCTTTCCTCGAGGCAGGTAACTGTTGGTCAGACATCAGGAATTTCAATCCGTTCCATGTCAAGAGGTCGGCCGGTGTCGGTGTGAGAATCTTCCTTCCTATGATCGGTCTGCTCGGTCTTGACTGGGGTTATGGCTTCGATGACAAGGTCAATGGTGGCAGCCAGTTCCACTTCATCATCGGACAGGAATTCTAGAAAGGCACGCTATTTGATTGGGACAGCCTCAGGGCATGTTTAATTGACAAATAATAAAAAAGAAAGAATATGAAAAAGTTACTTGTTATTGCCGCAGCGGCAATCGTTTCGTTCTCTGCTTCAGCACAGAACCTCAAGTTCGCTCATGTAAACTTCACTGAACTCGTGCAGCTTATGCCAGAAGCTGACCAGGCAAGAGCTCAGATGAACGCTCAGAGCCAGGAGTTCGAGGAGACTTATCAGAGTATGATCGAGGAGTTCCAGACAAAGTACTCTCAGTATCAGCAGAAGGCTTCTACCTGGACAGCAGCTATAAAGGAGAGCAAGGAGAAGGAGCTTACCGAGATCCAGGCAAGAATCCAGGAGTTCCAGAACACTGCATCAGTAGAGCTCCAGGAGTCACAGAATGCCCTTATGGCTCCTATCCAGCAGAAGGCTCTTGACACAGTCAACAAGCTTGCTAAGGATGGTGGTTACATCTATGTGTTCGAGCAGCAGTCAATGCTCTTCATCAATGATGCTATGAGTACAGACCTTACCCCTGCAGCTCGCAAGGCTCTCAACATTCCTGACGGCAGGACACTTGAGACTCTCCAGGAGGAGCTCATGGCAGCAGCTCAGGCAGCTCAGCAGTAATCTGAAATTCAACGGAATAAATGAAGGCGGTCCCTTGAGGGCCGCCTTTACTTGTTGTTTCTTTTGATGGTTTGTTATTTGAACGATGTAATATATTTAAGAATTTTTATCCAAGCATAGAATTTCTTTGTAAATTTGTTGGACTAAAACGATATTAAAGTTACATAAATTAATAACCACCATTTATCTGATGAAAACAGAAACTATCATGGCAAAGCTCCAGGCCAAGTATCCTGGTGAGAAGGAGTATCTTCAGGCTGTACAGGAAGTCCTTGAATCTATCGAGGACGTTTACAATCAGCATCCTGAATTTGAGAAGGCGAAGATTGTCGAGCGTATTGTAGAACCGGACCGTATCTTTACCTTCCGTGTGACATGGCTTGATGACAAGAATGAGGTCCAGACCAACATAGGCTATCGTATCCAGTTCAACAGCGCTATCGGTCCATACAAGGGAGGCCTCCGCTTCCATAGGGCTGTGACTCCTTCGATGCTCAAGTTCCTCGGTTTCGAGCAGACTTTCAAGAATGCCCTTACGACTCTGCCTATGGGTGGAGCTAAGGGAGGCTCCGACTTTGATCCAGTGGGAAAGTCCAATGACGAGATCATGCGATTCTGCCAAGCATTCATGCTTGAGCTCTGGAACTGCATAGGTCCTGACCAGGACATCCCTGCGGGAGATGTAGGTGTGGGTGGCCGTGAGATCGGCTATCTCTATGGAATGTACAAGAAACTTGCTCGCCAGTACAATACAGGTGTCCTCACTGGAAAGGGAGGAACATGGGGAGGATCTATCCTTCGCCCGGAGGCCACCGGCTTCGGAGCTCTCTATTTCGTCCACCATGTTCTCGACAAGGCCGGCAAATCCATCGAGGGCAAGAAGGTCGCTCTCTCTGGTTTCGGCAACGTAGCCTGGGGAGCCGCCATCAAGGCTACTCAGCTCGGTGCCAAGGTCGTGGCCATCTCTGGACCTGACGGAGTCTGCCATATCCCTGAGGGCATCACTCCAGAGATGATCGACTATATGCTTGTGATGCGTGCTTCCAACCGCAATATGGTCGAGGACATGGCAACCAAGTATCCAGGAAAGGCATTCTTCACAGCCGGCAAGAAGGCATGGAGCGTTCCTTGTGACATCGCACTTCCTTGCGCGTTCCAGAATGAACTCAGCGAGGATGATGCAAAGGAACTTGTTGCAAATGGCTGCTGGTGCTGCTGCGAGGTGTCAAACATGGGATGCCAGCCTGAGGCTATCCGCTATTTCCAGAACAATGGAGTGCTCTTCGCTCCTGGAAAGGCTGTGAATGCAGGAGGTGTCGCTACATCGGGTCTTGAGATGACCCAGAACGCGAGCCATATCAGCTGGTCTGCACATGAAGTCGACGACAAGCTCCACTTCATCATGCAGAGTATCCATGAGCAGTGCGTTGCATTCGGTACGCAGCCTGACGGCCATGTGGACTATGTGAAGGGTGCCAATATCGCGGGCTTCATGAAGGTCGCACAGGCAATGCTTGAGCAGGGAACGATCTAAACTCACGGCTCGCTCGGAGAATATACATATTTAAACGATTAAAGGTAGAGGACGGCTGTCAAGGTTGTCCTCTCTTTTTGTGCCTTTTACAAATATTCATTGTAAATTTGCAGGTTGTAAAATTGATTATAAGTACAAACTAAATAATTATGTCAACTAACAAAATCAACATGAAGTATTGTGTGCTTCTGCCAATCGTGCTGATCCTCACAATTCTCATCATGGTAGTCCCAACAAGCTTCTTCGGCATTGACGGACTCACCGTTCTCCAGCAGCGCACCATCGCGCTCTTCGTATTCGCCGCACTCATGTGGATCTTTGAGATCATCCCAAGCTGGACCACATCAGTCGCAGTCATTGTCCTTTCACTTCTCATCCTCTCGAACAAGGGACTTGGATTCCTTATGGTAGATGCCAGCGGCAACGCACTTGAGGGAACAATGGCATACACCAAGCTCATGTCTGCATTCGCAGATCCTGTAGTCATGCTCTTCCTCGGCGGATTCTGCCTTGCTATCATGGCTCAGAAGTATGGTCTTGACGTAACACTTGCAAAAGCACTCCTCAAGCCTTTTGGAACAAACCCTAAGATGGTGCTCCTCGGCTTCCTCTCAGTGATTGCTGTATTCTCAATGTTCATGAGCAACACTGCAACTGCAGCTATGATGCTTGCTTTCCTTGCTCCTGTACTTGCTACATTCCCAGAGGGTGACAAGGGTAAGATCGCACTCGCGCTCTCAATCCCTGTGTCAGCAAACATCGGTGGTATCGGTACAACTATCGGTACTCCTCCTAACGGAACAGCAGTCTCAAACCTCGAGACCATCGGTATGAGCATCTCATTCGGTGAGTGGGCTATCCATATGATTCCATTCGTGGTCATCATGATCGTAGTCGCTTGGTTCGTTCTCCAGTTCATGTTCCCATTCTCAACAAAGAAGCTTGAGGTGAACATTCCTGAGAATGACAAGCCTACCACTTGGAAGACCTATGTGGTATGGATCACTTTCGCAGCGACCATCCTTCTCTGGGCAACCGAGCAGCTCCACCATGTAAGCTCAAACGTCGTGGCTCTCGTTCCTCTCGCAGTCTTCGTATGTACAGGTTGCTTCGACAAGGAGGACATCAAGCAGATCGACTGGAGTGTGCTCTGGCTTGTTGCCGGAGGCTTCGCACTCGGTTACGCTATGCTTGACATCAGCAAGGGTGGTACCGGTCTCGGTGCAGCACTCGTGAACGCTATCCCATTCGGCGACATGTCAATCATTCTCGTGTTCGTCGTTGCCGGTCTCGTCTGCTACCTTCTTTCAAACTTCATCAGCAACTCTGCGACTGCAGCGCTTCTCATCCCTATCCTTCTCTATGTTTCACAGGGACTTGCTTCCAACCCGGCTTTCGCAAGCTTCGGTGGTACCAAGGCTATGGTATGCTTCGTAGCTACCTGCGCTTCACTCGCTATGCTCATGCCTATCTCTACTCCTCCTAACGCCATTGCATTCTCTACTGGTCTCATCAACACCAAGGATATGCTCAAGGTTGGTAGCGTGATCGGCATGATCGGTCTTGTGTTTGCCTTCTTCTGGCTCACAAAGATCTTCCCATTCGCTTAATCTATACTATGTTGTTGCCCCAATGGAACTTTTCGTTGGGGCAACTATATTTACTATAAACCTAAATAATGTACGAAATGAAGAAAATTTTTGCAGTAGCTGCGGCTCTCGTGCTCTCGATGTCATTCCTCTCGGCACAGGAGTACAAGTGGTATGGCTTCATCAGAAACTATGTCACTTATGACTCACATGAAGGAAAGTCAGGTACAGAAGACTTCTTCTACTATCTTCCATATGACAATCCGAACTATGGTGCAGCAGATGATACTGATCCATATGCAATCAGCACACTCAGATTTGCTTCACTTACTTCCCGCCTCGGACTTGATGTCACCGGATATAAGATCGAGGACTGGACGATAGGTGCAAAGATCGAGGCTGACTTCTATTCAGGCGTATCTGGCGTTACTGGTACTGCTCAGCTCCGTCTCCGCCAGGCATATATGACCATGGCAAAGAATGACTGGTCTATCAAGATCGGCCAGGCTTGGCATCCTATGGCTGCAGACATGCCTGATGTCATCTCTCTCAATACAGGCGCTCCATTCGGACCATTCTCACGTACTCCGCTCGCTTCTGCTGACGTGAAGCTTTCAGATGCTCTCACCCTTACAGGTGCGGCAGTATGGCAGATGCAGTATACATCATGCGGCCCTAACGGCTCAAGCGCAAACTACATGAGATTCGGCATGACCCCTGAGATCTATCTCGGCCTCAGCTACAAGGAGGGTGGTTTCCTCGGCAGGATCGGAGCAGATGTGCTTTCTATCAAGCCTAGGGCATACAATACCGCTACAGGTGCATATTCAGCCGGCGCTACAAAGGTGAATGACAGGATCACAACCCCTATCTTCTTCGCATACGTCCAGTACTCAAAGGACCTCTTCAGCATCAAGGCCAAGACTGCCTTCGCGCAGGGTGGTGACCATCTCTGCCTCAACGGCGGATACGGTGTGTCAGCTGTCAACACTGACGGTTCATGGGAGTACAGCGCTACAAGCAACTCTTCAACCTGGGTAAGTCTCAAGTATGGCAAGAAGGTGCAGGGTGTCCTCTTCGGTGGCTATGTGAAGAACTTCGGTACAAAGGACGAGGTGTCTGCTCTCTACTTCAGCAAGAACAGCTACTCTAACATGACTCAGATGTACCGTATCAGCCCTGCTGTCCTCTACAACCTTGGTAAGGTGCAGTTCGGTCTTGAGTATGAACTCACCGGTGTGGAGTATGGCACCAAGCTCGTCAAGGGCCTCGCAACAGAGAACCTTCACTGGGTTGCCAACAACCGTCTCCAGCTCATGGCGAAGTATACTTTCTAAGAACAGGTATTGTCCATATGAAATGAGGCTGACCATTTCGGTCAGCCTCATTTCGTTTTAACAGAATTATAACCACGGCTTAATAAAGCGTTAACATTCATCCGATACTTTTGCGTCGAAAATAGAAAGACGCAAATGCTGGAAATGATTAATCGAAAGATAAGAGCCGTTCTGCTCATCTCTTTGTTGGCTTTGAAGAGTGTTGCTGTCTACGCCGACTCTCTTCGCGGACAGATAAAAGATTCGCAGACAGGTGAAGTCCTTGTTGGAGTGGTGGTCAGGCTGGGAGAGAATGCTGCTGTCTCCGACGTGGATGGGATGTATTCATTCCCCAATATAAAAGCAGGCACATACAATCTCACTTTCATGTATCTTGGATACAAGACCCTGGAGGTGGAGAACTGGAAGATCTCCGGTGACTCCGTCCTGGATGCCGATCTGGAAGAAGACACGATGCAGATAGGCGACGCTATGGTGACGGCACGTTCCGGACGCAACAATGACATGGCGGTCAACATCCAGATAAAGGAAGCCCAGGTGGTGATGAGCGGTGTCTCTTCGCAGCAGATCGCATTGGCACAGGACAAGGATGCTTCGCAGGCAGTCCGAAGAATACCAGGCATATCCGTCATCGAGGACAGGTTCGTGATGGTCAGGGGCCTCAGCCAGAGATACAACAACGTATGGATCAACAACGCATCCGTACCCTCCACCGAGGCAGACAGCCGTGCATTCTCATTCGATATGATCCCATCTTCGCAGATTGACAATCTCATGGTCGTCAAGTCACAGTCTCCGGAGTTCCCTGCGGATTTTTCCGGCGGCTTCGTGATGGTCAACACGAAGGATGTTCCTGAAAAAAACAGTGCTTCTGTCAATATAGGAAGCGGATTCAATACAACGTATATCGCATCCGATTTCAAGAGGGCAGGAAAAGATGGCTGGTCGATAACTGATGGCACAAAGATTCCGGATATGAATCTCGGTGGCAGTGTATCACATGTCTGGACACCTGCCGGATATTCATTGTCAATGCTTGCATCTTCAAGTATCAGCAGTTCAGGCAGAACTATAAAGGACATGGAGAATAACCTGTTCGGCACGTATGACCTATACAACGACAGGAGCCTTTACCTCAGACATGCCATCGATAACCAGTTCCAGAGAAAAATGAGGGCTGATGCAATGATGAACCTGTGCCTGATATCTCCCGATGGCACGGACAGAATCAGATGGAACAACCTCTTCAATCATATAGGCAACACAAACTATACTGAACGAGAAGGTCTCAGCAATGCCCAGGGCTGGCCTTTCGCCCAGGCGGAATACAATTCGAACGGAAGGAACATTTTCAGTTCACAGCTGTCAGGATCGCATGACCTGCCTTCCAGAATGCTTATCGAGTGGAATGCAGGATACGCTTATGCTGGAAAGAATCAGCCTGACAGGCGAATATGGATGAAGACCTGCGATGGTCCCGAGGAAATATACCTCCAGACAGGTAACGACATAAGCCGCGAGCGTACCGATCTTCTTGAGCATATTGGTTCCACCGGCATAAATGTTACCCTTCCATTCGACTTCCGCGGTCATGAGCCAGTTCTTAAAGGTGGCGTCTTCGTGGAATATAAGCAACGTTCCTATTCAACACAATCCAAAATATATGGGTGGAATCCGTCTAAATGCAGTCTTCTGCCATCCGGATTTCAGTATATGGACATCCCATCTCTGATGTCTCCTGTTTACATGGGCGACGGCGGCCTGTACCTTATTGACTATACGAACAGGATGAATGACTATGGCGGACGGAACCTGCAGTCCTCAGCATATTTTGCCGCTGATATTCCTATGGGCCGAATAAGATTGTATGGTGGTCTCAGGTATGAGCATACATTTACAATCCTGACCCTTAACCAGAGCAGGACGGAGAGCAGGCCTGTTGACTTCAGGTATCTGTATGGATATTTATTTCCATCTTTGAATATCACGTACGCTTTGTCCGAAAAGAAACAGCTGAGAGCTTCGTATGGCAGAAGCATCAACAGACCGGAATTCAGGGAACTGTCAACATCTGTTTATTACGACTTTGATCTTGGTTCAGATGTGAAGGGCAACAAGGACCTTCAACCATGCCTTGTGGATAACATCGATCTGCGATACGAGTGGTATCCTTCCAAGAGCGAACAGGTCAGCGCAGCCTTTTTCTACAAGCACTTCTCAAATCCAATCGAATGGACATATACAGTCACCGGAGGCACCGACCTCTGCTACGGCTATCAGAATGCGCAGGGTGCAAATTCATATGGTCTGGAAGTAGATGCACGAAAGAATCTCGATTTCGTCCTTGACGGCCTGTCGGTCAATGCAAACATGTCCCTCATACGAAGCAGGGTCAATTTTGCGGACGATGCCCTCGAGGAAGACCGTCCGATGCAGGGACAGTCGCCATATCTTATCAACGTAGGCCTATTCTATCGTCATCCGACATCGTCGTTTTCCATGGCTATGCTCTATAACAGGATAGGTCCTAGATTGATCGGAGTGGGCCGCTCCGCCATACTCTCCGAGCATTCCGCCAATGTCCCTGACAGCTATGAAATGCCGAGAAACTCATTGGATTTCAATGTCGCGTTTGACCTTCGGCATGGACTTGAACTCAGGGTCACAGCTCGTGATATCCTGAACGAAAAAGTACTGTTCATGCAGACCGCTGAACTGACGATGATAGACGGTACCGGTGCGACAAGGAATGAGATAACAAAAAGCTACAGACCGGGAACGTCATTGAACATGTCACTTACATACAATTTTTAACATACAAGATGAAAAGAAAGAATTTCAATTTGAGTGGTGCTGCCGCAGCTATTATGGCCGCCACGTTGGTTGTTGCATGCGGAAAGGAAATAACTCCTTCAAACGGAGACATTGATTCAATCCTGTTCGAGAACGGGACACAGATAGGTGACGGATCCCAGGAGTTCGAGTTCCGCGGCAAGGCTACCCTGCCTAAGGGAACATACATGATGAAGGGATGGATCTATGTATGCAACGGAGCTGAACTGACAATCGCACCAGGAACCGTGATCAAGGGAGACAAATCCACTTCTGCGGCATTGATTGTAGAGCCGGGAGGAAAGGTACATGCTACGGGCACTCCTGACGCACCGATCGTATTCACATCAGCTCAGTCTAAGGGGAATAGGATGCCTGGCGACTGGGGAGGCATCATCATCTGCGGGCTGGCACAGAACAACCAGAAGTCCATGCAGATTGAAGGCGGCCCGAGAACCATGCATGGCGGCAATGACAATATGGACAATTCAGGAGAACTCCAGTACTGCCGTATTGAATATGCAGGATATCCGTTCGCAAAGGACAAGGAAATCAACGGGTTGACACTTGGCTCAGTAGGATCAGGAACGAAAATCGACCATATCATGGTTTCATACTGCAACGATGATTCGTTTGAATGGTTTGGTGGAACCGTGAACTGTGACCATCTTGTTGCATATCATGGCTGGGATGACGATTTCGACACTGACAACGGATTCTCAGGCAATGTACAGTACTGTCTTTCAGTCAGAAATCCATTGATTGCAGATACATCGAAGAGCAATGGATTTGAGAGTGACAATGATGCTGATGGGGACTCAAAGATGCCGATGACTGCACCGCATTTCTCAAATATCACTCTTGTTGGTCCTATCGGTCAGAATGGCTTCGCCTATGAGGATTCGATCGATGGTGGAAAGATTACCGGAGGCGACCATTTCCCTAACAACGGTTCGGCTCTTGGTGTTTTCCAGGCCGCAATGCACCTGAGAAGAAATACCAGACTCAATTGCGAAAATACATTGGCGATCGGTTGGCCGGTAGGCATCATCATCGACAATCAGAGAGGAGACAGCAGGTCTTTCTACTCATCAACCTCGGCTACCTTTAGGAACATTGTCATTGTGGATTCCGGGATTGAGGGCTCAGACTTCAACGGAGTCTATAAGGATGAATTCATGACAGACTATGATTCCAAGACAACGGACCCAAGCCAGAAGAGTTTCTCCTCAACTTGGTTCACCTCGGATGCAAGCAGAAGGTTCTGCTCATCATCAGAACTTGGACTGACATCGATCAATGGCCTCCCTGCATTCATTCCAGCCACTGATGGCGGTCTCAATGGAGTCGGAGCATTCAGCGGTCCGTCCGATAACTGGATGGCAGGATGGACTGAATTCGACCCTGACAACGCAAACTATTAGTCTCTCGATATGAAGAGAACAATTATACTGTCAGCACTGTACTGTCTTAGTACAACAGTGTAAACTTGTGGCAGAGCTGATGATACGGTTTTAATCATATTCCTGATGGCAAAGCTGACAAAACACAATTACATCGATCGCGACGTGTCGTGGATGTACTTCAATCACAGGATATTGGAGGAGGCACAGCGCAGAGATATCCCTGTGCTGGAACGGGTGACGTTTCTAGGAATCTACTCAAGTAATCTGGATGAATTCTTCAGGGTGAGGATGGCCAACCTGGGACGTATTGCCAACCTGGAACCGACAAATCGGAAGGACGTGAAGGGTGAGGTGGAAAACGCTAAAGCATTGATGAAGACCATACACCGTCTCAATGCGAAGTATGCTGAAGAGTATGCCGAAACTGTTGCGGATGTTACACGTTGTCTTGCTGAAAAGGGAATCCGGATCATAAACGAGATGGATATCGATGACATGCAGAAGGATTATATCCAGGCTCTCTATCGCAGCAAGATGATGGGACGCATTTCTCCGATCTGGTTCGACAGCATCAAACATTTTGAGCAGGAGGAGGACGACAAGATATATATGGTCGTGAGGATGAGCAAGGGAGGCAGGAAGCCAAACAGGTACGCACTGTTTCCACTTCCTGTTGAAGAAGTTGGAAGATGGGTAAAACTGCCCTCCTCAGGTGATGGACATGTGATCATGTATATAGACGATGCTATCCGCGCCTGTCTGCCTCTGGTATTCCCTGGAATGCCGTTTGATGTCTATGAGGCGTGGACATTCAAGTTTACCAGAGATGCGGAAATGGACATTGACAATGATCTCCGTGAAGGCTTCCTGCAGAAGATACAGAAAGGCGTAAAATCCAGAAAGGCAGGATTGCCACTGCGCATCGTATATGACCGTGAAATGCCTGACGGTGTATTGCGACGCCTGAAGTCTAAGCTGGTGAGCAATGCGAAACTCGATACCGCAGTCTCAGGCGGCCGTTACCAGAACCATCGAGATCTGATGTCGTTCCCCGACTATGGCATTGAGGATCTGTGTTATCCCGAGTGGAAGCCTGTCCTGAGTGATGAACTGCACAGCGCTGAAAGCATCATCAAGACCATACGTGAGGGGGACCGCTTCCTTCATGTGCCTTACCATTCATTTGATGGATATATCCGTCTGCTCAATGAGGCTGCCATAGATCCCAGGGTAAAAACGGTGAAAACGACACTGTACCGTCTGGCCAGGGATTCGAAGGTGATCAGAGCATTGACCTGTGCTGCATTGAACGGCAAGAAGGTGACGGTGGTGATTGAACTGCTTGCCCGTTTTGACGAAGCGCCGAATATCGGTTGGGCAAAGAAGATGCAGGATGCCGGCATAAACGTAATATTCGGTGTGGAAGGATTGAAGGTACATTCAAAGATCACACATATCGGTTTTACCAGCGGACAAAACATTGCAGTCGTTTCAACCGGAAATTTCCACGAAGGGAATGCATCTCGCTATACAGACGTAATGCTGATGACCGCCGGCAAGAACATAGTGCAGGATGTGGAGCGTGTTTTCAGATTCATCGAAAAACCTTACGCACCTGTCAGATTCAAGGAACTGCTTGTTTCGCCAAACGAGATGAAAAAGAAGTTCCTTGCACTGATAGGCAATGAAATAAAGAATCATCTGCAAGGAAAACCTGCATGGATAAAGATGAAGGTGAATCACATTACTGATCCGCAGATGGTAAGCAGGATATATGACGCGGTGGAGGCGGGCGTAAAGGTCGATGCCCTTGTCCGAGGCAATTGTTCGCTGGTTGACAGCGAGACGTTTGCCGATAGATTGAAGGTGGTTGGAATCATTGACCGCTATCTGGAGCACTCCCGCATCTTCATCTTTGCCAATGGCGGAGAACCATTATACTTCATCGGTTCCGCCGACTGGATGCCTCGCAACCTTGATAATAGAATAGAGGTTGTCACTCCCGTCTATGACAAGTCGATACAGGAAGAGCTCCGCACCATCGTGGACTATGGACTTATGGACACCGTGCAAGGCCGCTTGGTCATAGGACATCATGAAAGCGATGGAAGCTTCAGGTCGCAGGAAGAGCTTTATAAACATTACAGCAAGTCAACATCATGAAACAGGATACAGACCAGAACAGCTGCAACCTTGCAGCTATAGACATAGGTTCCAATGCTGCCAGAATACTGATAAAGAATGTCAGAAGCAGCGTAGACGATGATGGCATGCCGACTGTGCAGAAGAAGAAACTCCAGTTTCTCCGTATCCCTCTGCGCCTCGGCTTGGATGTGTTCAGCATCGGAAAGATCAGCGAAGAAAGGGAGGCAAGGCTTATGCGTGCCATGAAGATCTTTCATCATCTGCTGATACTCTATGATGTGAAGGATTATCGTGCATGCGCCACGGCAGCCTTCCGCGATGCAAGAAACGGCAAGAAGATACTGAAGCAGATCAGACGCGATATCGGCATCGACATAGACATTGTGACAGGCGATGAGGAGGCAAGGATCGTCCGTGACAACCATGTGCAGGAGGATGGCAAGAACTATCTGTATATGGACGTTGGCGGCGGTTCTACAGAACTGTCTCTCATTTCCGACGGTAAGCTTGTTTCCGCCCGTTCTTTCAACATCGGCACCATCAGATTGCTTAATGAGTCGGTGTCGTCAGAACAATGGGATGAGATGGGTGAAACAGTCAGAACAATGACAGATGGCTTCGATGGTATCCAGATCATTGGTTCCGGAGGAAACATCAACAAGCTCTATCGTCTTGCCCCGAAAACTGAAAGGAAGAAGGAACTGCTTATGGTCAGTACCCTTGAGAACCTATATGCCGAGCTTTCTTCATTGAGTGTAGAAGAACGTATGAAACTGTATGACCTTAGAGAAGACAGGGCAGATGTCATCGTTCCTGCAGCGCGCCTGTTTCTTATGGTTGCGAGGATAGCCAATGTGTCGGACATCATAGTTCCTACACTGGGACTGGCAGACGGAATCATCAATGAACTGGTCGAATCCAATGAGCTCCGCTCATAAAGTAAAAGAGGCCACCTTTGGTTGACCTCTTTTATTGTCGGGATGATCCGACTCGAACGGACGACCCCTACGTCCCGAACGTAGTGCGCTACCAACTGCGCTACATCCCGATGCTCATCCGGGGCTGTACGGGATTTGCCCCTAATGAAAAAAGAGCTGCTTTCGCAACTCTTTTATGTCTCTTGAGAAACGTTTACGCGAGCTTGTTGATGTAAACTGCGATACCGCTCTTAAGGTTTGCTGCCTTGTTCTTGTGGATGACACCGATCTTAGCGAGCTTGTCGATCATAGCGTATACCTTTGGAGCGTTCTCCTGGGCTGCTGCCTTATCGGTTGTGTTCCTTATCGCGCGGATAGCGTTTCTTGTTGTCTTTGCATAATACTTGTTATGCAATCTGTGCCTTTCGCTCTGGCGAATGCACTTCTCTGCAGATGCATGATTTGCCATAATTCTATTTTTTTTATTTTCTAGTAGTGGGTAGGAGAATCGAACTCCTATTACGGGAATGAAAATCCCGGGTACTAACCGTTATACGAACCCACCGTCCGAACTTATCGAGCGCGAATACTCCAATAAGGATTGCAAAGGTATGTAAATAATTTGAGACCTCAAAATATTTTTGTCTCTTTGTTTCCCTTATTACTCTGCGCTCTTGTTGTCTTCAGCCCATTCAAATGAGTAGACAATTGATTCGACCTGCCTGAGATACTGCCTCTTGTCGTACTTCGGAGCGTAAACCCAGCCCTCTACTACAATGATTTCCTTGCCGTCGGGGCTATAGAATGAGTGCGACACGAATGGGCCTCCCATGAAGTCATTCTGTACCTCCCAGAAGCCTCTGGCCTGTGCGAACTGGCGGCCTCTGAACTTCATGAACTCTACGCTAGGGGTGATGAATGTGCTGGTGGTCATCCAGGTGTTCTCGAACATTCCAGGTACATTTGCCTCGAGGAAACGGTTCCTGTGTGATACGATAGCCTCCTCTGAGAAGTTGTCGTTTCCGGCTGCAGGGTACTTGTAGATAAAGATACCCTGGATCGAGTACTGCTTGTCATCCGCGATCCAGATGAAGTTCTCGGTCTTCTTCTTGAGCTTGTAGCCTGAAGGGAATGAAGGCGAACCACCTACCATCTCGCGTACAGCGTCTGCGACTCCGACCTCAGGATAGTGCTTTGCGTTGGAGATGATTCTGTCACGCTCTGCCTGCTCAATCGCATTGGCAATGTTCTGGCTGTTCTCATTGAAGAGCTTGACCATGCTTTCAGAGTCATTTGCGGAGATCTGGATGAAGCACTGCGGGCGGGCCCAGATATCTGATTTATATGAGACTCCTGGATTCTGCACATTGCTGTTTACGTCGAAGAACACGATGTTCCTGTGGACCTTGAAGAGGTCTGAGAATCCGGTAGGGGATACGTTCACGAGCGAGAAGAGAGGCTCTTTCTGTACGAGATATGGGCAGTCTCCTCCAAGTAGGTCGCGGACGGCTACGCCAAGGTCACCTTCCCAGTTCTCTCTGTCCATAGCGATTATCACTTCGCCGGCCTTGCCGCTGATGTTCGGCAGAAGGGCCTCAGTGCTGCTGAAACAGCCAGTCGCCATGATCATGGCAAGTGCGGCTGCGAGATATGTGAAGATCTTTTTCATATTTTAGTGTGTTAGTATGTTCAAATTTATGTACATGGTCGGAGGCCTTGCATCTGTTTCCTAATGCATCAGCCTTCCTATGTCGTTTCCGAATGCGAGGAACATCAGCGCGAGCAGCAGGACGAATCCTATCATCTGTGCGATGGCAAGGAACTTGTCGCTCGGTTTGCGCCCTGTCAGTATCTCGTAGAGAGTGAAGATGATATGCCCTCCGTCAAGACCCGGGATAGGAATGAGGTTCATCACGCCGAGCATGATTGAGAGAATCGCAAGCATCTGGAGGAAACTGAACCAGTCCCAGACAGACGGGAATGCCTGTCCGATCGCCACGAAGCTTCCTACCGACTTGTAGGCTCCTGTGCTCGGGGTTGCCACCATCTTCAGGTCCTGGAGATATCCTCCGATAGTCGTGAAGGTCATCTTCAATCCTGCCGGGATAGCCTCGGCTACACCGTAGTCCTTCTTTGTTATTCCAGGAATCTGGGCATAGATGCCCGCCACACCTGTCGTGTCGACCGTCATCGTAAGGGCAAGACTGTCGGCTCCTCTCAGAGCTACGATTGGAACGGATTCTCCTCTGTGCCCTGAAAGAATGTCGCGGCTTTCCTGCACGAAGCGTATCGACTGTCCGCAGACCTCGACGATGCGGTCACCTTTGACAAGACCGCATCCGAAGTTCGGAGAGGTCTCAGGGATCTCTTCCACTACGAAAGGAACTGCGACCTGGAACATATTGGGAGTATTGAGGATCTCGGGGATCCTGCTCTGGTCGAGATAGATCGTAAGGGTGTCAGTGCCGCGGAGAACGATCGCCTGACGTACCTGTCTGCGTGCCAGGTCGGCCTGAAGAGTAGAGAAATCGTCCGGTACGTAATCGTCAAGCCTGAGTATGCGGTCTCCGTTGCGGAATCCCATATCGTAGGCAAGTTCGCTGACATAGATCTGGCTCTGCTCGTTGCTGAGGTAGGTCTCTCCCCATATTCCCAGAATCGTGATGTAGAGAAGGATTGCGAATATGAAGTTGTACATGACACCGCCGGCCATGACCAGAAGTCTCTGCCATGCCGGCTTCGTCCTGAATTCCCATGGTTCAGGCTCATGCTTGAGGAATTCGGTGTCCATCGACTCGTCGATCATTCCGTTGATCTTGCAATAGCCTCCAAGAGGAAGCCAGCCTATGCCATATTCTGTTTCCGCGTCCTTCAGCTTAGGGAAAAGCCTTGAGAACCACCCTTGCTTGGTACTGAGCAGCCTGAAGTCTCCAGCGTCAAAGAAAAGGAAGAACTTGTCGACCTTGATCCTGAACAGGCGCGCAAAGGTGAAGTGACCGAGTTCATGGAACACGATCAGCACGGACAGTGCCAGGATTACCTGAATTATCTTTATAAGTGCAGTCATTTAATGTCTATGGTGCTATCTGGAAAGGCTTGCGATAAGTTCGCCGGCCTTTATATAGCTTTCGTCGTTAGTCTCGAGAATGTCCTCGACAGTAGGCTTGGCGATGAACGGGGTGCTGTCCATTATCCTGCCGACAACCTCTCCGATCTGGAAATAGCTGATGCGGTCATGGAGGAATGCTGCTACGGCAGCCTCATTGGCTGCGTTCATCGCGCATGGTATGTTCCCGCCCTTTGCAATCGCGTCGAAAGCCAGCTGCAGGCATGGGAATTTCTCGAAGTCTGGTTTCTCGAATGTCAGGCTGCCAAGCTCCGCGAAATTGAGCTTGCGGTTGTTGAGGCTGAGTCTTTCCGGGAAGGAGAGTGCGAACTGGATAGGTTCTCTCATGTCCGGATGGCCCATCTGCGCTATTACAGCTCCGTCTTCGAACTCTACCATCGAATGGATGATCGACTGAGGATGCACAACGATTTCTATGTCCGAAGGCTTAGTGTCAAAAAGCCATCTTGCCTCGATCATCTCGAAGCCCTTGTTCATCATAGTTGCGGAATCGATGGTGATCTTTGCTCCCATGCTCCACTGAGGATGCTTGAGTGCGTCGCTGCGGGTAGCTCCTGCCATCTGCTCCCTGGTCCATGTCCTGAAAGGACCTCCTGATGCGGTGAGGTGGATCTTGCTGATCCTGTTGCCGGCTGCTCCCATCAGACACTGGAATATTGCTGAGTGCTCAGAGTCGACAGGAAGTATCGGGACCTGTTTCTGGCGTGCGAGTTCCATGACTATGCTTCCACCTGCTACAAGAGTCTCCTTGTTGGCGAGAGCGATAGGCTTGCCTGCGTTGATGGCCGCGATGGTAGGCCTGAGACCACAGAATCCTACAAGAGCGGTGAGGACCATGTCGATATTGTCACCGCATACCAGTTCGCATGCAGACTCCATCCCGCAGAACACCTTGATTCCGTGTGGCTGGAGAGCGTCTGCAACTTCCTTGTACTTGTCTTCGTTGCAGATGACTACGCTGTTGACGTCATATCTTATAGCCTGCTCGATAAGCAGATCTGCGCTGTTGTTGGCTGAAAGGACCTCGACCTGGAAGAGGTCGCTGTGCTGACTGACGACGTCAAGAGCCTGCTTTCCTATCGATCCTGTCGAGCCGAGAATGGCCAGTCTTCTTTTTTCCATGTTCTAGAAACTGATGAAATCTGTTGGGTTGACTGTCTCTCCGTTGTGCCAGAGCTCGAATCGGAGATGGTCGTCCGCTGTCGGACCTTCCGAGCTGCCGACGAGCGCGATAGGTGTTCCGGCCTTGATCCTGTCGCCTACCTTGCGGAGGAGCTTCTGGTTCCTGCGGTAGATTGAAAGGATGTCGTCCCTGTGTTGTACCATGATCGTATATTCATGCTCGTCGCTCCAGTCTGCGCTGATGACGGTACCGTCGAGTACGGAGGTCACCACTGAGTTGGCTGGTGCGGAGATCTCGATGTATGGGTGGAGGACCTTGTCGTACTTCTCTGACACTACGCCTTTGAGAGGAGTGAAGAAGTGCTGTCCTTCGAGTGGGAGAACCCTTGCCTGCGAAGTGCTGCTGACGCTGAACTGCTCGGCATCAAGCACTTTCTGGCGGAGGAGCGAGTCGCGGACGTGGAATGACGCTGCGTCCATGGTATCTCTGGCAGGCTGGAAGCTCTTGACGATGCTGTCGATCTTGACCGGATCTTCGCCGTCGAGGACTCTGCGTATGTTCTCAGAGTAGAATTCCCATCTTGCAATCACATTGTTGAGGGAGTCGATCCTCATAGCGGCCTGGTCTGAATTCCTCCTGCCTTCGGTAGGAGAGTAGCCCGGGATGTATGTCTTCAGAGGTGTCAGCGCAACAGCTGCCATCACGGCAATGAGGATAAGCAGAATGATTGATATGACGGTAGTGAAGAAACTCCATCTGGTGAACTTGACGACACTCAGCTGTCTGTGGGTGTTGTCGTCCGCCAAGGTCACTCTGAACTTTTTTACTCTTGGTTCTTTTGACTGTCTGTTCTGTCTCGCCATTACTGAATTCCTGATTATTTTTTGCTAACTTTGCCGAATGGACAGGATTATCGGCATAGATTACGGCAGGAAGAGGACAGGCCTTGCGGTCAGCGATCCGCTTGGCATTTTTGCCTCAGCTCTGGATACCGTACATTCTACAAAGATAATAGAAACTATCAAAAATTATGCTCAGAACGAGACGATAGTTCGTTTCGTGGTGGGTTATCCGAAAAATATGGACAATACCCCTTCTGAGGCGGCGAAAGACGTGGATGTGTTCCTCAAGCAGCTGGCCAAAGCCTTTCCGGACATTCCGGTCACGTTGGAGGACGAGCGTTTCACCTCGGTGCTTGCCCACAGGGCGATGATCGACGGTGGCATGAAGGCGTCTGACAGGAAGGACAAGAACTCTGTCGACAAGATAAGTGCGGCGATCATTCTTCAGAGCTGGCTGGACCGCTCGAACGGTCCGGTAGGTGGCACATCTTTTGCGGCATTTGATATCCCTGTTCCCGATTCGCGTTCGCGCAAGGTTTCGAGAAAAAAAAGATGACACTATTATGATTCAGCCAATTTATCTGTACGGTTCAGAAGTCCTCAGGCAGAAGGCAGAGGAACTGGACCTCAATGACAAGGAATATATCGCAAAGCTTATCACTGACCTGAAGGAGACTCTCCTCAACTCAGATGGCGTGGGCCTTGCTGCACCTCAGATCGGTGTCAGCAAGAGGATCGTCATCGTCGACGGTACAGGCATGACTGACGTCCATGACTACCTCGCTGGTTTCAAGAGGGTGATCATCAATCCTGTCATCATCTCCCAGAGTGAGGAGACATGTACCTACAACGAGGGCTGTCTGAGCATTCCCGGCATCTATGCCGACGTCGACAGACCGGTTTCCATGACCGTCGAGTACTATAACGAGAATCTCGAGAAGGTCACCGAGACATTCGACAGATTCGGATGCCGTATGGTGCAGCACGAGCTGTCCCATCTTGATGGTACCATGTTCGTGGATCTCGTTGCTCCTATCCGCAAGAAGATAATAGCAAAGAAGCTTCTGCGCATCTCCCAGGGAATGGCACGTACTCACTACGCATCCAAGATCAAATAAGATGGGAGCCTTTCACGCATACGACATCCGCGGAGTCTATAATAAGGATTTCGACAAGGAGACAGCCTATAAGGTTGGTTTCTTCATCCCTGAGCTCCTTGGTGCAGACAAGGTACTTGTCGGCCGTGACTGCCGCGTCTCTTCACAGGAGATCCATGACTACCTCATCGAAGGTATCACCGATGCCGGAGCTGATGTATACGACATAGGTCTCAGCTCTACGCCTATGGTGTACTTCGGCACGGCGAACTATGGCTTCAAGGCTTCAGTCCAGATCACAGCTTCACACAACCCTCCGGAGTATAACGGAATGAAGGTCTCAAGGGAGAATGCTCTTCCTGTCGGACTCGATACCGGACTTGGTGAGATCCAGAAGTGGATCGAGGAGGGCAAGGCTATGCCTAAGGCTGAGAAAAAGGGTCAGGTACACGAAAAGGATGTCAAGGAAGACTATCTCGAGTTCCTTCTCAAGTACAAGCCTGATTTCTCAGGTGTGAAGGTTGCCATGGACCTTTCAAACGGTATGGCATGCCTGCTTGCGAAGAAGCTCTATGGCGACATGCCTGAATACCTCTTCGACGAGATTGACGGCCGTTTCCCTAACCATGAGCCTAATCCTCTTATCCATGACAATGTAGTCCCTCTTGAGAACAAGGTCAGGGAGATAGGTGCGGATGCCGGAGTGATCTTCGACGGCGATGCCGACAGGGTGATGTTCGTCGACGAGAAAGGCAATTTCGTTGCTCCTGACCTCATTATCGCTCTTCTTGGCCACTATTTCATCGACGAGAAGGGCCTTAAGGGCAACGTCCTTCAGGAAATCCGTTGCTCGAAGGCTGTAGCGGAATATCTTGAACCTAAGGGCTGCGAGGTACATACATGGAAGGTAGGCCGTGCGAATGCTGCCCTCAAGCTCCGTGAGATCGACGGAATCTGGGGAGGTGAGCTCGCAGGCCACTACTACTTCCGTGACTTCTTCTATTCTGACAGCGGACTTCTCGCGTCGCTTCTCGTGATGAGAGTCGTCGCTCAGATGAAGAAGGAGGGTGTGACATTCAGCCAGATGATCGCAAGGATCGCAAAATATGAGAATTCAGGCGAGATCAACTTCCGCCTCGAGGACAAGAAGGGAGCCATGGATATCGTCCGCGACTACTATTCTGCCCAGGAAGAGCCCCTCTCATACATGGACTTTGACGGATACCGTCTCGATTTCAAGGACTGGTGGTTCAACATCAGGCCTTCGAACACAGAACCTTTTCTTCGCTTCCTCTGTGAGGCGAGCTCACGTGAACTTCTCGAGAAGAAGATTGCTGAGGTAAAAGAAATCCTCTTCACCAAATTCAACGCGACACTTTAAGATGAAATTCAAATATCTCATTCTTTCTACGATACTGTCGGTAATATCGCTCAGCACGGCTATTGCCCAGGAAAACACAGGCAGTGGCTCGGAATCTACAATCAGGAGCGTCAAGGACGCTGAACTGATCATCCCGAGACCTCAGCTCAAGCCTATGAAGTCCCTGGATGCCACTGTAGCCAATGCTCTTGACACGATCGAGACCAATACTCCTGGTGTGAATCTCATCCTCTTTGAGGATTTTACATGGAAGTACTACAGGGATCCCCAGACCATCATGAGCCAGGATATCTTCAACGAGGCATGGAACTCTGAACGCGCCGTGCCATATACCACGAAGCTCGAAGACATCCCTGAGAGCATCAAGCTCTGGATTGTAGACGACCTGGGAGAATACAAGTGTCCTCGCCAGACCAAGGTCTACTCTCCGTTCGGATACAGGCATCGCCGTCGCCATCAGGGTGTCGACCTTCCGCTCAAGACCGGAGATCCCGTATATGCGGCGTTCTCAGGTAAGGTCCGCCTGTCGAAGTACTATACCGGCTATGGCAACCTTGTGATCATCCGTCACGAAAATGGCCTTGAGACATATTACGGACATCTTTCAAAGAGAGAGGTCGAAGTAGGTGACTGGGTTGATGCCGGCCAGGAAATCGGTCTTGGAGGCTCTACGGGGCGCTCTACCGGCCCACATCTCCATTTCGAGACCCGCTACCAGGGCTTCGCATTCGATCCTCAGTGGCTTATCGATTTCGAGTCGGGTACTCTCCGCCACCGCCTGTTCGTGCTGAGAAAGAAATATCTCAATGCCAACAGCAAGTACGTCCCGGAGTCAGACGACGAGGAGGATGACATTCTTCTTGGCGATGAGAGGGACTATGCAGTCGCTGATTCCCTCGCTGCAGTGAAAAAGGCAGCGGAGGAGAAGGCTGCAAAGGAGGCTGCTGCTGCCAAGTACTACAAGGTCCGCAGTGGAGATACCCTTTCTACGATTGCCAAACGTAACGGCACGACAGTCAATGCGATCTGCCGCCTCAATCCTGGCCTCACTACAAGGACCGTCCTTAAGATCGGCCGTAACCTCAGAGTCAAGTAGGGGTCGGAAGTTATCTGACAGGCCCGGGTGCATGGTTTGTGCGCCCGGGCCTTGTTTTTCTATATGATCGGTGAATCGTAAGCATTCGCTAAACTACGTGTTGCAGGAAAACAACAAGAGCTGCCATTTCGTATGGCAGCTCTTGTTGTTAGATATATCTTGTTCAGCAGGATTGATTCCGCACGAACTTGTTAGTACTCAGTAACCGCACGGACCGAGTGGCCGCAGAAGCGATAGGCATAGGGATGAATGAGAGGTAAGTAAGTATCGATATCGAAGCCGAGGAGGTACGCATCTCGCATCGTTGTCTGGTTTAACGACGATGACCAGTAGCTACCGACCGTTCCGACTTTCTCGAGAACTGATTCGACGCGATCGCCTGTTGCTGGCAGAAAAATCGAGTTTCCGGTCTTAAGTCCTTTGACTGTATAGCCTTTCTTCGCAGCATCCCAGGTCCATTCACACTTTGTTTTATCAAGAAGTTCCTTAACCTCATCATGGGTTGGTGTGCGCCATTTGGCGCCCCAGTTCACGGTTGCAGGATCGTCACCCGGCTGTAGGGTCTTGAGACCGTCACCACCTTCGACATCGGCGGTATACTTAGTAATACCATATTTAGGCTTTGCGCTGCTGTCAAAGTTACCCCAGTTGTAGTTTGACCAGGAATAATTCTCTTTCTCTGTTGTCTCACCCCAGGCGAAGTATGAGCCACGACCGTCTACGTTCTTGGCACCCACGTTGTATGACGCCCACTTTACGCTGAGACCGAGGTCAACTGCAGGAGCATCATAGAACACACTCACTGCACATTCCGCAGTGAATCCTGCAGATGTAGCCGTGATCTTTGTCTCTCCAACCTTCACGGCTGTGACGGTTCCGTTAGAGACTGTCACTATGCTTGGATCGGCAATGCTCCAGACGACAGTCTTGTCATCGGCGTTATCGGGCAAGACCGTGGCCACGAGCACAGTGCTATTTCCCACCCCAAGTTCAATTTCACTCTTGTCCAACGATATCGACTGAACAGAGACCGGAGCCTTCTTGCATACTGCAAGACCGGTGAAGATGGCAACAATTGCCATAAGTTTCCAAATGCTTTTCATATCTATGTGGTTTACTGACAAATCCAAATCTAGTACCTGAGGATTTCCAGTTCCTCCTTCGTGTAGAGGATGCTGTCAATGAAATTCGGTGCGATCCGCGCCAGAAGAACGAACAGGATCAGGAAGGCAGCTACGGCGATTGCCACCCAAAGAATGACCATAAGGATGCTTCTGCCGGCTCTGACTGTGCTTTGGTACCTTCTGTCTGGATTGACATAGTACTCAGCGGCCTCTAGTGGAGATATTTTTGGCTCCGGTTCGGCAGTTACTTCCGGCTCGACAGTTACTTCCGGCTCGGCAATTATTTCCGGTTCGGCAGTTACAGGCTCAGACGCTTCTGCAGCAGGGGCGACAACCGGCTCTTCGACTGCCGGTTCGACTTCCTTGACAGGTTCTTCGACAACGGCAACCTCTTCAACAACTGGCCCTTCAACAACTGGCTCTTCAACAACTGGCTCTTCGGCTGCTACCGGCTCCTCGACCGGAGGTACTGCAGTTGCTGCAGGCACCATGGTCTCTGTCTTGTCAATCGTCTCTGGCTCGGACTTGTCCATTATGTTCTTGAGGCTGGAGATTGCGGCGGCGACGGCTTCTGGGGTTTCCTCGTGGGTCTTGAGCGACACGGCTTCGAGGCCGAAACCCGCAGGGTAGATGTCAAGGTCTTCGTCTGCAACGAAGAAGAAATTATTCTCTCTTGTTGCTCTGAGTCGTCCGAGCCCTGGGAATATTATTGTCTTCTTTTCCTGAAGGACGTCTTTGAGCTCGCGGAGGAAGTCGTTGATGATCAGTCCGGCGCTGGCTTTGTCGAGATTGTTGCTGCTGGCATAGAAATCGGCCAGCATCGTGTCCTCTTCTGTCTGCCTCTGTCTGAAAGACAGGCGTCTGTACGGGGGATTGATGGTGTAACCCTTGTCGGAGAAGGTCGAAGGGACAATCTCGGCGACAAAAGTACCGACACCGGGAAGCGAGACTTCATCGGTGTCCATAATCAATTCCTTGATCATTTTTGACAGAAGATCGATATCCATGACAAGAATGGTTACTAACGCAAAGGTAGAAAAAAATGTGTAAAATGAAAGCCTCAAAAAAATGCAAAAAAAATTTGGAGTTATACCTTTTTATCGTACCTTTGCAATCCCGAACAACATTTGGGGCTGGAAAAACAGCGAAAATTCCTCAATAGCTCAGTTGGTTAGAGCACCTGACTGTTAATCAGGGGGTCGTAGGTTCAAGTCCTACTTGAGGAGCTCGAAGGCCGAAGCATTACGCTTCGGCTTTTTTGTGTTTTCCAAAATATTTGGCGGGGTGGACATTTTGGGTGATGAAATCGCTATAAATGATTGATTTACATATCTTTGTAGAGATTATCATTGATATGCTTAAAAAAATGCTTTTTCTGTGGGTCTTCAAATGTGGTCCACAATGGCCTGAGAGGCCGCATTCAAAGGTACAAATGCAATGATTGTGGCCGCCGTTTTGACGGCGGTGTTCGCCGCGATAAATCACAGGTAATAACAGACTATGTAGAGGGCAAGCAGACATTGGATCAGCTTGCCCTCAAATATGGTGTGAATGAGCGAACGATACGCCGTGACCTGGAGGGAATGCGTTATGTCCAGAA